>NZ_JAAXPS010000001.1 GCF_012396555.1 Facklamia miroungae
GGGCCTCAATGGTCACTGAAGAAGTGGGAGGTCTTAAACGCTATTGATCAAGAGCTGGAGAGAAGGGGATCTTATCAGGGGATGCGGAGTTAATCCATTAAATTAAGGCAGCATGAGGTTAGATAGTAAACCTTATGGTGCTTTAATTATTAAAGGTTTGAAGATTATATTTAAGGGTACAGTATACACCATTTATGTTTGGCAAATCCTATTTACCATTCTTACTATACTCATATAAACTGATATACCTACTGTTGCTAAAATAATCACTAAACCTATGACAAAATCATCTGAAAATAGTGTAATGATAAAACCTATACCTAAACATAAAATAGCAGTTTTATAGGTATCTTTTGTTATTATCTCACCTTTATATTTTTTTATAAAACACCTTTCTTTACTTTTCAATATTACTATAAGTATAGTATACCAAATTTAAAGTAAAATTTCAGAGTATTTGATACATATATTGGTAGTAGGAATCAAAGAAATGGGTATTTAAAGATAATACATCTGATAAAGTGGATGTAACATTAATATATATAGATCCAATAACTAATTTAATAAAATTAAACCTAATATAAGAAGAGGAGTAAAATGGATGAGATGGAATTTAATGAGAAAGTTTTGTCCAAAATATATTGAATATTACAAACACTTATTAGTATCAAATCAAAAGTTTATAGATAAAAACATATAAACTCAAGTGGGATATTTCCGTGAAAGGACGATAGAAATAAAATCTATCGTTTTTTTGTATCTAAATAAAGAGGTAAAAATTAATAGGATAAAAAGTTTTACTAGATAAAACTAAACGGATAAGCCGTGTTTATAACTAATACGTGTCTTGTATGCATTTAATTGAAAAATACCCGTTTAAATGATAAGATTAATATAATATAAATTTTAGAAGGTGAATTTTTTGTTAAAAATACTGTTGATAATTATATTCATAATAGGTAGTATTCATAATTTTTATATTGCTAAGGAGAATGATGTCTATATTTCGAGGAAAAAGATTTTGACAACGCTATTAATTATCTTTGGACTTGTATCTTTCTATCTTTGTTATACATTAGACAATACAATTCTAGGCTATATCACTGTAGCATCAGCAATAACTTACTTAATTTCTTTTACTTTTACTCCAGGAATAGGGAAAGATGGGGTGACTATCATGATGGGATCTACAACATTAATAAAAAATGCTAAGTTTAATGATATTAAGAATATAAAATATAAGGAAACTGATAATGAGGATTTTAAAGTAATAATCAATGTTTTTGGAAATGAATATCATCAATTTTATAAAAACAGAGATAAAAATAAAGTAGTTGAATTACTCAAAAATGTAAAACGAATCTAATTTTTTAAAAGCTAATTTTATGAATCATTAATAAGAGGATAGAAGAAAATCATGATATATTTTCAGGTTTTTAAAAACAGCTTACTATAAACGTTAAATTCCAGTTTGTTGCGTATTTAATTAAAGGAGATAATATATATATGAAAAACACAGGTAAATGTCCAAAGTGCGGTAGTGAAGATATTTTTATGGTCCCTGGAGCTTCTGGAGCGTATGGTAGAGGCAACAATATTCCTATTGGATCTACTGTCTTCTCGGCTGTTTTAGTAGACAGATACGTATGCGGTAATTGTGGTTTTACAGAAGAGTGGATTGATACGAAGGATATTGAGAAATTACAAAAGAAGTATAGAAGATAATGTTTCTAATTTAATAAAAAAACTATCAAACAAAATTTTGAGCACTTATCAAAAAGATAGGTGCTTTTTGGTAAGCAATTTATTGAATAGTATAGTCGCAGCAGCCTCCTATGGTAGTGGCAAAAGATAGATTTAATTTAAAATAATCTTTTCGAAGTTTAAAATATAAGAGATGATAGCTATTTTTAACAACGACTTTAAAAAGAATTAAAACTAACATCATTTCTCATCTTTTTTTTCATATTTCTTTTTCTCCTGACGCCATACAGCATATTGAGTGCCTAAAATAGCACCTATATAAACAGGTATCGCACCTCCTATTTCACCTTTAAAAAAATAAAATACACATTTACCTAAGAGATAACCTAAAGTCGCCCCTAAAAAAGATTTTAAATGAGGTTTAAAATCATATTTATTCATAAACATTTTCCCCTCCATCAACTTAATTATTTATATTTTAACACAGTATAAAAACGTTTTCAAAAATCTTATATCTTTGAATAAAAAGTTTAAAATTAAATTTAGAACGATTGGAAAATACTCAAAAAAGAAAAGAGCGGTGACAGTATCGGTTTATCATTAGAAAAAAATTTATGCACCACGTGAACAAGTATTCGGACTTCAATGGTCATTGAAAAAGTGAGAGGTCTTAAACGCTATTTATCAGAAGTTAGAAGAAGAGGCGACTATCAGGGGATGCGGAGTTAATCCATTCAACTAAGGCACCATGAGGTTAGATAGTGAACCTTATGGTGCCTTAGTTATATTATTTAAATGATAAATTATTCAACAATTTGATACATTTGACCGTTAAGGTCTTCAAAATCATTCCAATTCGATTGAGATTCCAGTGTCAGTATGACTTCTTCGTATTCATTGATGACTTCAATTTGTTCTTCTTCAGTTACTTGGTAATTGATGTTTTCTAATTTAATTGCTTCAACATCATTTTCATTGAGCTTTTCTAATTGAACATTTGCTTCTTTAGATAATTCAAAATCAGATGGATTTTGAATTTCAAGGTCTAATTGATTCACTAAATCTTGGCTTGGGTTTAATACATAAAGGGTATTAAAGTCAAAAAGGTATCCTTGGTTACTATCATTTAAATAAAGAGCGCTTGGGTTAGGTAACTTCAGTAAATCTTCGATTTTGAGATCGAAATCAGAAATCGTTTCATTTTCTGCAATTGATAGGGTCAAAGGCGATTCGGTGTCCATCAATTGATAGTAAGCTGTGACTGTTGTTTGTTCGCCAGAATCTACTTCTTCATACTTAGGAAAAACTTCTTGATCAGGATCTAATTGGTAGTTGGCTGGTTCTAGTTTATTCATTGAATCTTCTTTAAATTGAGAGAAGAAGACTTGTTGATCCCAAGCGTGAGCATAATCCATTACTTTTTGATCAGAAGTATTTTCGAATTCATATTTGACAACCAGCATTGGTAATACTTGGTCTTGATTGCCAGCAGTAGCAGGTGCTAATAATGAAACATATTTAATAGAAAACATTTACTTATTTTCTCTGACTTAATTAGTTTTATATCGTGTCTTGTCTGTGCTTTTTTACTTAATGACTATGTCGAAGACAAGTTAATTTTAATCACTACAAGTTCAGTCTTGAGTTTGTCTATGGCAATAAATTCACCTTCAGCTAAAGCTGTTGTACCTAATGTTATCTCTTCTGAAAATATTGAGTCTTTCAATTCTTTGCAAAACACGTTATCAAGTGCTATTAAAGTTGTTTCGCCATTAGTTGGAGCATTATTATTATCTGTATTTAACAACTTTAATGTTTTTATTCTTATTAATTCTCTTTCTTTTTTAATTTCAGCGATTCTCATATCAACAGTTCCTTACAATAATATCAAACAAGACTCTAATAAACAGAATTTTGTGAAAAGATTGGTTTCAGGGTTAAAATATGTAATAAATAAAAGAAAGATATTAGGAATCCTAATATTTATTTCTTTTTTAAATTTTATTATGATCTCATATGATCTAGCTTTACCATATATAATAAATGTAATTTTAAATAAATCTGAAGATTTTTATAGTCTTACAATAAGTTTGGAAGCGATTGGCGGGATTATTGGTGGAATTGTTTTAACTTATGTGAGTAAAAGAAGGAAAGACAGTAATTTTGTTTCAGATATTAAGTATCTATGTATGATATTGTTAATAGCTGGTATTTTTAAAAACATCTATTTTATTTTTGGATGTGCTCTTATAAATGGTTATTTTTTAGTTCAAATAAATGCTAAAGTATTTACGATAATTCAAAAGGAGACGAGTCAGGAATATTTAGGCCGTGTTTTTTCAATTCTATTTATTTTCAGTTCTTTATTAGTATCTCCTTCTAATATTATTTTTGGTAAATTAGTCCCAGTTTTAAGTTGGAATATTTTTATTTTTTGCTCTTTTAGTATTTTTGTGATGTCATATATTGTGAATAAAAACTTTATTAAGGATAATTAACACGAAAATATAATACGCACTATTGACTTCAAAATAAGCTAACAAATCAGTTTTTAATATTTTGTTTTAGTTTTTTATAATTACACAAAGTAATTAAAGTCAAAGTTATTATTAATTTATAAATTGCAAATAGAACTTAGCCACCTAGAACAAAGTAGGCCTCGCTCATGAGAAGTGTGAGTTCAATGATCCATGTAGCTGTTTAATCTTTCTGTGAGGGCTTTATAAGGAGCTGAGCCATGGTAGCCTGATGGGCTGAGCGGTTTATCTGGCGTTTACGCTAGGAAACCATGGCGAAGGAGGCTCCTTGTCAAGCCCTCACGTCAAGCTGTTTTCTGTTCATTCTTCCATGCCTTAACAAACACTTCGTGAGCCGTGGCGTAACCTAATAGCTTCCGTGGCCTATCATTCATCCATTGTTGAATGCGATCAATATCTACTTGTGTATACCTAGCTAAAGACTCCCCTTTCGGTATATAACGTCGAACGAGACGGTGTTGATTTTCACTGGTGCCACGCTCCCAAGATGAGTAAGGGTGAGCGAAGTTGACCTCAGCTACAGAGGAGACAGCTTTTGTGAGTGAACTGAACTCTGAACCGTTATCACTTGTGAGAGTCTTAAAGAGTCGCTCAGCTTTATCTCCTAGGGAGTTCATGAGGTGAGTGATCGCTTGATGAACGGCCTGACTGGTCTGATTCTTAATCAAAATAAGCCACTCAAACCGTGAGTGACGCTCAACTAACGTCAATAAGGTAGGTTCCTCTTCACCATGCGGACCTACCACAGTATCGATTTCCCAGTGTCCCCATTCCTCACGATCTTCCACTTTCTGGGGGCGTTCTTCAACCGATTTGCCCAGGATTTTGCGGCGTCTGGGTCCATGTTCAAAAGCCTTGCGAGATTCAGGATAATGGCTTCGAAGATGCTTTTCAATACACCGTAGTGGGTAAAAGTCACAATCGTTAAATAGAACTAAACTTTTGGAACGATTGAACCAAGAAGTGCGCCGAAGAGAAAAGATTATTCGCATTTTCCCTAATCGTGCGTCAGCCAATCGATTAATTGGTGCCGTCCTGATGGACACGTATGACGAATGGCTCAGTTCCTCAAGAAAGTATATCAAATTTAATCAATAAGTGAGCGTAGAAATATTGTAGAGTATTTTACACAAGATTTTGGACTTGACTAGTTGGAAGGAAACTTCAAATAAAATACAAAGTTTAATAGATATATTTAATATTAAAGAATTAAACAAAGGACTTGTAATTACATTTTATCTCTCAGCTGCTAAAAGGTATTTAGAAGATCATGATATTGAAAATGGTTCGGAGTATGCAGAGCGAGTTTTAAATGAGTTAATTTTAATGAAGGAGAAAGACTTTGTATTAAAGGGAGATGATTATTTTAATCTCGTTGATGATTGGATGGATCAAAATATTATTGTAGGTAAGAAGGCTAATAGAAGTGATAAAATGATTGTACAATCTGTTCTTAATATTTTTTCTAATGACGAAATATTTGAGCAAATTAGAAAAAATAGTAATTTAAAGGATTTACACGAAAAGCTAAAAAAGAAATACGAATGAGAATATAAGAAAAATTAGGACTTAGGACGATAGAAATATACTGGCCCCTAAACTCGAACAATAATTAGAAACACTTTGCGGAGAAAATGGTGAGAATCTATCAATTAGTCAAAATAAAGATTATCTATTGATCGAGCACTCATTCGAAAACGACCTATTTTATTATTGACTCTTAAAACAAAATATCATAGTAGTAATATTATGATATTTTTAAAAAAAATATGAAAAACTATATCAAATAGCCCTAAAAGTGTGTTTATTAACTTACACTTTTGAGGGTTATTTCATTCTAAAAAGATAGGGTATCTTTATGATTTATAATTTGTATAATTATTTATGAAAAGATGGGGGGATTTAGCAGTGAATAAAGTCTTGATTATTGAAGACAATATAGAAATAGCAAATCAAATTCAAAATTATCTACTGAGCCATGACTATCTTGCAGACATCGCTCATTCCTATTATGAAGCCTTGGAAAAAATAAATATTACTTATGATGTTGCTTTATTAGATATCAATTTACCAGACAAAGAGGGGCATCATTTAGTTGAACAGTTAAAAGTTAAAGATATTCGTGTCATTATTACAAGTGTGAAGAATGATGAGGATTTTATTATACGATTGTTAGATAGTGGGGGGGATGATTACTTGATTAAGCCTTTTTCTTTGGCCATACTTCGGGCAAGACTGGATGCCGTTTTAAGAACGATTCCTTTGACCGAAAGTAAAACTTTAGCATACAAAGACATTGAAATTGACCTTACAAGATCGCAAGTTCATTATCATCACCAGTCCGTTAATCTAACAGCGCTTGAATACGAGATTCTTCTATTGTTTTTGAAAAATCCACACAGGGTTTATACAAGAAGTCATCTGATGCAAATGTTTTGGGAGGATAGGGATAAATACGTTAATGACAATACATTGACATCGACCATTAAGAGAATCAGAGAAAAGCTTGATAAGGATGTAATTACTACAATTAGAGGCATAGGATATAGGATGGATTAAATGATATATATACTTTGGATTTTCAGTCTACTAGGCCTATATTTTTGGCTTGAATATAGAAAGAAGCAAAGAATCAATGAATTGCTTCAATTAATCGAAAATATGAACAAAAAAAATTATACCATGCCTATGAAGCAAGATGATTTTTCGATGTTAGAAGATGCTCTATACAAATTATTTATTGCTTTGGTGGAAGCTCGGGAACAGACTGTCGATAACGCTCAAAGGCAGATAGAATACCTTGAAGATATTGCCCATCAAATTAAAACACCTATAACAAGTATGCAGTTTTCTTTGGAAACCATAGAAGTCCAAGAAGCCAGTAAGTCGGAACTTTTAATTTTAAAAAGACAATTGTTAAGACTGAATACACTTTCAGATATTTTATTAAAGCTTTCGAGTCTGGATGCAAAAGAAGACCCCATGAAAAAAGAAACGATAAATTTAGCAGAATTAGTGGAATATGCTTCAGAAACAGTTGATTTTAGAAGGAATGTTCATTTTGAAGTGAGTGATTCTCTCGAAACTCTCTTTATAGAGGGTGATTTTTACTGGCTGGCTGAAGCCGTGACGAATATTTTGAAAAATGCCTATAATCGTCCCCTATGTAATCATATAAAGGTTGATTCAAGGAGAAATCCTTTATTTACCTCGCTTACTATTCAAGATAATGGCGGTGGGATAGCTAGAGAGAACTTGAAAAAAATCTTTAGAAGATTTTATAAGACCCCTGATTCCAATGGGTTTGGAATTGGATTGGCCATGGCTAAGAGTATCGTTGAAAAGAATAAAGGAGAAATAAATGTCTCAAATATTGAGAATGGGGCAAAATTTGAAATTAAATTCTATAATGTCACCTAATTATCACATTGCCAGACTATTATTAATTTACTAACTAATAGGAGGCTATTATGGAGATCTTAAAAGTAGAAAACTTGAAAAAAGAATACGGAAATGGAGATAATCTTGTTCAAGCTTTAAAAGGGGTCAATCTAACCATTGACAAAGGAGAATTTGTGGCGATAGTTGGTCCTAGTGGTTCAGGCAAGTCTACTTTACTCCATATTGTGGGTGGCGTCGATTTTCCAAGTGAGGGCAAAGTTTATATAGAGGGAAATGATATCGCTAATTACAGCGCGAAAGAATTAGCCTTGTTCAGACGGAGAAAAGTTGGTTTAATCTATCAGTTTTATAATCTCATACCCAATATTTCAGTCAGACATAATATAGAACTCCCCTTAAAATTAGACGGAAAAGCAATTGACAAGGGGGGTTTTAAGGATATAGTTCAAAAATTGGGAATTGAAAATAAGTTAGACAGTTTCCCTAGTGAGCTCTCAGGTGGCCAGCAACAAAGAGTCGCTATTGCTAGAAGCTTAATTTATAAACCTTCGATTATACTTGCAGATGAACCAACAGGTAATTTAGACCGTAAAAATTCGCAAGAGATTATCGATATTTTAAAATTCTTTAACAAAAGTTTAAAACAAACGATCATAGTCATTACCCATGATGAGGAAATCGCTCTTCAAACCAATAGAGTGATTACAGTTGTCGATGGTAAAATTGAGGGGGATGAGCGCAATGAATAAAAGAAATTTCCCTATTTTTATTTCGCTGTTTATTGTGAGTCTATTTTTTTCGGTGGTCATCTATTATGGCTACAACAATCTCTTAATTCATTATAAGTCTACTATGGCTCAGAATTACGCCGATGCTGTGATTAAACAAGAATTAAACAGTCAAGAAATTAAGCAACTTCAATCGATAGAAACAGTAAAATTAGCTGGTGGAACATCAGTTCAACCAGATTCAGGCTTATATGAAAAGGATATTTTAGCTATCAATTATCAAGATGAATCAATCAATCAAATGCGAAGCTATTCAGAGATGATTGAAGGACACTTTCCTGAAAATGATTCACAAATAGTCCTTTCCAAATCCTTTATTGATAAGCATCAGCTTAAATTAGGGAATAGACTATCAATTAAACTGGGTAGTCGAGTGGTTAATCAAAAAGAAGTAGGTCCGTTAAGTACGGTAACTAATGAAGAAACATTTAATGTAATAAATACTAAAGAGTATGAAATCGTAGGTGTTTATGAAGATGTCTATAATAAATATAGTAAAATTACCTATGCATTGACCTATGCCATTAGTGATCAACCACTGCAAGCTTCAATTAAATTTGATTCTTTTGAAGAGGCTTATAAAAATAGAGAGACTCTACAAGAACAAATGAGTCAAACATTAGATCGCGCTCTAGATTTAGAGTTTAATGAAAGACTGATTGCATATTTCGGGGTTGAAAATGATCCGATACAACAATTTATGTCAAAAGCTATGATCATTTTTTCCTTAATTGTCTGTTTGGCTCTATTTATCTTTTTCATCAAAAATATATTCTGGGTATGGGGACTTAGAAAAATAAAAGAGCTTTCAGTGTATAAGTCGATTGGAACTACCAATTTACAAATATATAAGCTGTTAGTGAAGGAAGCTATTTGGCTATCTATCATCCCAATTTTAATTGGGCATTTCCTGGGATTTGCAATCTTATCTGATTTATTTATTAATATTCAAAAAGCACAAGAAGTGACAAAAATAGAATTAATCCAAATTAATCCTCTTTTAAGTCTGGTCATCTTATTGATTACTTTTTCAGTGGTCTTATTTGCAGTCATAACTCCAACAAGAAAAATCACTCAAATCAGTATTATTGACGGAATAAAGGGTAATATTAGCTTGGGTAAAACAAGTAAAAAAAAAGCTGATAATCTTTGGCAAGAGCTAAGATTGAATAACCTAGCAAGTATAAAATCGCAGACATATATTTCAGCTATAGGTATTATAATCATTTCTTTATTCATTTTGGTTGTGTCAATTTCGCGTTATTATACTAATTTTGGCTACTTTGATGAAGGGTATAATATTATCGTTGATTATTATAGTAAAGATAATGAAATTCCTGTAGTCTTAAAAGATATCTTAAAAGAAATACCGCATAATAAAGGGTATATTTCGAAAGCGAAGTACTTATCTATTGAAAATAATTTAGCCTTATCCAACCAGGCAGAGGAAGTTGGTTTAGGCAAAAAACTAAAACAAGAACTAGAAAAAATGGACTCAGATTATCTTGAAGGCTTCTTGATTGCTTTAGAAGAAAAAGATTTAAAAAAGATGGGAGGAGAGAAGGGGCAATTCATTTTAGACAATCGGGTTCAAGAGGATCCTCAAACACCAATTGCCAAGGCAAAAAAAATCCCTTATTTCAAAAATGTTGAAAAAATGGATATATTCATTGGTGAAAACTATCGGTCAAAAATTAAAATCGCTACCACCATTAATGATCCTGGTATGTATGAGTCGCGGACGCTGCCCTTTCAAGTTAAGCTTTATACTGATTTTGCTAATTATCATCGCTTGATGGAGGATGCTAATTCGGAAGTCGCTCGCTATCCCTATAAATTAAAAATAAATGTCGCTGAAGCAGAAGTGAATGATGTGAAGCATTATATTGAAGCGATGATTAATCAACAGGTAGCTTATGATGATCAATACGAGATCATCTCAGGAGAAGAAGTCAAAATAAATCGAGCTCAGAGTCTAAACTCCTTAATAAAAATTATTGTGGCGATAGGTTTGATTATATTTATCTTAAATTTAACCAATGGCTATTCATCCATTAATATGAGTTTAATGAATAGGAAAAAAGAAATTGGCATGCTTTATTCTTGTGGAATGGATTCAAAAGAATTAAAAAAACTCTATCTAAAGGAATTTTTCTTCGAACAAATAAAATCGTTTATGCTTTCAATTTTTGTGACGCTTAGCGTTATGATTTGTATTTCATTATTATCTTCCACTCTAAGTCTGGGGATTCTGATTAAAAACTATTACTATTTACCATTTTTAGGATTTTCCTTGGTTATATATCTAATTAATTTACTGATCTATTACCTCTCATTAAAAAGAATTTTAGATAGACCCATTATTGATTTAATTAGAACGATCTAAGTTTAACATTATATAGATGTGCTAGACATCCGCATGGTTTTCTAGCACATCTTTTGTTGTGTCTAAAAATAGCAAAAATACTCAAATAAAAAATAAACGATTGAAAACTTCATCTATAAAAGTTAGGAAATTAGCCTATTTTAATGAATTTTAAGACTAATAAATAAATTTAAATCTCCTTAAATACATTATTCCCACTCAAAAATGTCACTTTCTTATCACTTTGGAACTCTATACTAGCTTTAAGTAATCAGTTGGATCATATAATAAATATAGAAGCAAGGAGGGTTTATTATTTATGCTAGAGTCAGATTTACGCTCACGATTAAAAAAGTATCGGAAAATAGTTCAGATAATTACCCTTGTCGGTTTAATTCTTTCAATGATTATTATTTATTTTATTTTTTGTGGCACGTATTTTAAGCCTGAAAATCAAGGTGGAATGTTTACCGTTCACCTGCGTCAATTAGGTTTTTGGGGGCCGCTCTTCTTCATTGGAGTCCAAATTTTTCAAGTAGTTATACCAATCATACCAGGTGGGATGACTTCAGTAGCAGGAAATTTTGTCTTTGGAACTTTAATTGGTTTTATTTATAATTATATAGGGATTACCATTGGATCGATTATTGCTTTCTTTCTGGCACGTAAGTACGGCAAATTTTTTATACTCTGCTTTATTTCGGAAAAGTGTTATAAGAGATATATGGCTTGGACATCAAATGTTAATCGTTTTGCTTGGATATTAGGAACATTATTCTTCTTACCAGCCGCGCCTGATGATATTCTATGTATGATTGCTGGGCTGACTTCTTTGTCTTTTAAAAAGTTTATTTTAATTTTTATCCCAACGAAAGCTGTTTCTACTTTTGTGTTTACTTGGCTAATGCATGAGGGAATCTTATATTCTATCGATTGGCTGACACACTTATAAAATTATATTAATTAAAACGGTACAAGGAGAAAATAAGGTGAAAGTCTCTACTAATTTAATAAGATTTAGTTTAAAATCTAAATGATATACTTCCTACAAAATAGAAGTAAAGAGGGTACTGAAATATGAAATTTCATGAATTTGGCGATCGAAAGTGTCCACATATATTATTGGTACATGGTGGAGGTAATTCTTGGTGGAATTATCTTCGCCAAGCGCGTATGTTATCCGAAAACTACCATGTCATTTTACCAACCCTTGATGGTCATGGAGAAGAATATCAGAAAGATTATATCTCGACTGAAAATTCTGCACAGCAAATTATGGATTATATAAAAAATAATTGTGATGGAGAATTGTATGCTGTAGGTGGTGTTTCTTTGGGTGGGCAAATTGTTATGGAGTTATTATCATTAGACAGTGAAATAGCACAGAAAGCAATCATAGATGGAAGTCTTTGCATTCCTCAGGCAAAATTAGCAAGAGTTAGTACGATAATTGTAAAACTTTTTGGTAAACTTATGTTTAGTAAATTAGCTAGTAAAGTTCAACTTAGTTTAATGAAAAAAATGTATCCAATTATGGCTTACCCAGCAGAACTAGAAAACTATTATATGGTAGATATGCCAAGACTTCCCATGAAAACATTAATCACAATGTATCGAACATATATGGGAGGATATAAGCTAAAAAGGTCTATTATAGATAGTAAAGCACAGGTTTTATATATTTATGGTGAAAAAGAAATGCGCTGTGTCAAGGAATCAGCGAAGCTATTTCGAAAAATGCATCCTAATTGTACTCTCTATGAAGCCAAAGGTTATAGTCATGGCTACCTATCGGCATATCTTCCTCTAGAGTGGATGGATCTGGTTAAACCATTTTTAGAAAATAATGTTTAATTTAAAGATTAACTAGATTTAAAACACACCTATGTGTATCATTAAAAATGATAGCGCTTTATTATAAGGGCAGATAATTTTTATCTGCCCTTATAACTAATAGGAGGAAATCATGCTCTCATTACAAAATGTATCAATTAGTACGAGGATTTCAGTATTAGAAAACGTATCATATAATTTCTTAAATGGGTTTATCTACGGCATAGTTGCTCCGAATGGGGCAGGTAAGACAACTTTATTTCGATGCATCTCAGGCTTAAAAATAGTTGATAAGGGTGAGATTAGTTTTAATAACCAAGCAGTAAATAATCAGAGAAAAAATTTCTTTTATTTGGAAGATATTGAATGGTTAGATCAAAATTTAACTGGAATGGACTATTTAAAAATAGTTAAATTTAAGTGGAAATCTTCATTGAAGATTGAAGAGATTATTAAAACATGTCGACTAGACAATTTTGTAAATGTTCCAATTCGAAAGTATTCAAAAGGCATGAAACAAAGATTGATCTTTGCACTATATTTAATGAGTGATGCAGAATGTTATTTAATGGATGAAATATTGAATGAAAGTGCTATTTCAATTACTGAAGAATTTAATGTCGACAATAACATTCAGCTACAATTGTAGGAGTGGAGACAGACCAGTGGCTTGCTGTGAAGAAGGGACCTCAAGAGATATACATTCTTACTGACTATGATTGTGGGTCTGCTGGTGACAGCTTTGTCAATATTGCAAGAAAATCAGACAAAGTCACCATCATAGGTCGACCTACACGTTGTATTATTGATGTCTTTAATGTAGTTTCAGTAGATTATGAAGACTATACATTTTGGTATGGTATCTCTCGTGTGAATAAAGAATATTTTACCTATGGTGAGGGCTATGCTCCTGATATTCATATTCCATGGACCAGAAACCATTTATTTGAAGATGTTGATATGATGTACATAGAAGACAATCTCATCAAATCTACAATTAGGTAATTAAATGAAGTTAGAATACACTAAACTCTATACAGACTTAAAATATATCATGATAAAAACTAGAACTTTAATGAAATACATTCGGTAACTTGACTACGAGAATGTGCGCAGCTAAAAAACAAATTAATAGGTTTTTGCAAAGAATAGATGATGGAAATAATAATTAAAAATTACTCTACTACCTATCTCCTAATCGAAAAGGATGAATAAGTTGATGTTCCTTTTAAGTGGGATATTAGTTAATAGATAAGAATAAAAAGAGGATATGGTATAATTTTTTTTAATTTTTTTTTTTGCTATCAATAGCATACTTTTTTTAATTGTAAAAATATTTTATTTTGAATGTTTAAGAATCTTTGGGCTTCACAATATCGATGATGTTCGAAGACGAATACATTAAATAATCTCCTTCATTCGAAAATTGAATGTTTTAAAACGAATATTACCGCAAAGACAGGAGTAGTCTACTTTATCTTTGTGGTAAACTTCTCTTTTTAAGATAAAAAACGAAAGAAAGAAATTCGGAATTCTTGAAAAAGCTCTATTTTTATTCTATGATGAAAAAGTAAACAAAGACTATAAATAGAAGGAGTATTGATGAAAGGATGAATGTTTGATTGGATTAGGAAGGGGGTACTGAAAAAATTAAGTATGACTATTGAATTCAATCTGTTTGTTTACTCTACAATATACCAAACACTCTTATTTATGTCTGTTTAATAACTTATAACTGTGGATTCTAGGTATGTAAAGGAGATTATTATGGATAAAAAAATTACAGTAATTGCTGGCGGCGTGATAGGTAGCTCATTTCCAATTGTTTTTGCTTTAGGAGGCTATAATGTTGTTTCCTATAATAAATGGAAAGAAGAAGAAGAAAAAGTCAAAGAATATATAGACAATGCTTTAAATACGCTCGTTAATCAAAAAATTTTTACCTCAGAAGAAAAAAATTCTATTTTAAGTAGAATTTCATACACAGGAAATATTGAAGAAGCTTTAGAAGATGTTTATTATGTTCAAGAGTGCTTACCAGAAAAATATGAAATAAAACAAGAATTTATTAAAGAGTTTGAAAAATATGCACCTGACGAAGCGGTAATGGGTTCTTCAACTTCAGGCTTATTGATTAGTGAAATAGCGAAGTATGCTGAAAAGCCCGAACGAATCATTGGTGCCCACCCATATAATCCACCTCATTTGATTCCTTTAATTGAACTAGCTAAAGGTGAAAAATCAAGTGATGAAGCAATTAAAATAGCCAAAGAAATCTTTGAAGCTTCTAATAAAGAACCGATTGTTTTGAATAAAGAATTAAAAGGATTCGTTTCGAATAGAATTCAAGCGGCTGTTTTTAGAGAGGTTATCTCTATGGTATTAGACGGTGCAGTATCGATGGAAGATGCCGATAAGGCGGTTACTTTTGGACCAGGCATTCGCTGGGGCATCATGGGACCTGGCCTCATCTTTGAACTAGGCGGAGGAGAAGGCGGAATTGAAACGCTCCTCAAACATATCGGTCCATCGTTAGAAAGCTGGTTAGAAGACCTTGCTACTTGGACTGAAATCCCCGAAGAAGCGAAAGAAAAAATTCCTGACATGGTTGCAGAATCGCTAAAAAACAGACCAAAAGAAATTGGGAATGATCGGAAGTCCTTATTAAAATACAGAGATGAAATGTTATTAGATATCCTTAAACTCCATGATAAATTTTAACTAAAAATAAGAATATAGAATGATGGATCCCTTCACCCGTATTTGGATGAGGGGAATTCTTATTTTAAAGTTATCATTTATTATAGGTTTAAGTAGACCTGTTTATGATAAAACGTTGGAGGATAGAATGAAGACGATCCTGGTAATTAAATTATAAACAGGTAATCGAATAGTAACAATTATTGAATACGACAAAGTGATATTACCTTTTTATATCAGTGGGCACCTTAATTAAAATAAATTAAATTATTTGAAACTTTAATTTTTGAAGTAGCCCTGCTATAATGATAATGAAACCGTTTAAAATAAGACAAATATTTATAAAAAAATTTAGGTCAATTTAAATAATTTCAATTCTACTTTTAAAGGTTAAATGGACGGATTCATAGAGGAGGGTATTTATGAAAAACAAAAAGTTTGATACTTCATTTTGGAAAAACTATAAATTTTTTATCATTTTAATTCAAATTTTGTTGCTTTATTTTTTGTTTCAATATTTAAATTTAGAGAATTTAATTGATATTATTGTATTGATAGGATACACTCTTTTAATCCTAAACTCTCTAATACACGCTTTATTCAAGAAACAAGAGAATTAAGGATAAATTCAGTCTTAAGTAAATAAAGAATATATAATAGAATTATATTTTTTTGAATGGGTTTAAAAAATTTCAGATAGTTAGTTGTTAATATGGAATTTTACCTATCTTGCAAGGGAAAATCTATTAAGATTATCCTTTTAAGAATGGTTAGTGTTCAAGCGACTCAGGCTGTAAAATGTTAGAAAAAAGAAAGGAGTAATATGAAAAAGAATAATAAAAAAGTCGTAATGAAATTAATCGTTTTCGGTTTTGTTTTGTATATTTTTAGTGCGATGGTTGATGGTCTATTAATAACTTTATTTGATACAACAATCGCAGAATATTTTGCTGAGAATTTATTTTCTCTAATCAATTAGCAAAGAGTTATGAGTTAGTATGACTAGCTTTCTTAAATCAAATATAAAAAAGGAGTAAGTTATGAAGTGTTATAACTTACTTTTTTTTTAGCAATAATGAATTTGTTTTTTTAAGTTACTGATATAATAATTATTTCAAGCTAGTAGTTAAACATTCTACTAAAATAAAAGCTTTTTTAAAATTAATTCCCAAATAGCATTCTCAATAGAATGAATAGATAATTAAGTGTCCTTTTATCATTTAGAACAGGTAAAAATGACCTACTATAAATAATGTGAAAGTATAAAATGTAGATTGACTTTAATAATGTTAAATGTTATCTTTAATTTAGTTAAAGAAGGAGGATGAAATGAAAATTAATATAATTCCTGAATGGATGGCAAATCTCGAAGAAGAAGATTTATCTTTTATCAAAAGATTTATATTAGCATCTGGCTCTTTAAAAGAAATCGCTAATCAATATGAGGTTACCTATCCGACAGTTAGATTAAGGTTAGATAGGCTTATCCAAAAAATTAAAATGAGCGATGATATTGCAAATGAACCTTATATCTCTTTAATTAAACGATTGGCTGTTAATGATAAGATTGATTTTGAAACAGCTAAAATTTTGGTTTCAGAGTATAAAAAGATGAAAGGAGTTGAATAATATGGGATCTGTTTTGATTATGTTTATTGTATATGGGGCATTAATTATTATCTTACAAATATTATTATCAAAAATGAAAAACAAATGGTTTGGCTTGATACTACCCTCTATTAGTTTTGTCTATTCTACGTCTTTATCACTTGTTTTGAACATCACCCCCCTCCAACAATCAGATAACATGAAAAGTTTAATGGATTTTGTATCTACATTCTTAGTAAACAATATACCTACCTTTATTTTATTAGCTATACATTTTAGTATTAGAAAGAAAAGAAATATTTCTTCTCAAATTGAAAAAATGAAAATTAGAGATTTATAATAAGATAATGTTTGAAATTATAAAAAAACTATTGATTGTAATTTAAATAATCATTTGCTTTTTTTAGGCAGAACATCCTGACAAAATATAGTTAACTAAAAAAGAGACGCGTTCGGGTCTCTTTTAAATATAAAGTTCATTTTATTTGCAATAATTCAATAGGACAGTTGAAAGTCTTAGCAATTCATTTAAATGATATAAATTCATAGCAATTCTTGAAATACTAGCCATGCAAAAAAGATTTGCCAAAATATAATCAAGTGCAATTTCTAATTGCTAGGAGACATCTTCAATATATATTATCCTAAATTTAGGAGGTAAAGACGATGCTAAATGAGATTTTAAAGGAAAAGAGAAAAGAACTTAATCTTACTCAGCAGCAAGTTGCTGATCAGTTGAATGTCACACGGCAAACGCTGTCTAATTGGGAAGTCGGAAAAAGCTTTTCTGATATTCCAACCTTGATTAAAATTAGTAATCTTTATCAATTATCTTTAGATTATATGTTAAAAGGAGATGTTAATTTAATGAATAAAATTAAAAAAAATACAAATGAATTAGAAAAATATCAAAAAACAACAGCGATTTTAAAAATGATCGTTTATGGGTTACTGATTGTTGCTTTTGTCTATTGTACTGGCTATGCCATTGGTAAAGGGTGGGCTTATTACATTAAGTAAATCACTTGTGAGAATGAAGTTTAATTTGTCACAAAAATTGATTAAAAACTATTCAATCGTTAATTTAAAATAAATATGGAGGTATTTGTTTTGCAAACGTTCTTTAGAACACTATTTTATTTTCTAGGCATAGGTTTAATCGTTGTTTTATTGAGATATCGTACTAAAAAGTTTTCATTTATCAATGATGAGGTATTAAAAGAATATCCAATAACGAGATATAAAGTCGGTACTTTTATTTTGTGCTTATGGCTGATTATAATTTTATTTGGAATCTTTCAAGAACTCGTACTAAATGAAACCATAAATTCTAAAATCTTTTTAATGCCTTTTATCATTTCTGTGGTCTATTCTTTATTTGGAGCGACTCCTACAGTGGCGAAATCAACATACAAGATTAATTTAACTTTAGATATAATAAATAGTGGATCACTTGGAATGGATTTGTTGGGTTCCTGGGTAGGAGAATATAACAATGGTTTAATAGTTTATTTTTATTTAATAGATTACAATTCTATTGAGCTATCAAAACTAACTAAAGAAGAAATAGTTTTCTCAGGAATAGAAAAACAAAATAATATACCAATCAATGTCACTTTAAAAAGTAAACCAAGTATCCATTATTTTTATCCCTTACTGAATAATCTTAAAAAGTCAAAATAATAGGTTAGCTGATCTTAAATTATTCAATGAATTTTAAGTTTTTAAAAACAAACACTCCTTAATACTAATTTTTAGACTCAGGGAGTGTTTGTCTTTATATACTTAATTAGGTAAAATAAGGAAAATTGGTCAACTTAAGTTTTCATAAGAAAATTATGAGTTAGAAAAATGAACAAGGAGAAGCTTATGAATAAAACAAAAGAAAACTATTAGTGATCAGCTTTTTGACGATAATGGCTATCGTAATCTTTCTACAATTACCAGAAGATTTATTGATACAGCTTTTATTACCTGCCTTAGTAGGACTTATCTATTCCCCGCGAATGGGTGAACTATCTAGTCCTGTATTAACCGAAAAAATGATGAGCCTTTTCATACTACTTTTACCTTTTATTGCTCTACTTATAGTAATGCCTTTGTCTTCAGCTTTCGCTTATTTAGGCGGAATTCTAGCTAGTAGATTGTTCAATGAACTAATGGTTAAAAGTAATCTATCTGTTTAAAGGAAGAACTAATGAATAATCGAACATTGACTCAGGGTTAATAATGAAAATCCTGATTCAACAAACTTAATAAATTGGTTGTAGAAGAATAGAGTTAGTTTTAGCTCTGTTCTTTTTATTTGTCTTCAAATTAAGCAATTATAAAGAGAATATAAATGAATTAATTAAAATAGATACAATAACTGAAGAATAAAATAACTAACTATTAGTAGATTAACTTGGACCGATCGATCTTGTTGGAATTGTAAAAATGAAATTTATAAGAGAATACCCTTATATGAAAGAGTATGAGCAAACAATTATTCATCAATAGCAAGTCTTAAGAGCGCAAATTAGAATATTTTAATATATTAAAAAATAAAATTCAGTATATCTAGAACATAAAAGCAATGTAACTTTACATAATGACAATAAAACTTTACATGCGGATTGTCAAATGTTATAATTTAGTTAATATTTAAAGGAGGAGCAGACTATGATAAAAGAGGACATTTTAAAAAAGGTTCAGCTAGAACAAAAAGATGAAAGAGAAGATGTAATCATCACCAAATCCTTTCGTGCCGGATGGTTGGGAGTAACAATTGTTATGGTAGTACTTCTTTTACTGAGAGCATATTTTCAGCAATCAAGTGAAGATATTATTATAATTTTGGCGGCTCATCTTTCAGCTTCTTCATTTTATCAATATACAAAAATGCCAGATAAAAAGGCCTATTTAATATTTGGGATAATAAATTTGGTATTTTTAATAATTCAATTCTACACTTTATTAAGTGATTTCGGAGTTTTTTAAATATGTTAAAAATAAATATTAGGTATACGAATTATTAAAAGTTGTTAGAACAGAGAATAATTTGACTCAAGAATAATTAGCTGAATTAGATTCAAGAAAATTTAAAGTCAAAAATAACCCAACTTTACATTGTGACTGTAAAGACTTACATATTTTTAAAGTTAGTTTTTAATAATATTTAAATGAGGAAGTGCAAAGTATGAAAAAAGAGGACATTTTAAAAAAGGCTCAGATAGAACAGAAAGACGAAAGAGAAGAAGAGATTAATACTAAAGCTTTTCGTATAGGATGGATAAGTGTATCAGTTGTGATGTTACTTCTTATTTTCTTGAGGTCTATCTTCAATGAGTCAGCCACAGATATTCTTATCATATTAATGGCTCAAGTTGCTGCAGCTTCATTCTATCAATATTCTAAAATGCCAGACAAAAAGATCTATTTAGTAGGAGGGATAGTAGCTATATTAGCTATTATATTAAGCTTTGCCTCTTTATTAAGCAGCTATGGAGTTTATTAATCATGAGTAAGAAGGAAGAATTAGTTCTACAAAATCGATTAAAAGTGGCTAGAGCAGAGAAAAATTTGACTCAAGAAGAATTAGCAAAATTGGTGGGGGCTTCTCGACAAACTATTAGTGCTATCGAAAAGGGGCAATTTAACCCTTCAGCAAAATTAGCGCTCATTATTTGCATCGCTTTAGATAAAAAATTTGAAGAGTTATTTTATTTTGATTAATTTAAGCAAGGTTCTTCTTGGCTAAAAGAATCAAATCCCGGATTAATCAAACAGAATAAAGTGAACATTAAAGGATAGGGTTAGTTTTAAACTCTATTCTTTTTAATGTTTAACTGAGTTTATTTTCACATTTAATCGTTAAAAAGAATAAGGCAGGAACACTAGTGAATCGTAAGCTCAAAGGCAAGTAATTTATGATATATATAGTTGATAACTTCCAATGATACTATCAAACAATGGCTAAAAAAACCTTGACATCTCACTTTTTTCTTTTAAAATAGTAATTATTACTTTTTGAAAGAGGCGTAGTTATGGCTGTTCCGAAAAGGAAAACTTCTAAAGCCAAGAAAAGGAGTCGTAGAAATCACAAGGGTTTGAAGGTGCCACCCATCGTGTTTGACAAAGCTTCAGGTGAATTTAAACTTTCCCATCATATAACTCCAAATGGTCAATACAAGGATCGGAAAATAACTAAAGATGAAGATTCAAATTAATTACTTTTTATATCTTGAAATTATTAATCAAGTTCATGAACAGTTTCAATCCAAGAAAGCAGAAATAAGCTGCCAGGACGTTTATTTAAATCTTATTGACAGAGGTATTATTTATACCAATGGTCGAGCTTGTAAAGAAGCTTTAGATTGTGGACTGTTAGAAGTTCACACAGAAGAACCGGGTTTCTCGTTTTCAGAATTTTTAAAAGTTTATCCAGTCTTTAAGCGCTATCCTTCGAATTACTTTAGAAAAATTGATCATTTTTGGGAAATAGAAGAGGAATTATGGAATAAAGTTCAACTTGATCGCCAATTTCATCGTTTTTCACAAGAAGAATTAGAACAGCTGAACCGTTATTTTGTTAACCGGAAATTATCAAAGGAGAATTATAAATGCGAGTAAATATATTATTAGAATGTACAGAAACTAAGGAAAGAATTTATTTAACCAGTAAGAATAAGCGAAACAATCCTGATCGGATCGAATTAAAAAAATACTCTCCAAAAGCAAGAAAACGTATGCTTTTTCGCGAAGTAAAAAAATAGGAGAATTACATGGCAAAGAAATCTAAAATTGAAAAATTTAAAAAGCAAAAAAGTTTGGTTGAAAAGTATGCAAAAATTCGCCAGGAACTTAAAAAAAATAAAGATTATACCGCTTTATCCAAATTACCCAAGGATTCGAACCCGAATCGGATGAAAAATCGTGATTTAATCGATGGACGCCCTAGAGGATACATGCGCAAATTTGGTATGTCACGGGTTAAATTTCGTGAAATGGCTCATAAAGGGTTAATTCCCGGGGTCAAAAAAGCGTCCTGGTAAGCAAGTTTTCTGCTTTCCCCCATTAATAAGATTTACTGATTTTTAAAATTTTCTATGGCTCGATTACTTTTTGAGGATGTCCCTTCAGGGTGTCGGATTATACAATTTATAAGCGTTTAATTTTAGCTTTGTAAACTGGATAAGCTGGAATTTAAAAAAACAGATATGCAATCAGATTCATTTTGAATAAAAGATAGTGTAGCCGCAGGAGTTTCGTGAATTATTATTCTTGCTAACTTTTCTTGTCTTCTTCATTGAGAGAAAGAAGAGGGAAAGTTAGCCAATTGAGCTTCAGAAGCTAAAATAGCATACTTTGATTTAGATAAGGATGATAAGGCTAGAAAAGTTATCAGTATGGAGATAGGGTTTAAAAAAATATGAAAACAAAATTGTACTATTTATAATTAAGGAGAGGTCTATATGAAAAAGAAATTAATGAAATCAATGGTGATAGTTGGTTTAAGCTTAGGTGTTGGTTTAAACTCTCAGCATTTATTGCCTGTATTCGCTGAATCTACTTTAGAAGAAGAGGTTAAACATGACCATGAGCATGACCATGAACACGATGAACATAACCATGAACATGACCATGATCACGATGTTGAATTTGATGCTGAAAAAGTTGTAAAAAAAGATGGAAATAATTTTATTATGAGTCACGGGGACCACTACCATAAGATCTCAATAAAGGACTTAACTCAAGAACAAGTTGAAGCGGCTGAATCTTATTTAGAGAGCCATCCCAATCTGTCAGAAGAATATGACACAAAACAAAATATTCAATCAGGATATTTTGAAGATGAACAAGTTAAAGACCGTGAATTGTCTGATTGGGCAGGAGAATGGCAATCGGTTCTTCCTTATTTAGAAGATGGTACTTTAGATACTGTTATGAAAATGAAGGCCGAGAAAGAAGAGGCTACTATGAGTGCAGATGAGTATAAAGAATACTATATGACGGGTTATGCTAGCGATGTAGACAAAATTAAGATTGAAGATAATCAGATTATTTTTACTGTGGGTGAGGAAACTGCTGTAGGGACTTATAAGTATGAGGGTTATAAAATTTTAAATTATGAAAAGGGTAACCGAGGCGTTCGATATTTATTTACTAAAGAATCAGGAGATGAATCAGCTCCTGAAACAATCCAATTCTCTGATCATAATATCTATCCTACTTCTGATTTAACCCATTTTCATATCTACATGTCAGATGAAAGTCATAAAAATTATTGGAAGAAATGGATAATTGGCCAACATTCTATCCGAATGATTGGAAGAGTGGGGAGATTTTAGCGGATCAATTAAATCATTAATATGAAAGAGTGTTTTATTTACTTGAATGGATAGCTCTGGACAGACTCTTCAAGTTTTAAAAGTAGTTTTTGGCGCTTGATGATAATTTTATTAGAAGCGGAACCATTGATAGATCGTTTATGAAATAAACTTTGTCCGAATTTAAATTCAGTCAAAGATGACCTAGCTATTCAATCTGTTTTTGCGTCAAGAAGTTCTCTTTTAAAAGTAAAAATAAAAGTTCTAAAATCACTCATAGGCAATTTTTAGCTTGTAAGTGGAAATAGATAAATACTGATCCTGATTTAAGTGTCATTAAAAAGATTTCCAATGACACATAGGAATAAAAGAATCGAAGTCTTTTGCTTCATCCACCCTTAGAGATTGAATCTTACCATTCAACTCTAAGGGTATTTATTTATCAGTAAATGATCTCTCCTAGATTATCAGCTAAAGGTGACAGCAGAATATAGACTAAGAAAGAGAGCTGTCAAGTTAGAATAACTTGTATTTAGACGTATAAATTAGAAAGTTAATGTATATTTCTAGTTAGATTCTTACTTTTTGCGTATTTTTTTTAATAGCAATTTCGCTAAGAAATAGGTGGCTGTAAAAATGATTGAAGAGATGAGGAGTTCTTTTAGGAAAAAAGAAAGTGTCAGTCTACCGTCTTTGAATGCTAAGAGAAGACTGACTATATTGTAGGCAATAAAGGCTGAAAATAACCCATAAAATTCTTTATTGTATCTTTTCATGTGTATCCTCCTTTTAAAAACGATGAAATATGCATAAAAGTAATACTTTCACGCTTTAATACATATTATACTGGATTCTTTCAATTGTTCCTATTCAGAATAGTTATACAATTAAAATTCAGAAAGTTCTTTTATTAACTTATAAAAAGCCGTCATAGTCCGATTTAATTTGCTATACTGTTGTGGAAGATTAGCTACGGTCACTGAATGATGAAGGAGAGAAAAATGGTAATCAAAGAACTTTCAAAAGAAAATGTTGAGGATTTTATCATTTATTTGAAAAAAGCATTCGCTATAGAACCGGATAGAATGACAACGGATCATATAGATGAAGAAACCATTATCAAAGCAGTTTCTAGTAATCCCAACGAACTGAGTCGCTCTTTATTAGCTTATGAGGACGATCAGATTGTGGGCAGGTTGGAGTTTCATTCTTATTTATGCATCCAAGATGCCTATAGGATGGCTTATGTCAATTGGGTCTATACACTGCCAGCCTATCGACATAGAGGAGTAGCTCAATCATTATTTAAAGCATTCGAGAAAATTTGTTTACAAGAAGAAATTAATCAGTACTTTTTAATCCAGGCAGATAATCAGGCGGCGAGTCGCTTTTATAAGGCCTTTGAACAAGCAACTTCTAGCAAAGAAATAATTTTAAGAAAGACGATAAAGTAAATTTTAATAGCCAAAGTAAATCATTAAAGAAATCCTTAGGTTTTTTTATTAGTCATCAGTTTGTCGATTTGTGAGCTGTGTGAAATCATGCTAAAATAGGGAGAGTAAATTTATTTTAAGGTATAAAACTAAGAAACAGGAGAGATAAAGATGTCACTTGAAAAAACAATCTATCTCAATCAATTACTTTCCTACTATGGTTCTCTCCTCACGGATCGGCAATTATCCATGATGCAATCTTACTATGAAGAAGATTTATCTTTATCAGAGATTGCAGATTATTATGAAATTAGTCGCCAGGCTGTTCATGACAATATAAAACGATCAGAAAAATTATTAGTAAGTTATGAAGAAAAGTTACGTATTTTAGCAAAAAGTAATGAGCGTTTGAAACACTTAAAAGAAATTCGACCCATGGTGAAAGGTCAAAGTGAAATCTTAGAAAAGATTGACTATTTAATTCAATTAGAAAGCTAAAAAGGAGCAATATTATGGCATTTGAAGCATTATCCGAACGATTACAAAATTCCATTTCATTTGTAGGTAAGGGAGAAAAAATTACCGAAGCCGACCTTAAACAAATGATGCGTGAGATCCGACTTGCTTTACTGGAAGCGGACGTTAACTTCAAGGTAGTAAAGACCTTTGTTAAGAAAGTAAACGAAAGAGCGCTCGGATCAGAAGTCCTAGACTCACTGTCACCGGCTCAACAAGTTGTTAAAATTGTTAATGAAGAATTAACGGAATTAATGGGTGGCGAGCATACTCCGATTAACATCTCTAAGCAACCGCCAACCGTGATTATGATGGCTGGTTTGCAAGGGGCCGGTAAAACAACTACGGTGGGTAAGTTAGCCAAACATTTAAAAGAACAAGGACTTAAGAAACCCTTACTTGTTGCTGGGGACGTTTATCGGCCAGCTGCGATTGATCAATTACAAACGATTGGTCGACAACTTGGTTTTGATGTCTTTAGTCAAGGAACCCAAGCAAATCCAGTAGATATTGCTAAACAAGCGCTAGATCAGGCTCGTCTAAATGGAAATGAAGTTGTATTGATCGATACGGCGGGTCGTCTTCATGTGAATGAAGAATTAATGGAAGAGTTGCGTCAAATTAAAGCAGCTGTTCAGCCAGATGAAATTCTCTTGACCGTCGATGCCATGACCGGTCAAGATGCTGTAAATGTAGCAGCAGCCTTTAACGACTCGCTAGACATTACCGGTGTGGTTATTACCAAATTAGATGGTGATACGCGAGGCGGAGCTGCGCTTTCTATTCGAGCTATTATTAATAAACCGATAAAATATACCGGACAAGGTGAGCAATTAAGTGCACTGGAGCCTTTCCATCCTGATCGTATGGCAGGCCGTATTCTTGGTATGGGGGACATGATGACCCTGATCGAGAAAGCCCAACAAGATTTTGATGAGGAACAAGCCGCCAAGATGGCTGATAAGATTAAAGATGCTTCCTTTGATTTTAATGATTTTATTGATCAAATGGATCAAGTTCGGAAAATGGGTCCTATTAAAGATTTGCTTAAAATGATTCCTGGCATGAATAAAATTCCAGGACTCGATGAACTGAATATTGATGATAAAGAAATGAATCAAGTCAAAGCCGTCGTTCAATCCATGACTCCTTATGAACGGTCTAATCCAGATGTCATCTCCCAAAGTCGACGCCGAAGAATCGCTGCTGGTTGTGGTCAATCATTAGACCAAGTTAATCGCTTGATCAAACAATTCAATCAGTCACGTGAAATGATGAGTCAAATGTCCAAGGGTAAAATGGGTAGCATGAATAAAATGATGAATCAATTGCAACAAGGTGGCCAAAAGGGTGGCATGCCTAATTTAGGAATGCCTGCCATGGGCAAAATGCAATCACCAGAACAGCTGAAAAAAGAACAAGAACAGAAGAAAATTGCGCGATTGTTAAAGAAAAAACGTAAGAAAAAGTAAAAATTTTAGTCTGTAAAGGGAAAAACCTTTACAGACTATTTTTTTTCTGTTATTATTCATAACTGTGATATAAGTTTTGGAGGTGAAATACATGGCAGTTAAAATTCGTTTAAAGCGTTCTGGAGCTAAAAAGCGTCCTTTCTACCGTATTGTGGTAGCTGATGCGCGTTCTCCACGTGATGGTCGTATTATCGAAAAGATCGGTATCTACAATCCTGTCTCAGAACCAAGAGAATTAGTAATTGACGAAGAAAAAGCATTAGAGTGGTTAGCAAACGGTGCTCAACCATCTGATACAGTTCGCAACTTACTATCAAGTCAAGGAATCATGCAAAAATTTCATGAATCTAAAAGTAGCAAGTAGCCTGATCAATAGCGTCAAAAGATAAGGATGTGCTCTCAATGACAGAACAAATCGAAAGTTTAATTCGGACCATTGTGGAACCTTTAATAGATCATCCAGAGGAGTTTGAAATTGAACTTCATGATACTGAGGAGTTTATGGAGTATCATTTAATCTTACATCCTGATGATGTGGGACGAATTATTGGTAGAAAAGGCCGCGTTATTCGAGCAATTCGAACCATTGTTTATAGTGTTCGTTTGCGTGATCAAAAACGCTCACGCATTGTAATTGCTGATGACCTAAATGAAAACGAAAACGAAGAAGAATAAGTAACTAGGTTTTATCGTTATTTTTCTATTTAAAGGCACTAAACTAAGTTCAACTTAAGTTAGTGCCTTTTTGTATGCTAGTTAAGAAAATTTAAACTTTAACCATTGGACAGGGAGTTTATAATTTAATACTATTTACTTACGAGTGAATAAACAGGAGGATCAACTATGCAATATTATCAAGTCGCCAGAATTGTCAATACTTTTGGAATTAAAGGACAAGTAAAAGTTTTGATGGATACCGATTTTATCGAAGAAAGATTTGCTGAGGGTAATCGCTTATTTATACTAAAAGATGGAAAGAGTATTCAAGAAGTGACAGTTCAGTCGATTCAAGACCATAAAGGATCCTACTTGGTGAAATTCAAAGAGTATAATAATATTAATGAAGTAGAATTTTTTAAGGGGCTAACCTTGGCAATTTCTGCTCAAGACCAACAAGAACTAGAAGAGGATGCTTATTACCATCATCAAATCATTGGCTTATCAGTTTATACAATGCAGAATCAAAAATTAGGAACGATAAAAGAAATCATTTCATTAGGATCCAATGATGTTTGGGTGGTTAAAGCTGATAAAGCGAATCAAAAGGATATTTTACTTCCTTTCATTAACGATGTTGTCAAAGAAGTAAATTTAAATGAAGGAATTGTTCGTGTAGAACTAATGGAGGGACTTGTCGATGAAAGTTAAGGTATTAACACTTTTTCCGCAGATGTTTTCACCTATGAATGAATCGTTAATGAAGACGGCACAAGAAAAAGGCATACTTGAGTTTTCAACCTATGATTTTCGTGATTTTGCTATTAATAAACACGGTCATGTAGATGATTATCCCTATGGGGGAGGCGCGGGAATGTTACTAAGGCCAGAGCCAATAGTAGAATGCCTTGAAAGTCTTAGCTTAAATGACAAGACACCAATTATTTTAGTAGACCCCATCGGTAAGCCGTTTACGCAATCAATGGCTCAAGAATGGGCGACCAAAGAAGAATTAGTCTTTATTTGTGGTCATTATGAAGGGTTTGATGAACGAATTCGTTCTTATGTTACTGAAGAAGTCTCATTGGGAGACTATGTCTTAACTAATGGAGAGTTACCAACCATGGTGATGATAGATGCCACCGTGCGGTTAATTCCCGAAGTTGTAGGAAATGCTGAATCGATCGTCAGTGAATCTTTCCAAGATCATTTGTTAGAGTACCCTCAGTATACGCGACCGCAAAATTTTCGTGGTCAGGAAGTTCCGGATGTCCTATTAAGTGGTCATCATGAGCGAATTGACCAATGGCGCAAAAAAGAAAGTTTTAAGCGTACAGCAAAAAGAAGACCGGATATCTTAACAAATCGTTCCTTAAGCATCGAAGAAGAACAATGGTTAGAAGAATTCAATAATTCAACTCAAATTTAAAAATTGAGTCTTTACAAGTTTTATATTTCTTGTATAATTATTAAAGTGGTCAAATGACCCGAATTAACGATATTCCGCTAAATAAAAAGACTATTTAAGAATATTTGTTGGAAGGAGAAATGCAAATGAGTAATTTAATTGATAAAATTACCCAAACTCAATTACGTGATGATGTCCCTGATTTCCGTCCTGGAGATAGTGTACGTGTTCATGCCTTGATCGTTGAAG
Organism: Facklamia miroungae; assembly: GCF_012396555.1. Lineage (GTDB taxonomy): Bacteria > Bacillota > Bacilli > Lactobacillales > Aerococcaceae > Facklamia > Facklamia miroungae. Next base: position 28,981 of record NZ_JAAXPS010000001.1, read on the forward strand.
GTGAACGTGAACGTGTACAGATTTTTGAAGGCTTAGTGATTAAGCGTCGTGGCGCTGGAATTAGCGAAACATATACGGTTCGTAAAATTTCTAATGGTGTTGGTGTAGAACGTACTTTCCCTGTACATTCACCACGTGTAGCCAAATTAGAAGTAACACGTAAAGGTAGAGTTCGTCGTGCTAAATTATACTATATCCGTTCATTATCTGGAAAAGCAGCACGTATCAGAGAACGCGGACGTTAGAAAACACTCGGGAAGCCTATTGTATAGGCTTTCTTTTTTTATCTAAAAATTAGTTTTGATTTAAGAAATTCAGATAAACTACCATAAGGGGCAAAAAAGGGGCAGAATTAAAAATTAAATGACAATTCATCAATTGCAGACTTCAACTCACTTTTCATCGAATCACTAAAATGATAGTAAATATCTTCAATCATTCTTGTATTTTTATGTCCAACATGTTCTGCAATTAAATGGAAAGGAATTTTATTCTCAATCATACGTACTATGAATGTATGCCTAAAATAGTGTGTAGTGACTTCTTTCTCTAGTCCTGGTGTTTTCTTAATAATCCGATTTAAACTGCCTGGATCTAAAATTTTGCCGTTTTTAGTAATGAATAAGAGAGAGTTGGTTGGTTCTATCTGTTTGTATTTAATCATTTTTAATTTGGTGCAACGGATTTGTTCATGAAGTAAATTAATTGCTTCTTGATTGATATTAATGATTCTGGAACTATCGTGCTTTGGAGGTCCAAATTCTTTTAACGCATGGTTAAAGTTTCTATTAATGTTAATAGTTTTATTTTTAAAATCGATTTGTTCTTTAAAGTCTATTGACAATAATTCATTGATACGTGTACCAGTCAATAGCTGCAATTTGATAATTCTAGCCATTTCACTTCTGTTTGTTGTTTCTAGGTAGTTAATAATTGTATCTATTTCTTCTTTCTCTAGATATTTATCAGGGTTGGTTTTTGAAACATTTAATTTTTCAATTTGAAGTTCTTCATGTAAGTTTTTTTGAAAATAGCCTAGTTTCTTCCCGAATTGAAGAATTAATGACAAGGTATTTTTATAGCCAGCTACTGTAACGTATGCTAAGGTTTTTTCAGTTAGGGATAAAAGGTAGTTATTTAAAACGGATGTTGTAATTTTGTCAGTTTTTATATCGCCTAACACTTCTTTAAATTTATCTGTGTGGACCTTATGAACTATCTTCGTTTGTCCTACTGATTTCTGCTCGTCAATAAGTAGCCATTTATCAATTAACTCTGAAAAGGGAATAGAGCGCACGTCCAATTCGTTGAGGCTTTTCTTTATTTTATCTTGGAGTTTAATAAGCATTTGTTCTCTAATGGCTTTAGTGTTCTTCAAGTTGGTTATAGATACTTTTTTTATTTTTCCCGTTAGGGGATCCTCGTATCTCTCACAAAATTTGTACTTACCATTGGGTAAATCTTCAACCCACATAGTTATTTCTCCTTTCTTTTGCTATAATAGGGTATGAAAAAGAGAGCCTTTTAACAGGCTGCTTTTTTGTATTAATCAAATATTAAGTGATTAGCTACATTAGCTTATACTTCTTTATTTAAAAAATTTTGTTTCTATTGTATAATAAAAGCGAACAAACGTTTTGTATAGGAGGGTTATAATATGAGAAAAATAATGAAAAATATATTTTTATTATTGTTAGTATTAATTCTAATTTATTATTTCATTGGTGAATCTCTTTTATTTTTTAATAATTTTTCTCAATTTACTTTACCCGATATTCTTATAAATTTTACTGAACTTGCTAGTCTTGTGTTTTTAATTTTCAACTTCGTTTATAAAAATATAAATACAATTTTTGAAAAAGTTGAACGTCTCAAAATGTATTTATTAAATCCTACTGTCGATTGGGATATACAAACTATATATCACATAGATGAATTAGATGAAAATTTTATTAATAAAGTATTTGAAAAACTTTCAAACGAATACGATACTTTTAAAATGCCGGATAGTTATCTAGAAAATTTATCAAAATATTATATTGATATTGAAAATAATCGTTATACTTTGTCAATTGAAAATATGCCTATAAGTGATTTACTTGAAATAAGATTCATGCAGAATTATCGTATTTCCTATCGAGAATCGTATAAGAATTTGCATTATGAATATTCTAAAATTGAACAAGACATACGTATGGTTTTTAGTAATACAAAATCAATAAAATTTTTGTTAACTATTAAATTTGATGAGTTAAACCCTTTTTACAAAATCACTCTAAAAACTTATAATAAGTTAACAAAATTCACTTTTAATATGAAGTATACTATTGAAGGTTGCGATGTGAGAGTGAAAAATAATGAAATGACAATTAGTTCTGACTGTTTAAAAAAAGTTGAGGATATATCAAAAAAATATATTGCTCTTTCTAATAATAGTTTATTTAATTAAGCTATTATAAATTCGTATGAGTAATTTTAATTGATTTTCAGGAGCCAATTGATCATCATATAAAACTATATTCCCTTTTTTTGAAATACCACAGTAAATTTCAGATTTATCAAACTTGTAAATGAAAGTTACATAAGTTGCTTTATTACGATCTATCGCTTCGATAACATCAGTTTCATCGTCAACTTTTATGCCGTGGTAGCTTTCAGTGTTTACACCAGTTTTTTCTACATTAATCCAAGCTGATTTTAATTCTCCAACTTTTGATAAAATTTCTTTTATATTTATGTTCAAAATATCAAAATCGAAGTGTTGATAATGTTCCTTCAATTCTTTTAAAAATTCCTTTGCAACATCTTTTTGAGAACGAATGATAATAATATTTTCATTCTTTAAATAGTAAAGGTTGAATTGCTTTGGTTCATAATAGTAATTGAAGAATCGGTCAAATACCTTTCCCTTCTTGTTTAATTTATAATCAAAATCAATTATATAGTTTCTAATCAATTTGTTCTCTTTAAAAAACTCAGTTTCAAATACCATACTTGTTTTACCGTCTCCCTCAGTAACTTGAACTTCTTGTTTATCAGTAAATGCAAGTTGTTCAGCAGGAGAGATTTTAAAGTCATCTTTAAAGTTACTCACTTTTGCTATTAAATAAGAATTCAATGTATTCACCTACTTATTTTGATATAATTAATGTAGGCATATATAAATGTCTTTTTCATCCTGCTTCTCAATAAGTAAGTTTTGGAGTGGGACTTTATCAAACAGTCATAATTTACTCTTGGCGGGGTGGGTTGTGGCTGTTTGTTTGAGTATATATTTTAGTTTTCATTAAAAATATTTGGTGAAGAAAGATAGTTTAATTATTTTAAGATTATTTAAGCTTGTTTACGAAGTGATTCTCTATATTCAAGAGCTTCTGGTTCTTCATAAAAAGTTACTGTCTTGTCAAATTTTTCATGAATTAAGGATTTAATTTCACTTAAATTAACATTGAAAAATTCTTTTCTAGAATTCACTTTGTTAACTTCTCTATTTCTAAAGTGATTATGCAAAAGGGTTTCTAGTGCAGGGGCATCTTCGCTAAATATTAAAGCATGAACATCAAATTTAAATGGAACAGAAGCGCTTCCTAATTCATTAATTCTATCCATTGGCTCTAGACGTCTAGTCATACCAATTTTAAAAATATTTTCTCCAAAAGAACCTATGTTTGAAATGATATAAACAAAACCTGCTCTTGTATTTGTCTGTCTTTGACGAACATTCTCTTTATCAGTCTCAAGTTTTTTGAGTTTATTTTCTAAATCTTTTATCTTTTCAGCATAAATTTCTCTTTCGACATCACTATTAGATTTATTTAAATAAGACATCATTTTGTTAATTTCATTATTGAATTGCTGTTCTTCTTTTTCTAGCTTTCTTCTCTCATCTTCAAGTTCTTTCTCAACACGTTGTTGCTCTCTAATCTCCTCCTTTTGAGCTCGTAATAATTCTCGTTCAGTTTCTTTCTTGATTTGATATTGATATACAATAGAAAGATGCGATAACTTTAATTTCAAATAATCTTTATCGAGTTTAACTCCGTCAACTTCAAATAATTTATTAAGATTTTCATAAGATTTCATTATTTTATCTCTATATCTATCAATATTTTTAGAAGAAACATTGCTAATATAATAATCTGTTTCAGTATTAAAGCTTCTAATCAATTGCTTCAATTGTTTATTGGTTTCTGTATTATTATATTTTTTACTAAAAACTAAAGCTTTAACAGCATCTTTTTCTTTCAATTTGTGCATGGCTAACTGATTTTTTATTTCGTCTGATGTTACATTATCATCAAACTCAACAAAAGTTTGTTTTTCAAGATATTTATCTGTGTTTTCATTGATAAAATATTGAATTTCTTTCTTCTTCTTATTTAAAAATTTAATTTCTGATTTAATAATATTTTTTGATTCTTCTAATTCTAGTCTGTGTTCATCATTTAATTTTTTTAATTCCTTTTTAAAGTCCGATATTTTGACACTTTGTTCTTCTTTTAAGGAATTTAGATTATTATTAAAGTTTTCGATTAATGATTTATGTTTTTCATCAAGCTGTTCAACGCTTTGATATTTGCTAATGTATTCTTCGAATTTATTGCGATTCAAAGTGGAATACTTTTTCTTTTTAAGAATTACCAAAATAATAGCGATTATTAAGGAAACTCCATACGCTGGCCACAAAGCAGAACAGACTATTATAAACCAGTCTTTAAAATAAAAAGGGACTTTTTCTTTCATTTTTTTCCTCCTAAAATATGATATATTATTATTGTAATATTAAACCCTTAGGGTAGCCACTTACTAAGTCACCAGCTTATGAGTGGTTTTTTATATTAAATAACACCTTTTCTTTTGTAATTATCGATTGCTTCTTCAATAAACTGCTCGTCGACACCAAATTCTTCCGCTAATTCATAACGCATAACAGCGTCTTTCTTCGCAATAAACTCCAATAACTTTTCTTTAGGCACTAACTTCCTATGCCCCCATTCACGCCCCTTTCGTTCTAATTTACGATTAAACAATATGGATTGATCAGTAATGTCAATTCCTTTAGGTAATGTTTTATAATGACCAATTTCCTCTGATAGAACACATATAGCTTTATCAAAAGGTAAAATGTTGTTTAAGTAGACGGTATGATCACAGATTAATCCTGGTAATTTATCTGGAATATTTTTATCGAATACAAAAGTTAATTCATTATCAAACTCTGCCAACAATTTTTCAAAGGCATTCATATAATCACCAACTTATTTTCTGTGTTTTGATTTTATAAACTCAATGTAATCTTTAATATCTTCCATTTCCTCTTCAGTAAAATCTCCATCAATATGTGCTGCTAGTAAAAAGTTGTCATCATCTTGGATATTAGGATTGTCAGTTCTTCCTAATAAATAGTCTATAGAAACATTAAAGTAATCAGCAACTTTTTGAACGTTTTCTGTTTTTGGTGAAACGTCATCCCATCTTCTAAGTTGACCATTTGATATTCCGATTTTCCGTTCTAATTCAGCAAAAGTAATTAGCTTAGAGTCACATAACGTTTTAATTCTGTCAACTAAACCCATTAATATCAGCCTTTCTAAGGAACGCTAAGAATTCCGATAACTTTTATGCTAATTTTAAGTTGACAAATAGCATCTAAATTATTATACTTAGCATGTAAGTTAATTCGTTAGTTAAACAGTAATTAAATTACGCCCAAAAAATAACTAATGATCGTTCCCCAACGAAATAATAAGCTAAGTTGTAGGCTTTTTAAGTCTTGTTTAACTACGTCTATACAATAGCACAAAAGTTATTAACGGTCAACATTAATAACAAATAAACTAACGAATTACCTTACATTATTAAATGATTGAAAGGAGGAGATAAGAAATGAATTACTTGAATAACAAAATTTTCTTAAATGAAATAGAGATATTAATTGATTTAAGAGTAAAAGCTTTATTAAAAAATTCAGCGACCTATGATGAGGCGATAAAAAAAGCCAAGTCTCACAGACTTGGGTATAAGTACGGTGAACTTGGCTCAGTTATTGATGAAGAAATAAACAAAAAAATTGTTGAAGTAAATACGAATCAATCGATTAATTCTATTTTAACTACAGCTTTAGAGGAATAGATTAGTGTTTCATCATTTTTTAAATAGAAGTAGGGATAATTTTCTAGCACTTCGACCATAGCAGGAAGTATCCCAGCGTCAACATGAAGATCAAGGTCAAGATAGCTGATTACTGAGGCGGTCTTTGGAAACATGAATTGTATTTTTTTTGTGGATTCCTCGTCACCATATAAGGCTTCATTTTTTGAAAATCGAATTCCAAAAAACTCACTTTCTGTAGAAACAATAAGTTCACTTTTATCTGAAAAAATCAATTTAGCCTTGTCCAAAGTATTTTCACATCCTTTCTAAGGAGAGTATACCAAAAAAACTATAGAGAAAGGAGTTGATTTAATGCCAGAAACAATCGAAGCAAGACAACGTGTTTTAGATTACAAAGATCAAAACAAAATATCTTATGAACAATTAGCTGTCATGACTGGCTATAGCAAACCAGAGATATTTAATGCTTTAACTGGCAAGTCAAAAACACCAAAGTCTAATCAGATCATTTTGAAACTTATTCAGATGTTTGGACTGGCTTAGAAAGGAGAACTAATATGAACTGCCCAGCATGTCATATAAAAATGGTAAATACAAAAGAAACCAAAAAGACAATTACTTATTACTGTTCTGTTTGCAATAAAGTTAGATGTAAGAGAAAGGAGAATACAAAAAATGGAGATAGTGAAAGTAAGACCAGTTATCCAAATGTGGCTTTATAAAAAAGATGTTGAACAATTAATCGGTAGAAAATCTACATCTGCACATAATTTCTTAAGAGATTTTGAAAAGTTTTGTAGATCAAGACCAAATTACTTCAAACCTGTAAAACCATTTCAATCAGACAGTCACTCAACTACTCAATATAACTATTATGCAATTGTTCATTTTTTTGAGAATAGAGAATTGCTTATGGCTGGAACAAGGTCAATTAACTTTAAAAATGATCTTGAAAGATTAAAGGAGGCCTATTAATGAATAAATTATTTAAAAATATCGCCCTAGTCACTACAGGATTGGTAGTCGGTGTAGTGGGAGGGCGAAGAGAAATAAAAGAATCTAAAAGTAATACCATCAGCGAGGTGGATCTATTTAAACAAAGAATTTATTCATTAGAACTTATCGTTCAGGATTTGTTAGATAGATTAGAAAAATAAATCTAAATACTTTTCAAATGTTTCTCTATTAACTTCTGAACCATATTTTTCTGAAACTACTTTATCATTTTTAACAATCCAATGATCGATATCTTCTTTTTTAAAATTAATTTTCACTTCATTATCATATTTTGATGCTTTTAAATAATTATCATTATAAGTAATCGAGTTAGATCCCGGATATATTGACGCTTTAGATGTATCTATTTTACCGGCAACTTCCCTATAAATCTCATTAAGAAAATTACTAAAATCAGCTAATTTATCATCTAACAATGCATCTTTAGAAGTATATCGAGCATCTTGTAACATATGTTGTGCGAAATCTTCTACTTTCATTTTATTCACCTCACTTTCTATATATTTATTAATAACTGAAAACGTGGTGAGATGGTACACACCAACGTCTCATATAATTCCGTGAGATCAATTATTAACAAATCAAATTTATCACAAGACAGATACATAATCAACGAGATATGGTTAATGCTTAGTACGACACAATATTTGGGGGTGTGACACTTTGGATAGATTAAAAGAATTGATAAAAAAAGATGGACGAAGTCTTTATCAAATTGCTAAAAGTTCTGGATTAGCTTACTCATTAATTCATAACGTCGTGAATGGAAAGACAAAGAACACAATACAATTAGACACTGCTTTTAAATTAGCAGACGCATTAGGAGTGGATGTAAATGAATTCAGAGAGGAAAAAGAAGATGAATAAACAACAAAACATAATTTTTGCAGTACTGTCTTCAATAATGGCATTTATCTTAGCTTGGCCAATGATCGCATACGTACTTTATAAATGGGGGGTGTACTAATGGAAAAAGTATTAATACAGGCAATTATATTAGATAAAGAACTGTGTGAGTATCTTAGAGGAATTTTCAAAGAAGGGTGTTTATTAAATCATCAAATTTTATCAACTATTCATCGAGGTAAGAAACAAATTATCTCACGCGACCTAATGTTCAATCAATTGAAGATGGAAGAGGAATATCAAAAAGAAAAAGCCTCCGCTGGCACGGAAGCTTAGAAAATTTAATTTCATAATTATTATAACATAAAAAAGAAAGGAAGAGGTAAATGTTAATTCAGTTAGAAGAAATGAAAATCAGGAACTTTAAAGGGTTTAAAGATTATACATTTAAACCAAATGGGAAAGATGCGGATGTATTTGGAGATAACGGAACAGGAAAAACAACTTTATATGATACTTTTCTATGGTGTCTATTTGGCAAGAATAGTATTGATCAATCAGATATTAAGTTTGATTGGAAACCACTTGATAGCGAGGGTAATGAAGTTCATAACTTAGAAACGGAAGTCATTTTAAAGCTTTCAATTGATGGTGAACAACGAGATTTCGCAAGGAATATTACCGAAAAATGGACCAAAAAAAGAGGATCCATTGAACAACTGTTTGATGGTCACACTACTACTTATTATATTGACGGTCTCAAGGTTAAGCAGAAAGAGTACAAAGATCAAATTGATTCATTGATTAAAGAAGAAAATTTCAAGATGCTGACAAATTTAAATTATTTTCCTGAAGTAATGACTTGGAAAGATAGAAGAATCATGTTGATCGAAATAGCAGGAAATATCAGTGATGAAGATGTTATTAAAGAAAATTCAAAATTAAGTCCTTTGTTAGATTTAGATGAAAAACTTTCTATCGAGGATCATCTAAAACTTACGAGACAAAATAAAAAGCAAGTCAACCAGCAAGTGAACGCATTACCTGGTCGGATTGATGAAGTAGAAAGAAGCTTACCAGACATTAGTATTTTAGATAAAAAAGTTATTGAAGAAGAAAAAGCTAAGATTATTGAAGAAATCGAAAAAGCTAATGAAGAGAAGCAAATGATAAAGAATGGTTTTTCAGATATCCAGATAAAATCAGAACTTTCAGAAATAAAAGGTTTTTATCGAGATTTAGATATTAAACATAGTGAATTAATTGAGGAAGATTTAATTGATTTAAAAGATTCTATAGAAGTTAAAAAAGAGAAACTCACAAGTTTAGAAGATCTTCAAAGACAAAGAGAAAAAGACCAATTCGAAAGAGAACTTAAAATATCAAGTTTAAAAAATGATCAGGCTATCAATTCTGAAATCAAAGGGAATTTAATGCAGAAGTTTTATGAGTGTAGAGATGAAACGATACCATCCTTTGAAGAACATTCTGAAATTTGTCCGACTTGTGGCCAGGTATTTCCAGAAGATCAAATTCTAGAACTTCAAAAGAATTATGAAAAAAAGGTTAAGAAATTTAATCTTAAAAAAGCTAATAAATTAAGTGAGATTCAAGAGAAAGGTAAAGCTGTCGCTGCAAAGATTGATCAGTTAAATAAAGAGATTAGGTCATTACAGAACAGTCAATCAGAGACAGTTTCTTCCGAAAAGATTACTCAATTACAAAAAGAATTGTCAGAATTAAATCTTCAGTTATCTGAAAGAAAATCAGATAAACGTAAGTTTGATGAAACAGAAGAAGCCAAAAATATTATAAGACAGATTCATGATAAAGAAGACGAATTAAACGGTGGCCAAGAGATAGCCAAAGAAAGAATAGTAGCTATTGACAGTAAATTAAAAGAGTTAAATGAAATGGTAAGTAATAAAAATAATTTGCTGTATCAATTTGATTTATACGAGAAACAAAAAGAACGCATGAATGAACTTATTGATGATCAAAAGAAATTAGATAAAGAATATGGCAAGTTAGAGCAACTTGAATATCTAATCGAAGACTTTATCAAAACTAAGGTCGATATGTTGACAGATAGTATCAATAGTCATTTTAAAATCATTAAATTTAAGTTATTTGGTGATGCAATTAACGGTGGTTTGATTGAAATGTGTGAGCCAACTGTTAATGGTAAAAATTATTCTACAGGATTGAATAACGCTGCAAGGATTAATGCCAGTCTAGATATTATAAATACTCTGATGAAATTCAATGATGTTTATCCACCAGTGTTTGTTGACAATGCGGAAGGAATCAATGAATTGATTGACATCGATACTCAACTAATTACTTTGAATGTTTCTAAAGATCAAGAATTAAGAATAGGAGAATAAAAATATGGCAAATGAATTAGCAATTTTACAAAAAGATATCACAGATTCCATTAATAACAGAGTGAATGAAATGCAAAGTGAGGGGTTAGCACTACCAAAGAACTATAACTTCTCAAATGCTTTGAAGAGTGCCTTTTTTAAACTTCAAGAAACCTATGATAAAAATCGTAAGCCTGCTTTAGAATTTTGTACAAAAGAATCAATTGCTAATACGTTATTAGACATGGTGACACAAGGGCTAAGTCCAGCCAAGACGCAATGTTACCTTGTGGTTTATGGTGATAAATTACAATTGCAAAGGTCATATTTTGGCACTCAAGCAGTTCTTAAGCGATTAAGTGAAGTCAAAGATATATGGGCAAATGTTATTTATGAAGGTGATGACTTTGACTATGAAATTAAAGATGGTCGAGAACGCTTTTTAGCTCATAAGACAGAATTAATTAATCGTAACAATCCTATAGTAGGAGCTTATGCGGTTATTAGGACAAGCGAAGAGGAAGAATTATTGACAGTAATGACCATGAAAGAGATTCAAACTTCATGGAGTCAATCTAAAACATCGCAAAATGTTCATAAGAAATTCCCACAAGAAATGGCAAAACGGACAGTTATTAATCGAGCTGCTAAAGTCTTTGTTAATACTTCTGATGACAGTGACTTGTTAGTAGAGACTATCAATCGAACTACAGAAAATGAATATGACAGTGACACACCATCTATTAAAGATGTGACTAATGAGATCCAAGAAAAAGCGAATAAAGATGTTCTTGAGTTTGATCCAATTGAACCTAAGAAGGTTCAAGAACCTCGTGAAAATATCATAGATGCTTCAGATGTTAGCGAAGTTCAATCAGAACATAGTGAACAAATCAATATTCTCGAGCCAGAGTTCTAGTTATGAAAATTACTAGTTACGGATCAAGTAGTGCTGGCAATTGTTACTTTATCGAAGATAAGGGGCAGTTGCTTATGCTAGAAGCTGGAATTAATCTTAAAAATATTAAGCATGATATTTCTGAAATTGATGGATTACTTATCTCGCACGAACACAGTGATCACGCTAAATATACAAAACAAATTATTAAAAGATGCGCTAGTAATCTTTATTGCACAAAAGGAACTTATGAAGGAATACAAGATAAGCCCGATAGTTTCCGCTTTATGCAAGTAAAAAGTAAGCAAGCTTTCAATATCAATAAGTGGCGCATATTACCTTTTGATATAGAACATGATGCATTAGAGCCAATTGGCTTTTTAATTGATACACCAGGAAATAAACGTATCTTATTCGCTACTGATACTTATTATGTACGATATAAGTTTAATAATGTGACTCACTTAATGATCGAGTGTAACTATCACTTGCCTGGTTTACAGCATAATTTTGAGCTTGGTCTGATTGATAGAAAAAGATATACAAGATTACTTACTAGTCATTTTGAATTAAATAACGTTATTCAATTTTTAAAAGCTAATGATTTTAGTCAACTTGAAGAAGTTTATTTATTACATTTATCTGATTCAAATTCTGATGCTAATTTGTTCAAGGAAAAAATAATGGAAGTGACAGGAGTACCAGTTTATATATCGGGGAGTGATTAAATGGCAGATATAAAGTGGATTAAGTTATCCGTCAATATGTTTGATGACGAAAAGATAAAACTCATTCGCACTATGCCAGAAGGTGACTCTATCAGCATGATATGGATTCAAATGCTTTGCCTTGCTGGCAAGATAAATGACGGTGGGATGATCTATATGGGACAAAATCTAGCATATTCTGATGAAATGTTAGCAACTATTTTAGGTCATCCAATTAATATCATGAGGGCCGCTCTCAAAACCTTAGAGCAGTTTTCTATGATTGAAATTAATGATGACGGAATGATAGACATTGTGAATTGGGAGAAACATCAAAATATTGAAGGTATGGAAAGAGTTAAAGCTGGAGATGCAGAAAGACAGAGAGTCAGATATTATCGAAAAAAAATTAAGGAACTTGGGTATGATCCTTTCTCTGATGAATTTCCAAAATCATCTGAGGCGTTGAAAGAAGTATATAGCAAGCTAATCAATAATACTCACGTGAGGCTAACGGTGCCTCACAGACCAGAAGAAGATAAGAATAAGATAAGAGAAGATAAGAATAAGAATATAGATATAAATAATAACAATCTTCAAATTGTCGTTAATTTCTATCAAGAAAACATCGGTCAAGCAAGTTCTTTTGTTGTTGATTCCTTACGAGACTGGTCAGAGATTATAAGTCCTGATGTAGTTATGGAAGCTATTAAAGTAGCAGTCGAAATGAATATTAAAAACATGAAGTACATCAATGGAGTATTAAAGAACTGGCTTAATCGGAATGTTAAGACAGTGGAAGATGTTAAAGCTCTAAGAGTAGAGCATGAAAACAAAAAAGCTAAACAGAACTATAATCAGCAAAAGAAAATTGAACCAGTTCCATCTTTTATGACGAATAAACAAGAAGTGAAATCAGAAGTTGTTAGTGAAGAAAAACAACAAGAGATAAAGAAGAAGTTAAATAACTTACTTAAGAAAGAATAGGAGGCAATATTAATTGACATTCTATCCAAAGAAGAAGCATAAATACAGAGCAAAGAAAGTAGTTATTGATGGAATTACTTTTGATAGTAAAGCAGAGGCTATGTATTACAACCACTTGAAATTTTTAAAGAAGGCTGGAGTCGTTAAGAACTTCAGTCAACAAGTGGAATATATACTTCAAGACAAATTTGAACATCCTAGTACAGGAAAGACAGTAAGAGCTATTAAATATGTTCCTGATTTCTTAATTGCATACACCAATGGTAAGAGCGAAGTGGTAGATGTAAAGGGAATGCAGACTAAAGAGTTCAAACTTAAAGCCAAGCTATTTATCAATAAGTATCAAGTGCCCTTAACATTGGCAAAATACGATTACAAAACTGGTAAATTCATTCATGAATATTTTTAGGAGGGATTATTATTAACACAGTCCAATTAATAGGGCGTCTAACTAAAGAATTAGACCTCAAACATACTCAATCAGGCACACCAGTTGGAAGCTTTACTCTAGCGGTAAATAGAAGTTTCACTAATGCAGATGGTGAAAGAGAAGCTGATTTTATAAGATGTGTCATTTGGAGAAAAGCAGCTGAGAACCTAGCTAACTTCACACGTAAAGGATCCCAAATAGGTATAGAAGGATCCATTCAAACAAGAAACTATGATGATGATCAAGGAAATAAAGTTTATGTCACTGAAATTAATGTGAGGAATTTCCACTTGTTAGAATCTAAAGAAGTCACAGAGCAACGACCAGTAGCAAATAACAACAAAAGCAATAACCAACAACAATATACTCCAAATCAACAAACCAAGACACAAGGAAGCTTTTCAACTAATGAACAATATAATCAACCAACACAGCAACAACACAGCTCACAGATACAAGATTTCACTCATATGAGCATGGAAAAGACTGAAATTAATGAAGATGATCTTCCATTTTAGAATATAAATAATGAAAGATAGAAAAGTTACTTTGAATGAGGAAAAAGGGAGGATAACTGAATGCACCTAATCATCCTAATAATTTTAGTAATAGCGACAATGACTGCAATATATCGAAAGGACGAGCTTGAGTGAAAGAAAGCAAAACTTATGACTACTTTGACGCAAAAAATAATGAAGAATCTATGCGAGAAGCAAATTTGAAGTATGACGAAGTGCTGGCGGTCGAAGAAGTAACATCGAGAATGAATCTGATTTAGGGGTGATTGAGTGAGAAAATCAACTTTTGTACAAATCGAATGTACGCTGAGTGAGTATCCAGATTATGAAAGACTTTTAAGAGAAAGAAAAAATGAGATACTTTATCCTTACAATGAATTTCAAGATGAAAATATTGGAGGTAGTAGGTCGCCAAAAATTAGCAACACAACTGAAAGTAAAGCTCTGTCTCTTGTAAAGGATAAACAACTTAACCGTATTAAATTTCAAAAACAGGCGATTGAAAAATGCTTAGATCATTCTGGAAGGGGTGTTAAAGAGATTATTAAAATGTACTACTTCACTAAACCGCGAGTGAAAACGTGGGAAGGGATAGCGCAGGACGTCAACTTCAGCAGAAGACAATGTATTAATTTAAGGAATAACTTTTTCAGTAGGCTTGCTGATGAACTGGGATTCATTAAATGATTGCACTATCGTTGCACTTTAGATGGGTAAATACGTGTTATATTTGTATTGTGGAAAGTTGAAAGAAAGACCACACTTCATTCCTTTTCTATTTTAATTCCAGTTGATGCAGTTCGCCTATGAGCGATTGGAAAACTAACAGACTGGTGGCTATTATGGTCAGTATATAAAATAAAAGTCTATGTGTTGAGTTATAAAATATTTAAAGATAAATGGCTTAGCAATCGATTGGATATTAGCAAGGTTCGATACCTTGCCGATTGCATAGCGGATTGTGATTAGTCCGCATATTCGAACAACCAGATCACCTCCTTTCTTAACCACCCTATACGACGAGGGTGGTTTTTGATATATTTTATTTATTAAATAATGAGGAGGTGATAATATGCTGATGAGTCAATTAATAAGATTAGAATATGAACATAACCATTTCTTAAATATAAGACTTAATATTGAAAATGAGATGAATGATAAAGATGTTCTTATTCAAGTAAAGCGAAAAATTGACAGAAAAGTTGTTGAGATTTGCGAAGATGAAAGCGGACAACAAATTCTAATAAATTTTTCTGAAGTGACAAATGCAAAAATTGTTCCAAATAATGGAAGATTCACTGGATTCTAACCATACCAAAGACACCCCATCAGGTGTCTTTTTATTATGCATAAGACCAAAGGATAAATGCACATGAACAAACAGTTCCTAGCTAAACTAAACAGATGGATTGCAGAGGACAATCTCATAAGGTTCTATCACTCCACACAGTGGCGCAAGGTTAGAGCTATGCGAATGAAGATAGACAACAATGAGTGTCAAGTGTGCAAGGCAGAAGGCAAGCATACGCCGGCAGAGATGGTCCACCACGTAGTCCATGTGAGAGACAATCCGATGCTTGCATTATCTTTAGAGAACTTACTGAGCTTATGCAATATATGTCACAACAAAGAACATCCAGAGAAATTATTGTTAAATAAAAAGAGATTCACAAACGAGGAGAGATGGTAGACCCCCGGGTCGATTTCAAATGAAATCAATTCGGGGAACCAGACAACGGGGAGGGGGGAAGACTCCGGAAAAATATTCGCGCGCGCGTGAGAGGGGGTATTAAATGGCGAAAAAGAAAACAGTTAATAAAATCCGAGAAGATTTAACTCTATTTCTTGAAGATGCGGGTATTTACGGTGAGCATTTCTATAATCTTGTGGACGACTATTGTAGGCTTTATGAAATTAAAGAAATGCTTTGGAATGACATTAAGGAACGCGGTGTTGCGGTTGAATGGCAGAACTCTGAAACTTCTAAAGGAGTTAAAAAGAACGAATCTGTTGGAGAATACAATAAGGTGAACAGTCAAATGATGAACATCCTAAAACAACTTGGCATCACGTCAGAAACATTGCGAATGCTAGGCGGTGATGAAGATGGAGATGAATTCTAGTTATCATCCTGCAATAGATAAATACATGAACATGGTCGAGTCCGGTGAAATCGAATCGTGTAAAGAACAAAAGCTGTTAATGAAATACCTTCGAGAAAAATTAAAGGATGCAGTTATAAAAAGTGATTTGATTGATAAAGCTATTCGTAGAATGAACCAGTATTTTGAAGGCGAATTGATGCCGTGGCAAGAGTTTGTAACAGCATTCGTGTTTGGCGTGTATGATCAAAACGATATGATTATGTTTAATGAATTCTTAGTCATGATGGGGAGGGGTGGCGGTAAGACAGGTTTTATGTCAAGGCTAGAAATGGCTTTAGCAACTACTGAACCAGTGAAGAAATATCATATTGATATTGTCGCCACTTCCGAAGACCAAGCAAAAGAATCTTTTAATGAATTTTGGGAAATACTCGACGATGATAAGCAAAATAATCAAGAAAAAAAATTCAGGAAGCACTTCTATTTCACCAAAGAACAATACATTTTTAAAAAAACAAGAAGCCGCGTTATGTATCGGACTAATAATCACAAAACAAAATATGGTGGACGACAAGGGGCTGTCATCTTTGATGAAATACACTCATACGATGATGAAAAATCAGTCAAAGTGTTCATATCAGGTCTAGGGAAGAAAGATAACCCTAGGCGTTTTTATTTTACGACTGATGGATACAATCGTGGCGGTTTCCTAGATATGTTGAAAGATGAATCGGTTTTAATTTTAAACGGAGATCGGCCAAATCGAAAGACATTTCCATTTATTTGCAAATTAGATGATGCGGAGGAAGTTCACGACAAAACTAAATGGGAGAAAGCCAATCCATCGCTTAGATACTTCCCTACTCTTAGGCAAGAGATGGTTGATGAATACGAAAAACTTGAAGACCGTGGTTCATCTAAAATTGAATTTATGACTACAAGAATGAACATTCCTATGAATGATAGTCACGAGTCGGTAACCACGTGGGAGAATCTCTTAGAAGCTAACGATGAAGTTATTAATTTAGATGGAATGAATTGTATTGGAGGTATTGATTATGCAGATACAACGGACTTTGTTGTTGTGGGCTTGCTGTTTAAAGTTGATGACATCTATTATTGGAAGTCACACACATTTATCTGCCATCGATCTCTACAAGGACGTAATTATAAGGTGCCAATTGATGTGGGTGTGAAAGAAGGAAGAATAACAATCATAAATGATGATATTATATCGCCTAGCCATGTAGCAGGTTGGTTTATTAAACAATCTAAGAAGTATCGCATCAAAGATATTTGCACTGATATGTATCGTATCAGTTATTTGTCTGACGAATTCGAAAAGAATGGATTTAATAAACTAACATTATCTCGAAGCGGATCAAGAACCCACACAGAATTAGAGCCGTTCGTCAATGAGATATTCGCTTTTAATCGTATCAAGTGGGGCAAAGATTTTATGATGAATTGGTATACATGGAACACTTATAAACATCGAGATGGTAAAGGGAATATGACTTATGAAAAGATCGAACCGAAGTTAAGAAAAACAGATGGATTTATGGCTTTACTTCACGCTTTGCAGCATAGAGATAAGCTTAATGTTCTAGTTGTGAAAATTAGAAAAAGTCTCAAAACCTATACATATTAGAAAGGTGGTGAAACATGGGAATATTTGACATTTTTGGGTGGAGTGGATCGCATAGTAATCCACAAGTTAGAACCAGCTTATCAAGGAAACAACTAGAAACACTTATTCAAACAACTTCGAATAGCGTTCACTTCCATAGGTATGCTATTCAATTGTGTGTCAATAAATTAGCTAGTGCATTAAGTCTTTGTAAATTTGAAACCTACAAAGAGTACGAGAAGATTGAAGATCATTACTGGTGGAAGTTTAACTTTGAACCGAATAAGAATATGAACATGCACGATTTCTTATATCAGTTAGTGCATGAGATGGTATATGACGAACGCGGGGCTTTAGTCATTCAAAATTTAGAAGGCGATTTTGTGGTGGCAGAAAGTTACGAGGTTGTAGAAGGTAGCTTTATTGGAAATATTTACAAGAATATCCATTTATACGGCGGTATCGTTTTAAACGAGTCTTATAGAGAATCTGATGTGCTTAGGTTCCAATTACCAAACAAAGAAGTAAAGGCGATTGTAGACGGTCTATACCGCGAGTATGGCCGATTCTTATCCGTGGCATCAGAAGCATATATAAGAGATCGTTCGTTAAAGCTAGTTCTTAATATTGGATCAATGTTTAATCAACAGCCGACTGAAGTTGAAAACGAAGATGGAGAAATTGAAGAAGTCGATCCAGTGGATGAATTGATGCAACATCGATTTAAGAATTTATTTAAAGGTGGCGATACTTTAACGCCCTTAGAAGAAGGGTTAGAAATCGAAACGCTTTTCGAAGGAAAAGGGGATGAAAAACAGCAAGCAGAAATTTATAATTTGTTTGATTCAATCATCAATTTTACTGCAGATGCTTTTGGCATTCCACGCGGACTGCTCAAAGGGGATGTAGCTGATGTGGAAGCTATGACAGAAAACTTTGTGACATTTACTATTCGACCACTTGCAAAAGAAATAGAGACTGAATTAAACCGCAAACTTTATAAGAAAGAAGGTTTAATAAAAGGTTCTAAAATTAAATTAGTTACAGGAACTATCCAAACTTACAATGTAGTATCGTTTGCTGCTGCAGCAGATAAATTAATAGCAGCAAGTATCGCGACACCTAATGAAATGCGTGAGGCATTAGAATGGGAGCGAATTGAACAAGCTAAGATGGATGAAATAAAAGTAACTAAGAACTATGAACAACTGGAGAAAAGTGAAGATAAGGAGTAGTGATCCAAGTGTATCTTGACTAGCAAAGAGCTTAACCAAATATAAATTTTTCAGACGGTCAAATGACGGTCTTTTTATTTTGTCCTGAATATGACATTAAACTTTTCCATCAACTAAGAAAGGAGGACGCGAATGAATAAGAAGTTAAAAAACATACCTTTCCAATTTAAAAATGAAGTAGTCAATAATAAGACTGTTTTAACACTATCTGGAGTGGTCGGCAAACCATATCCGTGGGAAGATGAAACAGACACTATAAATGAGAAATTAATCGAAAATGCGTTATCTGGAGTTGATGGCGATATTAACATTCGGTTGAATTCCCCGGGTGGAGATGTTTTTGAAGGTATTTCAATATGTAACTTATTAAAGTCTTTGGATAATCACGTTACCATTGAAGTTACTGCATTGGCTGCAAGTGCTGCATCAATTATCGCTATGGGTGCTGATAAGGTCATTATGGATCAAGGGTCAAGCATGATGGTGCATGAAGCTTCCACGATGGCATGGGGCAATAAGCAAGATATTCAAAAAACACTTAATGCTTTAGAAACTATCGACAAATCATTGATTTCTATTTATCAGACTAAAACAGGTCTTGATGAAAAGACAATCAGTGATTTTTTAACTGCTGAAACTTGGTTGACCGCTCAAGAAGCTGTTGAAAATGGATTTGCTGATGAAGTTGGCAACGTAGACATTGAAGATGAAATTGAACCAGAACCAGAAAAAGTTGTAGATACTGAAGATGAAAAAGGTACAAAAGCAAATGGTGGATTAATCGGATTAGATGGCATTACTTTGGTGTCTAACGAAATAATTGCTGAAGTAGCTGCAAAAGTGCAAGAGAAGTTAGAGGATCAGTTGAAAGAAAAGAAACAAGAAGAACCAAAACCACAAAAAAATTTACTTAAAAACTTTTTAGGAGGAATTAATTAATGAAAAATTTTGAAGAAAAAACAATCGATTTTGAAGCATTAAAGAAAAATGCTTATGAAGCAATGGCAGAAGGCAAAGAAGAAGAAACGAAGGAAGCATTTAGTGCTTTGTTTGATAATATGGCTGAACAAGCTAAAAAAATGGCACAGAATAAAACAAGTGAATTATATTCAGCAATTCAGGACGATCAAATTTTAGTAGCACGTGGCGTTCGCATGCCAATCACTTCTAAAGAAATGAAATTCTTTAATGAAGCGGTAGAGAAACAAAAATTAGATGGTCTAGAAGCTGCTTTCCCAACAACAATTATCGAAAATGTCCTCTCCGATATCACTAAAGAACATCCGCTTTTATCTGCAATTGATACGCGATATACAGAAGCGGTTATTAAATATATCTATGCAGACCCAACTGAAGTAACCGCCTACTGGTCAGAAATCCCTGCAGATATTAAGCAAATTCTATTACGCACATTCAAGAATTTAGAAATGACGGTAGTTAAGCTACATGGTTTCATTGCCTTGCCAAAAGGTTACTTCCAATTAGGTCCATCTTGGTTAGCTAACTTCGTGACTACAAGCTTACGTGAAGTTATGACTGCTACATTAGAAGCTGGAGTAATAAACGGTGACGGTAAATTAAAACCAATCGGTATGATGCGTAAGTTATCTGGATCAATAGATGGAGTCTATCCAGAGAAAACACCGGTATCCATTACTGAATTCACACCTAATTCATTAGGCGGAGCGCGAGCTTTATTAGCTAAAGAGAAAACTTTAAATGGACAAGTCGCTTTAATCGCAAACCCGGAAACAATTGCAACAAAAATTGATCCTGCTCTATTCTTTAAGAACGAGATTGACGGTTCATGGAAACAAGTTGGATTGCCTTATGGTGAAACAATTATTCCTTCTTATGCCGTGCCAGTTGATAAAGCAGTATATGGTGTACCTAAAAACTATTTATTAGCAGTTGCAGGACAGTTAGATATTCGTAAGTACGAAGAAACACTTGCTATTGAAGATATGGACCTTTATATCGGAAAGATGTTTACAAATGGTGTCGCTAAAAATGCTAATGCTTTTGTGGTGCTAAACTTAGCAGGTATTCAAGGCATTACCCCAGTTGCAGCAGATCCAAAAGCTGAAATTGTAAAGCAAGACTCAATTAGCCCGCAGAAAATAGAAGCAGCCCCTTCAGTATAGGAGTGAATTATATGTATAAAGTAATCAAAAATTTTCACGACGCAGAGGATAATGAATACTTAAATAATAAAAGTGATCAATACCCTCGAAATGGATTAAAGCCGACAGAAGAACGCATTGAAAAACTGATTAAATTAGGTTTTATCAAAACGTTAAGTAAAAAGGAGTTAGAATCCAAGGCAAAAAAGGATCTGATTGCTTTACTTGAGGATAAAGATATTTCACATGATGTGAAAATGACTAAAGCTGAATTAATAGACCTTCTTGTATAAGGGGGTCTTTTAATTATGTCGAATGAAGAAATCTTACCCATTGTAAAGCGACACTTAAAGATTACCTTTTCTTATATGGATGATGAAATCCTAGAATTGATAGAAGAAACTAAAACTGTCATAAATTCAATCTGTGGGCTGTCTGAGTATAAGTACGGTTCATTAGCTATGAAACTGTTAAAAGCTCATGTAAGGTATGCAATTAGCGCTTTGCCAAGCACATTTGAATATGATTATCGTCACGATCTCTTAAAGCTTCAAATAGAGAATGGAGTGAATCGAAGTGGTAAATAAAATGGAAGAATTGCTTAAAGACGGTAGGCTATTCTTTGGAGAGATCAAAACAGAACGTGACGCTCATCGAAAAGTAACTGGAGAGAGGTTTATCCGAACGGGTAACCTCTTTTTTAATTACGTTTCTATCAATCAACGGTTTGATGAATATCATGTTGGTCATATATCAGAAGTATTAATGAAAGTAAAAGTTTATTTCACAAAAGATATTCACACTTCGCATAAGGTAGAAATCGAGCAAACTATGTACGAAATTCTAACAATGGACCCCGACAGAGATCGAAAATATATTTATCTATTTTTAAAGAAAGTGGGTGAATTAGATGCAAATGACCGTATCGAGTCAAATTAAATTAGACCGCATTATAAAAGCTATGGAAGATAGAGAACATCCTGTCTTTGCGATTGATTTGAATAAAGACGAAATCAATAACTTTGATTCTTTCTTCATTTATAACGATAAGGGGAACATCTTCCGTGCTGAAGGAGCCAACCAATATAGGATGAATTTTACAGTCTTGTACATTTCTAAAACGCATGATGATATTGATGAAATAACACTTATTGACGAATTAATTAGATATGGCCTTACCTTTGTAGACTCATCACGTGAAGAAGCAAAGTTCAAGGAGACGGATCAAACAGCATTAGTCATCACATTGAATTTCACTCAAATTTTTAGGTTGTGTCGGTAATGGTTAAATTCAGTATTGAATTTGAAGATAACGAAGAGCTATTAGAAGCATTTCAAAAAGTACCAAATAAAGCTGAAAAAGTGACCAATAATTTTCTAGAGTCTAAAGGCGCTCCAGAAGCTATGCGAGCGATTATTGGTTTAATGCCAGTTAGTCGAGTTAGTAAGCGTCACGCAAAAGATAGTTCTTCTTTAAAACAGAAGATGGAAAATTTAGGCTTTGAAATAATGCCTAAGAAAAAATTTAATTACTTAGTTTTCCCGAATGACGGGGTTGGATCAAAAAACTTAAAAGAACAAATTTTCTTCCAATTAGGTTTGAAACAAGTAGAAGGATCAATAACAATACAATTAACAGATGTGCTGCTTAAAGCTGCAGAATTATAAAACAGGAGGAATATTAAATATGTTAGGAACAGAACAATTTGACCATTTTGAAATCACAAACGGAATGTTTCGTAAAGCTTCAGAAGGTCTTTTACTAGCGGCTATGCCTATCGGTTGTACTGGATCAGTTTCAATCGAACCAGAAACAAGACCAATCATTAAACGATGCGAAGGTAAAGTTGTTAAAGAAGTAACTATTATCGAAAAGCTAACAGGAACATTTACCGGACATTTAACTCTAGCCATGGCAGAAGTTGTATTCGGTTTATCTGGAGACGGATTAAAAGAAGGAGTTAAAGGATACGGACGCAATTCTTACGGTGGATCAGGGTCAGCA
The DNA here is from genome assembly GCF_012396555.1 of Facklamia miroungae. Lineage (GTDB taxonomy): Bacteria > Bacillota > Bacilli > Lactobacillales > Aerococcaceae > Facklamia > Facklamia miroungae. The sequence continues at coordinate 51,962 of NZ_JAAXPS010000001.1, forward strand.
ACATGGGATGTTTATGATATTGCACGAGAAAATCGTAAATTAATTGCATTGCCTAATATGTCCTGGACCGGTGGACTAAAACGTGTCTTTACAAATGGTGAGGATGAAATTGCGGAAGTAGAAATCGATTTCTCTGCTTTAATGGATAAAAACGGTTATTGCTACTATGAAATGATCGTGGAAAGTACATCTGATCAAGCAATTGTTAATGCTTGGAACGCACAATTTAGCGAAGATTTAGTCAAAGCACAATCAGTTTAATGTCAAGGAGGAATGGCGTCATGAATATAAGAGAAATTAAAGAAATTGAGTTAAGCAACGGTGAGATCGTTCCAGTTAAAACGAAAGTATCTTTAGGAATGGTTAAGAAATATCAAGAGGATGAAATTATTCCGAAAGATTTTATCAACAAGATGCTAACAAATAATGTTGCTGCTCAGAATTTAAAAATTGAAGATTTATTAGGTGTGGCATTTATGTCTTACAAAAATGCTGGTGGCAAAATGTCATTCAAAGAATTTGAAGATGAATGCCCACTTGATATGGATGTGTTAGCTATGATCTTCGTAAATATGATTATGGGCGGAAAAGCAGGACAAAAATCACAGTTTAAAGATGCAATAACTAAAGCAACAAAAAAGTAAAGGACGGTTCCAACAAAAGAACTCCCCGCATCGATTATAGCGTAATAACCATCATAGAATTGATCAGTTATTACGCTTTTTTATTTGATATAAATTTGGAAACCGTTTTAACTATCCCTTTTGTTGAATTGGAAGAATTGGCATACAACAAAGTAATTTTAGAAGCATATAAACATAGTGAATAATTATGAAAGGAGGCAATAAATGGCTGAAAAAGAAGTAAAAGTTCGCTATAAAGTCCTGAACTCGGAATTTAATAGCGGTATCAAAGACATCAATTCAGGTCTAACCACATTGAATAAAGAGTTCAGACTTCAAAAAGAAGAAATGCGATTAACTGGTTCTGAGACAGATAAACTTGAAGCAAGTTTATGTAAGTTATCGCAAGAATATGATTTAGCTAAACAAAAAACCGAACTAACCGCTCAAGCATTCGAACAGGCAAAACAGATTATGGGCGAGAATTCAAAAGAAGCACAGTCTTGGGGCAATAAGTTATTAGACGCTCAACGTAACGAGGAACGGTTAAAGAATTCTATTACCGAAACCACGCAAGCGCTTGATAAGTCCAAAAGTGCTATGAGTGAATCAGCACAAGAAAGCGAACATAACAAACAAGCAATTGCAGACTTGCAAAACGAACAAGTTCAATTAGCTGATGAGAGCAAGAAGTTAAACAGTGAATTAAAGCTTCAACAATCGTCTATGTCTGAAACAGCGACCGATGCAGAAAAATTAGAGATGGCTGAAAAAGGCTTAGCCCAGCAATCTGAACTGGTTGGTAAACAAGTTCAAAATTTAGAAAAACAACTTGAATTAGCCAAAAAAGAATATGGTGAAAACTCAAGAGAAGTCATGCAACTTGAAACGGCATTAAATGAATCCAAGACAGCATTTAATCAAGTTGAGAACGAAATGCGTGATATAAAGAGCGCATCTGGTGATGCTCAAGATGGCATGGATAAGCTGAATACAACAATGAAAGCTGATTTACTGATGGAGTTTGGCGATCAATTGCAGAACATTAGTGAGAAGCTTATTGAAATGGGTCAGCAGGCTTTAGAAGCGTTTAGAGAAGTAGATGCTGGAATGGATATCATCACTACTAAGACAGGCGCAACAGGCAAGCCTTTAGAGGAAATGAAACAACAAGCAAAACAGATTGCTACTGAAATACCCGCTGACTTTGAAACGATTGGTAACGCAGTGGGAGAAGTAAACACGCAATTTGGTTTAACTGGAGACGCTTTGAAGGAAACTTCCAAAGATATTATTCGTTATTCAGAAATCAATGGATCACATGTTACTGATACATCCATTATGGCCAAACAAGCACTAGAAGCTTACGGGTTATCTGCTGACTGGTTAGGCGACGTATTAGATTCCACTACAATGGTGGCACAAGGAACTGGTCAATCAGTTGATGATCTCATGCAAAAAACAATTGAAGGTGCACCACAAATTAAGGCCTTGGGTCTTGAATTTGGCGAAGGTGTGGCTCTGATGGGTCAATTCGAACAAGCCGGAGTAGATTCCAGTCAAGCATTAAGTAGTTTAAGTAAAGCATCTGTTATTTATGCGAAAGATGGAAAGACTTTACAAGAAGGTCTAAAAGGTACAATAGATGCAATTATGAATACTAGCGATGAAACTGAAGCGCTAAACATTGCTCAAGAAGTATTTGGTACAAAAGGTGCTGTACGTATGGTTGATGCTATAAAACGTGGAACCTTTAGCATGGAAGAATTATCTAAAGCATCAGAAGAAGCAGCGGGGAAAGTAACAGATACTTATGAAGATACTCTTGATCCAATTAAAGAATTTGAAATGGCACAAAACGCTCTTAAATTGGTGATGAGTGATATCGGAGAAGAAATTGGCAAGGTACTGGCACCAATCTTAAAATCATTAGCGGGATTGTTGCAAAAAGTCGCGGATTGGTTTTCCGAGTTATCTGAACCCACTAAAGAATTCATTGTAATTATCGGAATAATAGTAACGGTGTTAGGGATGTTAGCGCCTATCATAGCCGTTTTGATTGCAGCTTTCTCTGTGTTTGGTTCAGTTATTACAACTATTATTGCACCTATCGCACTAGTTATCGGCGTCATAGTAGGCCTTGGACTTGTTTTAAAACACCTATGGGAAACTAATGATCAATTTAGAGAAAACGTTATAAACACATGGAATGCAATCAAAGAGTTCATGGAACCTATCATTCAATCAATTAGTGATTTCGTAATGAGCATTTGGGGTACATTGACGAGTTGGTGGAATGAAAACAACGAACTAATAAAACAAACGATTAATACAGTATGGGGCTGGATAAAAACGTTTATCTTCTTAATAATGGATCAAGTTTTTAATAAAGTTGCCTTAGTTTGGGGCTTAATTCAAGGAGTCACTCAAACTATATGGCCAATTATTCAAGGCATTATCCAGGGAGCGCTAGATTTTATTCTAGGCATTGTAAAAGCGACAATGCAATTGATTAATGGCGATTGGCGTGGCGCATGGGAGACCGTAAAACAAACGGTATCTCAAGCGTGGGAACGTATTAAATCAGGAGTATCACAGGGAGTTGAGGCATCTAAAGACTTTATGATTAATGGTTTTATTTCAGCTAAAGATAAAGTGGCTTCTATATTTTCAATAATAAAAGATACAATCACCGATAAAATCAACGGAGCTAGAGATGCGGTTAGAAATGGTATCAATCGTATCAAGAGCTTCTTTAATTTTAGTTGGTCGTTGCCTCGATTGAAATTACCTCACTTCTCAGTTAGTGGAAGATTTAGTTTAAATCCGCCAAGAATTCCATCATTTGGTATCAGTTGGTATAAAGATGGTGGTTTGATGACTGGAGCATCCCCATTCGGATTTGATGGAAATAACTTCCACGTAGGTGGGGAAGCAGGCCCAGAAGCGATCCTTCCATTAACTTCTAAAATATTAGGTGAAATTGGTGCGGGTATTGTTAAAGCAACGAATATTACTAATCAAGAATATGAAGGAAACACTGTTAATGTATATGCAGATGTTTCTAGCGATTACGATGTTTATAAAATGGTCGACATCATCGATGTAGAGTTAGGCAAAAAAGAAGTACGAATTAATAGAGGATTGGGGTTGGTTTAAAATGCTAGATGTATATTTTGATGAAATTGTTTTAAGTCACCATAATCTATGTCTTGTAGAGAGACCGCTTATACCAACTGCTGAAAGAGAAGTTGTTCACCATGATAATATTGATTTGTTAGACGGAGGATTAACTGAATTTGGTTCACTAAAGAATAGACCAATCACTCTAAAAGTAAACATTCTAGAAGAAAATTTAAAACCTAAATTAAGAGAGTTTAAAGGGGCGTTTTTAAATAAACGCTCTTTTAATATGATCTTTGGTGATGATCCGGAATTTTATCACCGTGTTAAGTCTGCGAAAATAGGCAATATCGAAAATGAATTCTATCAAAAGGGTGAATTTAATATCGATATGATTTTAGACCCTTTCGAGTATTATAAACACCGAAACATTAGTAAGGGAACTAACTCCATTAAAGTGGATAATCGCGGAACTTATAAAGCTTTACCAATCATACACATAAAGGGAACTGGGAATATAGTTTTAACTGTAAATGATATCTCGATGACGATTGAAGGTATGCGGGATCAAATCATAATTGATTGCGAAAAGCTAGATTACTACAATCCCTTAACGCCTAATACATCTACTGAAAAAATACATACAAAACACTTTCCAGAGTTGCCTATGGGTTGGAACACAATTTCAACCAAAGGTAATGTTTCTTCAATTGAAGTGGAGTTTAAGGAGCGATACTTATGATTTCTGTATTTAATAAATCAGCCATTACTAATGACGAACTGGCAGGCGTCGGACGTCCTATATTAGATAATTGGGCGAAAGAGGCTACTTACTTTTCCGCATTGAATGGGGAACAGTATGTAAAAGTTGTGATTCCACATCGATCAGAAGGTGTTGATAAAAAAAAGCTTCCTAATGAATTGGATATCTTAAAAATAATCGACATGAATGATGAAGAAGATTATTACCGTGTTCGTAAAATAAAAATTACACTCACTAATTACGAGATATATGCGGAACATATCACATACGATTTAATTGATAACTTTATTGAAGAAATAAATATCGTTGGTTTAACGGGTCAAACAGCAATGGATCATATATCGATGAATACTCAATTCCCACATCGATTTAAACTTTTTAGTGATATTAATAAACAAGCAAATATTCGAATTGTTCAAAAAAACCCAATGGAAGCAATTATCGGAACGGATGAAAATACATTTATCAATCGAATGGGCGGAGAATTACAGCGCTTAAGGTTCACTCTATCTATGAAAAAACGGATTGGAAAGGATTTAAAAGATTCCATCAGGTCGAGCAAAAATCTCACAGGTTTTGAAAGAGAAATCGATATTGACAGCGTAGCGACTAGGATATTACCAAAAGGACCTAACGGAATTTTATTACCTGGAAAATACGTAGATAGCCCTTTGATTAATAACTACCCACATCCAACTATAAAAGTGATAGAGGTTAAGAGTGAGTTCGAGGGTGATTTTGAAAAGCTTTCTGATCTAGAAAAGCAACGAGTCTATTCAGAAATGCGTCAAGCTTGCAAAAAAGCTTTTGATAGCGGTATAGACAAACCTAAAGCGACTTACAAGGTGAACTTTGTCACTTTAAATAAGACAGAAGAGTATAAGGATTATCGATCTTTAGAATCTGTGAACTTAGGTGACACCTTAGAAGTTTACGAAGAAGAGTTTGATATATATATCAAAGCAAGAGTTGTGTCAGTTGAATATGATCTATTGAATAAGAGATATAAGCAAGTCACGCTTGGAGCATACCAAAACGGTTTAATTAGAAATCAAATTAATACGGGTAACAATTTAGCCTTTAAATTTGATGAAATTAACAAGACCGCAATCACCGCTTTAAAGTCTGCAAACGGAAAGAACACTAATTACTATTCAGATGATGAACCACAAAATCCTGATGAAGGTGATTTATGGTTTAAATCGAATGGAACTGTTTGGCAGTATGAAATAGTTGACGGTAAATTAGATTGGGTAGAAAAGACAATCAATAAAGAGCGTTTTAAATCTCAGTTTCAATTGATTGAATCGAAAACGAAAGAACTATTGCAAGAGATACAAGACGCAGAACAACGGGCTAATCAAGTTATTGCAGATGCTGGTTTTGAAACGCTTGGAAAAGCTAATCAGAAAGCCGAAGAAATAGCTTTGCAAAAGTATAACGAAGCTATAAATGAAGCGAAAAGATTGGACGGTGAAGTAAGGACAGAAGTAAATAATTTAATTGACGGCATTGAGATTGACTTTAGTCAAATGACTGGGGGCGATGAATTTAAAAATGCAGTCATTCAAGCGACCGTTGATTCGATTAATCAAACTATTTCAACGGTAACCAATGGTAATGTTACTAACTTAAATCATTTATCCCATACAGTTAATGGTATGCAACATTTAATAAGCAACCCAGATGGGTTAGCGAATCAGATATTGGCAAGTAATCTTTTTAAAACCGAGATTGCTAATCAGATAGGTTCATCAGTTACAACTCAAATGGCTGATTCATGGTCAACCATTCTAAGAGATTCAGGTGACCAAATAATAACAGCATTAAACGCTACTGATGGCGGAGTTTCTATAAAAGGTGACTTAATAAGGTTAGACGGAACAACGCTAATGGACGACGCATTCGCTAATAATATTTTTACTAAAAATTTAACCACTGAAAGCATTCGGGCGAACAGTGCTGTTTTTGCTAATGCAATTGTAGATCAACTAGATGTGAACAGAATGACTGGTTATTCAGCTACTTGGGTAGAAAACGTATTTAATGGGGTTTACTCAAAACTAAAAATAACAGGAGATAATATTTCAATTGTAGATAACAATGGATACTCAACAACAATATTTCACAACTTTGGAATGCAAGTTTTACGAAGAGGAAAACGTGCCGGGTGGTTTCAGACATATGAAGGTGGAGTTGGTGTTGTTGCAGATAGTGGGAATGATTTAGTTTTAGGTTATAGAAATAACAATAGCACTACTGCAATTAATAACTCAATTGAAATAGCTGCAGATACTGGAGACATCAGTATGTATGGTAGAAGCGTAAAAATTAACGGATATGATGTGAACAGTTTGTTACAAACAGTTTTAAATTTACAAGGATTAATTAATTCAGCTAGCGGAAAAGTTGCTATTTCAACTGATTTTGACTCTCAAGGCAAGTCTACTGAATGGCGATATTTAGAAGCTTAAAGGAGGAAATTATGACATCTACTGAAGAAATGGCACTATTTCTAGCCAAAACACTTGAAACAAAAAACAGTATTATTAATCAGTTAATCAAACAAATTAAGGAAAAAGATATTGAAATTTCAGAAATGAAAAAGCAACTAGAAGAAGAAACGGAGGGATAATATGCATGGACACGGAATTCTATCCGTCCAAGACCTTAACTCGGGAACAGTCCTTAAACAAGGCGACAAGACTTTATTAAAATTTAAGTTAGTCGACTATGACAGTGACGAATTAAATATTGTGGGTAAGCCAGTTGAAGTTGTTTTAATGACTACTAACTTTAAAGAGAAATTGACAATTGCTAATACAACAGTCGGATCGGATGGATTGGTAAGCTTATCAATTTCAATCGATTTGTTGCCTAACGAATATTACATGGAGTTTATCGTTAATAATAAATACATCTTTCCGTCTGAACATCGTTACTTTTGGCGGATCACACCATCTTCGAAAGGAAGCGACTTGAACATTATCAGTATGGTTGGGGTAGATGAACTAATCGATCGCATCGTGCCTAAAGTAGAAAAGGCATCGGCTGACGAAGTTGCAAACTTAGTCAAGCCTAGAGTAACACCTAGAATCGATTCAGATGGTACATGGATAATCGGCGGGGAAGATACAGGGTTTCAAGCTAGAGGACCAAAAGGTGATAAAGGCGATCCTTTAGAATACAAAGACTTGACCGAAGAACAAATCTTGGAATTGAGAGGAGAACCGACTGACTTATCGCCATATCTAACAGAAGAACAATCTGATTTTAAATATCAACCTAAAGGAAATTATACAACTGTTGTACAAGCGGAAAGTAAGTATCAGCCGTTGGGAAACTATCTATCTAAAAATGAACAAATTGGTGGGAGGAATTTACTAAAAAATTCATATTTAAACAAACCTATTGCTAGTACAGGAGATACGTACGAAATTAATGATTATAAAGGCACTAAACCAATAGCTTATAGTTATAAAGACTGCCCTTTTTTTACAAAAGGCGTTTATACCTTATCTTTTGAAGCAAAAATAGGAGAGAATAATCCTGAAACATCATCAATACGTTTATCTACTATAAAAAATGGCTCGGCATCGACAATAAAATACATTGGTCGTTCTCAATTTTCAATAGAATGGAAAAAAGTATCTTATACATTCACATTGAGCGAAGATATAGGCATAGGGTTACAAGCATATACTCATGCGTTTGGTTCTAAATTCGCTACTTATGTTGCTTTTAGAAATTTCAAAATTGAAAAAGGTTCAATCGCAACCGACTGGACACCTGCGCCCGAAGATATGGTCAGCAAGAATGGGAAAGATTTCAAGCAGTCGATGACGGTTAAAAATTTAATTAAAAACATAACAGGAAACACGATTGGAACTGTCGAAAAAAGCGGGCAAGAATACACAATCGCTATAAATAATTTAGATTCTTACCCAAGTTTTAGAATGGAATCCGAAACTTATTGGAACCCTAATCATAAATACTACTTTAGTCTAAATGGTTTGTTCAAATATAATTCTGTCACTTCCATTTCTTTTAGAGGATACGGAGAACAGTCGAAATTAAGCATTATAGCTAATATTATGACTAACTATTCGGTAGTTATAACACCTACTACCGAAGGATCGGGTCCTATTCTATTAAGACATAGAACAAGCGACAGTGGAACTTATCAAATAGGCGACGTTATAAAAATAAAAGAACCTATCGTTATAGACTTAACCTCAACCTTCGGCGCAGGCAACGAACCAACCAAAGAACAGTTGGACGCTTACATCGCAAACGGAGTGATTGACTGGGCGAATAACGATATTAGGATTGGCGCAAACGTTACGATTTATGAAAAGATAAAGTTTTTAGAACAGGCTATTGCTAGTTTAAGTAACCCAATTTAATTAGGAGGAATATAAATGTATAAATTAACAGAAATGCTTTTGATGCCTAACGGAAACACTATCGTACACTTGGAATACAACGAAGGGCGTAACTCGTCTTTCGATACAATCGAATTGATCGGTGACCAAACGAAAAAAACAGACAAGGAAGTCATCGAATTATGCAAGCAAGCAATCCGTGACCGCTTGAATCCTGAAAATGCAATTCGAAGCATTAAGGAAGAACTAAAGGACGCTAAGCTTAAAATCGACGAAGAAACAGCCAAAGCAAAAGCCGAAATGGGCCAGCAAGTCGCAGATGCTAAGTTAGAATTGCAAATGTTGATTGGTGAATTAGCCGAAAGCTTATTAGGAGGTTTTTAATTATGGTAAATATGTTCGTAAATTTAATTAGACATAGCGATAGGACTGGGTGGACTATTAAGCGAGTTCCTGAATTATGGCGTGAAGACGTTAGAAAAAAATGCATTGAAGAAGGATTGATTGAACCTGATCCATCACCAGAAGAAGAAAACGAAAAACCTTAGAAAGGGAGATAACATGACAATAGATTTAATTCAATTAGCTAGTGCGGCGGGGGCGATCATTACGATCGTCTCTCTTGCTGCATTAGTAGTTCAACCTTTCCAAAAAATAGTAAGTAAAATTGACGAGACAATGAAGTCTCTTCAGGAAACAATGGTAAATCTATCGTATGATTTAAAAGAATCTCAAAAAGATCGCGAACGCATTCATTCAGTGTTAGCTCGTCACGAGGAACGTATTGGTGAAAACGAAGATAACATTATAAAACACGAGGAACGTATTACTACAATCATCAAAAAGGAGAAATGAAAATGGAATTCAACTTATTTATCGTACCAGTAACTATGATACTCACTGAACTATTGAAGCAATATATACCAAGTAAATTTATCCCTTTACTAGCCGTCACATTAGGCTTAGTAATGGGAATTTTTTATGGCGTATATTATGGTCAAGACTTATTTGTTCACGGTTTCCAAGGTATAGTTTATGGTGCTTCTGCAACTGGGTTATATCATACAGGGCAACGAATTAATAAAGGAGTGAATAACAATGAATAAATATGAAGTCAGAAAATTTGAACAAATGCTAACCTCTATTAATTTAGGCGGTTGGATGTCAGCAGACCAAGTTCTTCACTTGGTCTTGCACTTTGTCGGTGCAGCAGGTCAAGCATACGGTAATGCTAAATATTTTAGAGAAAAATATAGAGAAGCATCCGCACAACTATTCTTGGATCCAAATCACGATGTGCAAGTCGTTCCTTTCAATCGAGTGGCTTGGCATGTGGGAGATGGTCGTGGTAAATATGGAATTACTAATCAAAACGCTATTGGTATCGAATTGTGTCAAGATACATCTACTGGTTCAAATGTTTGGGAATGGGATTTCCACCCACGCACTCGTTTAGAAGCGATTCTAGTCTTTGCTTATCTAATGAAGAAATTTAACGTGCCTTTATCACGGGTTGTCCGTCACTATGACGCTTCTCGTAAATCTTGTCCTGGAAACTGGATGAAAGATGATTGGAAGAAATGGAAACTATGGAAGAAAGACTTAGAATTGTATGTGACTACTGGAAAGCTTGTAGACTCTCAACGAGGTATTGTCTACATTGATAAGCCAGGATTAGAAGACAGCAAACCTAGCACCCCGTCTACACCTAGCGTTAAATTAACTAATCGTGAGGTTGCTAAACAAGTCTATCGTGGCGACTGGGGTAATGGTCAAAAACGTAAGGATCGTTTGACTAAAGCAGGCTACAATTACACAGCCGTGCAAGTAGAAGTTGCCAAGTATAAAGAAGAATTGAAAGCAGGCACGAAAGAACCAGTTAAACTACCTCAATCTATTGGTGTATATATATTCAATACCAAAGTATGGGTAAGAACAGAACCACATGAAGGTAAAGCTTCAATTACCGAAGAAGGCTACATGTATGATAAAGACGATACCATTTCATTAGAGAAAGTATTTACTCAAGATGGTTGGGTATGGGGACAATATACTTCATATTCTAAGAAACAACGGTTCATTAAGATTGGTGCTGATGGCGGTAAGCAGTTTGCTACTAAGTTATAATTAGCCAAGAGTGACTAATTTTTTTATAATAGTCAAATTTATTGACACTCGTGACAGTGATTGATATATTATAAGTGACGAAAAGTTTCGTCTGTTATATGTTTTCGTCTTGTCGGAGCGTCGGCAAAAAATCTAACACGATAGGTGTTTTTTGATACACCAAACCCCACCTTATTGCCGTAAGGTGGGGCTTTTTTTATCTATTCAGAGGTGTTTTAATATTTAATAATGGTTCTATTTATCAAACCATTTGAAACTGCAAAATGCTACAACCAAAGGAAAGATTAAGCCTTGCAGTACTAACACGATAATAGTGTTTTCCATACGATACACCTCCTTATAATTTCGGTACCTTTCAGAGGTGCATGCCCCTCGTCGGGGTCCATAAATAATATATCACATTGTCACTGTAAAAATATATAGAAAAAAGTACCCACTTTCATAAACGGAGGTGGGGTTATTTTTGTGTCTATATAATAGGTAGAGATAATTAAACTTTACTTACAGAACACTTGTTCGTATAATTTACTCAAAGGAGTGATTATATGAGCGTGGATCGTTCTTATTTACAATCAAAAGCAGCTAGAGAGTATCAAGACCGCAAGATGGCCAAGTGGATGGGCTTCTTCCTATCAGAACATACAGGATCTCTTAAAAAAGATTACAATACAGGGGAAGCTGTTTATGAAAGGCAGAGTCCTCAAGAGAAAATGATGTTACTAAGTCAAGCTTTCACACAAAAGCTAGAAATAAGATTTACCTACATAGATTCTACAAAAAGAACTACATTTATAAATGGGATAATTGACGTATTTGATTTTGATAAAGTTGGTGTTAGAGTAGAAGGAGCTTATTTATTCATTAATATGGATGATTTGATTAGAATTGATTATGAAGAATAAAAATTACCCCACTTTCTTAATTAAGAGTGGGGTAAAAAAGGGGCAAAAAAGGGGCAGAAGGGGCATGATTTTTTGAAATGCAATGAATACCTATGAATTACAAATGTTTATTTGTAGGCGTTTTGAAACGTAGTGAATTGCAATGAACGATAAAATAAATATCCGTTCATTATCTGGAAAAGCAGCACGTATCAGAGAACGCGGACGTTAGAAAACATTTTGAAAGTCTGTTTTGCAGGCTTTCTTTTTTATTATACAATTAAAGCCTCCATTTGCGACGAATGCAAATGAAGGCTTTTTCTAATTCAAGATATCTGATTTATAGGGTGGTAAATTCTTTTTTAACTCCTTAATTTGTGCTGTTAGACTCAGTCCAATGTCCGTATCCCCCACATAATAGCGTTTAGACCGTTCTGTGATAATATATTTCTTAGGCAGGATGTCAAAGCGACATGAAATAGCATCTTCTCTAGTGGTGAAGGGATGGTGGGCACAGATATATATCTCATAAGAATTATCGACGAGAGTATAGCCAGCAATTCCTGTTACTTTTTGATAAGGCTTGGCTAATCCTCCATCGATTACCAACATTTTACCATTGGCTTTAACGGGTTTTTCGCCGGAAACAGCTTTAACCGGAGTATGACCATTAATGATATAGCCTGATGGTTGCAAATCGAATTCTGCGAGCATCTTCAAACAAAAATCTTCTTCATTACGTAATTCATAATATGGGTTTTGAATTTCTTTATGGGTTTTTTTGTCTTTTAGGAAGTAACGTTCAAAAGTTTTCATGGCATGTTTACCAAATAGCGTAGAAACAGGTCCACACCACAAATACCAAACCAAGTCGGTAGCGAAGTCATCCATGGAATTTTTATCCCGGAAAGTTTTCAATATTGATTCTCCAAATTTTTCCATTAAGCTTCGACCACTATATGCTTTACCATCGAGGGTGACTGACATAAATTCGCCGTCTTTGGTAGTAGGGATACAACCATGGAATAGTAAGTTGCCATTGTAACATTTATACATGGTGCCATGTAGGACTAAAAAATTAATATGGCGTTCTAATTTTTCTGAATTTTGGAATTGGTGTAGTAAGTCGAGGAGGACGAGTTCTTCTCCTAAAGTTAATTCAAAAGGATTTTCGGGATCTACACGTTGGAAGCATCCGTTTTCGATTGGATATTCAATCCCGTCAATAGTTATCGTTTGACGGTCTTTAGATAATTTATCTAATAAGAGCCGTGGTTCCATGTTGAACTCAGGGCGTCTTTGAATGATTTGACTTTCTACTTTAAATTGCATAATTGAAATTGCTTGATGCATTAGAGTGATGTCGTCAATTTCTTCTTGGCTTAAGTCCGAATTATCACCACGAGGATAGAAGGCTGGATTATCGTGGTAATACCTTCGACCATATTTAGCCAGTCTGGTTAAATCAATACCGTAGTCTTTTAACAATTGAGTATGGCCGTAGCGCAGTTGAATACGTAGTACGTTTGCCAAACAAGCCAGCGACCCTGAATAAGCCCCTATCCAAATAATATCGTGGTTACCCAATTGAATATCTAAGGAAGGAATTTCCATTAAGCGATCAATAATTTTATCAGGATCCGGTCCACGATCGTAGATATCACCTAAAACATGAAGGTGGTCCACTACAAAACGTTGGATTAATTTAGCTAGCGCAAGGGCAAAATGGTCAGCTAAATTAAGGTCGATAACGGTGTTGAAGATTGTGTGATAGTATCGGGATTTATTATCTTTTTCATCATATTGATAAATTAATTCTTCAAGAATATAAGCATAGGATTTTGGTAAAGCCTTTCTAACCTTTGAACGTGTATACTTACTCGAAACGTGACGGGTGAGTTGAACAAGTTGGTCAAGCAAGGTGATCCATTCGTCTTTTGTCTTTTCAGCATTTAAGATGAGATCTTCTGGATAATAAATATTGAAACACAGTTCCAGTTTTTCTTCTTTGGTTAAAATGTCATCGTAAAGGTCATCGACCTTAATCGAGATGACACCTGAACAATTGCGCAGTAAATGATCAAAAGCTTCAAACTCACCATGCAAATCAGAAATAAAATGTTCCGTTGCTTTGGGTAATTGTTTAATCGCTTCCAAGTTAATTATTTCGATTAAATCATCAACGGTTTGAGCTTTTAAATTTTTATCCATTTTCTACCTCTTTTCAAAGTATATAGTTCTATAATGATTATACCTATAACCTATTCAATTTATCTTCAAAAGTCAATCCTTTGTTTCAAAGGCAAACTTTGTTATACTTAAATTCGATTACATAGAAAGATTGAAAAGAGGGATAAATAATGACAGGATTTAAAGAAAAATTCGATGCCTTATTAAATGAAAAAAAATTACCTGCTAATTATCAAGAGATACAAGATGGTAATCACTTATACCGTTTTCAGTTTAAAGTGAGTAAACAGCGCAAACTGATTGTTGAAGTGATCATTCAAGATACAAGCGGAGATCATCTTGATGCGCAGATTATTTATCGTCACGTCCATTTACTAAAAGACTACAACCAACGACCAGAAGCGCTTGAAGCAATCAATGAATTGAATGAAAGTAAAACAGGTTATTATAATCTCTACTTAGCTGGAGACGGGGAGATTTACCTTCGTAACCTCTTACGATCTACTCAAGACCCATTTTTGATTTATGAAGTGTTAGTAATTGGTTCAAGTATTGCACGTGTCCTACAAGCAGAACTTGAACAGAAATTAGGCGAATCTGCCAATCCAATGGTTTAATGGAGGAAGAATGAATTGATCATTGAATATATTCAACAAAGACCCTGGTTAAACTTTTTGTTTGAACTAACCGTAGCCCTAACCGCTGCTTTTTGTATTGGGATTGGCTTAAAGATCTTTTTGATTCCAGGCAATATTTTCTCTTCAGGGACTTCTGGACTTGCTCAAATTATTAATTATTTTGCAACAAGTATTCCTATTATTGGCCCTTTCATGACAGTCGGTAATATTTATTTTATCTTTAATATTCCGATTATTTTTCTTTCTTGGGTAAAATTAGGTAAACAGTTTACGATTTGGACATTGATTGTTGTATTTGTATCCACTTTAGCCACAAACATGATTCCTCTAACAGTTGTTTCCACCAATCCGCTCTTGAATGCAATTATTGGTGGAGTTATTTGTGGAATTGGATCGGGCATCACTATTAAATATGGTATGTCATGTGGAGGATTAGATATCATAACTTTGGTCATTTCGCGTATTACTGAAATGAATGTAGCATTTATTGGTTTTGCCATTAACTTATTAATTATTTTAGCTTCAGGACTCTTATATGATTGGGAATATGCCCTATATACACTAATTTCAATCTACGCCCTAGCAAAAACAATTGATGGTATTCATACCAATGAACAGCGACTAACTGCATTGGTCGTAACAAATAATACTGACGAAGTAGTGAATGCTATCTATAAATCAATCGTCCGTGGCGTTACAATTCTTGAGGGACAGGGAGGATACTCGCGTGATAAACGGGATGTCTTGATGGTCGTTTTAAACCGCTATGAAATGTTTCCGTTAGAGCAAGCGATTCGTCAATCGGATCCTAAAGCCTTTATTAACTTTATTCGATCAAATAAAGTAGTTGGTCATTTCTTTAGTCGAGATCAGCAACGAGCAATGAGAAAGCAAGTGCAAGTTGACCGACCTAAAGTCGAAAATACAGAAGATTTCAATTTCTTTAATATGCCAATGGAATTTGATCAGCTATATGATCAAATTCCACAAGAAGATGAAGATGAATAAAAGCAAAATAAAGAGCGATGGTTTAACCATTGCTCTTTGTTTTGCTGCTAAGTTCTTATTGTAAAATATAATATTCACCTAATAACGCCTAGGAGCGAGATACGTGCATTTTAAGCATTTGGATCACCTTAACCTTTCTTTATCGTTTGAGTTAATGACAATCCTAACACTCCTTTCACTGGTTGATACCTACATATACACTTGTTTTAAAATAAAATACCCCTACCAGTAAATGGTAGAGGGGTATGTGAGTTGATTATTTTAATAGACAATTTGCCTCCAAGATATGCAGGCTGAGATGAAGAGTTTCTACGTTTTGAAGATAACAAGGAGACAGTGTGACACTTATTCCCGTGGAAAAGTTGCGTCAACATAATGACCCCTCCTTGTAATCTAAATAGAATTATCTCTCCAATTAAATTATAGCAAAGTCAAACTAGAAATAAAGTAATAAGTGATAATTATTTTAAAATTTCAGGTCAAAGAAATTAATGAGATAATGAGCTAAACCATCTTCATCATTTGATAGAGGAGTTATATCATTTGCGATTTCTTTCAGCGGTTTAATTGCATTATTCATTGCCACTCCATATCCTGCAAATTCAATCATTTCAAGGTCATTATCTTCATCGCCAAAGGCTAAAATATTTTGACGTGGAATATGGTAGAAGTCTGCGATATTTTTGACACCAACGGCCTTATGAATATCTTTAGAAACAACCTCTAGCACCGGAACTTCGCCTCCCCAAGTTCGAACAGAAACTTGATTTTGATAAACTTCCATAATTTTTCTTTGAACGGGTACTTGGTCAGCTTCGGAGGTAAAAAGGGTGACAGCTATCGGATTATGAATTAAAGTCTGGCGGGATATTTTTTGATAACTAGAGTCTTCAGAAGGGTAATAAGGGGATTCTGGTAAGTTCATAGAAGAAGTATAAAGTCGTTCTTTGCCTTCAGCGCATACTAATTGAATACCCAGTTCTTCTTGACGGTTAAATAAATCAAAAACAATTTCACGATCCAGCTCATGGTGATAGCTAGCTAACCACTCTGGTCGATCAGGGAAATGACAGTAAGCCCCATTAAAATTTACCATTGGAGTCGTCAGATTTAAAACTTGATAAATTTCTTTACTAGTACGGTAAGGTCGCCCAGTTACAATACAAATCAGATGGCCTAGTCGATCTAATTTTCTTAATGTTTCAATAGTAAGTTGAGAAAGTCTGGATTGATTATTTAATGTAGTGCCATCCAAATCAATGGCAATCATATGTTGGCTCATAGTTTAGCCTCCTTTTCGATTGGTTCGATTATAGCAAAGATGAAAGCTCAAGGGCAACTAATCATGATTATTGGCTAAAAAGTAGAATTGATGTAGAATGTAAACAAAGAAAGTGAGGCGTTGGAATGGATTTAGAAAAAATGCGTGATACAAAAAACCTTAATGAACTTGAGCGTGTAATTGTGGATCGATTATCCAATGTAATCGATCCTGAATTAGGAGTGGACCTTATTAATCTGGGTTTGATTTACCGAGCAGATTTAACAGATGAAGGGATACTAAAAATTTTACTCACCCTCACAACCCCAATGTGTCCGATGGCCGATGTGATTATTGATGAACTGAATGAGACTTTTGTCGAAGTTCCTCAAGTTGAAGAAGTCGAAGTAACAATCACTTTTGATCCGCCATGGTCATTAGACAAATTATCGCGTTATGCAAAAATTGCACTAGGAGTAATGTAATGGAAGTTATCGTAGAAGATTTTTTTATTGAAGAAGGACCATATGGTTCAATCTCAGGAAAAGTTTTATCTCAGCGTCAACATAAAGATCAAACCTTACCACTTGTTATTTTTTATCACGGATGGACGAACTCATCGAGTGAACAAGTGTATTTTGCAATGGAAATTGCCCGTCAGGGTTTTCGAGTCGTCATCCCAGATGCTTACTTACATGGGGAGCGCTCTCCAAAAAGAGAAAGGCAAGAAGAAGACTTCTTAAAGACTCTAAAAGCTAATATCGAAGAGTTCCCTATTCTTTTGTCTTATTTTAAGCCAACACTCAAAGACGATTTTCTGGGCGTAGCTGGTATGTCCATGGGTGCTATGACCAGTTTGCTCTTGCTAAGTAAAGAAGCACAAATAACTGCGGCTGTTGCATTGATGGGAACAGCCCACATATCTGACTTTATTGAGGAAAAAGTGATACACGTCATTAATAATTCTGATGACCCAACAGAAAGAATGGAACTTTTAGAACAAATTAAAAAGGACTATACGATTTTGTTTGATCTCGATTTAAGTCGACAGCCGCAAAAAATTGCTAATCGTCCTGTATTTATATGGCATGGCGAAGACGATCCAGTCGTCCCATTCAACTATATGCAAAAATTTGTCAACTCAATTGTTAATCAACCTTATAGTCAATCCGTTCATTTTGTGCATGAGCCAGGCTATCATAAAGTACCCTTTAATCAAATTATACGAATGTCTACCTTTTTTAAAATGATCTATTCTTCGAATACTAAGGATGTTTGGTCCTATATCGAAGAAAAGTTGCAAGAAAGACCAGACTTTAATGATTAAAACCAAAAGGGTGATAAATTGCTGAAAACAAAACAATGGTTAAATCATTCGATTGATTTGAGTACCACGATTGAAAAAGTCAGTCAAGATCAAGTGAATAAACTTATTTTTAAATTAATTTTATTGCTTCCTTCTTCGATGATTGCTACCAATATACGCACAGGATTTCCAGTATTAATAAGCATTGAAAGAGAGTATATTAAAAACTTGTTAATCAAGCAAATTGATTTACATTTAAAAGATCAACCTTTTCAACTAAGTGATCTCAATTCTCTAATTGAAAAGTGCCAAGATATAATCACGCATTACTATAATGACCACTCACTGATCGATTTAGATAGTGTTCAAGTCGAAATCAATTATTTTCTCAAAAATGAAAAATTTCAATAAAACATATTGACCATTTCTGACCAATGGAGTATACTATATTTAAGCTCTTAAAGAGAGCTTTTAATGTACATTGATAAATTTGACCAATTCTGACTTTAAGGAGTGAGATTATGATAGAAAAAATGACAACAACCTTACAAAGCGCTATAGCTGAAGCGCAGCAAATTGCT
Source organism: Facklamia miroungae (assembly GCF_012396555.1). Classification (GTDB taxonomy): domain Bacteria; phylum Bacillota; class Bacilli; order Lactobacillales; family Aerococcaceae; genus Facklamia; species Facklamia miroungae. The sequence goes on from NZ_JAAXPS010000001.1 coordinate 70,848, forward strand.
ATTAGGCGCCAACATCAAGAAATTGATATCCCACATTTATGGCGCATTTTTATTCAGCCTGATCATTATGCTGCAAAATTATATGAAGATGTAGGGGTCGATTTGTCTGCCTTTCAAACTTTAATTGAAGATGAAATCGACCATCTGCCCCAAATCTCAGGTGCAAATATTCAATATGGTCAGCATTTTAGTCAAAGAATATCACAATTACTAAGTGATGCCAGTCAAATCGCTGAGTCGTATCAAGATGAATTCTTAGCGACTGAAGTTATTTTACTCGCACTTTATAAACAAACGAATAATCCTTTGACTAAATGGTTAATTCAAAAAGGGATAACTGAAGTTATTTTTAAAGAACGGATTGAAAAATTGAGAGGGGGAACGCGTGTGACTTCACAAAACCAAGAAGAAACTTATGAATCACTTACAAAATATGCAACCAATTTAAATGAAGCAGTTAAAAACAATAAATTAGACCCAGTTATTGGGCGTGACGAAGAAATTCGTGACGTTATTCGTATATTGTCTAGAAAGACAAAAAATAATCCGATTTTAATTGGTGAGCCTGGTGTTGGTAAAACAGCCATTATTGAAGGTTTAGCTCACCGAATAGTCCGTAAAGATGTCCCTGAAAATTTAAAAGACAAAGAACTTTATTCATTAGATATGGGTTCATTGATAGCTGGCGCAAAGTATCGTGGTGAATTCGAAGAGCGGTTAAAAGCCGTTCTTAAAGAAGTGAAAGAATCAGAAGGAAGAATTTTATTATTCATTGATGAGATTCATACGATAGTGGGTGCAGGTAAAACGGAAGGCTCGATGGATGCAGGAAATTTATTAAAACCGATGCTAGCGAGGGGAGAATTGCACTGTATAGGTGCAACAACTCTTGATGAATATCGTGAAAATATCGAAAAAGATAAGGCTTTAGAACGTCGATTCCAACGTGTCTTAGTCCAAGAACCAACGGTTGAAGATACGATTTCGATTTTAAGAGGCTTAAAAGAACGCTATGAAATTCATCATGGGGTAAATATTCATGATAATGCTTTGGTGGCAGCTGCGACTTTATCTCACCGTTATATTACTGATCGTTTCCTACCGGACAAAGCGATTGACTTAGTCGATGAAGCTTCGGCAACCATCCGAGTTGAAATGAACTCGATGCCGACTGAAATGGATGTCGTTAACCGTCGTTTAATGCAATTAGAAATCGAAGAAGCAGCTTTAAAAAAAGAATCGGATGATGCTTCTAAGAAACGATTAGAAAATATTCAAGAAGAATTAGCCGATCTTAGAGAAGAAGCTAACCAATTAAAAATGCGTTGGGAAATTGAAAAGGAAGCTTCCAATGCTTTAAGAGATAAGCGTGAAGCTTTAGATAACGCCCGACGTCAATTAGAAGAAGCTCAAAGTAACTATGATCTTGAAACAGCAGCTCGCTTGCAACATGGGGAAATTCCTCATCTAGAACAAGAGCTAAAAGATTTGGAAGCTAAAGCTGATCAAACCTTACAATCAGATACTGAAAGATTAACCCAAGAAAGAGTCACTGAAGTGGAAATCGCTAAAGTGGTTGAACGTTTAACAGGAATTCCAGTGAGTCGTTTAGTTGAAGGCGAACGAACTAAATTAATGCACTTAGACCAAACGCTTCACCAACGTGTGATGGGGCAAGATGAAGCAGTTGAAAAAGTAACACAAGCTATTTTAAGGTCAAGAGCAGGTCTGCAAGATCCTCGCAAACCAATCGGATCCTTCCTCTTCTTAGGACCGACTGGTGTTGGTAAGACCGAATTAGCTAAATCATTAGCTGAAGTTTTGTTTGATGATGAAAATCATATGGTCCGTATTGATATGTCTGAATACATGGAGAAGCACTCTGTTTCCCGTTTAGTTGGTGCCCCTCCAGGCTATATCGGTTATGAAGAAGGCGGACAATTAACTGAAGCTGTTAGACGTAGCCCGTATTCCATTGTTTTACTTGACGAAATTGAAAAAGCTCATCCAGATGTATTTAATATTTTACTTCAAGTTTTAGATGATGGTCGTCTGACTGATTCAAAAGGTCGAGTGGTTGATTTTAAAAATACGGTCTTGATTATGACTTCTAATATTGCTTCGCACTTATTACTTGAGGGTGTAAGTGACCGAGGAGAAATTTTACCAGAAGTTGAAACGCAAGTTAACCAAGCCTTAAGCAATCACTTTAAACCTGAATTCTTGAACCGAATTGATGACGTGGTACTCTTTAAACCTTTGACTCGCGAAGATTTACAAGGTGTCGTTGAGAAATTCTTGAAAGATTTACGTCATCGATTGGCATACCAAGAAATTGAACTTAAATTAAGCCCTGAAGCCATCAACTGGCTAGCTGATAAAGGATATGATCCTATCTATGGCGCTCGACCACTCTTGCGCTTTATAACGAAAGAACTTGAAAATCCATTGGCTAAGGCAATTATTGCAGGTGAAATTATGCCTCATTCAACTGTGACAGTCGATTTAGCAAATGATCATTTAACATTTCAAGGACTTGATAGTGCTGAATAGGATTAAAAAATAAGTAGCTTCAGTTACTTCCAACTAAAGATAGCATGTAAAGCTTTTTCTTAAGTTTATTCTTAAGAGAAAGCTTTTTTCGATCTTGTTTGCTGTTTATCGAATAGGAAGGTTAACAAGGTATACTTCTAGTGTAAATTGCAATTAAAAATGCTAGAATGGTAGTTACATGAAAGGAGAAGTGACTTTGAAACCTATCGATAAATTAGACAAAATCGTTGTTCGATATATCTTTTTAATTGCGGGGTTAGTATTGGCTATTTTTAACTACCAATTAATTTTTGCATGGATTGATCGAATTTTTACGGTTTTCCTTCCTATACTCTCCGGTTTAGCAATTGCTTATGTTTTAAATATATTAATGGTGCGCTATGAAAAACTGTTGACACAACCATCAACACAAAAATGGATCAAACCCTATCGTCGGCCGATTGCTATTTTACTTTCAATTGTGACGATTATTTTAGTCCTATTATTTGTTTTGGGATTAGTTTTACCTCAAGTTTATAATGTTTTGACTGAGGTTATATCAGCAGTTCCATTTCAGATTACTCGCTTGGAAGAGACAGTCACCAACTTTGAGAAAATGCTTCCATCCGAATCCATGGAATTTTTGGGGCGTTTCCAATTAGACTGGGCAGATATTCTCAAAAATGTCCAAGATTGGGGGAATCGATTTATTACGAGTGTTGTAAATACAACACTTTCAACAGTAGGATCATTGACTACTATTATTATCAATGGGGTAGTGGCTTTTATTTTCTCTATTTATTTGCTACTGTCTAAAGAAAAACTATTGGATCAATTTTTAAGATTGGTGACGACTTATACAAGTAAACCAGTAGCTCGAAGGATTTTTTACGTATTAACGACGATTGATGATTCTTTTAAACATTTCTTCACGGGTGCAGTGATTGATGCAACTATTCTGGGTATTTTAGTCACAACGGGCATGTGGATTTTCAGATTTCCCTATGCAGGTATGATTGGTTCTTTGACAGGATTCTTTGCCTTAGTACCGATGTTAGGTGCATATATTTCTGGAGCGATTGGGGCCATATTAATCTCTGTTCACTCCGTTCCTCAAGCTCTCTGGTTTATCATTTTTGTTATTTGTGTCCAACAATTCGAAGGTAATGTCATCTATCCACGCGTTGTAGGCGGATCAATCGGGTTACCAGGAATGTGGGTCCTGTTTGCAGTGACCATCGGTGGAGGACTTTTTGGTGTTCCTGGAATGTTATTAGGGGTACCTCTAGCGTCAGCATTTTATAAAATCGTGAAACGCGATGTTTTAGAGCGCGAAAGGTATTCTTATGAAGAAAGACAAAAGCTGCTGCACATTGCAAAATACGATTCCTTTAAACAAGTAGCTGATGATACTGATCAAACGAGTCAAGAGACGAATTAATTTGATAAGTTAGCCTTACCTGTAAAATTCCATTTTAAAGGGTAAGGTTTTTCTCTCTGTAAGTGTAGTGTTTTATTGTGATTAGTGATAATCTTCGCTCAAAATTTACACTTTAAAAGTTACTCAATTTGCTACTATTGAAAGCTATTACATGATATAATTGAATTAGAGGAGGTGGGTAAATGCTTGTGAGCTTTTTTCTAGCCATTATAGCTTTAGTAGTATCTTTGTATACGCGCTGGACTTGGCTATTGTGGTCAATTGCAGCTGTTCTTTTTGCCTTATTTTTCGGCATTGAGGGCGCATCAATGTTACACTATCTCATTTTTATGATAGGTGTAACCTGTTTAATTCTGGAAGTGTATATACCAGATCTTGGTATTACAGGTTCCGTTGGTGTGATCGCATTTGTTTTTGCTCTTTGGTTAAAATACCAAGATTTATCAACAGTAACATTAATTGTTTTAGCCAGCTTAGCTATTGTGCTAATTTTATTCTTAGTATTTAATAAATTGGGACACAATTTACAGTTTAGTCCTGATTTTATCTTGGAAAAGGCGATTAGCAGAGACGCTAATACGAACTCGGATAGCAAGGACGCTGCTTTTCTTGCCGAATTAGTCGGAAAAGTCGGAGTGACTGTTGGCGGTTTAAGGCCGGTTGGTAAGATTAAAGTGGAGGATCATTACTATGAAGCTTATAGCTTAGAAGAGATGATTGCAGCAAACCAACCGATCAAAATTATTAAGATCGTTGACAAAAAAATTTATGTAAGGAGCGAAATGAATGGATAATTTTAATTTTGATAATGGATCACCTATCTTTATGACTGTAATAATTATTTTACTACTCATCTTTTTAATTTCCGTTTTCTTGAGATTTGTTCCTATAGGATTATGGGTTACAGCTTATTTTTCTGGAGCAAAGGTATCGATTGGCGATTTAATTGGGATGCGGTTGAGGAGGGTTAAACCCGCCTATATTGTTAATCCTCTAATTAAAGCGACCAAGGCTGGAGTGCCGATTACTACTGACCAATTAGAAGCGCACTTTTTAGCAGGTGGAGATGTCAACCAAGTTGTCGATGCTTTAATCGCTGCTCAGAGAGCAAATATCGATTTAGAGTTTGAACAAGCAGCAGCAATTGACTTAGCGGGACGTAATGTTTTTGAAGCAGTTCAAGTTTCAGTAAACCCTAAAGTAATTGAAACACCTGTTATTGCTGGCGTAGCAATGGACGGCATTGAAGTGAAGGCCAAAGCCAAAGTGACTGTAAGAGCTAATATTGAACGTTTAGTCGGTGGTGCGGGAGAAGAAACAATTATTGCCCGGGTAGGTGAAGGAATCGTAACTACTGTAGGTTCTGCATCCACTCACTCAATCGTCTTAGAAAATCCTGATTCGATTTCACAGACAATTCTTAGGAAAGGTTTAGACTCAGGAACTGCCTTTGAAATTCTCTCGATCGATATTGCTGACGTTGATGTTGGACGTAATATAGGAGCAAAACTACAGACTGACCAAGCAGAAGCTGATAAGAAAATTGCCCAAGCTAAGGCAGAAGAACGACGTGCTGTTGCGGTTGCACAAGAGCAGGAAAATATTGCCGAAGTTCAAAAGATGCGGGCTAAAGTAGTAGAAGCAGAATCTCAAGTACCATTAGCTGTTGCAGAAGCCTTCCGCAACGGCCGGATTGGAATAAAAGATTATTATGATTTAGAAAATATCCAGTCGGATACCCAAATGCGCGAATCCATAGCCAAAAGTGGAACGCCTCATACCACTGAAAATGAGTGATAATTATGGGATTCTTTGAAATAATTATTCTGGGATTTATTATTAATTATTTGGCATCCAAATTTAACAAAAAGAAAGATAAAGATAATTCTTTGGGTTCGATTAAAAACAAGGTTATTGAAGGCTTTGAACAAATGGAAACCATGGTGGATCAAGGGAAATACCCAAATCTAACTAAATACTTTGCAACAGATCTTGAGTCAGATACGGATGAACCAGATAATATCGAGTCAGTTCATGACCAACCTGCACAATGGATAGTTGACCCAACGATCATTAATCGATTGCAAAACAAGTATCGTCATGAATTACAAGCTTTGCCTAAAAATTTAAAGAACCAGATAAATCGTTTGATAGAAGAAGGACCCCAGGCAGTTAAAGATAAGGCTATTCAATTATCGGCTTATCATCCAAATCGGGAAAAATTATTAGAAATTGCAAATTATTTTGAATATTTAGTGAACGAAGAGCAGGAAGATCCTAGCAAGGGAGATCTGATCGCTAAGTCTTCAACGGTTACTGAAGATTTTAATGATTTTTCAGATATGGAATACGAAATGGAGCCATTCATTATCGAAGGCGAAGAAATTGCAGAATTCAGCCAACCATTGCAAGTTGAACGCCTAAAAACAGCAGAAGATTCAAATATTCACTCCAATCAATTAAAAGAAGCTATTATTTGGTCGGAGATTCTTGCACGGCCAAAGTCAATGCGAAAATAAAATAATTCCCATTCTGATGTAGCAAGCCTAAAAATTAGACCTTAAATCTAATTTAAGGTCATATATGTTTGCTAGCAGAATGGGAATTATTATTTTTTACCGAGTGTTTGATAGAAGAGTTTTACCATGTGTTTGAAATTTTTGCGGGCATCAAGGACGGATTGGTTTATTTTCATTAGTTGATAGTGTCTTAAGTCATTTCTAAAAAATTGTATATATTGCTTGGCAAAGTCTCTGAGGTCCTTTTGTAAAGAAGGATCAAATTGTTTAAACTGACTATGAGCTTTGTTTAAATAAAAGGTTGGTTGACTGATTAATTGATTAATAGATTGGACTTCACAAGCATCAATTAAGGCAATGAATGCATTAATAATGCGCTTACGACGTGCTGGTGAATTTCGCAGAATCCAGTTTTTGTTAATTTGGTTGATTGTTTGACTCGTTAGAGTTAATTGTTCAGCTCTTTGAAATTGTTTACGGTCTATTTGCCAAAAAGCTACATTATGTTGAAGGATTCCTCTTTTTTTACTTTTAATAATAATCGCCTTGCGATCATGAAAAAGAAGGTTGCCTATGATACTTTCCTCTGGAATGATTCGAATGTGCTTTTGATTAATACGTTTCATCTTATCTTGGCGTAGGTTTACGGTATGAAAGCCTGGAGCATCTAGTGTATAGATAAGTTTTATTTTATCAATAGCAGTTAATGGCATTTGACTTGCTGCATAGAGTGCTAAATGTCCACCCTTTGAATGTCCGCCCAAAATAAAATAGGCATGGGGGAAAGTTTTATTGACTTTCTCTAGATACTGACTGGCAATAATTTGGGCAGGAATGCTAGATTGATAGGTAAGGATAAGGTCTTCTTTCCAACCGACTATCATATCGTCAGTCCCACGAAAAGATACAAAGATATAATTATTTCCTAAATCGACTAATAAAAAAGCTGATTGTGTTCCAATTTTGGTATCAATTGAGTTTAAATAGCCGCTTATTCTTAAATCTTTAAACCGAGCATAATTTCCGATATTTTTAATTAATTGACTTCTGAAAGGATTAGCCATTGTTTTGTCATTTTCTTGAAAATAGTGGTTATAGGGTTGATAAAGCTTGGCAAGATGTTTAAAAGTTAAACCCTCTTTAAAATCCATTGAATCGCTGAAAAAGCGATCTATAGGGAGGTAGGTGATTTCCAATAAGATAGCAGCGTCTAATTCGTTAAAGGCTTCTTGCTCGAAAGTGAGATGACCGTATTGATCTAAATAAGAAAATAAAGCTGTCATATATGTACCTCCTCATTCGTAGTTTAGCTGAATCTTAGCTAACAAATCAAATAAGGTGATCTAAATGAGAGAATTTATCTTTCTGAGACTAAAAAAGTTTAAAATTTATTTGCATTTTTTAACTGGATAGCTTATATTATTAAGAGTGCTTATGCACAATTCACACGCTCGCTGATAGTTACTAGGGTGCTCTTATGAGTCTAATGACTAGTTGAAGCTAGCGGAGGAAAATAAAAAACCAAAAGGAGATTTTATCATGGCAGTTATTTCAATGAAACAATTGTTAGAAGCTGGTGTTCACTTTGGACACCAAACTCGTCGCTGGAACCCTAAAATGAAACGTTATATCTTTACAGAGCGTAATGGTATTTACATTATTGACTTACAAAAAACTGTAAAGTTAGTTGACGATGCTTATAATTTCATGCGTGATGCAGTTGCTGATGGAGGAGTTGCTTTGTTCGTTGGAACTAAAAAGCAAGCCCAACAAGCAATTGAAGAACAAGCTGAACGTGCCGGTCAATATTACATTAACCACCGTTGGTTAGGTGGCTTATTGACAAACTGGGATACCATTCAAGGTCGTATTCGTCGTCTAAAAGCTTTAGAGCAAATGGAAGTTGACGGAACGTTTGATGTGCTTCCTAAAAAAGAAGTTGGTGAGTTACGTAAAGAGTGGGATCGTTTAGAGAAATTCTTAGGTGGAATTAAAGATATGCCAAGAATTCCGGATGTTATTTTCATTGTTGATCCCCGTAAAGAACGTATTGCGGTTCAAGAAGCACGTAAATTGAATATTCCAATCGTAGCAATGGTGGATACTAACTGTGATCCAGATGAGATCGATTATGTTATTCCAGCAAACGATGATGCTATTCGTGCAATTAAATTAATTACTCAAGCAATGGCTGAAGCTACGATCGAAGCAAATCAAGGTCAAATTGACGTTGATGCAGAAGAGCAAGGTGATAGCGAATTCTTTGATAACTTATTTGATAATAAAGAAGAAAATACAGAATCAAAAGAAGAAGCTGAAAGCCAAGAAGCGACTGAAGCTGAATAAATAAACGAAGAGAAAGCTGTCAAAAGTTGCTAAGCACCTTTTTGACGGCTTTTTTATGAAAATACCCAGATAAAGCTTTAGCAAGCTGAATAAATTTGATATAATATTCGAGGTAGCACACTACAGTATGAATTTCCAAGGAGGATTTTATAGATGGCAAATGTAACTGCAAAACAAGTAAAAGAATTACGTGATATGACGGGTGTCGGAATGATGGATGCTAAGAAAGCTTTAGTTGAAGTTGATGGAGATATAGATAAAGCTGTCGATTTATTACGTGAAAAAGGACTTGCAAAAGCTGCTAAAAAAGCAGATCGTATCGCCGCAGAAGGTTTAACTGCAAGTTATGTTAGTGGAAACACAGCTGCTTTAGTTGAAGTAAACTCTGAAACAGACTTTGTTTCAAAAAATGATAAATTCATTAAACTAGTTAACGATATCGTTAAAGCTGTTGCGGAAGGTAAACCAGCAGATATGGAAGCAGCGAATGCCTTGGAAGTTAATGGACAAACAATCGCAGAATATATTACTGAATCGACTTTAGTAATTGGTGAAAAAATTTCATTCCGTCGTTTTGCACTTTTAAACAAGTCGGATGATGATGTCTTCGGTGAATATTCTCACCAAGGAGGACGCATTGGTGTCTTAACGGTTGTATCTGGTTCTCAAGATGAAGTTGTGGCAAAAGATATTGCTATGCACGTTGCAGCAATCAACCCTAAATACTTAAATCGTGAAGACGTAGATGCTGATGTAATTGAACGTGAAAAAGCCGTACAACGTGAACTCACTCTCAACGAAGGTAAACCAGAAAACATTGTTGATAAGATTGTTGAAGGTCGTATGAATAAGTTTTATGGCGAGATCGTGTTAAACGAACAAGCTTTTGTTAAAGATGGCGACCAAAAAGTAGCCGATTATGTGGGCGCTAAAGGTGGTAAAGTAACTGATTATGTACGTTTTGAAGTTGGAGAAGGAATCGAAAAACGTAAAGACAACTTTGCCGAAGAAGTAGCTGCTCAAATGGGTAAATAGTTTACAGTATTTAATAGGGACCCCAGTTTTTGCTGGGGTCTTTTTAAAGGAAAAGAAGGGTGAGAAAGATGGTAAAGACAAAATATCAAAGAGCAATTTTAAAACTAAGCGGTGAAGCTTTGGCAGGTCAAAATGGCTTTGGAATTGATCCAGCAACTGTTCGTTCCATTACACAAGAACTTAAAGAAGTTCACCAACTAGGTATTGAAATAGCAATTGTAGTTGGCGGAGGAAATATATGGCGCGGTTCCATCGGGGCCGAAATGGGTATGGACCGTGCGCAGGCAGATTATATGGGTATGTTGGCCACTGTAATGAACGCTTTATCCCTACAAGATGCCTTAGAAAACCTTGATGTCCCTTCTCGTGTACAGACTTCAATTGAGATGCGGGCAGTAGCAGAACCTTATATCCGTCGAAAAGCTATTCGCCACCTTCAAAAGGGTAGAGTGGTTATTTTTGCTGGTGGTACCGGCAATCCATACTTCACTACAGATACAACCGCGGCTTTAAGAGCTGCTGAAATCGAAGCAGATGTTATTCTAATGGCCAAGAACAATGTGGACGGCGTTTATAGCGCAGATCCAAAAACTGACCAAACAGCCACTAAGTTTGAGAATTTAACTCACCTCGATGTCATTTCTAAAGGTCTAAAGGTAATGGATTCCACTGCTTCTTCATTAAGTATGGATAATAATATACCTTTGGTTGTTTTCAATTTAAACGTTCCTGGTAATATTAAACGTGTAGTAATGGGAGAAAATATAGGAACAACGGTCGGCAATAAGAAAAATTAGTCTGACTTTCCTAAGAAAGTTGAATTGTGCTATAATAAGTTAAGTATGGAATTTATAGGAGGAAGAAGATGACTGCCGATACTTTGTTAAAAAACACTGAAAACCGTATGCAGAAATCAATTGAAGCTTATCAGCGAGAATTAGGAACAATCCGTGCAGGTGTAGCAAACGCTAGTATTTTAGACCGCGTGATGGTGGAATATTATGGCACTCCAACAGCTCTTAATCAATTGGCTTCGATTAATACACCTGAAGCTAGAATGTTGATGATTTCACCTTACGATAAAGGTTCTCTTGCGGATATTGAACGCGCGATTATGATGAGTGATGTGGGAATTACTCCAACTAACGATGGCGAAGTCATTCGATTAGTTATTCCTGCTCTAACTAAAGATCGTCGTGAAGAGTTAGTTAAAGTTGTGGGAAAAGAGCAAGAATCTGCAAAAGTTTCAGTCCGAAACATTCGTCGTGATGCAATGGATGAAGCCAAAAAGTTAGAAAAAGATAGTGAAATTACTGAAGACGATTTGAAGCGATATGAAAAAGATATTCAAAAGTTAACCGATAATGCCACCAAGGAAATTGACAAGCTTACTGCTGAAAAAGAAGATGAGATTAGAAATAACTAATAAGTTGGTAATCAAATCAAGTCAAGACAGTCTTGACTTGATTTTTTAATATTCAAAATTAGTTCTTATCTCCCATAGTATTCATTCAATTCCATTTCTCTCTTAACTTCTTTCTGCTATAATTAATGAGTATCTACCTCATTGAAAGGAAACAATTATGGATTTAAATAAGATAAATATTCCACAGCATGTAGCTATCATTATGGATGGTAATGGTCGATGGGCTAAAAAGCGTTTCTTACCGCGAGTGATGGGACATAAAAAAGGTGTTGAAACGATCAAAAAAATCACCATCCGAGCGCATCAATTAGAGATTAAAGTTTTAACCGTTTATGCTTTTTCTACTGAAAATTGGGCGCGGCCAGAAGAGGAAGTAAATTATTTGATGTCTTTACCTAAAGATTTCTTCGATTCTTTCATGCCCGAATTGATGCAAAACAATGTGAAAGTTACCTATATAGGTAATGCAGATCCTTTACCTGAAGAAACGAAAGCGATTTTAGATAAAGCTATAGAAAAGACGAAAGAAAATACGGGTCTTATCCTTAACATCGCTTTGAATTATGGTGGGCGCCAGGAGTTGGTTGAAGGCATAAAAGCCATTAGTCAAGCGGTCCTTAATCATGATATAAAGCCTGAGGAAATTAATGAGGATCTAATTAGTAGTACTTTGATGACTCAACATTTGGGTGATTTTTCTGAGCCCGATTTAATGATTCGAACATCTGGAGAATTAAGGCTCAGTAACTTTTTATTATGGCAGATTGCCTACAGTGAATTTTACTTTACCGATATTTTATGGCCAGATTTTTCGCCAGCTGATTTTGATCAAGCAATCGAAGAGTATAGTAAAAGACAGAGAAGGTTTGGCAAGATCTAATAACTTTAGAAAGGAGTAGGGATCGTAATGAAACAAAGAATTATTACAGCGATTATTGGGATCTCTATTTTCATACCATTTGTTATCGTTGGTGGAAGATGGTTTAGTTATGGTGTTTTGATTCTGGGAGCGGTAGCTCTATATGAAATGGCTGAGATGAAAAAAATTGATTATTTGAATGAAATTGGTTTAATATCAACTTTAGCTTTATCTTCAGTCCTTTTACCAGAAAAGTATTTTGCTCCTATCTTTTCTAATGCAGATCCGTTGATGATTTTCTATTTAGCGGGTATGTTATTACTGATTTTAACTGTTTATAATTATCAACGCTTTAATTTTGTCGATGCCTCTACTTTGATCTTTGCTTCTTTATACATTGGTTTTGGTTTTAGGTATTTGATTATGATTCGTGATTTAGGTTTATCCACTATCCTTTATCTTCTGCTAGTTATTTGGTCGACAGATACAGGAGCTTATCTCATTGGCAGAAAACTCGGTAAACATAAACTGGCTCCTCAAATTAGTCCTAATAAGACTGTAGAGGGAGCTTTAGGTGGAATCCTCACCGCTCTAATTGTGACCAGTATCTATGGGTTTTTTTTCACCGTAAAGATTCAAAATCCACAATGTCTTGGTTTTTTAACCATCTTGATCTCTATTTCTGGTCAGTTTGGAGATTTAGTGGAATCGGCTTATAAAAGGGATTTTGGAGTGAAGGATTCTGGCAAATTGCTTCCAGGACATGGTGGTGTCTTGGATCGCTTTGATTCAACTATATTTGCCAGCATCATGTTTGTCGTTTGGAATAATTTTTTAGGTGTTTAATTAGAAATGGGGTAAGTTATGTTAAAGACACTATTAGTTTTTTTAATAATATTTTCGATAATTGTCATCATTCATGAGTATGGACATTTATTCTGGGCTAAAAGGGCAGGCATATTAGTTAGAGAATTTTCTTTAGGGATGGGGCCAAAAATCTTTGCTAAGCAGGCAAAGGATGGCACAACCTATACTATACGTGCATTGCCGATGGGAGGTTATGTTCGATTAGCTGGTTTGAATGAGGAAGCTGAGGTTCAACCGGGTCAATCGATGGGGTTGACCTTTAATAATGAAAATCAGGTCGTTAGAATTAATTTAAGCGAATCCATTGATATTAACGAATTACCCGTTCGATTAGATCGAGCGGACTTAGTGAATGATATGGTGGTTGATGTATATGAACAGGGTAAAGAAGAATTAATAACTTATTCGGTTGATAAAGAAGCAGAAATTATTGAAAGAGATGGAACAGTTATTCGAGTGGCTCCTTTAGCCAATCGATATGAATCAGCTTCAGTTTTTAATAAAATATTAACCAACTTTGGAGGACCGCTGAATAATTTTATTTTGTCAATTATCGCTTTTGCAATTGTGGGATTTCTCTTGCCAGGGATACCCACTAATAGTAATCAAATCGGACAAATAGTGGAAAATAGTCCTGCTGCTCATGCTGGTTTACAAGCAGGAGATAAGATTACTAGTGTAAATAATCAATCGACGAAGAATTGGCAAGAATTAGTTGATCGAATCGGAAATTACCCTAAGGAAACGGTTCGTTTAGAAATCCAACGAAACGATCAAGTTATTGAAAAGCAAGTGCAATTAGCTGAGAATGAACAGGGAAATGGCTCTTTAGGGATCACAATCAGCGAATCGACAGCGATTAAAGATCGATTACTTTTCGGATTCACAGCCACGTATCGCACTTTTATCATGGTCATGTCTGCTCTAGCAACCCTGTTTACGCGTGGATTTGATTTAAATATGCTGGGTGGACCAGTAGCAATGGCACAAGCAACCAGTACCGTCGCCAATAAAGGAATGATTGACATCATTGCTTTTCTTGCTTCACTATCGACCAATCTTGGTATTGTAAACTTATTACCAATACCTGCTTTAGATGGTGGCAAAATTGTTCTCAATTTGATTGAACTAGTCAGAGGAAAGCCAATCAGTCAAGAAAAAGAAGGTCTAGTGACCATGGTGGGAGTAGTGCTTGTTTTAATCTTAATGATTGCAGTCACGTGGAATGATATTATGCGTGCATTTTTCTAGAAGCTAAAATCCCTGTCTATTCTATACAGGGATTTTTTCAAGTTTGAGAGAAAGGATTTTTATGGGCAAAGAACAAACATTATTTGATATTTTATTGGAACAATTAAATATAACAGATCCAGATATTCTAAGCTCCTTAGCGGGTGGTCAAATTGAGCAAGTAGAAGTTCTTGCAAATAGTCAATGTTGGAAATTTCATCTAGCTTTTCCAGAACGCATCCACCCAGACCTCTATTTAATTATAATGAAGGCAATGTGTGAGGCTTTTTCCGATATTGTTAAAACCGAAATATGGTGGCATTTTCAAGCGGATGATCCAAATAATATTCAAATAATTGAAGATTATTGGGAAAAGATTAAAGAAGTTATGATGGATGAAACACCTTTCTTAAAAATATGTTTACAAGATTCTTCATTTACTTATGATCCGGATACTCAATTACTTGAGATTGGTTTAGCTAGTCAAAGTCAGGTAGATATGTTTGACAATAAGTACGACCAAGTAATTAGAAAGTATTTTGAACAGGTTGGATTTGAAGGGGTCACCTTCACTTATTATGTAGACCAAGCGATTAGTGAAGCAAACCATCAAACGACCAAACAACGGTTAGAAGAACTGGATCAACAAAATTTACTTGCAGCCCTTGAAAATGAAGAAAAGAAACAAGAAAAACAAAAACAAACTGAAATTTCTCCTGAAGTCAAACCAGTAGGGAAAGAGATACCTAATATCAAACCGACTCCAATTCTTGATTTGCCTGATCATCAATATAAACAAGTAATTGAAGGTTATGTTTTTGCCAAAGATACTCGGGACTTACGTTCTGGTGAAGTTTTGTCTATCTTGAAATTGACCGATTATACCTCTTCGGTAGCTGTTAAATTAATATCTGGTAGAAGACTATCGAAAGACCAAATCGAACAGTTCCAAGTGGGCGATTGGTTAAGAATGGAAGGGGATATGGTTCCTGATAATTATTCGGGTGAATTCGATTTTAGACCCCGCTCGATCCGGAAACTAAATCCAGCCAAACGTCAAGACACTTTTGAAGGCCAAAAAAGAGTAGAACTCCATCTCCACTCGAATATGTCTCAAATGGATGCTACTAATACCATTTCTGATTATATTAAAACAGCCGCTCGTTGGGGTCATTCGGCGATAGCTATTACTGATCATGCAGGAGCTCAAGCTTTTCCTGAAGCCTATTATGCAGGCAAAGAGAATCAGATCAAAGTGATTTACGGAATTGAAGCGAATATTGTTAATGATGGAGAAGAAGTAGCATATAATGAGCGTGATCTAGATCTATCTGAAGCTAATTATGTAGTTTTTGATGTGGAAACAACAGGTCTTTCTTCAGTTTATGACCGAATGATCGAATTAGCCGCTGTCAAAATGCATAAAGGAAATGTAATTGATACCTTTGAGGCTTTCATTAATCCTGGTCACCCCTTATCTTCATTCACAACTGAGTTAACTGGCATTACAGATGCCATGTTAGAAGGTGCACCTAGTGAAGAAGACGTTGTCAATGAGTTTTTAGAATTTACTAAGGATACGATTCTCGTTGCACACAACGCTTCTTTTGACATGGGCTTTATTAATCAAGCTTATGTCCGTCATGGTTTTGCAAAGACGGACTTACCAGTCATCGATACCTTAGCACTCTCTAGGTTGGTTAATCCCCACATGAAAGGACACCGTCTGAATAATCTTGCTAAACATTATGGAGTCAATTTAGAACAACATCATCGAGCCATATATGATTCAGAGACAACTGGACATATTTTGTTCAAGCTTTTAGAACAAGCCAATGACCAGTATCAAATGACTCATCACTATATGTTGAATCAAGAAATGGGTAAAGGGGATGCCTATAAACAAGTGCGTCCTTTTCATGCAACCTTAATAGCCAAAAATCAAGCAGGACTCAAAGATTTATTTAAATTAATTTCTATCTCTAATGTCGATTATTTCTACCGCGAACCTCGGATCCCGCGTTCTGTTTTAAATCAATACCGTGAAAATTTATTGGTAGGATCTGGCTGTTCCGATGGTGAAGTTTTTATGACTCTTATGCAAAAAGGCTACCAAGAAGCCAGTGAGTTAGTAGCATATTATGATTATTTAGAAATTCAGCCACCTTCTGTTTATGATCGTTTGATTGAAGAAAGCCTAATCAGGTCACGTGAGGACCTGTTTAAAATAATGCAGGAAATGGTTAAATTAGCCAATGAACATAATAAGCTATTGGTGGCTACCGGAGACGTTCACTATCTTGAAGAAAGAGATTCAGTTTATCGTGAGATATTATTAAAGTCTCTAAAACGTAATGCCAATCGTGATTTGCATTTTCCTCCTTTGCATTTCAGGACGACCAATGAGATGGTAGAAGAATTTTCTTTCTTAGGAAAAGAACTTGCTTATGAATTAGTGGTGACGAACTCAAATAAAATTGCTGATTTGGTGCAAGATGATATTGAAGTTATCCACTCTAAATTATTCACCCCCAATATCGAAGGTTCGGATCAGAAAATACGTGATTTGGCCTATGGGAAGGCTTATGAAATGTATGGTAATCCTTTACCTGAATTGATTGAAAAACGATTGGAAAAAGAGCTACATTCAATTATTTCCAATGGTTTCGCCGTTATTTATTTAATTTCGCAAAAGTTAGTTTTAAAATCCAATCAAGATGGGTACTTAGTAGGATCACGTGGGTCGGTGGGATCAAGTTTCGTAGCAACGATGACAGGGATTACAGAAGTCAATCCACTAGCACCCCATTATTATTGTCCAGACTGTCATTTTAATGAATTCTTTACCGATGGTTCAGTAGGTTCCGGATTTGATCTTCCCGTTAAAGACTGTCCTTCTTGTGGTAAAGAATTAAAACGGGACGGTCAAGATATTCCTTTTGAAACCTTCTTAGGTTTTAAAGGAGATAAGGTTCCGGATATCGATTTAAATTTTTCAGGTGAATACCAACCGCAAGCTCATGCTTATACCAAAGAGCTTTTTGGCGAAGATCATGTCTTTCGAGCAGGAACCATCTCGACCGTTGCTCAAAAGACGGCTTTCGGTTATGTTAAAGGTTATCTTGAAAATACGATGACTCAAGTTCCACAAGCTGAAAAAGAACGACTGGCTAAGGGAATTGAAGGTGTTAAACGAACTACCGGCCAACACCCTGGAGGGATTATTGTTATTCCAGAGTATATGGATGTCTATGATTTTACACCGATTCAATTTCCGGCTGAAGATATTCACTCCGAATGGCGCACTACCCACTTTGATTTCCATTCTATTCATGATAATGTGTTGAAATTAGATATTCTAGGACACGATGATCCGACGATGATCCGTTTCTTACAGGATATTTCGGGTATTGACCCAAAAGATATTTCGTTTTCTGATCCAGATGTGATGAGTTTATTTTCTGGAACTGAAGCTTTAGGTGTAACGAAAGAACAAATTTTTTCCGATACAGGTACTTTAGGTGTTCCGGAATTTGGAACGAACTTTGTTCGAGGAATGTTAACCCAAACTAAGCCCTCAACTTTTGCCGAATTATTACAAATTTCTGGACTGTCCCATGGAACAGACGTTTGGTTAGGAAATGCTGAAGAATTGATTCAAAAAAACATTGTACCTTTGGCAAAAGTAATTGGTTGTCGGGATGACATCATGGTTACTTTAATGCAGTACGGTTTAGAAGATTCCCTAGCTTTTAAAATTATGGAGCATGTCCGTAAGGGGCGTGGTATCCCAGAAGAATGGCAAGCAGAGATGCGAGCGAATAATGTACCTGAATGGTACATTGAGTCTTGTTTAAAAATTAAATATATGTTCCCTAAAGCTCACGCAGCTGCCTATATTATGATGGCCTTACGGGTTGCCTATTTTAAGGTCCACTATCCGAAATACTATTATGCAGCCTACTTTTCGGTTAGAGCTTCAGACTTTGATATCATTGCCATGCACCAAGGTAAAGAAATGGTGAAACATCGTTTGAGAGAAATTATGGCCAAGGGTATGGAGGCTTCGGTTAAGGAAAATAGTTTGCGAACGGTATTAGAGTTAGCCAATGAGATGTTAGAGCGAGGCCTAAGTTTTCAAATGATCGATCTCGAGAAGTCGGATGCTAGTAATTTTATTATTGATGGTGAAAGTCTTATTCCACCATTTCGATCCATACCTGGCTTGGGTGCAGGGGCAGCCAAATCAATTGTTCAAGCCAGAGAAGAAGCACCCTTCATTTCGAAAGAAGACTTACAAAAAAGAGGGAAGGTTTCAAAAACAATTATGGAGTATTTGGAAGAGAATGGTGTGCTGGCTAATTTGCCAGATGAAGATCAGCTTTCACTCTTCTAAACTTGTTGATTAGTCGATAGTGTGATATAATTACTTTAGCAAATTATTCGAGGAGGAGTGGGCGGAAACGCTCGCTCCTTTAATATTCAAACTAGATAAAATAAAGAGGTGAATTGATGAGTAGAGTTATAGATAAAGTCCAGCCCTTAGTGGAACCGATTATAGAATCGTTGAATTGTCAACTTGTTGATATTGAATATCTTAAAGAAGGAAAACACTGGTTTCTAAGGATTTATGCAGATAAAGAAGGCGGAATAGATTTAGATCACTGTGCTTTAATTTCAGAGCGCGTTTCGGAAGTCTTAGATGCCATGCAACCTGATCCTTTTCCAGCGGCTTATTTTTTGGAAGTGTCATCTCCAGGCGCCGAAAGGCCCTTAAAGAATGAGGAGCAAATTCAGTCAGCCATTGGTGAATTTGTCCATTTTGATTATTATGCCCCTCAATATGGTGAAAAGCAGCATGAGGGCGTACTTTTAGATGTAACGGATGATCATTACTTATTAAAGGTTCAAATCAAAACAGTGAGCAAAGAACTTGAAATTGAGAAAAAAAGTGTCGCAAAGGCAAGACTTGCTGTTAAGTTTTAGCAAGATGAGATAGGAGAGTTAAGTGTGAGCAAAGAATTAGTGAATGCTATGAAGGTTCTTGAAGCAGAAAAGGGTATAAAACCGGAAATAATTAAGGAAGCTCTGGAGTCAGCTTTGATTCTAGCCTATAAAAAAAATTATGATCAAGCTCAGAATGTAGAAGTTGTTTTCAACGAAGAAACCGGAGACATCAAAGTATTTTCGGTAAAAGAAGTCGTTGATATTAATTATGATTCAACATTAGAAATATCTTTAGAAGAAGCTTTAAAGATCAACCGTGCTTATGAAATTGGTGATAAGATTAAGTTTGAAGTGACACCAAAAGATTTTGGTCGCATTGCTACACAAACAGCTAAGCATGTTGTTATGCAACGAATACGTGAAGCGGAAAGAGATATTATTTATGATGAGTTTATCGTTCATCAAGATGAAATCTTGACAGGGACAATTGAACGCTCTGATGCACGAAATATTTATGTCAACTTAGGCAAAGTAGAAGCAATTATGCCAGCAAGCGAACAGATTCCAACCGAGCAATTTCAAATGGATGAACGCGTGAAAGTATATGTGGTTAAAGTAGATAAAACGAGCAAAGGACCACAGATCGTTGTCTCAAGGTCACACGCTGACTTTTTAAAACGCTTATTTGAACAGGAAGTGCCTGAAATTTATCAAGGTGTGGTGGAAATTATCTCAATTGCTCGTGAAGCGGGCGATCGCTCTAAAGTGGCTGTTTATTCACGTGATTCGAATATTGATCCAGTTGGAACCTGTGTAGGTCCTAGAGGTTCTCGTGTTCAAAGCATTGTTAATGAATTGAATGGTGAGAATATGGACATTATTCAATGGGATGAAGATCCAGCGATCTTCATAAAAAATGCCATGAACCCTGCAGAAGTGTTGAAAGTCGTCTTTGATGAAGAGAATCATTCATGCGTCGTAGTTGTACCGGATTATCAATTATCATTAGCAATTGGTAAAAAAGGACAAAACGCAAGACTCGCTGCTCGCTTAACGGGTTATAAAATTGATATTAAGTCGGAAACAAGTTTTGCAGAATATTTACTGGAACAAGAAAATAAAACTGTAGAAAATGAATTAAGTCCGAAAGATCAATCCCTTAATGAAACACCTGATCCGGAAGACCAATCCCTACAACAAGATTTGACTGAAGCATCAAACGCAGAGGGAGAAGATTCTACCTATAAAGAAGAGGACGTTGTAGACCAAATAGAAGAATAGATAGTTTAAAGGAGGATGGACATGAGCCAAGCAAAAAAAAGAAAAATACCGATGCGTAAATGCGTTGTAACTGGTGAATCTCATCCCAAGAAAGATCTGATTCGGATTGTGAGAACGCCAGAAGGCAATGTCGAAATCGATCCAACTGGCAAAAAAAATGGCCGAGGGGCATATATTGCCTTAGATCCCGAATTAGCTCTCCAAGCTGAAAAGAAAAAAATCTTTAATCGCACCTTTGAAACAGAAGTTGATGCGGCTTTTTATGAAGAACTTTATCGTTTTCTTGACCACCAAAAGGCTCGGAAAGAATTATTATGACCCCAGAAGAAAAACAATTGAATTTATTAGGTTTGGCTCAAAGAGCCTCCAAGTTAATTTCCGGTGACGAATTAGTCACTAAAGCCACTAAGAACAAAAAAGTTAGACTTTTGATTATAGCGATTGATGCAAGTGATTCCACAAGTGAACGCTACCATCGTTTGGCAAGCGAAAAAAAGATAGCCATTAATCATAGCTTTACCAAATATCAAATAAGTCACGCAATTGGTAAATCACGAACCGTATGCGGGATTACCGATCGGGGTATGGCTGAAAAATTTTTATCTTATGTGACAGGAGAAAAGACAATGAACAAACAATAATACAAGATAGGAAGGTGTTTGTATGAGTACTATTCGTATATATGAATTTGCTAAACAAAACAACATGACTTCAAAAGAAGTCTTAGTACTTGCTGAAAATAATGGTTTCGAATTTAATAGCCACATGTCTTCAGTAACACAAGAACAACAAGAACAACTAAAAAAATTATTACAAAATCAACAGACTAGTGGAAAACAAACAAAAAAGGATGTTAAGAAGACGAAGCCAGTTAAGGAAACAAATCAAAAAATTGATCCGTCGAATGATGCACAAAAGAGTAAAACTCTAGAGAAAGCAAAAGCAGCTACTAAATCTTCTGCTGGAACGGATACGCATGCGCGCGATCGTAAAAATACAAACCCTAAACCCAAGTCTGATAAAGAAAAAGGTAAAGTAGCAACCAAACAAAATAAACCTTCGGGAGCAAGTCAACCAGCATCAAATAAAAAAGCGAGCCAAACTAAGGCATCAAACAGTACGAGTAATGATACGGGTGGTTCGAAGAGAAGTCGCGGTGACCGTCGCCGTGGGCGCCGTGGTAAGCAGAATACCTATCAAAAAGAATCAAAAGGGTTAACCGCCCGTAAACATAAGGATTTGCCAGAGGAATTTCACTATACTGAAGGCATGAACGTGCAAGATATTGCAAAAGGCTTTCACCGTGATGCCACTGAAATTATAAAAAAATTGCTCCTTCAAGGTGTCATGGTTAATCAAAATCAGGCCCTTTCAAAAGAAGTTATTGAACTAATCTGTATAGAATATGGTGTCGAACCTGTGGAAAAAGTGATTGTTGAAGTATCTGATTTAGACCACTACTTCGAAGAAGCGCAAGAAGATGAAAATCAAACCCTTCGTCCACCAGTGGTGACAATTATGGGGCATGTTGACCATGGTAAAACAAGCTTGCTCGATTCTTTCCGTCATTCAAGAGTCACTGAAGGGGAAGCAGGAGGAATTACACAGCATATTGGTGCCTATCAAATTGTTTTAAATAATAAACCAATTACATTCTTAGATACACCAGGACACGCGGCTTTTACAACAATGCGTGCTCGTGGAGCGGATGTAACTGATATTACAATCATTGTAGTCGCAGCAGATGATGGAGTAATGCCTCAAACAGTTGAAGCAATTAACCATGCCAAAGCAGCGGATGTTCCAATTATAGTAGCGATCAATAAAATTGATAAACCAGAAGCTAATCCCGATAAAGTCATGACAGAGTTGTCTGAACACGGCATTATTTCTGAAGCTTGGGGCGGAGAACATATTTTTGTTAATATTTCTGCTAAGTTCGGAACTAATCTTGATGAGTTACTAGAAATGATCTTATTAGTAGCAGAAGTTCAAGAATTGAAAGCTAATCCAGACCGCTTGGCCTTAGGATCTGTGATTGAAGCCCGTTTAGACAAAGCAACGGGAGCAACAGCAACGTTACTCGTGCAACAAGGAACACTTAATATTGGGGATCCAATTGTTGTAGGAAATACCTATGGTCGAGTGCGAACCATGGTTAATGATCAAGGACGTCGTATCCGTTCAGCGGGCCCATCTATGCCAGTTGAAATTACAGGGTTAAACGATGCTCCTCAAGCAGGCGATCAATTTGTAGTCTTTGAAGATGAAAAGACCGCCCGTCAAGCCGGGGAAGAAAGAGCACAAAAAGCTCAAGAACAACAAAGAGACCTTAAGAAAAAAGTTACTTTGGACAATCTCTTTGAAACCTTACAAGAAGGAGAATTACGTTCCGTTAATGTTATTCTTAAAGCCGACGTGCAAGGGTCAGTAGAAGCGCTAGCCGCTTCATTAATGAAGATAGATGTTGAGGGAGTAAAAGTCAATATTGTCCATCAAGCAGTTGGGGCAATTAATGAAGCAGATATTACCTTAGCGAATGCATCTTCTGCGATAGTAGTAGGTTTTAATGTCCGCCCAACTCCTCAAGCAAGACAACAAGCTGAAGAAGATCAAGTAGATATTCGCCTCCATAATATTATTTATAATGTGATTGATGAAATTGAAACTGCTATGAAGGGATTACTTGATCCTGAATATGTTGAAGAAGTGACCGGTCAAGCAGTTGTTCGCGAAACCTATTCTGTTTCTAAATTAGGCACAATAGCTGGATCCTTTGTTTTAGATGGATTCATTGAACGTACCAGCAAGGTTCGTCTAATTCGTGATAATATTGTTATTTATGAAGGCGATCTAGCTAGCTTGAAACGCTTTAAAGATGACGCAAAAGAAGTCAATAAAGGCCTGGAATGTGGTATTATGATCGAAGGATACAATGACATTAAAGTAGATGACATTATTGAAGCGTATCGTATGGTCGAAGTTGAAAGAAAATAAAGGAGTATTCGATGGCTAAATATCGTATAGGACGTGTTCGTCAAGAAATCATGCGTGAAGTAAATGATATTCTTTTTAAAGAAATCAAAGATCCTCGAGTAGAGGGAGTAACCATTACGGATGTAGAAATAACGGGCGATTTACAAAATGCTACGATCTATTATTCTACCCTTAGTGACAAAGCAAGTCAGCGCCAGAAAACCAGTGATGGATTGAAAGCTGTGACAGGTAAAGTTCGTTCAGAGTTGGGGAGCCGTTTAACCTTGTATAAGGTGCCCGAAATTAAGTTTGAAAGAGACCAATCGATTGATTACGGTAATCATATCGACGCATTATTAAATCAGTTGCATCAATCAGAGTCTCAAGATTCCATTCAAGCAGATGATTCCACAAACTAACTATTCAATATAGGTATAAAACCTAATTACTTCCAGTGACCTTCCTTAAAGAAGGTGAACAAAAGTAATTAGGTTTTTTTAATGAAAAATAAAGAAAAAAGCCAAAGGCTTGGAAGCCAGCCACAAGTAAAGTATAATCTTAGATGTTAATAATTGAGGGGTGGCATAAGATGAATGGGATTGTAGCTGTATGGAAAGAAAAAGGGATGACGAGTCATGACGTAATCTTTCAGATGCGAAAAATATTTAAGATGAAACGAATTGGGCATTGTGGAACTTTAGACCCCGAAGTGGAGGGCGTTTTGGTTGTATGCTTAGGTCAAGCAACTAAACTCGTTGAGTTCTTGATGGAAGGAAAGAAAATATACCAAGGGGAAGTTACCTTAGGTATAGCTACTGATACAGAAGATGCTCACGGCCAAGTAATAGAAGAGAAGCTACTTGAGCAAGCTATTGATGATCAAGCCATTGATCAGGTATTGCAATCTTTAACAGGGCACATTACTCAAATCCCCCCTTACTATTCAGCAGTAAAAGTAAAAGGGAAACGACTTTATGAATATGCTCGAGCAGGTATTAAGGTCGAAAGACCTAAACGACAAGTCTATATTGAACACTTTAAACGTCTTGGTCCTTCCCGCTATGAAGCTGATAGCCAAACGCAATCATTTTTATTTGAAG
Source organism: Facklamia miroungae (assembly GCF_012396555.1). Lineage (GTDB taxonomy): Bacteria > Bacillota > Bacilli > Lactobacillales > Aerococcaceae > Facklamia > Facklamia miroungae. Next base: position 95,407 of record NZ_JAAXPS010000001.1, read on the forward strand.
TAAAATGCAGCAAAGGTACCTATGTAAGAACCTTAGCAGTGGATTGTGGTAAAGCTTTAGGCTATCCCAGCCACATGTCAAAATTAATTCGCACTCAAGCAGCAAACTTTGAACAAGCAGATAGCTACCGTTTGGATCAATTAAGACTGCTGTCCGAAGATAATAAGTTGTCGAGAGCCATTCTCCCGATTGAGTTAGCCATTTCTCATTTTACTCAAATTCAACTCAATGAAGATCAATATCATGATATAAAACATGGTAAAGTATTAACCGCAGATTATTTTGGAGATAATCTAGACCAACCAACTGCGCTTTTATACCAGAGTCATTTATTAGCCATTTATGGGCCACATCCAAGTAAAGTTGGCCTTATAAAACCGATTAAGATGTTTTCGACGGAAGGAGTTTAACATTGCAGACCATATATTTATCGCATCCGTATGACCCTAAAAAAATTTATGATCAACCAATAGTCTTAGCTTTGGGATTTTTTGACGGCGTTCATCTGGGGCATCAAGAAGTTATCAAAAAAGGGCGTGAATTAGCGGATTACTACCAAGTATCATTGGCTGTTTTGACTTTTAACCACACGCCGCGGCTTGTCTATCAACTTATCCATCCTAAGCATTATCATTATTTGAGTGATAATGCGCGAAAAATAGAATTGATGGAGGCAAATGGGGTAGACGTATTGTATATTGCCGAATTTACTTCGGCTATGGGCGCGCAAAGCCCACAAGAATTTGTTGATAATTATATGGTAAACCTGAATGCAATTCATGTGGTCGCGGGCTTTGATTATACGTATGGACCAAAAGAAAACGCAAATATGCAAACCTTAAAAGCTCATAGTCAAGGACGGTTTGCAATCAATGAAATACCAAAAAAATCACTCAACGACCACAAAATATCATCGAGTGAAATTCATTCTCAAATCCTTAAAGGTAATATGGAAGTTGCCAATCAAGAATTAGGCTACATTTACCAAACTAGTGGTATCGTCATAAATGGTCTAAAGAGAGGACGGAAACTCGGTTTCCCCACTGCCAATGTGGCAATTGATGATGGCCAATTAATTCCTGCGATTGGTGTTTATGTGGTGGAATTTTTTGTTCAGGACCAGTGGCACTATGGCATGGCTTCAATTGGTTACAATATTACCTTCGATGACGTGAAAGAATTGTCGGTTGAAGTATATATTCTCGATTTCAATCAAATGATTTATGGCGAAAGAGTAAAAATTAAGTGGCATCATTATTTGCGCGGAGAAATTAAATTTGATGGCATTGAACCATTAATTCAACAACTCGAACTTGATCAAGCTCATACCCGTGCTTATTTTGAATTAGGCTAAAGTCTTCTATCTAACTTAGCACTCTTTATAAAAGAGTGCTAAGTTTTTTAAATTTTTAGCTGTTATTCCCTTGACAAAGGGTTTAAAGGGTAGTAAGATATAGACAGTTAGCACTCATGATATTCAAGTGCTAATAATGTGAGGTGATTGATCATATTAACCGTTAGACAGCATCAAATTTTAGAATTAATTGTTCGTCTTTATGCCAATTTAGAAGTCCCAATCGGATCAAAGACTTTACTCAAGGAAAGCCTTCTTGATATAAGTCCGGCTACTGTGCGTAATGAAATGGTTGTTTTAGAAAAAAACGGCTTTCTCATTAAGGCGCATACATCAAGTGGGAGAATACCTTCTTATGAAGGTTATCGTTACTATGTCGATCGTTTAATCACTAATATTGAGTCGAACTCATGGGCAAAAGCCTATGAATCAGATCTCAAAGCTGTCAGTGAAATCTTTCTAAATCGTCAAGAAGATAATTTTAAGATGGCTAAAATTGCTGCGGATTTAATTGTTTCATTAACAGGCTTACCTTGCTTAGTTTTTGGACAGAATAATGAAGAGCATCGAGTGGCTGATTTTAAATTAGTACCGCTAAGTAACCATCAGATAATGGCGATTCTTTTATCGGATCAAGGTCATGTTGAAAATAAACTCATTCAGACTACTTATCCGATTAAAGATGAAGGTTTGCAGCGGATGCGTTCAATTCTTAATACAGAATTGAAGGGCATAACATTGGAAGATGCTTATCAAAGGGTAAAATTAACGATCCCGATGATTATGCAGAAGCAATTGTCAGCTTCAATTGATTTTTCTCCTTTAGTTGAGAAGTCAATTCAACAAGTGAAAGGAACACGCTATTTTGTTTCTGGTAAGAATAATATTTTTGATTGTTTGGATCAACGTTATTCAAATAATGAATATAAGAAATTATTCGATCTGATTGATGGGTCTAACGAATTATTTGACCTTTTTGATCAATGTCAAGACGGAATTGAAGTTCTTTTCGGACAAGAATTTGCTCCAGAAGGCATGCGTCATTTGTCTCTGGTAACAGGTACTTTTACACAAGACTTTTCTAAGATGAGTTTGAGTATTTTAGGACCTTCAACTATGCAGTACAAGCGCATGATTATATTAATGGAACAAATAATCAAAGAATTTAACAAATAAAGGAGGTCATCAAGTGACGGAAGAAAAAGAAAAACGCGATGACAGTATTACCTCATCTCATGATGAAACCGAAAAAATCAATGTCGAAGAAGTTACGTCATCCGAAGAAATTTTAGAAGAAGAAAAAGAACAAGTGCAAGTTAGTGAAGAGGAACCAGAAGATACCAAAGAAGATGAATTAAATATAAAAATTCAAGCTTTAGAGGATCGGAATTTACGTCTACAGGCTGAGATTGCAAATATGCAAAGATCGAATGCTAGAGAAAGACAGGATGCTGCCAAGTATCGGTCTCAGTCATTAGCTAATAAATTAATTGATGCGATTGACAACCTAGAACGTGCTTTACAAATTGAAGCCAATTCAGAGGAAAGTCAAGCAATTCATAAAGGTATTCAAATGGTTTATGATCAGGTATTACAAGCTTTTAAAGAAGAAAATATCGAAGTGATTAACCCACTTAATGAAAGCTTTGATCCGAATTATCATCAAGCGGTAACGACTCAACCAGTAAGTGAAGGTCAAGAGGTAGATATTGTTGTAAATGTTTTACAAAAAGGTTATCTCTTGAATGATCGAATCATTCGTCCAGCCATGGTGATTGTTTCCGCATAAAAATTACGTATTATCTTTTAAACACATATTATTAAAAAAGGAGTAGATTATATGTCTAAAATTATAGGTATTGACTTAGGAACTACTAACTCTGCCGTTTCAGTCCTTGAAGGTGGAGAAGCAAAAATTATTACTAACCCAGAAGGAAACCGCACAACTCCATCAGTTGTCGCATTTAAAAATGGTGAAATCCAAGTGGGTGAAGTCGCTAAACGTCAAGCAGTAACAAACCCAGATACTGTCGCTTCAATCAAACGTCACATTGGGGAAGATAACTTTAAAACTGAAATGGGTGGCAAAAACTATACACCTCAAGAAATATCAGCTATGATCCTACAACACTTAAAATCTTTTGCTGAAGATTATTTAGGAGATAAGGTTGAAAAAGCTGTTATTACAGTTCCGGCTTATTTTAACGACGCACAACGTCAAGCGACAAAAGATGCAGGACGTATTGCTGGTTTAGAAGTTGAACGTATTGTTAACGAGCCCACTGCTGCAGCTTTAGCATACGGTTTAGATAAAACAGAAACTGAAGAAAAAGTTTTAGTTTTTGACTTGGGTGGTGGAACATTTGACGTTTCAATCCTTGAATTAGGTGATGGTGTATTTGATGTGCTATCAACTGCCGGAGATAACAAGTTAGGTGGCGATGACTTTGATAACAAAGTAATCGATTACTTAGTGGAAGAATTCAAAAAAGAAAACTCAATCGACCTTTCTAAAGATAAAATGGCTTTACAACGCTTGAAAGACGCGGCTGAAAAAGCTAAGAAAGACCTTTCAGGAGTGAGTTCAACTCAAATTAGCTTACCATTCATTACAGCTACAGCAGATGGACCATTGCACTTAGAAACAACTTTAACACGTGCTAAATTTGATGAATTAACACATGATTTAGTTGAAAGAACAAAAGGCCCTGTTCGTCAAGCATTGAAAGACGCAGGTTTAAGTAAATCTGAAATTGATGAAGTTATTTTAGTGGGCGGTTCGACTCGTATTCCTGCTGTTCAAGAAGCAGTTAAGAAAGAAACAGGCAAAGATCCTAATAAATCAGTAAACCCAGATGAAGTAGTAGCGATGGGTGCTGCGATTCAAGGTGGTGTTATTTCTGGAGATGTTAAAGACATAGTACTTCTCGACGTAACTCCATTGTCATTAGGTATCGAAACAATGGGTGGCGTGTTCACTAAATTAATTGATCGTAATACAACCATTCCAACCTCTAAATCTCAAGTCTTCTCAACAGCAGCTGATAATCAACCAGCCGTAGATGTCCATGTTTTACAAGGTGAACGTGAAATGGCAGCTGACAATAAGACTTTAGGTCGCTTCCAATTAACCGACATTCCAGCTGCTCCTCGAGGTATTCCTCAAATCGAAGTTACTTTCGATATTGATAAGAACGGTATTGTGAATGTTTCAGCTAAGGATTTAGGCACACAAAAAGAGCAAACGATTACCATTAAATCTTCTTCAGGTTTATCCGATGAAGAAATTGAGCGTATGGTAAAAGATGCGGAAGCGAATGCTGAGTCAGATAAAAAACGTCGTGAGGAAGCGGATTTACGCAACGAAGTGGATCAAATGATCTTTACTACGAATAAAACAATTGAAGAGTTGAAAGGAAATGACAATATTTCTGAAGAAGAATTATCTAAAGCAGAAACTGCTCGCGATGAGTTAAAAGCAGCTGTTGAAGCCAACGATTTAGAAGAAATGAAAGCTAAACGCGATGCTCTAAATGAAGTCATTCAAAACTTATCAGTTAAACTATATGAGCAAGCTGCTCAACAAGCACAAGCTGCTCAAGAAAATCAAACAGATGGCTCCGATACTCAATCATCTTCTGATGATAATATTGTCGATGCAGACTTTGAAGAAGTCGATGAGTAATTAAGACATACTTTAACAAGAGTCTTGGCTAAGTCCTTGACTCTTGTCTTTTATCAGAAGGATTAGAAAAGAGTAAGGAGGGAAAAGATGGCAAATAAACGCGATTATTATGACGTCTTAGGTGTTTCTAGAGATGCGAGTGATGCAGACATAAAGAAAGCCTACCGCAAGCTTTCAAAAAAATACCACCCAGACATTAATACGGAAGCTGGGGCCGATGAAAAATTTAAGGAAGTAGCTGAAGCTTATGAAGTCTTAAGCGATAGTCAAAAACGTGCAGCATATGACCAATATGGACACGCTTCGACAGATCCTAATTTTGGAGCTGGCTTTGGTGGTGGTTTTGGAGGATTCTCAGGAGGAGCTGGTTTTGGCTTTGAAGACATTTTCGATACTTTCTTTGGCGGGTCAGCTGGAGGAGGACGGAGAGCAAATGCGCCTCGTAAAGGGAATGACCTCCAGTATCGTATAAACTTAACATTTGAAGAAGCAATTTTCGGTAAAGAGACAACTATAAAGTATAACCGGAACGAAGAGTGTCATACATGCCACGGAACAGGAGCTAAAGCCGGTACTGAGCCAGTGACATGTCATAAGTGTCATGGTTCTGGAACGATACAAGTAGAACGTAATTCACCGTTTGGTCGAGTGATGACACAAATGACTTGTGATGTTTGTGGCGGAAGCGGGAAAGAAATTAAGGAAAAATGCACCACTTGTCATGGCTCTGGAATTGAATCAGTTAGTCATTCGGTGAAAGTAACCGTTCCAGCCGGAGTTGAAGAGGGCAATCAAATTCGCCTCTCAGGTCAAGGTGAAGCTGGATCAAATGGTGGACCTTATGGAGATTTATACGTTGTTTTCCATGTCGAGCCAAGTAAAGAGTTTAAGCGCGATGGAACGGAGATCTATTACACGCTACCCATCACTTTCTCTCAAGCGGCCTTGGGTGATGAAATCCAAGTTCCAACGGTACATGGTAAAGTGAAATTAAAAGTTCCAGCTGGCACTCAAACAGGTACTACTTTCCGCTTGAAAGGCAAAGGAGCACCGAGTGTTCGCTCAGGTTATACGGGAGATCAACAAGTAACGGTTAAAGTCGTTACTCCTTCTAAACTGACTGAAAAACAACACGAATTATTCAAACAATTAGCTAAAGAAATGGGTTCAAATGTGAAAGAACAAGAAGGCGGCTTCTTTAATAAGATGCGAGATATCTTTAACGCGGATTAATAGAACGACAAGCATCAGAGTATTGCAGATACTTCTGATGCTTTTTTATTTCGTTTTAAGTAAAAAAGAGTTTTCAAGAAGAGAAGTCTTATCATAATAGGTAAATTCTATAATTTGAAATTTAACTTTTATTGAAGACTTAATTTATTAAAAAGACTATCTGAAAGAAAACTATTCAAAATCAGTAATTTTTGATAAGATAGAGCATAGCTATTGATTAGAGGCTTGAAAAGGAAGTGAAGTCAAGTGAATATAGAACAGATGAAAAACAGACAAGAAAGAATTCGTAATTTTTCAATCATTGCGCATATTGATCACGGTAAATCAACATTAGCGGATCGAATTCTTCAACAGACCCACACGGTTGCAGACCGTGATATGCAAGAACAATTATTGGATTCGATGGATTTAGAAAGAGAACGTGGCATTACCATTAAACTAAATGCCGTTGAATTGACTTACCGAGCAAATGATGGAATTGATTATATTTTCCATTTAATCGATACACCGGGCCACGTCGATTTTACCTATGAAGTATCGAGATCTTTGGCAGCATGTGAAGGGGCGATTTTGGTCGTTGATGCGGCACAAGGCATTGAAGCTCAAACACTAGCTAATGTTTATTTAGCAGTTGATAATGATCTTGAGATTCTTCCCGTGATTAATAAGATTGATCTCCCCTCTGCGGACCCTGAAAAAGTTCAAGCTGAAATAGAGGATATAATTGGAATTGATGCTTCAGAAGCAGTCTTTGCTTCTGCTAAAGCAGGGATTGGTATTGATGAAATTTTAGAACAAATTGTTGAGAAAGTACCGGCTCCGATGGGAGATATTGAAGCTCCATTACAAGCTTTAATTTTCGATTCTGCTTATGACGCATATCGTGGTGTTGTTTTAAATATCCGTGTGATGAATGGAATTGTAAAACCAGGTGATACCATTCAATTAATGAGTAATGGTAAGCAGTTTGAAGTAATTGATGTGGGGATTTTCTCACCAAGTCCTCTAAAAAGAGATTTCTTAATGGTTGGGGATGTCGGCTATTTAACAGCGGGTATTAAGACCATTCAAGATACGCGAGTAGGAGATACGATCACCTTAGCTGATAATCCTGCAAGTGAGGCACTAGAAGGCTATCGGAAACTCAACCCAATGGTCTACGCGGGTCTTTATCCTGTAGAGTCTTCTGATTATAATGATTTAAGAGAAGCTTTAGAAAAGTTACAATTGAATGATGCTTCCTTACACTTTGAGCCCGAAACTTCTCAGGCTCTAGGCTTTGGTTTTCGAACCGGATTTTTGGGCTTATTGCATATGGATGTGATTCAAGAACGAATAGAGCGCGAATTTAATTTAGACTTAATCACAACTGCTCCATCTGTTATCTATCGTGTGCAAAAAACTGATGGTGAAGAAGTAATGATCGATAATCCTTCTGAAATGCCCGACCCAACTGAAATAGATAAGATTTTTGAGCCTTATGTAAAAGCTTCGATCATGGTACCTAATGATTATGTAGGTGCTGTTATGGAACTCGCGCAACGCAAGCGGGGAAATTTCATTACGATGGATTATTTAGATGATTTTCGTGTGAATGTAATCTATGAACTGCCTATGGCTGAAATTGTCTATGACTTTTTTGATAAACTAAAATCTTCGACAAAAGGCTATGCCTCATTGGATTACGAATTAATTGGTTATAAGGAATCCAATTTAGTAAAACTTGATATTCTCTTAAATGCGGATGTAATTGATGCTTTTTCAATTATTGTCCATAAAGATTTTGCTTATAATCGTGGTCGAGCATTAGTTGAAAAATTAAAAGGGATTATTCCACGTCAAATGTTTGAAGTACCTGTTCAAGCAGCGATCGGACACAAAATTATTGCTCGTACCACTATTAAAGCTTATCGTAAAGATGTAACGGCTAAATTATATGGCGGAGACGTGTCACGTCGTAAGAAATTGTTAGAAAAACAAAAAGAAGGTAAAAAACGGATGAAATCAGTCGGAAACGTTGAAATCCCGCAAGAAGCATTTATGGCAGTCTTACAAATGGATGAAGAATAGTACATTAAAGCCCCATCTTTGAGTAATCAAAGATGGGTTTTTTCTGTCTTTTCAACCTAAAAGATAGAAAATTAAAGAAACACGAACAATAGATAGAATTAAACGATTGTTTGTTTGAATCGTGGTTCATAAAGCAATTTTTATATGCTACTATGCTTTTGAGGAGGCGATCGAATGGTATCAGTGGGAGTCATTATGGGGTCAAAATCAGACTGGCCAACAATGAAATTAGCCACAGAAATTCTAACTGAATTTGATGTAAAGTTTGAAAAAAAAGTTGTTTCAGCACATCGGATGCCTGATGAAATGTTTGCTTATGCTAAAGATGCACAGAAACGTGGGTTACAGGTGATTATTGCAGGAGCAGGAGGAGCGGCTCATTTACCGGGTATGGTTGCAAGTCAAACGACTCTGCCGGTAATAGGTGTTCCAATTAAAAGTTCAACTTTAAATGGTTTAGATTCACTATTATCTATTGTTCAAATGCCTGGTGGAGTTCCTGTCGCTACTACAGCTATTGGAAATGCAGGTGCAAAAAATGCCGGTCTCTTAGCAGTCCGAATTTTAAGTTTGCAAGATACATCATTGGTTCAGAAATTAGAAAATTATCATGAAAAAATGCGTCAGATGTCCGTAGAAAGTGGGCAAGAACTTGAATAAATATATTAAACCCGGTTCAACAATCGGCATTATTGGTGGAGGACAACTAGGTAAAATGTTGGCTCAATCTGCTAAACAGATGGGGTATCGTGTAGGTGTTTTTGATCCAGGAGAGGATTGTTCAGCTTCTCAAGTCGCTGATTTTCACGCTCAGGCAGCTTTCGATGACCAAGAAAGCCTAGCTAAATTTGCCAATAAAGTCGATGTGTTAACTTTTGAATTTGAAAATATTTCTTTAGCATCTTTAAAAGAAATCGTTGATGATGGAGCATATTTACCACAAGGGACTGAAATTTTAAGGCTTACACAAGATCGATTAACAGAAAAAGAATTTTTACGAAAGAGCGGTATTCCAGTTGGTGATTTTTCCCCAGTAAATAATGAAGAGGAATTAATAGCCGGAATAAAGCAAATCCAATATCCAGCAGTTTTAAAAACACGACGCTTTGGTTATGATGGTAAGGGGCAGGTCCTGCTAAAAAGTGAGGCTGATTTAGTAGAAGCAAAAGACCTTCTTCACTCAGCACCATGTATTTTAGAAGCATTTGTTCCTTTTAAAATGGAATTATCACATATGGTTGTCAGAAATGCCCAAGGACAAATCAGTATTTTTCCTTTAGCAGAGAATATCCATCATCACCATATACTTCATCAATCGATTGTTCCAGCACGTGTTTCAAAAACAGTTGCAAGCGAAGCCTACCAAGTGGCAGAAAATATCGCCAAGCGATTAGATTTGGTAGGGATAGTGGGAATTGAAATGTTTTTAGCGGACGAAGGTATTCTAGTCAATGAACTAGCACCCCGTCCACATAACTCTGGTCATTATACGATTGAAGCATGCCAGTATTCACAATTTGATTTACACATCCGTTCTATTTGTGGTATGACTCTTCCACAAAATGAATTGCTTTCACCTGTTGTAATGACGAACGTTTTAGGACAAGATCAAAATCAAGTGATAGAAGAATGGCCCAATCATCCAGATTGGCATCTTCACCTTTATAATAAAGGTGAAGCACGACAAAATCGAAAAATGGGCCATATCACTCAAATGGCTGATAGTCATGATCCTATTTTAAAGGAATTTGATCAAGTTGGTATTTGGCTAAACAATAATTAAGAATAAATAGAATTAAAATATTAATAGGGAGTTGTTCTTATGTATAAAGTAGAAGTATTTGTAACCTATAAGGAATCCATTTTAGACCCTCAAGGTGAAGCAATTAAGGGTTCTGTGCATCGTATGGGCATCGATCAAGTCGAAGAAATTCGTCAGGGCAAATATTTTGAGTTAAAAATTAAAAAAGGGCAAAGCGACGTAGAAAGTCTGGTCGAAGAAATTTGTGACAAAATTCTAGCTAATCCAGTGATGGAATCTTATCGATACTCAATCACGGAGGTGGAATAGGATGAAGTTTGCAGTCATTCAATTTCCTGGGTCTAACTGTGATCTTGATGCCTTTCACGCTATTAAAGATATCATGGGACAAGAGGTTGAGTATGTCAGCCATAAGGCAACATCTTTAGACGGATTTGATGCCGTTTTAGTACCTGGTGGCTTCTCTTTTGGTGATTACTTACGTTGTGGGGCGATTGCCTCTCATTCAAATGTGATGCAAGCTGTTAAAGAATTTGCTAAGCAAGGTAAATTAGTCATTGGTATTTGTAATGGTTTTCAAATATTAACAGAAGCGGGTCTGCTTCCTGGTGCACTCATTCGTAACACTTCTTTAAAATTCATTTCTAAAAAACAAGCTTTAGAAGTCGTAAATGCTGACTCTGCCTTTACAAATGCCTATGAAGTAGGACAGGTAATCACAATTCCGATTGCTCACGGCGAAGGTAATTATGTTGTTTCTGAAGAAGAACTTAAGAGCTTGGAGGAAAATAATCAAATTCTTTTCCGTTATGCTGGAGAAAACCCTAATGGCTCAATTGCTAATATCGCTGGTATTTCAAATGAAGAAGGAAATGTGATGGCCATGATGCCTCACCCAGAAAGAGCAGTCGAATCAATTATTAATGGAACAGATGGTATGGGTGTCTTCCAATCGATGATTAATCACTATCAGAAAAAGGCGGTGCAACATGGCTAAATTAAAAGAACTATCTCCACAAGAGGTCGAATCAAGTAAAATTTACCGTGATTGGGGGTTAAAGGACGAAGAATACCTTCATATTAAAGAAGATATTCTAGGACGTCACCCTAACTTTACTGAAACAGGACTTTACGCGGTAATGTGGTCTGAACATTGTTCCTACAAAAACTCTAAACAAGTCTTAAAGAAATTCCCAACCGAAGGTCCGCAAGTTTTACAAGGGCCTGGTGAGGGTGCGGGGATTGTTGATATTGGCGACCAGCAAGCAGTCGTTTTTAAAGCTGAAAGTCACAATCACCCATCAGCTATTGAACCATATGAAGGAGCCGCAACAGGGGTCGGCGGTATTTTGAGAGACATATTCTCAATGGGGGCTCGCCCTATAGCTTCGCTAAATTCCTTGCGTTTTGGTGAATTAGATAATGATCGTATGCGTTATCTATTTGAAGAAGTAGTCGCTGGGATAGCTGGCTATGGAAATTCGATTGGTATTCCAACAGTTGGCGGTGAGATTGCCTTTGATGATTGTTATAAAGGAAATCCGTTAGTGAATGCTATGTCTGTCGGATTAATTGATCATGCGGATATGCAAGTTGGCCAAGCACAAGGTGTGGGCAATTCGATTCTATATGTAGGCGCTAAAACTGGACGCGATGGTATCCACGGAGCGACATTTGCTTCGGTAGAATTTGATGATGAAGTAGAATCAGAACGTTCTGCTATTCAAGTGGGCGATCCATTTATGGAGAAGCTCTTAATGGAAGCTTGTTTAGAAGTTATCTACAATCATAAAGATGCCCTTGTGGGAATCCAAGATATGGGGGCGGCAGGTTTAGTTTCTTCTTCTTCTGAAATGGCAGAAAAAGCTGGAACAGGTGTTACACTGAATCTTGATTTAGTACCTCAAAGAGAATCGGGTATGATTCCTTACGAGATGATGCTTTCAGAATCGCAAGAACGGATGCTTTTATGCGTTAAACGTGGAATGGAAGAAGAAATCATCAATGTTTTCAAAGAATATGATTTAGACGCTGTGGTTATCGGTGAAGTTACAGGCGATGGCCAATACCGTCTCATGCATCAAGGGAAAGAAGTCGCTAATTTACCAGTCAATTCATTAGGTGATGGACCTGTTTATAATAATCAAGGCCAAGTGCCACAAAGAATTCGTGATTGGGCTGAGATGGGTCAATTCCAGCCTGAAATAGAAAATGCAACAGAAACCTTAAAAAATATTTTACAACAACCAACCGTAGCTTCGAAAAAAGTAGCTTATGATACTTTCGATTCTCAAGTTCGTACATCTACCTTAGTATGGCCTGGTTCTGATGCAGCTGTGGTTAGAATTCGTGGAACACGAAAAGCAATTGCTATGACCGCTGATTATAATTCACGTTATATCTATCTTGACCCTGAAGTAGGAGGCCAAATGGCTGTGGCAGAAGCAGCTAGGAATATCGTCGCTTCAGGTGGAAAACCATTGGCAATTACTGACTGTTTGAACTTTGGTAGTCCAGAAAAACCAGAAGTTTTTTATGAACTAGATAAATCTGCTGATGGGATCGCTGCGGCATGCCGGCTATTAGATACTCCAGTTATTTCTGGTAATGTGTCACTTTATAACGAGACTAACGGTAAGGCTATTTATCCTTCTCCAATGATTGGTATGGTAGGCCTTATTAAAGATATTGATCAAGTTACTACGCAACACTTTAAATCAGCCGGGGACTCCATATATGTGATTGGTGAAACAAGTGATGCTTTTAATGGATCAGAATTACAAAAAATGATGCTTGGTAGGATTGAAGGTCCATTATTTGACTATGATTTGACCGCAGAAAAAGCAAATCAAGAAACCGTTGCAGCTGCCATTCAAAAAGGCTATCTTGCTTCTTGCCATGATCTTTCTGAAGGTGGATTGGCTGTTGCCCTAGCGGAATCTGCTTTCAATACAGAATTTGGCTTAGAAGTAAAAGTCAATATGCCAGCCAGCCATCTATTTGCTGAGAATGGTTCACGCTTCATTGTTTCAGTAAAAGCAGACCAACAAGCTGCCTTTGAAGCTGAATTTAAGAATCAATTCGTTCGAATAGGACAAGTAACGGATAAAGATCTAATTCGCATCCAAGCGAAGGACCAATTTATTGAAGCAGAACGTTCAGAATTGCAAGAACTATGGGAGGAAGCTATACCATGTCTTTTAAAAGAGAAGTAATCCAAGGGCAAGAAGTGGTTTCAACAGAGATCACTGATGATATTTATGATTTACCTCATGAAGAATGCGGTCTAATTGGTTTATGGAATCAAAAACAAGCCGCCTTTGATGCCTATTATGGTTTACACGCTCTACAACATCGTGGTCAAGAAGGAGCAGGAATTGCTACACTTCATGATGGTAAAATGCTTGCTCATCGTGATTTTGGTTTAGTCAATCAAATTTTTAATCGCCGCCAAAGCCTTGAAGAGTTAAAAGGGAAGGCAGCGATAGGACATGTGCGTTATGCGACGGCTGGGCTTAATGATATTAATAATATCCAACCCTTTGTTTTTCATTTTCATGATGGCCCAGTTGCGATGGCCCATAATGGGAACTTAGTGAACGCTCATTCCTTGAAGGTTGAACTGGAACAAAAAGGTTCCATCTTCCATACAACTTCTGATAGTGAAGTGATCATGCATTTGATTCGACGTTCACAAAAAGAAAGCTTTATTGAAAAATTGAAAGAGTCGTTAAAACGTGTTGTTGGGGGCTTTACTTATCTTTTCTTGACTGAGAAAGAATTGATCGGGGTTTGTGATCCCAATGGATTCAGGCCATTAATCGTCGGTAGGATGCCAAATGGTGGTTATGTCATGGCTTCGGAGTCTTGCGCTCTTGATCAAATCGGAGCTTCCTATCTTTTTGATGTTGAACCGGGTCAAATTGTTTCTATTAACAATGAAGGGATTCAAAAGGAATACTACACTGAGGCTCGTCAGCAGGCAATCTGTTCCATGGAATTTATCTATTTTGCAAGACCAGATTCGAATATTCATGGAATTAATGTTCACACAGCGCGAAAGAACTCAGGCAAAAAGCTGGCCCAGGAACAGCCAGTAGAAGCAGATATTGTAATTGGTGTGCCTAATTCTTCTTTATCAGCAGCTTCTGGTTATGCTGAAGAGGCTGGCATTCCTTATGAAATGGGCTTAATCAAAAATCAATACATTGCTCGAACCTTTATTCAACCGACTCAAGAATTACGAGAGCGTGGAGTTAGAATGAAGTTATCAGCCGTTCGTAAGGTTGTGGAAGGTAAAAGAATTGTGATGGTTGATGATTCAATTGTTAGAGGGACAACCTCAAAACGCATTGTTGGTTTGCTGAAAGCAGCTGGAGCTAAAGAAGTTCACGTTCGAATAGCGTCTCCAGCACTTAAACATCCTTGTTTTTATGGTATAGATATTTCGAATACACGCGAATTAATTGCAGCTAATCATACACTGAAAGAAATAGAAAAAATTATTGAGGCCGATTCTCTAGCTTATCTCAGTGAAGAAGGTTTGATTTCAGCTATTGATCTTCACTCAGACGCTCCTTATAAGGGTTTGTGTATGGCTTATTTCAATGGTGATTACCCAACCGCTCTTCATGATTTCGAAAGGGAATACCGTGCAGAATTAGAACGCATTGTTGTAGATTAAACGATAGGAGGAAGTAAGTTGACGAACAAAAATGCTTATAGTCGTGCTGGAGTGGATGTGCATGCCGGATATGAGGCTGTTAAAAGAATGAAAAAGCATGTTGAAAGAACCATGCGTCCAGAAGTGCTTACTAATCTCGGAGGTTTTGGTGGTGCTTTTGATATTTCTCAGTTCGCTTACCAGGAGCCAGTGCTGGTCAGTGGTACGGATGGAGTGGGTACGAAATTAATGATCGCCATACAAGCTGAAAAATACGATACCATTGGCATTGATTGTGTTGCTATGTGTGTCAATGACGTAGTCGCCCAAGGTGCTGAGCCGTTGTTTTTCCTGGATTATATTGCTGTTGGTAAAAACGATCCCCAGATAGTCGAACAAATTGTGGCGGGTGTAGCAGAGGGATGTGTCCAAGCTGGTGCTGCCTTAGTAGGCGGTGAAACTGCAGAAATGCCGGGGATGTATGATGAGCAAGACTTTGATGTTGCTGGTTTCACGGTGGGAATCGCAGAAAAAACACAATTAATTACCGGTGATCAGGTGAAAGCTGGAGATGTGCTAATTGGACTTGCTTCTTCAGGCATCCACTCTAATGGCTTTTCACTCGTTCGTGATATTTTCTTCAATCAACATCATTATCAGTTAAGTGATCCAGTTATTGAAGGAGCTGACCAAAGTTTAGCAGAAGCCTTGCTTGTTCCTACAAAGATTTATGTTAAGTCTGTCATGCCACTTGTAAAAGCTGGTTTAATTCATGGGATCGCTCATATTACTGGCGGTGGGTTTATTGAAAATCTACCACGGATGATGAAAGAAAATTTGGCTTGTGAAATCAATTTAGGTTCCTGGCCTGTATTGTCAATCTTTAATCAAATGCAGGCTTTAGGCCAAATTAACCCTTTGGAAATGTATGAAATCTTTAATATGGGAATCGGTATGGTTTTAGCAGTACCTGCTGAAAAAGTAGTTGAAGTGAAGCAGATGCTTGATCAAGCAGGAGAGGCTGCTTATGAAATAGGCCAAGTCATCAAAAAAACAGATAAAGAAGTTATTTTCAAATAGCAAGGAGGTAAAGGAATGAATATAGCAGTATTCGCATCGGGATCAGGGTCAAATTTTCAAGCGCTCGTCGAAGCTTGCCGTGATCAAAATGATTTCAATTTTGTTTTATTGTTTTCAGATTATCCTCAAGCTTATGCACTCGAACGTGCCAATAAACTTGGTATTCCAAGTTTAGCAGCTAGTCCAAAAGATTTTAATTCAAGGGATGAGTATGAAGAGTTTCTTTTAAGAAAAATGGAAGATTATCAAGTGGATTATATTCTTTTGGCGGGCTATATGCGGATTATTGGACAGGACCTGTTAGAAGCTTATCCTGATCGAATTCTCAATATTCATCCTTCGCTTTTGCCAGCTTTTCCTGGTAGACATGGGATCGCTGACGCCTACCGGGCGGGTGTTAAAGAAACTGGAGTTACCGTCCACTTAGTGGATCAAGGGATTGATACGGGTAGGATTTTAAAGCAAGCTAAAGTTTTAATCGAACAGGGTGAAACATTAGCTGATCTTGAGGAAAAAATCCATCAAGTTGAACATCAATTATACCCTCAAGTTGTAAAAGAATATCTTAAAGGAGTGGAATAAATTGTCACGTGCATTAATTAGTGTGTCGGATAAAACAGGGCTCATACCGATGGCTCAAGCCTTAGTTGCTCAAGGAATAGAGATCATCTCAACAGGCGGGACTAAACGCTTTTTAGATGAAGCAGGACTTCCCACAAAAGCGGTGGAAGAAGTGACAGGCTTTCCAGAAATGATGGATGGAAGGGTTAAAACCTTGCATCCTAAAATTCATGGTGGATTATTAGCTTTAAGAGATAATAAGGACCATCAAACCGCTATGAAAAATAATGCAATCGAGTATATCGACTTTGTGATTGTAAACCTCTATCCTTTTAAACAAACTATCCAAAATCAAGAAACCAGCTTAGCAGAGGCAATCGAACAGATTGATATTGGTGGACCAAGCATGATCCGTTCTGCAGCCAAAAATTATCAATCGGTAACAGTAGTTGTTGATCCTCGTGATTATCCGCTTGTTATTCAAGAATTAGAAGATAATGGAAAGACAGCATACGCTACTCGTCAACAACTTGCTCAAAAAGTTTTTGCCCACACGGCTTCTTATGACACCTTAATTGCAGACTATTTAGCTAGTCAAATTAAGGATGTGGATGAAAATCGACAAGTTGCTCCCGTTGAAACACTTACTTTAACTTATGAGCGAATGTACGATTTGCGTTATGGCGAAAATGCTCATCAAACAGCCGCTGTCTACCAGAACCCATTTTCATCTTCTTTTGCGATTACCAAGGCAAAAATACTTAATGGTAAACCTTTATCCTATAATAATTTACGCGACGCGGATGCAGCAATCAAAATGGTGAGAGATTTTCCAAATCAAGCCTGTGCGGTAGCTGTTAAACATATGAATCCTTGTGGAATAGCAGTTGCAGAAACGATAGAATTAGCTTTCGAACGTTGCCGACAAGCTGATCCTATTTCAATTTTTGGAGGAATTGTCGTCATTAATCGCAATCTAACAGTAGATTTAGCACAAACGCTACACTCTATGTTTTTAGATGTTATTATTGCACCAGATTTTGAACCGGGGGCATTGGACATTCTTAAACAAAAAGCCAATGTACGTGTTCTTCAGTTAAAGATGGATGATCTTGCTATGGATACGTTGGAAATAACATCTGTTACGGGAGGACTCTTAGTCCAAGAAGCGGATATTCTAAAAGAAAATCCAGATCAATGGCAACAAATGGGAGAAGTTTCTATTTCAAAAGAACAACGAAAAGCCCTCGCTTTTGCTTGGAATGTAGTAAAACATGTAAAATCAAATGCTATTGTTATTTCTAATGACCACCAAACATATGGAATAGGAGCTGGTCAAACCAATCGCGTTGGTGCTGCTAAAATTGCACTTGAGCATGCCAAAGAATTAGGGGCTGACTTTTCTGAGATGGTTTTGGCTTCTGATGCCTTTATTCCAATGATCGATACAATTGAATTAGCTAACCAATACCATATTAAAGCAATTGTTCAGCCAGGTGGATCAATTGGTGACAAAGAAGTCATTGCTAAAGCTGATGAATATGGCATCACTATGTTAGCAACGAACGTCCGTCATTTTCGTCATTAAAAGAAAGAGGTTATTATGAAATTATTAGTTATTGGTAGTGGAGGACGTGAGCATGCAATTGCTTATCATTTACTAAAGAGCCCGATGGTTGAATCAGTGTTTTGTGCTCCGGGTAATCCAGGTATGAAGGCTGACGGGATTTCGTGTGTTAATATTTCAGAATACGCCTTTGAAGACTTAATAACTTTTGCAAAAAAAGAACAGATCGACTGGACCTTTGTTGGACCCGAAGGCCCTTTATTTGAGGGAATTGTTGATCAGTTTACGCAAGCTGGTCAGATTGCTTTTGGGCCTAACCAGGCTGCTGCTCAAATCGAAGGCTCCAAATTATTTGCTAAAGAATTAATGCAAAAATATGGTATTCCTACCGCAAGTTACGCTTCTTTTACTGATCAAAGTGCTGCACTTAGTTATCTTGATCAGCAATCCGTGCCGATCGTCGTTAAGGTTGATGGCCCGGCTGCTGGTAAAGGAGTAACTGTCGCTTTAACGAAAGAAGAAGCTGAAAAGGCGATTAAATCAGCTTTTGAAAAAGACTCTTCACAGCAGAGACTTGTGATTGAAGAGTGTTTAATTGGACCGGAATTTTCTATTTTTTCTATGGTTTACAAAGGTAAAGTATGCCATTCTTTACCTGCGAGAGATCACAAACGCCTATTAGATGGAAATTTAGGGCCAAATACGGGTGGTATGGGAGCTTTCGCACCTGTAGGAGATATTAGTGAAGACTTATATCAAGAGACGTTAAGAACCATTGTCGAGCCCGTTTTGGTGGCAATGGAAAAAGAAGGAACACCGTTTAATGGTGTTTTATACACTGGTTTAATGAATACCGCTGAAGGACCTAAGGTCATTGAATTTAATGCGCGTTTTGGAGACCCTGAAACCCAGGTTGTACTACCATTATTAAAAACGGATTTTGCTGAATTAATTAACGATCTATTACATGGTCGTGAAACGCAGGTTGAATGGATGGAAGATAAGGCATGTCTAGGCGTGATTTTGGCTGCGGAAGGGTATCCAGCAAAACCTATTAAGGGCATAGAGTTTGCCTTAACCTCACTTATGGATCCTTCAATGAAAATATATTATGCCGGTGTTTCATCCTACAAACCACTCATTTCAAGTGGAGGTAGGATTGCTATGATAACCTGCCTGGCAGATTCTAAGGATCAAGCACAAAAAAAGGTCTACCAGTATCTTGCTGAACAAGATTTAAAGCAGATCATTTATCGTAAAGATATCGGCAGTTTCTTGCTTAAGTCTTAGCATTCGTTTAGAATATTATTATAATAGATCGTTGATCGATCCTATTAATTTTAATGGATAATAGATAAGGGAGCACTTATGACTTTTTTCAAGAATTTCTTCAAACAATTTCAGACCGAGATTGACCTCATTCAGATTTCTCAAGCTCTGTTAATTGGTTTTTGTAAGATCATCTTTTCAGTGATTATACTTTACTTTATGAAAAAGATCTTCATTAAAATGATTGAAACCTATTTTCTCGGAAAAAGATCTTCAAGAATACGATTTGCTAAGCAAGCGCGTAACCACACGATCAGTCGTCTTTTGACCAATTTGGTTCAGTACCTCTATTATTTTCTTTTGGCCTATACCGTCTTAAGTATTATAGGTGTACCTGTTGGAACCTTAGTGGCTGGGGCTGGAATTGTCAGTTTAGCAATTGGTTTAGGGGCCAAAGATTTAGTATCCGATGTGGTTAATGGCTTTTTTATTCTGCTAGAACATCAATTTGATGTGGGAGATGCTGTGTCAATTAACGGCTATAGTGGAACGGTTCATTCAATCGGCTTGCGAAATACAGTTATCCGTGATTATAATGGCACTCACCATTTTATTCCTAACGGAAGTATTGGCCAAATGTCCAATCTTTCACTCAACAGTATTCGAGTCGACATTGATTTATTTATATATCCTGATCAAGATATTGACCAGTTAGAAGAACGTCTCCAAGAAATATATCTAAACGTTCCGCAGGATGATCAATTGATTTTACGTGATCCTGATTTTTTAGGTGTTTTTCGTGATCCGCAAGGGCGCCTGATATATAAAATAAGAATTTGGTCTAAAAGCGTAGATGATATGCTAGTCGTTCAAGCTAGGTATTATAAAGCCTTTATCCAGGGCTTATCTGAAGCCAAAGTTAAATTGGCTATGGGTAATCAAGAACGTGTTCAAGTCGCTTTGAATGATGAAGAAAGTACCCTAACAAACGAGTCATACTAATGCATTTTAGATAGGAAAACATAGCACAATAAAAGCTAACCTCTTTTGAGGTTAGCTTTTTGAATATTTGTCATTAGGCTTTATTAACAGAAGCATCATAGATACTATCAATAGCATCTGCAATTGTTTGATTAAATTCTTCTTCTGTTTGTCCAGCTCTTAAATCTTGAGAAAGGGCACGTGAGAATGATGCAATACAGTTAGGAGTCTTTTTCAATCGCTCATTTGCTTCTTCAGTAGGATAGCCACCTGATAATGCGACAACGCGTACCATATTTGGATGTTTAGCGATCTCCTCATAAGTAGAAGGGTTAGTAGGAATAGTGATTTTTAACATGACTAATTCATTTTCATCTAGTTTGTTTAAATGAGCCAAAATCTCTTCAGCCAACTTCGCTTCAATTTTTTCTTTTTCTTCGGCATGAATATTAACTTCAGGTTCAATAATTGGAACTAAACCAGCTGCAATAATCTGCTTAGCAATTTCAAATTGTTGATCAACTACAGCTTTTATACCAATTTCAGAATAAGCGTTAATATTAGAGCGCATTTTAGTTCCAAAAATATGACGTTCATTTGCTCTTTCTAACAATTCATGGAGTAAAGTGATCGGTTTCATTAATTGAACGCCGTCCGCTTCTTCCATTAGACCTAAATCAACTTTAAGGAAAGGAACTACTTTTTTTTCTTCCCATAAATAGTCCGCTGTTTTCTTCCCCTTAACATCACGATCCATTGTTTGTTCAAATAAAATGGCACCTAAAATCTTGTCATTATTAAAAGCAGGAGCGGTCATAATACGGGTACGCATTTCATGAACCTTATCAAACATTTCATCTTCATTTGAATATTGATCTTCGGTTACTCCATATGCTTTCAAAGCTTTTGGAGTGGAACCACCTGATTGATCGAGTGCAGCGATAAAACCTTTACCGTTTTTAATTTGTTCAAATTGTTGTGAATTCATTCTACTACTCCTTTACGTTTTCTACCTTCATGATAGCTTTAAATCTTAAAATTTGCAATGAATATCCTTTATTTGATAAGACTAATTCCTTCTTCAGTTAGTATCATATCAACCTTTTTATCATGTTCTTCAGTTGGAATTTCATCAGTTTGCAGCTTTGCATAATAGGGAAGGACTAAATAAGCATTTTTTGCTCTTAATAAGAAGCGATCATAATATCCTCCACCATATCCTAAGCGTTCTCCTTTGTTGTTACATGTGACACAAGGCATGATGATGAGATCAATCTCTTCTGGCACGAGTCTTTTTCCAATCTTTTCAGGCTCTAATATGCCAAAAGCTGATCTTTCAAGTGGAGTATTTTCTTTGTATATCATTGCTTCCATCACACGTTCTGGAAAGACCCGAGGAATACCAACTTCTTTTTGATCTTGCCACGCTCTTTGAATAATAGGATGCGTATTTAACTCTTCATCGGTTGAATAATAGACCATTATTTTTTTGGCATTTTGATACTGTTCAAGATTAAAAAGTTGTTGATAGATCCTTTCTTCAGCAGCATGACGATATTCTTGAGAAAGATGAGCTCTTTTTTCAAAAATTTCTTTTCTTAATTCATTTTTGCTTTTCATATTTAGCCTCCTAATAGTGTTCTTAATAAGATTATACCATTTGTTATTAAAAGATGGTTATTAGCTTTCAACTAATAAATTTTTTGGATACAATATGAATAAAATCACGGAGGTGATCTTCACCATGTATCAATTACCAGAACTAAAATCGATCGCGCCTGATTGGGCAAGGTGTATCCAAAACACAAGTAATTCCAATACATACGAACGAATAACGGAATTTTTATATAATGAAAAAGAGCCCATTTATCCGCCAGCAGAAGACGTCTTTAATGCCTTAAAATTTTGTAGCTATCGACAGACCAAAGTCGTTATTATTGGCCAAGATCCGTATCATGGTATCAACCAAGCCAATGGGATGTCTTTTTCTGTAAATGAAGGTGAACCCATTCCCCCTTCCTTAAAAAATATTTTTAAGGAATTAGCGGATGATCTTAAGCAACCCGTGCGGCAAAATACGGACCTAACTGACTGGGCAAAGCAAGGAGTTCTTTTATTAAACCGTGTTTTAACAGTCAGAGCAGGTCACGCGGATTCTCATCAAGGGATTGGCTGGGAAGATTTTACTAATCAAATCATTGAATGTCTCAATCACCATCCGGGTTCACTTGTATTTATTTTATGGGGGAGAAAAGCCCAGTCTCTAGAAAAACTGATTGATGAAACAAGACATACTGTCATTAAATCAAGCCATCCTAGTCCGTTAGCAGCTTATCGTGGTTTTTTTGGTTCAAAACCATTTTCTAAAGCGAATCAAGTCCTTATTGATCAAGGAATCAAGCCAATCAAATGGACATAAATTATTGAGTAAAACAGAACTTTCAATATCAAGACCTAACTAAATCCGATCTAGTTAAAAAATTCAGGTAAAAAAGTAAGCAAGGCCCAAGCTATGAAATTGTTTACAAAGTGAAAGCTCATGGATGCTGCCACATTGGCATGGTATTTCCAGTAAAGATAAGTTAAAGCTAGAGTTAAAGGAAGATAAATGATCGCATCTGCAAAGGTAACCATATGAGCCCCTGTAAAAAGTACAACAGATAAAATGGTACATATCCATTTTGAAGAAGTGTTTCGCTGGACAGATGGGCGAATAATTGCTTCTCGAAAGACTAGTTCTTCTACAAAAGGAGCAAAAATCACTAACATGAAGAAAGTATAATAGCTAGGGACTTGACCAATAAGATTCTGGATGGCTTGCTGGTTAGCGCCTATGCTTTCCAAATCAATATAAGGGCTTAATAGACTAAGTAAAACGGATCGTATGATTCCAACTCCAAAGAAACAAGCAAAGATTGTTATGATAAGTTTTTTCCAACTAGTTTGTAGCAATAATTCTTGCCACTGTTCTTTAACAAAGGTGCCATATAGGTGCCAGGCAACCAAACAAATGACTACCATGCCAATGAGTGGGATCCATAGCAGAATATTTTCAGAGATACCCATTCCAAAAGCAAAACCGGGTAGTACGATGTAGAAAAAGAAATAAGAAAAAATTAAAATCCAGGCCTTTTTTTTCATAATAACCTCCAACAATTTATTTTATTAGTAACAATCTTAAGCTAAAGGACGTCTTCTAGCAACTAATTTTATTTACGGAGTAATTTTTAAGGGCAAGGTTTAATATGCTATAATAAATTGATCGTTAATAAAGGGGTAGTAGCTATGAAAGAATTAAGTATCCAAAATTTATCAAAATCATATGGCGTGAAACAATTAGTTGACCAAGTCGACTTTTCTATTCGTACCGGAGACCGGGTAGGACTGATTGGACCTAACGGAACCGGTAAATCGTCTTTTCTTAGAGTCATTGCAGGTATTGATACCTACGATAGTGGTCAAATCAAAACCCCTAATGATTATGAAATCGCCTATTTAGAACAAAACCCCCGTTTAGATCCTGCTAAAACAATTCTCGAAACGGTTTATGATTCTGAAGCTGCAGACATTCAATTGCTCTTGGCCTATGAAAAATGCCGCATGGATTTGGAGTCGGATCCTACCAATCAAAGCTTACAAGATCAGTTTACACAATTATCGGATCAAATGACTTTAAAATCAGCTTGGGAAGTTGAAATAGCAGCGAAGTCGATTCTTACACAATTAAAAATATACGATTTAAACAAAAAAGTTGGTCAGTGTTCAGGAGGTCAGCAAAAAAGAATTGGCATTGCCCAAGTCTTAATAGCAGAACCTGACCTTCTTATTTTAGATGAACCGACCAACCATTTAGATGTTGATTCCATTCGTTGGTTAGAAAAGTATTTAGCAGCCTATCAAGGAGCTTTATTATTAGTTACCCATGATCGCTACTTTTTAGAACGATCTGTTAATAAAATCATTGAATTACAATATGGTCGCATTACTGAGTTTGAAGGTAACTATCAAACCTATCTAACAAAAAAGGCTGAATTAATTGAAATGCAAACCAAACAAGCTCAAAAGCAAGACCGACTGTACTTACAAGAATTAGCTTGGATGCGCCAAGGAGCTCAAGCAAGATCTACAAAACAACAAGCAAGAATTGACCGCTTTAACCAATTAAAAGATTCGATCGGACAAAGAGATCAAGCTCAGGAAGCGATTGAATTTAATTTTTCACAGCAGCGCATGGGTAATCAAATCATTGAATTAGAAGATGTTCGTTTAGAAATAGCCAATCATTTAATTCTTGATGGTTTAACGAAAACCTTTGTCAAGGGTGACCGCTTAGGTGTAGTTGGGCCCAATGGGGTAGGCAAATCCACCTTTTTAAATAGTTTAGCTGGTTTACATGCCTTTACTTCGGGGGAGTGTAAGTTGGGACAAACAGTAAGCATTGCTTATTATCGTCAATTAGATGAAGATTTACCTAATGACATGCGGATCCTAACCTACTTGACCCAAGTAGCGGACCAATTTAAACGACCAGATGGTTCAAAAGTTTCAGCTTCACAAATGTTGGAAAGGTTCAATTTTCCTAAAGAAACACATGGCTCTCTAATTCAGTCATTATCTGGTGGGGAAAGGAGAAGATTATATTTACTAACCCTCTTAATTCAAGAACCAAATGTTCTTCTATTAGACGAACCGACCAATGATTTAGATATCGAGACCTTAAATACCTTAGAAGATTATATTGATCGTTTTGAAGGCGTTGTGATTATTGTTTCACATGATCGTTACTTTTTGGATAAGACAGTTGATCAGTTACTCGTCATGCACGGTCAGGGAAAGTTCGATGTATTTTGGGGTACTTTTTCAGAATATTTAGAAAATACGGATCAAAAAACTTCAAACATAGAAAAAACAAAGCAGATTCTGCCAAAAGAATCCATAGCAAATCAGAATTCAACTAAGAAAAAGCGCATGACCTATCAAGAAAAGCAAGAATGGCAAGATATTGAAGAGCGAATTCATAATGTGGAAGTTAAAATTGAAGAAGGACGCAAAATGATGGAGACCTATGCCAATGATGCAGTCAAATTAATGGATCTCCATCAAGAGATTGAAAAATTAGAAACGGACTTATTAGCACTCTATGAGCGATATGATTACTTGAGCGATTTAGCTTAATAGGAGGAAGGTAAATGAAACAATATCAAGATCTAATACGGTATATCTTAGACCATGGGGCTAAAAAATTGGACCGAACGGGTACGGGGACATTATCAACTTTCGGCTACCAAATGCGCTTTAATTTAAAGGAAGAATTTCCCATTTTAACAAGTAAACGTGTTCCTTTTTCGTTAGTTAAATCTGAATTATTATGGTTTTTAAGAGGAGATACCAATATTAAATACCTCTTAAGTCATAATAATCATATCTGGGATGAGTGGGCCTTCGAGAAATATATCCAATCCGATCAATACCAAGGCCCCGATCTTAAAAACTTTGGACAGCGTAGTTTAGAATCCGAAGACTTTATGAAAATCTATCAAGTGGAATTAAATAAATTCCATCAAAAAATTTTAAATGATCAGCAGTTTGCCAACCAATTTGGCGATCTAGGTCCTATATATGGCAAGCAATGGCGGTCTTGGACTGATTGTGAAGGCCAAGTGATTGATCAAATCCAACAAGTAATCGACTCGATTAGAAAGCAACCCGATTCAAGACGTCACATTGTCACAGCCTGGAACCCTGCTGAAATTGCTGAAGCTGCTTTACCGCCATGTCATTGTTTTTTTCAGTTTTATGTCAGTCAAGGCCGTTTATCTTGTCAACTTTATCAACGATCCGCAGATGTCTTTTTAGGGGTTCCTTTTAACATTGCTTCCTATGCTTTATTAACGCATTTAATCGCAAAGGAAACCGGTTTAGAACCCGGCGAATTTGTACATGTCTTAGGAGATGCGCATTTATATCTCAATCACCTACAAGCAGCCGAAACGTTATTAAAACGCTCTCCACGTCCGCTACCTAAGCTTAGAATCGACGATTTTCAATCGATGGATCAATTAAGTCTCGATCAAATTCAATTAGAAAATTACCAACCCTATCCAACCATTAAAGCACCTATTGCAGTTTAAATATTTAGGAGGAAAAAAAGATGATTACATATGTCTATGCACAAGATTTAAAAGGCGCAATTGGCTATCAGAATGATTTACCTTGGCATCTACCCAGTGATTTAAAGTTTTTTAAGGAAGTAACGATGGGCCACACTATGCTGATGGGACGAACTACCTTCGAATCGATGGACCGAAGAATCTTACCGGGCCGCAAGACGGTTGTTTTAACCAGTCAAGAAGATTATGGTAAAGATATTGATGAATTAGAATTGGTCCATAGTGTGGAAGATGTCTTAGAATTAGCTAAAAATCAAGAGTTAATGGTAATTGGAGGAGCAGGAGTATTTAAATCTTTGATGGAGCATGTCGATAAAATTTTACGTACGGTCATTGAGGGGGAATTTCCCGCAGATACTTATATGCCTGATATTGATCAAAATATATTTCGTTTAGATAAGGTAATTGACCTTCCGGCTGATGATAAAAATCCCTATCCTCATCGCTTTGAGTGGTGGGTGAGGAAATAACTATGGCAGACTTTATAACTAATAAGAATGTAGGTTTTATCGGTTGTGGTAACATGGGATCGGCAATTATTAAAGCGCTGAGTGCATCCTACCCCAATCAAAGTTTTTATTTATTTGATAAAGATTTAAACAAAAGTCAAGCATTGGCTCAAGATAGCGGAAAATGTGTCGAAGCTGTGAGCACCCTGGCAGATCTATTAGCTTTAAGCCAAACGCTTTTTATTGGAGTAAAACCCAAAGATCTGGATGACCTCCTGCTATCAGTCAAACCGTTTAATAATCAAGAATCCAAGTTATGGATTTCAATGGTTGTTGGTCGAAGTTTGGATTCTATTCAAGCTGATTTACCGTCCAATCATTCTCTTATTCGTATTATGCCCAATACACCGGTTGCAATCGGGGAGGGGTTTATTTCCTATTGTTACCAAGCAGACGGTTTAAAGAAACAATCTATCGATGATTTTACTCAATTCATGGCTCCTTTAGGAAAGCTTCAATACGTTGAAGAAAACCTTTTTGATATTGCGTCAGCTATTGCGGGATCGGCTCCTGCCTTCATCTATCAATTAATTGAGGCAATGGGTGATGCCGGCGTTTACCATGGGTTAAGCCGTAAGCAAGCGATCGAAATGTCAGCTAAAACAGTCGTGGGAGCAGGCCAAATGGTCCTAAAAAGCCATAAACACCCAGCTGAATTAAAGGATGCTGTAACGAGTCCTAATGGAACGACAATAGCTGGTATACGAAGTCTTGAAGCAAGTGGTTTTAGATCGGCCATATTTGAAGCCATTTTAGCTACAATCGAACGAACATAAAAATATCCATCCCAAGTTATTCACTTTTGAAAAAGAGTCAAAAGTAAAATAAAATTGGGATGGATTTTTAAAGTGAATTTAGACATATTTTAGGATAGAATAAAACATTAAGCCGGCCCCAAGAACCACGAAAAGATGCCAAATTACATGCATCCATTTATTGGACTTCATCGAGTAGAAGATGGTACCTACCGAATAAGCGAATCCTCCCAGTCCGAGAAAAACAATTCCTAAAAAATTGATTGACTGCGAAAGAGGATATATAATTAGAAGACTTAGCCAACCTAAGGCTAGATAAAGAAATGTCGATAGTTTAGGGAAACGGTCTATGGCTAATAACTCATAGATGATTCCGGCAATTGCTAACCCCCAAATAATAATAAGGAAAAAATAAGCTAATTGGTTATTAATCCCTATCATCAAATAAGGAGTATAGGTTCCAGCGATGAGTAAATAAATGGCAGAGTGATCAAGTTTTTGAAGGATCGGTCGGTATGAACTATGGGAAAAAGCATGATAAAGAGTCGAATTTGTGAAAAGAGCGATTAAGGAAAGTCCATAGATAATATAAGCAGATATTGCTATAGAGGATTCTCGTTGAATGCCCTTTCGAATGAGCAAAAACGTGGCTAGCAGTGATAAAAGAGCTGCAAATCCATGAGTGAGAGCATTCCAAAATTCAATTTTCTTTTGTTCTTTGTTAGTCTTAGAATTAGTAGCGATATGACTTGATGGCATTTTAAAGGCTCCTTCCATTCGTACACGTTTAGTATACTTAACTTGTAACTAATAAGAAAGAAAAAGCTTAAAAGTAGGAGTATTGATTTATTTATTGACACTTCTAATGCTATAATACTAATAATTAGATTATATCCATAAGACCTATCAGTTACAAAGTGGATTACTAATAAAAGAAGAGGAGGTCTGAAATGGGACCTAGTTTTTATGAGTTTATCATGCGCTATGTGGATGAGACAGCAAATGATCCCATGAGTCGCTTAGCAAATGCTGTCAGTCGAGATATCGCTTTTCCTAAACAAAGTCGAGATTTTCAAGAAATATCCAACTATCTAGAAAAAAATAGTCACTATTCTCGGATGTTGACTATTTTTGATGATGCTTGGCACCAATACCAATACGCAATTTAGAGGAGAGATTAAATGAGTACACATATTCAAGCCCAATATGGTCAAATCGCACCAACAGTATTATTCCCTGGCGATCCACTTCGAGCAAAGTATATCGCTGAACATTTTCTAGAAAATGTAATCCAATATAACAATGTCAGAAATATGTTTGGTTATACTGGCGATTATCATGGCATCAAAGTTTCTGTTCAGGGATCTGGAATGGGTATTCCTTCAGCCATGATTTATGCAGAGGAGTTATACCGCGATTATGATGTTCAAACAATTATTCGCGTGGGATCAGCAGGTGGTATGCAAGAAGATGTAAAAGTGAGAGATTTGGTTTTGGCTCAAGGTGCAACGACTGATTCTTCTGTCCTTACGAATATTTTTAAGGGTCAAGTCTCATTTGCTGCTTTAGCTGATTTTCAAACGCTAGACTTTGCTTATCACTTAGCGCAAGATAAATTGGGAGACCGAGTTCATGTCGGTAATGTGCTTTCGAGTGACCGTTTTTACAATGAAGAGTTAGATAAGGAAAAATTAGCAAAATATGGCGTTTTAGCTGTTGAGATGGAAGCCGCAGGTCTTTACGCTTTAGCCGCTAAGTTTCAACGGAGAGCTTTAGCTATTTGCACTATTTCTGATCACTTAATTACCGGGCAAGAAACAACTGCACAAGAACGCGAACAAACCTTTACCGATATGATGGAAATTGCCTTAGATACGGCAGTCAAGCTTGATTAGAGGTTATATTCAGAAAGAAGGGAAGATGGGATGATTTCAAACCATAAATTTATAAAGAGAAAAAATAAGAAACAAAATCAATGGTATAAAGATACTTGGTTCCGTCTTTTTTTAATACTATCAGTTCTTGGGATAGTCGTTTATTTTAAGACCTTACCGATTTCAGCAAGGGGAGGCTTATTTGAAACTCCGACTATTGAAAAAGAGGACCAATTAACTAAGGAAGACTTGGCTGTTATCCAAGAAGTTTATAATTCGTTACAAATAAACTATATTGAGGAACTCGATAAGAATAAATTAATAGAAGGCGCTTTAAAAGGGATGGTTGAAGCAGTAGATGATCCTTATTCAGAGTTTTTAAATCCTTCTGAAATGACCCCTTTTGATGATTCACTCGAAGGTTCTTTTACCGGTATTGGGGTACAATTTATGTTAAAAGAAGGTCTGCCAACCGTTATTGCTCCGGTAGATGGAACGCCTGCAGCAAAAGCAGGTATTAAAGCTAATGATATCTTTTTAACTGCCAATGGCGTAGAGCTTCAAGGTCTAGATACTAGTGAAATTGTTCAGCATATACGTGGACCATTAGGCTCAGAGATAACTTTAACAGTAAAAAGAGGGGATTCAACTTTTGATGTAACCATGACAAGAGAAGAAATTCCATTGACAACTGTGACCGCTGAACAAGATGCTGACCACAAGCAAATAGGAGTCGTAAAAGTCAGTCAATTCGCAAGCTCGACCTATGATGAAATGGTAGCAGCGGTTAAAGAATTAAGATCAAAAGGAGCCGATCGATTTATCTTTGATTTCCGCTATAATCCGGGCGGAATGCTAGAAACAGCTTTACAAGTAAGTAATATGTTTTTGGAAGATGACCAAGTAATTATGCAAACGGATGATCGATTGAGTGAACCGATTGAGTACCTGGCTTCAGATGAGCGTTATGGCTCTTTTCAAATTACTGAACCCTATGTTCTCTTAATTGACGAAGGATCCGCTTCTGCGAGTGAGATTTTAGCAGCTGCTATTAAAGAAAACACGGATGCTCCAGTTATTGGTGTGACTTCTTTTGGTAAGGGGACCGTTCAAAGAATGATTTCTGAATCCGATTATGGCGAATTGAAACTCACAGTTGCTAAATGGTTAACACCTAGTGGTGGATGGATTCATGAAAAAGGAATTGAACCCGATGAAAAAGTAGAAACACCTGAAGTCGCAAATGCAATTATGTTAAATCAAGAGGAAGATTTAAAAATGGGTGATGCATCAGAATATGTTCATTCAGCGAGTTTAATGCTTCAGGCGTTGGGCTATCAAGAAGAAGTATCTGCCTATTTTAGTCCAGAAATGGAAGAGGCTATAAAGAAATTTCAAAAAGATCAACAAATAGAAGAGACTGGGATAATTGATTCAACCACCAGTGATAAATTGGTTGATGAAATCAGAACCTTTTTAGAAAAAGAAGATCCTCAATATCAAGCAGCTGTGAAAGTGCTTTTAGGAGATTAAGATGGGTTCTTTCTTTAGAAACGTTTTGATTGAGCTAGTAAATATTATTTTTATGATTCTAGCCGCTCTTTTTATCTTTATAGCCGTTCGCAATTATTTAGCTCAACCCTTCCAAGTTGAAGGAAAATCAATGAATCCTACTTTGTATCAAGAAGATCATTTGATCCTATGGAAGCAATTTGATTTAGAACGTTTTGATATCGTTGTTTTTCCTGATCCGATGGGATCGGGTAAAACCTATGTCAAGCGTCTAATTGCTTTACCAGGTGAATCGATAGAAGTCAAAGACGATCAGTTACTGATTAATGGTCATATTATTGAAGAACCTTACCTTGATTCTGCTAAAACAAATAATCTGCAAAATTATACGGAAGATTTTACTCTTTGGGAAATTACAGGAGACAATGTCATTCCTGAAAATAAAGTTTTTGTGATGGGGGATAATCGGCCAGGCTCAGGTGATAGTCGCCAATTTGGCTATGTAGATATAGATGCCATTCAAGGCGAAGCAAATTTTATTTATTTTCCTTTGAATCGCGTAGGTAAAGTTGGTAAGTTCCAAGCTTCAGAACAAACTAATTAATGAATAAGCGCATTGGAAAGGAGTGTTCATTTGAATCAAATACAATGGTTTCCCGGGCATATGGCCAAGGCTAAGCGAGAAGCAAAGGAAAAACTAAATTTAGTCGATTTAGTCATCGAGTTAGTCGATGCTCGTATACCCGAATCGAGCCGTAATCCCGTTATAGCTGAAATTATTGGTAATAAACCCTCCATTCTTACTTTAAATAAGGCGGATTTAGCAGATCCCAAATTAACTAACCAATGGATCCAGTATTACCAAGAAGAAGGTCAATCTGCTTTAGCAATTGATGCTCAACATCAAAAGGGTTTGCATGAACTTAAAAATACTTGTAAAGACTTAATGACCGATTTCTTTGCGAAACAAAAAGCCAAGGGTGTTAAACCCAGAGCGATTCGTTTAATGATTCTAGGTATTCCTAATGTTGGGAAATCTACCTTAATTAATCGCTTTGTGGGTAAGAACCAAGCCCAAACAGGAAATAAGCCGGGTGTGACTAAAGCCCAACGTTGGCTCAAAATTGGTAAAGAGTTTGAGTTGTTAGACACACCTGGCATCCTTTGGCCTAAATTCGAAGACCCTATGACAGGTTACCATTTGGCTTTAACCGGCGCAATTAAAGATCAATTGGTTGAAATGCAGGAATTATCATTGCAGTTAATACGTCATTTACAACAATTTTATCCAGGCCTATTAGAGAATTACTACCAATTAGATCACTATCAGCCAGAGATGACTCCTGCTGGAATTTTGACCAGTCTGACACAAACCTTAAATTTAGAAGAAGACTACGGACAAGCAGCTGAAAGGTTAATTTTTGATTTTCGTCAGCATAAACTCGGTTCCATTACTTTAGACCGACCGAATGAGAGGGCTTTTTAATTTGACACAAACGATTAAAGAAATTCAGACTAGAATTAAATTAATTAATGATCTTAATGATCCTTATTTAGAAACGTTAAATGTGGACCCTAGAAAAGGCGTTCAAGACCTATTGAAACGTAAAAAAAAGCTATTACTACATCAAGCAGAGCTTTATCGCGCTTATCTAGAAAGATTGAATTTTGATCATCAGTTATTAACTTCGCAAAATTATCAGTTTTTGGCTGGGGTAGATGAAGTCGGAAGAGGGCCGATTGCCGGTCCAGTTGTGGCAGCTGCTGTTGTTTTACCTGAAGATACAAGTGATTGGATCGAAGTGAATGATTCAAAAGCCTTGAGTCATCATAAGCGCTGTGCTTTAGCGGAAGTAATCAAACAACAAGCTAAGGCTTATGCTATAACGAGTCTTTCGCCTAGCACGATAGACCGCTTGAATATTTATGAAGCGAGCCGTTTGGCAATGAAAGAAGCTGTTTTAAAACTCGGTGTAAATGTGGACTTATTAGCCGTCGATGCGATGAAACTTGATTTAAAGGTGGATCAAGTTTCACTTACAAAAGGGGACCAAAAATCCTTATCGATTGCTGCTGCCTCCATTATTGCTAAAGTTTATCGCGACCAAATCATGATCGATTATGCTGAACAATATCCAGAATTTGCTTTTGATCAGCATATGGGTTATCCTACTAAACAGCATTTGGCTAACATAAATAAATATGGTTTCACTTCGATTCATCGTCAATCCTATGGTCCTGTTCAAGCAGTCAAACACTACTATGGCTCATAGCTATCGAAATTAGTTAAAGCAAGCCCTTAATCTTAATCAATTAGGCTTGCTTTTTTGTGTCTTGATGACTTTCGAGCGCCAATTTGCTTTTTTGTTTGTAATTATAAATAAGTAAAGCAAGGGAGATATTTATTTATGATTAAGAAAGAACTGATTTATCTACAGTTAAAGGGCTTAAAATACCGATTTATATGGCAGTATTTTAAATGGAGGACTCACTATTCACGTCAAGAAACTTTGGAGTATCTAATTAATAAAAGTCTATGTTCAACTAAAATTTGGCAGCTATTTAATGAATGGGATACTTATCAAGAACGGCTCTCTTATTTAGAAAAAATGTGTATTATGTTTGGTGAAGATGCCTACCCTGAACGTTGGATTCAATTGCCGCAACCGCCTTTTTTATTTTATTATAGAGGAAGGTTAAGCTACTTACGTAATCCCTTAGTAGCTATCATCGGTTCAAGAAAATTATCAAATTATGGTCGAAAAAGTACCATTCAGATCAGTCAAGCCATTAGCCGTGCAGGTTTTGTTGTGGTTTCTGGTTTAGCTAGAGGTGTTGATTACCTTTCACATCTTGCATGTCTTAACCAAGCCCAAGGGAAAACGATTGCTATCTTGCCTAATGGATTCGATATATACTATCCTAAAGATCATCAAAGCATGCAAGAGACAATCGCGCAAAAGCATCTATTGATTAGTGAGTATCCACCCCATCAAGGAGTGCGAAAGCATCAATTTATTGCTCGGAATCGTTTAGTAGCTGGATTATGTCCTACTGTAATTGTCATTCAAGCAGCTCAGAAATCAGGATCTTTAATCACCGCTAATTATGCTTTGGACTATAATAGCCAAATCTATGCTTTGCCAGGTCCTATTGATGACGTGCAATCTTTTGGCACGAATGCTTTAATTCAAGCAGGCGCTAGACCTATCGTGGATATCCCTTCGTTTATCTCAGAAATGAAGCAAGACTATCAAAGACAAAAGGGAAATTAACCTTTATTCATTGACATATTTAAAAGTTTAGCATAAGATTGTTACGATTTTGCTTGTGAGTAAAGGAATAAGAAAGGGAGTGATTGTTACTTGGCCTATAAATATCTAGTAATTGTCGAATCACCAACCAAAGCCAAAACAATCGATAAGTATTTGGGTAGAAATTATAAGGTCGTTGCTTCAAAAGGACATTTACGTGACTTACCAAAGTCCAGAATGGGCATTGATCTAGAGAATAATTTTGAACCGCATTATATTTCGATTAGAGGTAGAGGCGAAACCATTAAAGAGTTACGTAAATTAGCTAATAAAGCTGAAAAAGTTTATTTAGCTAGTGACCCGGACCGCGAAGGAGAAGCTATTGCTTGGCATCTTTCCTATCTTTTAAAATTGGATCCACAAGAAGCTAATCGTGTGGTTTTCAATGAGATTACCAAGGATTCAGTCAAAGAAGCTTTCAAACACCCCCGTCAAATCAACCAAGATTTGGTGGATTCTCAACAAGCAAGAAGAATTTTAGACCGAATTGTTGGTTATTCCATCTCACCACTTTTGTGGAAAAAAATTAAACGCGGTTTATCTGCTGGTCGCGTTCAGTCCACCACTTTAAAAATCATTATCGATCGTGAGAAAAAGATTCGTGATTTTAAACCAGAAGAATATTGGAAAATACCAGCTAGCTTTAAAAAAGGTCGATCAAAGTTTGAAGCTGAGTTTTATGGAATCGAAGGTAAGAAAACAGATTTAAAAACAAAAGACCAAGTCGATCAAGTGATGAAACGCTTAGATCTTAAAAATGACTTTCACATTAAAAAAATTGAAGAAAAAGAACGGGTACGCAAACCCAATGCGCCGTTTACTACTTCAACTTTGCAACAAGAT
Organism: Facklamia miroungae; assembly: GCF_012396555.1. Lineage (GTDB taxonomy): Bacteria > Bacillota > Bacilli > Lactobacillales > Aerococcaceae > Facklamia > Facklamia miroungae. Next base: position 130,609 of record NZ_JAAXPS010000001.1, read on the forward strand.
GCAGCTAACCGCTTGAATTTCCGAACTGGCAAAACAATGATGGTGGCACAACAACTTTATGAAGGGATTTCGATTCGTCGCAATACTTTTGGTCTGATAACCTATATGCGTACGGATTCAACACGTATCTCACCCACTGCTAAGAACATGGCTGCGGATTTTATTAGTGAAAATTATGGCAAAGAATACCTCGGTGCAGGTCATAAAGTTTCTAACCAGACAGGTGCCCAAGATGCCCACGAGGCTATTCGTCCATCCAACGTTAGTTTAACTCCCGAATCGATCAAGGATTCATTGACTAAAGACCAATTCCGTCTTTATGCTCTAATTTGGGCGCGCTTTGTGGCATCACAAATGTCAAATGCTATATATGATACCATCAAAGCAGATATTATCCAAAACGAAGTTCAATTTCGTGCCAATGGGTCACGCATTAAATTTGAAGGTTTCTTAAAAGTCTATCCAAGCAAATCGGATAAAGACAATTACCTGCCAACTCTTAAAGAAGGAGACGCGGTAAAAGTTGATAAAATAGATCCAAGCCAACATTTTACTCAGCCACCTGCGCGCTATAATGAAGCAAGTTTGGTAAAAACGTTGGAAGAATTAGGCATTGGTCGACCTTCAACCTATGCCCCCACTTTAGAAACCTTACGTAAACGTTATTACGTCAAAATGGAAGCAAAGCGTTTTATGCCAACAGAACTGGGTGAAATTGTAAATCAAATGATGGAAATGTATTTTCCGGATATTGTTGACTCAGAATTTACTGCGGGTATGGAAAACAATTTAGACCAAATTGAAGAAAATAAGGAAGAATGGCAAAAGGTTCTCAATGATTTTTATCAAGTTTTTGCTAAAGATTTGAATAAAGCGGAAGAAGAGATGGAAGAAATTGAAATAAAAGATGAACCTGCAGGTTTTGATTGTCCGGAATGTGGCAGCCCTATGGTTATAAAGATTGGACGTTATGGTAAATTCTATGCTTGCTCTAATTTCCCAGATTGTCGACACACAGAAGCAATTGTTAAAGAAATTGGCGTCAAATGCCCAACCTGTAAAGAAGGAGAAATTATTGAGCGAAAATCCAAGAAAAATCGGATCTTTTATGGCTGTTCACGGTATCCTGAATGTGAATTTGTTTCTTGGGACAAACCAATCGGGCGGAACTGTCCTAAATGTGATGAATACCTTATCGAGAAGAAATCACGTAAAGGTAAACAAGTTCAATGCTCTTCATGTGATTATAGCGAAGCAATAGAAGGATAAATTCGAAATCCGCTCAGATCTTATGTCTATTTGATAATTTAAGAGACTTTTAATCCGAATTTTCACTTTGTCGTGAGCGTTCGGATTTTTATTTTTAGATAGATCAAATCGTTTGAAATGGTTGAAAAGATTTTGGTATTTTTAAAATTTCTAATCACCGATAGATTGCGCTTAATTGGCGAAGAGCCAAGAGAAAAGGTATAATAATTTAAGAAGACCTGGAGGGATAATCAATGCAAGACAAGATTGATGATTTTTTAAATTATCTATCAAGTGAACGACGCTATTCTGAACATACAGTGGTAGCATATCAAAGAGACTTAAAGGAATTTTGCATATTTTTAAAAGGTTCAGGGGGAGCAGAATTAGAAAGTCTAAATTATCAAGATCTAAGGTTGTACTTAGCCTATTTAGATGAGCGCTCCCTTACTTCGAAAACAATCGCAAGAAAACTGTCTTCTTTACGTTCTTTTTTCAAATATTGCTTGCGGCGAGATTGGATTCAGCAAGACCCGATGGAATTGATCACTTTCAAAGCAAATGACCACTATTTACCCGCCTTTTTTTATGAAAATGAAATTGAATCTTTATTGCAGGTAGCTAAATCCAGTACACTCGATTATGCCAAACGCAATCTTGCTATTCTCGAGCTGATGTATGCTACGGGTATACGGGTCTCAGAATGTTGCCAGATAAAAATGGACCAAATCGATTTTTCTTTACAAATTCTACGTGTGTTAGGTAAAGGGAATAAAGAAAGAATCGTGCCATTTGGTGATCCGGCTCTGTTAGCTTTGAAAGATTACATTGCGACTGAGCGTGGTCAACTATTAAACAAAAGCTCAATGCAGGATCAATCAAATCATGATATATTATTCTTATCGGACAAGGGCAAGCCAATCACTCCTGATCAAGTGCGTCAGATTCTACAAAAGTTAGTCAAAGAGGGGCAGCTTAATTTAAAAATTAACCCTCATAAACTCAGGCATACTTATGCAACCCATCTTTTGAATGGGGGAGCCGACTTAAGGTCTGTCCAGGAACTCTTAGGCCATGAGAATTTATCTTCAACACAGATTTATACGCATATTACCGGTGATAAAATGCGTTCAGAGTACTTAAAAGCTCATCCAAGAGCTCATAGAAAAAAGTAGGAGGAAGAAGAAATGACTACAATATGTGCAATAAAAAAAGATAATCAACTCGCTATGGCGGGTGACGGGCAGGTGACAATGGGCGAAACTGTCATCATGAAAGGTGGAGCAAAAAAACTACGCAGAATCTTTAATGATCAAGTGGTAATCGGATTTGCGGGAGGAGTCGCAGATGCGATTACCTTATCAGAAATGTTTGAAACGAAATTACAAGCTCATCAAGGTCAATTAACTAGAGCTGCCGTTGAAGTTGCTAAGCAATGGCGGACCGATCGTTCTTTGCAAAAATTGGAGGCCTTGCTAATTGTTATGAACAAAGAAAATCTTTTATTAGTATCAGGCACGGGTGAAGTCATAGAACCAGACGATGGCATATTAACCATCGGATCTGGTGGTAATTATGCCTTAGCAGCAGCAAGAGCCATGTTACGAACAGGAGATCAATTAAGTGCTAAAGAAATTGTTTCTCAGGCCTTAGAAATTGCAGCTGAAATTGATGTTTATACGAATAAACAAATCATGGTCGAGAGTTTTTAAATCCTAGATATAAAGGAGAATAATAAGATGGAATTAAGTCCAAGACAGTTAGTAGCAGAATTAGATAAGTATATTGTAGGTCAAGCAGAAGCAAAGCGTTCAATTGCGGTAGCTATTCGCAACCGTCAAAGAAGGCTAAGACTTGATCCAGAAATGCAAGATGAAGTGAAGCCTAAGAATTTATTAATGATTGGGCCAACAGGGGTCGGGAAAACAGAAATTGCCAGACGTCTAGCTAAAATTATTCAAGCTCCCTTTATAAAGGTGGAGGCCACTAAGTATACCGAAGTGGGTTATGTCGGTCGTGATGTTGAATCCATGGTAAGAGATCTTGTCGAGCAAGCTATTCGTATTGTTCGTGATGAAATGCGTCAAGAAGTTGAGGAAGAAGCCAGAGAAAAGGCGATTGATCGGATTGCCAAAGCATTGGTGCCAGGTAAAAAGAAGAAAGCCGAAATAAAAAAAGATAACAGTAATGCAGGTGGCTTTGTCCTACCCGACATGGAAGCATTTATGCGGCAAATGCGTGGCGAAGTTGAATCTGAAAAAGAAGAAGTAACACAGGAGATAGCTTCCAATCGACGTCATATCCGTCAACAGATTCGAGAGGGTGTTTTAGATAAGCACGAAGTGACCATTCAAATGGAAGAGAAAAAATTACAGTTAAATTCTTTAAATCCGGCTATGGAACAAATGATGGATATGCAAGAATCTTTAAATGCTTTAAAGCCCAAGAAGATGATTAATCGAACTGTCACTGTTAAAGAAGCCTTAAAATTATTAACGATTGATGAAGCAGATAAATTAGTGAATGAAGAAGATATTCATCAAAAGGGGTTAAATTTAGCTGAAAAAAATGGAATTATTTTTATCGATGAGTTAGATAAAATTGCTTCTTCAGGTAGCCAATCAGGCGAAGTATCCCGTCAAGGAGTTCAGCGTGACATCTTACCTATTGTTGAAGGAAGTCAAATCCAAACAAAATACGGCATAATTAAGTCTGATCATATTCTTTTTGTGGGGTCAGGGGCCTTCCACGTTGCCAAGCCTTCCGATTTAATTCCGGAGCTACAAGGTCGTTTCCCAATTCGTGTTAATCTTCAAGACTTAAAACAAGAAGACTTTGTGCGAATTCTAACTGAACCAAAGAATGCCTTATTAATCCAATATCAGGCTTTGTTAGCAACAGAGGAAGTCACAGTAAACTTCACACCAGAAGCGGTCGATAAAATGGCTTACTATGCAGAAACATTAAACCGTAATACTGATAATATTGGTGCCCGTCGCCTTCATACAATTATTGAAACAGTTCTCGAGGAATTACTGTTTGAAGCGGCCGATACACCGATGGTTATTGATATTACGGAAAAATATGTGGATGATAAGTTGGCTGACAAGGTGGATAACCGTGATCTTAGCCATTATATTTTATAATAGAAATAGGTGATCCAAATGGTAACCATTCAGAACGCCTACTTAAAAATTGAAATCGATGAAATGGGGGCTGAAATTCAATCCATTCAAGATCTAACATCTGGTTATGAGTTTCTTTGGCAAGCCGATCCTCAGTTTTGGAAGCGCAAAGCACCAATTCTTTTTCCGATTGTTGGTCGTTTACAAGATGACCAATATTTGTATGACGGAAAATTTTATTCAATGAATCGACACGGCTTTGCCAGAGATTGTGAATTTACGGTTCAAAACCATACCGAACAGTCCGCTAGTTTTTATTTAAAAAACAATGAAACCACTTATCAGATCTATCCTTTTGAATTTTCTTTACAAGTAAACTATGTTCTCTATGACCATAAATTAACAGTTACTTTTGAAGTTTATAATCCATCCTTGGAAAAACCTTTATACTATTCAGTCGGTTACCATCCTGCCTTTAACTTGGAACATACAATAGGGAGAAATTATCCTGAGTTTAACCAGGTTAGTTATAGTCTGAAACCAGAAGGCTATTATTACTTACAACAGACAAACCAGGAAGGCTTATTAAATAATGATAAGGCTAAGTATATGGAAGTGATTGATCAAAAGTTATATCACAAACAATTTAAGAACGATGCACTTATTTATCAAATTAGCGAAAAAGCAGAATTTATTTTGCGCAATCAAGCAAATGATGTTGAAATCAAATTTCGTTCTATCGGTTTTGATTATACAGCTTTATGGTCAACCTACCCTAAACGCGCACCTTTTTTAGCTGTTGAAGCATGGTCAGGTCTACCGGACGTCGCAAATGAACCACAGTTGTTTAAAGATAAACGAGGTATTCATTGTCTCAATCCTCAATCGATTTGCACCCATGATTTAACAATTGAGCTGCACAAAAAAAATAAAGCTTAAATGGCTAAATAGCACGAAACAAATAAAAAAAAGCTAAGGTCAATGCCAATAACCTTAGCTTTTTTAATCGAAATAATTTATTTTTTTCTTGGATGTAAACCAAAGGTGACACGGCTTTCATCTCCTTTAAGGATTCTGCGAATATTATCGCGGTGCCGATATATCATGAGGATGGCCATAAGAGCAAAGCCACCCGCATAAACTAAAGGTTCATTTAAGATAATCCAAATAACTGAAAGAAGGAAAGAGGCCATGGCAGCGATACTTACGGTAGAAGTAGTAAAGAGAATGGCAAAGAAAGCCACGATCATGGCTAGCGCTGTATAGAAATTAAAAGCTAATAAAACACCCACAGAGGTAGCAACTATTTTTCCCCCACGAAATTCACTAAATAGAGGGTAGGCATGTCCTAAGACGGCAGCTAAGCCAGTTAACATGATAACTAAGTCATTTCCAGAAAGAAAAGGTTGTTGAGCTAATAAAACCGGAATAAATCCTTTTAAAACATCGACTATAACAACTACGATTGCAGCAAAGGGACCAAAATTCCGTCCAACATTTGTACCGCCAGAATTACCAGAACCTAGTGTACGGACATCTACATTATGTATATACTTTGAATACCATACACCTGATGGAATCGAGCCTGCAAGGTATCCAAAGAGAATGATTAAAATCGGTAACATGAAACAACCTCCTCATTTACTATGATCATTCTACCATTTTTAAATGTTAGACAACAAGCGGAATTCTAGTGAAACTCCTGGAAGCTCCTAATTAAGGACTCATTTGTTGAGGCTCAGAATGAAAGAAGTATCAATCAAAATTGTCAAATCAGGATTAATTCTGCTATGATAATAGAGTTGAGATATAAGCAGTGAAAGACTTGTAAACGATTTGATGTTTATAAGCTAAACTGGTCCATTTATTTCTTATTAAAAAATCGTTAAAGGGTGAGTTAATGGCAAATAAAAATTCAAAAGTGAATTTAGATAATTATAATGATGATGCCATTCAGATATTAGAAGGCCTGGAGGCCGTTAGAAAAAGACCTGGCATGTATATCGGGTCGACTGACCAAAAAGGATTACACCATCTTATTTATGAAATTGTAGATAACTCAGTTGATGAAGCTTTATCTGGCTTTGCAGATCGTATCATAGTCTCTTTAGAAGCCGATGGTTCTGTTCAAATAAGAGATAACGGACGTGGAATGCCAATTGGCAAACATGCCTCTGGTGTGCCAACCGTCCAGGTTATTTTCACTGTCTTACATGCAGGTGGTAAATTTGGTCAAGGCGGATATAAATCAGCAGGAGGCTTGCATGGAGTAGGAGCTTCCGTTGTGAATGCTTTATCGTCTTGGTTAGAAGTTACAGTCATTCGTGAAGGTTATCAATACCACATGCGGTTTGAAGACGGTGGACGACCAGTTACTTCATTGAAAAAGACTAAACATACTAATCAATCTGAGACCGGGACAAGTGTTCATTTTATGCCCGATCCAAAAATTTTTGGCTCTTCAGCTATTAACTATGAAACAATTGCCGAAAGACTGAGAGAATCTGCTTTTCTATTAAAGGGTATTAGCATTGAAATTCATGATCAACGCCAAGCCATTAGTGAGACTTTTCATTATGAAGAAGGCTTGCAAGATTTCATTCAATACCTCAATGAAGATAAAGAAGTGATGGGATCAGTTGTTTCTTTTTCGGGTGAAAGTGATGATTTTGAAATTGATTTTGCCTTGCAATATAATGATGGCTATTCGGAAACCATTCTTTCTTTCGCCAATAATGTTCGAACGAATGGGGGTGGGACTCACGAAACAGGAATGAAGACAGCCATCACTAAAGTTTTTAATGACTATGGTCGTAGAATGGGACTCATTAAGGAAAAGGATAAGAACCTCGAAGGGGCCGATATTCGTGAAGGTTTAGCAGCAATTGTATCGGTTCGTATACCAGAACAATACCTACAATTCGAAGGACAAACGAAAGATAAATTAGGCAGTCCCAAAGCGAGAACGATTGTTGAATCGTTTGTAACAGAACATTTAGGCTATTATTTAGCAGAAAATGGGAATTGGGCCCAAATAATCCTCAGAAAAGCCTTAAAAGCAAGAGAAACACGCGAAGCTGCCCGTAAGGCTCGAGAAGCTTCAAGATCAACGCAATCTAATAAACAACAAGAACGCTTAATTTCCGGAAAGTTGACCAAAGCTCAATCGAAAGATGCTTCTAAGAATGAGCTTTATATTGTCGAGGGAGATTCAGCAGGAGGATCAGCGAAATTAGGACGCGATCGGAAATTTCAAGCGATATTACCGCTAAGAGGAAAAGTCATCAACACTGAAAAAGCTTCCTTAACTGATATTATGAAAAATGAAGAAATTAACACCTTAATCTATACCATTGGAGCAGGGGTGGGAGTTGATTTTGATCTTAAGTCTGCTAACTACGATAAAGTCGTCATTATGACCGACGCGGATACCGATGGTGCGCATATTCAAGTTTTACTCTTGACTTTCTTTTACCGTTATATGAAGCCGCTTATTGAAGCGGGTAAAGTTTATCTGGCCATGCCTCCTTTGTATAAGGTGTCAAAGGGTAAAGGTAAAAAAGAACAAATTGAATATGCATGGACAGATGAAGAATTACAGGATAAGATTAAGAAAGTAGGCCCAGGTTATATTTTACAACGTTACAAGGGTCTTGGTGAGATGAATGCAGACCAATTATGGCACACTACCATGAATCCAGCATCACGTTTACTTATTCGTGTAACGCTTGAGGACGATTCTTTATCCGAAAAGCGTCTATCTACTCTAATGGGAAGTAAGGTAGATCCGCGTCGTCGTTGGATTGAAAAAAATGTTCAGTTTACTATGGATGAAGAAGATTCTCTATTAAAGGAGAATACAAACTTGAATCAGTCAATGAATCAAGAAGAAAAAGAAGCCTTATTGGTTGCTAAAAATCCTGCTTCAAAGTCTAACTCATCCAAAAATAGTAAAACGGCCATAAATAGTAACGCGAAGGACCTTTTTCATAAAGAAACCGATGCCAACAGCGAAGTTTTATTGGATGAAACTGGTCAAATTAACTTGTTTGGAGGCGATCTATAATGACTGAATTAGAAAATAAAGGTGTTCAAGAATTAAACTTTTCATCGGTTATTGGTGATCGGTTTGGTCGTTATTCTAAATATATTATTCAAGATCGCGCTTTACCAGATATTCGTGATGGATTAAAGCCAGTCCAACGTCGTATTTTGTATGCTATGTTCTCTGAAGGAAATACGTCTGAGAAGGCCTATCGTAAGTCTGCAAAGACAGTAGGAAATGTTATCGGCAATTACCACCCTCACGGTGATTCTTCTGTATATGAGGCCATGGTCCGCATGTCCCAAAGTTGGAAAAACCGTCAACCCTTAATAGATATGCATGGTAATAATGGATCCATGGATGGTGATCCCGCTGCTGCTATGCGATACACAGAAGCGCGCCTTTCTAGTATTGCCATGGAATTATTACGTGACATTCATTCTGAAACGGTCGATTGGATTTTAAACTTTGACGATACAATCGAAGAACCTCGAGTATTGCCAGCACGGTTCCCTAATCTTTTAGTTAATGGAGCTACAGGTATATCAGCAGGTTATGCAACGGATATCCCTCCTCATAACTTAGGTGAAGTCATTGATTCATTAATCTTCATGCTAGATCATCCCTCTGATATTACCGTGGATGCCTTAATGAAGTATCTACCTGGTCCTGATTTTCCAACAGGAGGAATCATTCAAGGTAGAGAGGGTATCAGAGAAGCTTATCAAACTGGGCAAGGTAAGGTCGTTATTCGTTCGAAATTACAAGTCGAAAAATTAAAAGGTGGAAAATCTCAAATTGTCGTCACTGAAGTACCTTATGATGTTAATAAGGGAAAACTCATTCAAAAACTGGATGAGATCCGTTTATCTAAGAAGTTAGAAGGGATAGCAGATGTTCGAGATGATTCGGATATTAATGGCGTTTCATTAGTTATAGAATTAAAACGCGATGTAGAAGTAGAGCCAATCCTTGCCTATTTATACAAAAATACTGATTTACAAGTAAATTACCATTTTAACATGATAGCCATTCATAACCGTCGTCCGGTTCTTTGTTCATTAGAAAAAATGCTTCAAGCCTATCTTGATCATCAAAAGGAAATCATTAGAAGAAGAACCCAGTATTTACTTAAAAAAGACCAAGATCGACTTCACATTGTGGATGGTCTTATTCGGGTGATGTCTATCTTAGATGAAGTAATTGCTACCATTCGACAGTCAGAGAACAAGGCAGATGCTAAAACGAATTTGCATGACCAATATGAGTTCTCAATGGAACAAGCAGAAGCAATTGTTTCCTTACAGCTTTATCGCTTGACGAATACAGACATCGTTGGACTACAACAGGAAAAGTTAGAGCTCAACGAAAGAATCTATATGTACCAAAATATTCTTTCCAATGACTCAACGTTGGATAAGGTATTAGGAAATGAATTAAAAGCCGTAAAGAAAAAATACAATAGCCCAAGAATGAGTCAGTTAGAAGATGACGTAGAAGAAATTACTCTTGAAAAGACTCTATTAATCCCTCAAGAGCAAGTATATGTGTCTGTCACTAAGGAAGGCTATTTGAAGCGCACTTCTGTAAGGTCTTTTACGGCTTCAGATGCCATCGATTTAGGATCAAGAGACTTGGATTATCCATTATTTGTGCAAGAATTATCGACCCATGATGCAATTGTAATCGTCACTTCAAAAGGAAATTACATTCATTTACCTGTGTATGAACTTCCTGATATTCGTTGGAAAGTCCTAGGTTTACACTGGTCTCAGCAATACCAACTGCTAAAAGACGAAGCCATTATTGCAGTATTTGCACAAAAAGCTGCTGATAATCAGAGTGATGACCGCATTGTTATGATGACAAAAGCAGGACGAATTAAACAGACTTTCTTGTCTGAATTTTCATCCTATCGCTCTTATAAGACACGGACGATGACAGCAATTAAGCTTCAAGATGATAAGGATTGCTTAGTAGCTGCAAAGTTAGCCAAAGCTGGAAAATCTTATCAAATTGCCTGTATTACACATCGTTCTTATGGTTTGCGTTTCGACATAGAACAAGTATCGATTCAAGGACTTAAAGCTCAAGGTATTGTTGGAATGAAAGTTAAAGCTGATGATTACTTAGTTTCAATGTTGTTAATTGCACAAGAAGCATCAAGACCTCAACTTTTCCTACTGACCAATCGAGCCAATGTGAAGCGAATGGATATTGAAGAGTTAGCGAGTGCTAATCGCGCCAGTGTAGGAACTTTGATTCTTAAAGAAATCAAGACGAATCCTCACCGCGTTGTCAAAGCTCTAGCACTTCAAAAGGGAAATATTCCAATCATTATTCAAGGAGATACGGGAAAAACCATTGAAATGATGGCCTTTGATGTTAATATTACAAAAAGGCAAAATAATGGATCTCAAATTACAGATCTAGAACAACTAGGAAAAGTGATGGACATCCATCCTTCCCGGTTAAAAATGTTAGATGATGAATAGCTAAATTTGAACAAGTATCTGAATGAAGATACTTGTTTTTTTTACTGATTGATAAAGATTGAATTGAATTTAACTCTTATCTAAATGAGTGTATTAATTTAAGAGCAACAGTTATCAAAAACTGTTACAGTTATATTAATACAACTAATATTTATTTTAACCTTAGTAGCATGATAATGTTTTTAATCGTTGGTAATTAAAGGTTTTAACTAATTAAATATTTCACAAAAACTGTTTACTTTCCTCTTTTTCTGTGTTATATTATAGGTGTAGAAAATGTCGGGTCATTTTAAAAAGGAGAATTTAAATGGAAATTGCAAATAAAACCGAATTAAATAAAGCGTGGGATGGTTTTCAAGGTAGCAAGTGGCAAACTGAAATCGATGTCCGTGATTTTATTCAAGAAAATTATCATTTATATGAAGGCGATGAGTCATTTTTAGCTGATGCTACACAAAATACTAAAGATCTTTGGGATCAGGTAATGGATCTTAATAAAAAAGAACGTGAAGCAGGCGGCGTTTTAGATATGGATACTAAAGTAGTATCTTCTATAACTTCTCACAAAGCAGGTTATTTAAATAAGGATAAAGAAGCTGTAGTGGGTTTCCAAACAGATGCTCCTTTTAAACGTAGCTTACAACCTTATGGTGGTATTCGTATGTCTAAAAACTCCTTAGAGGCTTATGGTTATGAACTTGATCCAGAAACTGAACATATCTTTACTGAATACCGTAAGACGCATAATCAAGGTGTATTTGATGTTTATACGCCAGAGATGCGTGCAGCTCGTCGCTCAGGCGTTATTACAGGTCTTCCTGATGCCTATGGTCGTGGACGCATAATTGGTGACTATCGCCGTGTTGCTTTGTACGGAGTAGAGCGTTTAATGGAAGAAAAGCAAAAAGATTTTGCTAACATTGGCAATGGAACAATGGATAATGACGTTATTCAGTTGCGTGAAGAAGTAACCGAGCAATATCGTGCCTTACAAGAGTTAAAAGAACTAGGCGAGATATACGGCTTCGATATTTCACGTCCTGCTGAAAATGCGCGGGAAGCTTTCCAATGGTTATACTTAGGTTATCTAGCTGCCGTTAAACAACAAAACGGAGCAGCTATGTCATTAGGACGTACTTCTACTTTCTTAGATATTTATATCGAGCGTGATTTAGCAAATGGAAAACTAAATGAAATAGAAGCACAAGAATTAGTCGATCATTTTGTGATGAAATTGCGTTTAGTTAAGTTTGCTCGTACACCAGAATATAATGAATTATTCTCAGGCGACCCAACATGGGTGACAGAATCAATTGCTGGAATAGGTTTAGATGGTCGCCCCTTAGTTACTAAAAATTCATTCCGCTTCTTACATACCTTAACGAACTTAGGACCAGCTCCAGAACCAAACTTAACAATCCTTTGGTCACCCGCTTTACCACAAGCATTTAAAGAGTATGCAGCGAAAATGTCGATTATTTCTTCTGCTATCCAATATGAAAACGACGAAGTAATGCGTCCTGAATATGGGGATGACTACGGAATTGCTTGTTGTGTTTCTGCTATGCGAATCGGAAAACAAATGCAATTTTTTGGCGCACGTGCTAACCTTGCTAAAACATTATTATACGCAATTAATGGTGGGGTAGATGAAAAAACGAAAGCTCAAGTCGGGCCGAAATATGCTCCAATTACTTCTGAATATTTAGACTACGATGAAGTCTTAGCAAAATATGACGACATGATGGAATGGATTGTCGAACTTTATGTCAATACATTAAATATTATTCACTACATGCACGACAAATATTCTTATGAATCTCTAGAAATGGCTTTACACGACACTAAAGTGCTTCGTACAATGGCCACAGGAATTGCCGGTTTCTCTGTAGCAGTTGACTCCTTATCAGCGATTAAATATGCTAAAGTGAAGACTGTACGTGATGAAAATGGTTTAGTCGTTGACTATGAAATCGATGGCGACTTCCCTAAATATGGAAATAATGATGATCGTGTGGATCAAATTGCAGTCGAATTATTGAAGAACTTCATGACAAAAGTTCGCAAGCATAAGACATATCGTGATTCATTACAAACAACTTCCATTCTTACAATCACTTCAAACGTGGTATATGGTAAGAAGACAGGAAACACTCCTGATGGACGTCGCGCTGGAGATCCATTTGCACCAGGAGCGAACCCAATGCATGGTCGTGACACACATGGAGCCCTCGCTTCATTGTTATCAGTTGCAAAAGTTCCTTATGAGTATGCACTAGACGGTATTTCAAATACTTTCTCTATTATTCCTAAAGCACTTGGTAAAGAAGAAGCGACTCAGAAAGCCAACTTAGCTAATATGTTAGATGGTTATTCAACAAGCGGTGGACACCACTTGAATGTTAACGTCTTTAACCGCGACACCTTATTGGATGCTATGGAACATCCAGAAGAATATCCTCAATTAACAATTCGTGTATCAGGTTATGCTGTTAACTTCATTAAATTAACTCGTGAGCAACAATTAGATGTGATTAACCGTACAATGCACGCTTCTATGTAATATAAACAACGTATAGTCAGAAATTTTAATTAAAAGGAACTGAAGATTCTTTCAGTTCCTTTTTCTAAAATATAAATGGGGGAATTAAAATGTCAGAAGAGGCACAAGAAATTAAAGGATATGTTCATTCTACTGAAAGTTTTGGATCTGTAGACGGACCAGGAATTCGTTTTATTTCTTTTATGCAAGGGTGTCGGATGCGATGTGAATTTTGTCATAACCCGGACACATGGAAGATGACTGGTGGCAAAGAATATATACCCCAAGAACTTTTCAATGAAGCGATCCAATATCGTGCCTTTTGGGGAAAAGAAGGGGGCGTAACCGTTTCTGGTGGTGAACCTCTTCTACAAATAGACTTTTTAATTGAATATTTTAAGTTATGTAAGGCGAAAGGCATTCATACAACTATAGATACTTGTGGTCAGCCGTTTACTTATGAGGAACCATTTTTCAGTAAATTTAATGAATTAATGAAGTATACAGATCTTCTTCTATTTGATATTAAACATATTGATCGTCAAGGCCATATTCAATTAACAGGTCATCCCAATGACAATATTTTAGAAATGTCACGTTATCTTTCTGAAATTAAACAGCCCGTATGGATCCGTCATGTTTTAGTTCCTACACGGACTGATTTTGATGAGTATCTTTATCGTCTATCTGATTACGTTGCGCGTTTAGAGAATGTTTTAAAGTTTGAAGTTCTTCCTTATCACATGATGGGGGTCTACAAATATACGGCACTCGGCTACAAGTATAAATTAGAAGGTGTTGAACCACCGAGTAAGGAACGGGTAGACAATGCAAACCGCATTTTGCGTTGTGCGGAATATACAGGGTATTTAAAGCAATAACTAAATGAGTTTCAAAATAAATAAAAACCTAGGTCCATTTGACCTAGGTTTTTTTACTAGAATTTTGAACGAGAAAAAGGCTTTTAACCACCAATTAAGAATCGAGTTAGGTAAGCAACTGCGATTCCTACATAGTTTCCTGCCGCTCCAGCCAATACCCCCATAATTAATCCAACGTTGATTAGGGATTTCCAATTAGCTCCGGCTGCTGTTAAAGAAGCAGTTGGACCATCAACGATACATCCAACAATCGATAGGATCATGTACTCATATTCAACTTTAAAGAGTCGACAAATAATTAAGTGCAATATCAGACATCCCACTAACATTAAGAAAACATATAAAGTCATCGTTAAAGCTGAACCAACAAATTGGCGTAAATCAACTGCAAAACCAATCGTAGATAGGAACATTAAGGATAAAAATAATCCTAAGTCTAAATTACCGCGTAGTTTTTGAACCGGCTTAAGTTGAGCAAGGCCGATAGAAACAGTAGTGAGGAGAATTAGGCGTACAGCTTTCCAAATCGTTTCAGGCATAAAAGCCTCAGAGAATGCGGTGGTAATAAAGGTAACCCCAAAACCAATTGTCAATAACCAAGCGATGTCCCGGATGGACCATTCCTTATCTGACATTAATCCTTTTGCATCACTAGTTGAAAGATGGTCGTCGCTTAAATGATAAGGCCAAAACTTGTTCCAAGCTTTAGAAGCTTTAAGAATAGCAGGTGCAGCAAACATGAAAATCATTAAAGGGGTTGAGATGACATAATCAGCAGCGTTTGCGGCAGCAATTGTTTGACGACTAGCATCTAAACCTGTTGCAATTGCCGTTAGATTCGGTGTTCCTCCAGTATAAGTACCTACAAACATTCCGGCAATCTTCCAACCTTCATCCATATAAGGCGCAAAAAAGAAACCGAGAAGGGTTGCCACCACCATAACTGATAAAATACCTGAACTTAAAGCGATGACAGGCTTTTTAGTCAGTTTCTTTAATTCGACTAAGTCCATACTCAACATACAGATCGAGATACTTACTGGCACAAAAAGTGATCCCATAAAACTGTACACTTCGTGGCTAATTGGAACCACTCGTGTATTGGAAAGAATAATTCCGATGACGACAACGGTCAAAACTGGACCGAGAGACTTAAAAACTTTAAATTTTTGCAAGTATAACGCAATTGCGACCATGGTAATAATAATAAAAATAAGGCCATCAGGTCTAGTTATAAGTGCATCCATTTAATCACTCCTTTATTTATTAATACTATAATGTTACCATATAAAAACAATAATAAAATTAAATTGTGATTGTAATTTAATTAGAGTAAATACGACTTATTAATGCTTTATTAATGTATATTTTTTGAATTTCGATAAAATCTTATTTGGCAAATTACAAGTAATCCTTTTATTAAGCATTCAAATTTTTGTAAAAAAGTGCTAAACTGGGAATGTAATTCAAATTAGGAGGATTAAAATGACAAATTATTTAGTTTTTGGACATAAAAAACCCGACACAGATACCATTGCATCCGCAATTGCTTTTGCTTATTTCTTAAAACAAGAAGGCCATCAGGCAGAAGCGGTTGCCTTAGGCGAAATAACAGGTGAGCCTGCTTTTGCTTTAGATAAGTTTGGTGTTAAACCCCCAAGAATCATTCAAACTGCAGCAAATGAAGTGAGCAATGTAGCTTTAGTAGACCATAATGAACCGCAACAATCGGTAGATGATATCGACCAAGTTCAGATTGATTATGTCATCGACCACCACCGGATCTCTGGTTTTAATACACCTCAACCTCTTTATTACCGTGCGGAACCTCTTGGTTCGACAGCTACAATTCTTTATAAGATGTTTAAAGAATATGGCTATGAAATCCCAGCAGATATTGCCGGTATGATGTTATCAGCTATCATATCTGATACCTTACTTTTTAAATCACCAACAACGACTGAAAAAGATAAAGAAATTGCTGAAAAATTAGCTAAAATTGCTGAAGTTGATATTCCATCATACGGACTAGAGTTTCTAAAAGCTGGAGCAGATCTCAGCAAACAGTCTGATGAAGAGATTGTCGATGGTGATGCAAAGAATTTTGTAATGAATGATAAAAGTATTCGTATTGGGCAAACCAATATCATTGGCTTTGAAGAAATTTTAAGTCGCAAAAACGATCTTTTAAAAGTTATGGAAGATAAGCGTCAAGAAATGAATCTTGAACTCTATGTGTTAGTAATCACCGACGTTTTAGAATCAGATTCGATTGGGCTTGTAGTGGGAGATGATGTGAAAGTGGTTGAAGCAGCTTTCAATACAAAAATTGAAAATCATCAATTTGATTTACCAGGTGTTGTTTCCCGTAAAAAACAAGTAGTTCCTCCATTAACTTCTGCTTTTAATAAATAGCATTTTCAGTCTTTTCTTTTTAAGTAGCTGTTCAGATTTAGCACAGTCATCTCATGTAGTAGAGTATTTTGTTTTTGTTTCGTATCACCAAGATATTGTTAACTATTTTCTGTGGGTTGATTTTTGAAATAGTGTTAAAAAGTTTTTATGAAGATGTAACTATAATTTTTATACTTTCTTGTAACTTCATCCTGTCTTTTGAATATTTTATAAAATAGTTAATTCAGACAAGAACAGGAGGATTAAAATGGAAAAAGATACCTTTATAAAAGAATTTAGAGGTATTCTAAAATCTATGCAAATCAATCAACACTCTATTTCTTTTGAAGAAAGAAATAACATTAAAATAATAACAATTAAAGATAATTTTAACATATTATTATTAATGTTATTAAATATGCTTGGAAAGCATGGGACAAAATTTAAAATGATGTATTGCTGTTCCTCAAATGAAAATATAGACGAAATTATTTTCTATATCGATACTCTAGAATATGAAAAATTTAAAGAATACTTTAAAGAATATTAATTATAAAAATTCATTTAACTTCTGAGAATTTACAATAACTGAGAAAAAGCACCCACTTCTAGATAGAAGTGGGTGCTTTATTAATTATTTTTCTGTGAATTTAAGTTGGTCAATGAGAGTAGGAGACGGTGTTACAAAAAGGGTTTTTTGTCCTTCGTAAATGACGAAACCTGGCTTAGCTCCATTAGGTTTCTTGAGGTGTTTGACTTGAACATAATCCACAGGTACATTCGCAGATTGTGAAAATTTTGAATAATAGGCAGCAAGTTGGGCCGCTTGGAGGAGGGTCTCTTGGCTGGGTTTATCCGATTCAATAATTACATGGGCTCCAGGAATATCCTTAGCGTGAAGCCACCAATGATTTTTTGCTGCTTTTTTTAAAGAGAGATCATCATTCTGCTGATTATTTCTGCCTACATAAATCATCACACCATCACTCGACTGAAAGCGCCGTGGTTTTGATTGGGTTTTAGCACGTTTTTTACTGGATGATCGTTTTTGGGCAACATAGCCTTGTTCAATTAGTTCTTCTTTAATGGATTCAACGTCTTCAAGATCAGCTTGCTTTAATTGCAGCAAGATACCATCTAGATAGTCAATTTCTTCTCGGGTTAAGCGTTCTTCACGATTAATATACTTTAAGGCATCACGGTATTTTTGATACTTTTTAAAGTAAGCCTGTGCATTTTCAACTGCGTTTAGTCTAGGATTTAACTGGATAGTAAGCGGTTGATTATTATCATAGAAGTTGGAAAGAGTGACTTTTTCTTCTTTATTATCAATTTGATAGGCAAAAGCATTTAGCAGTTCACCTTTAATCCGATAAGAATCAGCATTAGCGGCTACTTTACGGTCTTTAGCGAGGTTTTTCAATTTTTTTTGGTTTTTATCTAACACTTGATTGACTTTATGGATAATATTGCCAGATAATTGTTTCACCCGATCCAGATGTACTTTTTGATGGGAATAGGCATAAATTAAATCCGAAAGGGTATCAAAGGCTACTTCCTCACCAGGTATACTTTCTAGTTTAAAACAATAGAAATAAACATTTTTGTCAGTTTGATAGAGGGTAGGGGAGGGAAATTCAATCGCTGATTTGATACGTTCAAGACTCGCTAGACTAGATAAATTACCTCCTTCTTCAGACATCCAATAGGCAATTTCTTCAGCTAATAATTTGCTCATTCCTTGCACACACTGAAAAGCTTTTCCCTCTTTTAATAAGGGCTCATTTTGGTGACTAAATTCAAATAGTTGAGAATCATTTAATTCAAATAGATTAACTTGCTGATTGTTACGTGGAGGGCGTTTAAATACAGCGCCTGGTGTTAGGGATCGATAAGTATTGTGACTCGCAGATACGTGTTTTATACAATCGATAATTGTTTGTTTTTTCTGATTGACTAAAAGAATATTGGAGTGTCTCCCCATTAATTCAAATGTAAGTAGGTATTCTTGTTCAATACCTATCTCATCGCGTCCTTTAAAATAAAAATCAATGATCCGATCATTTTGGTACTGCTTAATATCAGTAATAAAAGCTGACTCAAGGTATTTTCTTAATAACATACAAAACATAGGTGCTTGTTGGGGGTTGGCAGATTTTTCCTTTGTCAAATAGAGTGAAAAATAGTTAGGATGAACAGACGCTGCCAAACGATGATTCACCCGGTTGGCCCGAATGACTAATTGTAGTTCTTGTTCAAAGGGTTGGTATATTTTATGAATACGTCCTCCTTTTAAATGATTCTGCAGTTCAGTTACTAAAGATCGGGTAAAAAATCCATCAAGTGTCATCATTTCACTCCTCAAAAAGTCTAGTCTTAATTATAAAGCAAATAATCTTTACATGCTAGTGAAGGCTTTCTATCAAAATTTATGAAAATTTGTTTTTATTTCAGAATCGATTTGGCAAAATTGGATGGACTGATGCCGAATTCATTTGAAAAAGCTCTCGAAAAGTATTGAATCGAACCATAGCCTAACTCATTTGCTATTTCGGATAAGGTCATTTTTGATTCGTGGATTAATAATTTACTTTGCTTTAATCGGAGGCTGTTTATATACTGCTTAGGTGTTTGACCAGTGTACTTATTAAATAAGGTCTGCAAGCTTGAACGCGAGATATTAAATTTATCAACTAAGTCATTGACTTGATGTTGTTGGCCAACATTTTCTTGTAGAAAATCAACAATGGATTGAAATAAGTCGTTTTCGTAATTTTCACGCATGGAAGTTGAAGCTTCTGTAGTTATTTTATCTTCGCCATTATGCATCTGTGTAATAATTAATTGTAAGCTAGTCACGATCTCATCGTAACTGAAAGGATATTTTTCTTCTGTTACATTGGCTAAATTTACCAAGCGGCTAACAAGTTGGATTTGGCGATGACCGAGGTTGATCGGTCTTTGTGCAATTGTTTCAGATAAGCCTTGGCCAGTAAAAAGAATTGAAATCAGTGTTGTCATTCCATCCTCTTTGAAAGCGATTTGATTCTTTTGACCAGGAAAATTTAACCAGGCTGAATTTTTGGTTAATAACGGTTGATTATTATAAGACAATTCCATACTAGCTTGTCCTTGATCAACGATGATTAATTCATAATAGTTTTGTGGATGATTAAGAATCCGTTCACCACTGGAATACACTTGATAATGAAGGCCAAAAACATCATCTATTTTAATTCGTGCTGTATCTTTTTCTACTTGGATTTTTTCTTTAAGCGATATAATTTGTGGTTCTTCATTTTGACTCGGTTCAAGATAGAGTTTGCATTCTGAAGTGAGAGATAGAGTATTGAAGTAAATACCTGCATTAATTTGGATTGCATTCTGTAATAGAAAATATTGAAAGGAATCTTTATTATCAGGATCATCAGTCATTACTAATAAAGCTAGCCCCTTATGTTCAGTTAAGATGACGGGTTTTTTGAATTTAAGTAAAGCTTCAGAACGATTTTTTTTAATAGTCACCAAACGATTAAAGGGTTTGATCTGGTGATGATTGATTTTAACGGCAGAAAAGTAGGGGGACATCGCGTTTTTAGTAGATTGATTATACATAGTAAACTCCTTTCTTGGTCTTTACTTTATTATATCTTAATAAAGACAAAAGAACTACCGATCTTATAATGCACAAACTGTTAAATATTTTATCTTTATTAATAATAGAGCAAATGTTTTAACTTTAAGTATTTCTATCGAAAGTCTAGTGGGTTATTACACACTTTGTTATAATATGATTAAAAATTAAGATAAGGGGACTCTTACATGAAAAGAAATAATAAATGGGGGAAAAGTTTTTTATTTTTATTCAGCATTTTTGCATTACTTACCTTTACTAGCTTGTATATTTCAAATCCACTCAAAAAAATTCGAGCTGAAGAAGAAAAAAATACGATAAATAAGGAACTTTCTAAAGAATCAAGTCAGGAAAAAACAATAACAATACGATCAGTTGGTGATATTCTTTTACATGATAGTGTATATTGGAATGGTGAAATAGCTTCGGGATCCTATAACTTTGATCCAATGTTCAAATCCGTCTCAAAATATTTAGAAAACGCAGATTTAACAACCGCAAATATGGAAACACTTGTGGCTGGAAATCAAATGGGTGTATCTTCTTATCCCTTTTTTAATGTTCCAGATCAAATTGTTGATAGCTTACTTGCTATGGGGGTAGACATTGTGTCTGCTGCTACCAATCATACAATGGATTTTGGCGCTGAAGGTGCCCATCGATCTCTAGAAATTTTAAAGGAAAAGAAAATGGAATATGTGGGTTCCTATGAATCATGGGAAGATTATAATCGATTAAGAATTATCGAAAAAAATGGTATCAAAGTTGGTTTTTTGAATTATACCTATGGCACAAATGGCAATCCAATTCCAGAAGATGAACAGTATTTAGTTACCTTAATTGATAAAAAACTTATTCCTTTAGAAGTTCAACACATCAAAAAAGCTTGTGATGTGGTTATAGTGATCTATCAATTTGGAGAAGATGCTTTTCTTCCTGTCGATTCGCAAATAGAACTCACTCAGTTAGCCATTGACGCTGGTGCCAATTTTGTTTTAGGGGGTCATTCGCATATTATGCAACCTATGAAACGCTTTAATGACCATCAAGGCGCATGGTATTCTCACGGCAATTTCTTATCTGGACAAGTGAAAGAATATGAAAAAATTGGGGGCATCGGCGAATATACCTTTAAAATGGATGATCAAGGGAAAGTGACACTCGATTCGATGCGATTAATGCCGACATATAATGTAGGACTCCCTGAGTGGAATCACTACCAAGTGATTCCGTTGGTCGAAGCCAGCGATTTTGGCTTATGGAATGGGGATGAATTATATAAAGAGGTAGAAAGTCGTTTTAAAAATTATGAACAGGACCTAGAATTTGTACCTTATTTAGATTAAAGGGTTAAATAATAATAGCGCCTTTCAGTTCAAGATTTTGTATATACAATTAGCTATCTACAAAATGGAGGATTGAGAAGTAAATGAAAAATTTGATGATTATTCTCAGTGTAATTTTTCAAATTATTGAAACACCTGTTATAAATGCCCAAAAAGGAGAGCTAGCTTACACGAATATCCCATCCGATCAGAACTTTGTTTCGCTTGAAGCTTGTCAAATACTTTTAAGAGAAACACCTATGGAAGATTCAATTAATGAGAGTAATAGTGATCTACAAAGACAGTTTGAAGCTAATCAGGTACGGATGACTGCGATTAATGAACGCTACCAAATTTTAACTAAGGAAATTTTGGCCATCCAGGAAGGACCCAGTAATTCCTTGAGCGAAGCAAACCTAGCTCTGGAAGAAGTGATCGAATCACTTTATCAAAGCTTTTCTATCCAACAAGAAGATTTCATCTCCTTGTCAGCTGAGCAACAACTTGCCCTTATCAGTCAAGATCAAACTGTTATAGAATGGCAAGCTTATATTGAAGAATTAAATCAAATTATCGATCAATATGTTCGTGAACAGGCTGATTTAGAAGCAGAATATCAACAGTTATTATATGATAACGAAACATTGAGCGAACAACTTCAAACGAGTAAGGAAACAATTGCCCAAAGAAATCAGTGCCAACTATATCCCTATTCGGCAAGTGCTTTTCCAATAGACCACGATAACTTACAATTGAATACTTCAGATTTACCTAGTTTAATCGTTTCAATTGATGATTACTTTAAAAATATTGTTCCAAAAGCCTATTCAAAGGTTACCTTTCAGCAAATTTTTGATCTATTTAGTCAAGAACTGACTCTAGAAGAGCTCAATCGTAAACTTGCCGAAAAACATGTTGTTCATTTAGATGATTCAAATTTCGAACTTTATCAATATGCAAAAGAATTGAGTCTCTTTGATATTGAAACCCTTGCTTCTCAGTCTCTCAGGGATTACTATGCAAGTAATAATCAAGAATTATACCATGCTGCCTTCACCAACTTATTAAATCTAAAAGAAAGCCAAATGCAGTATTTTTATATCATTAATACTGAATTGTTTGAAAATATTAAGCTTTTGCTTGCTGACTTTTTGAATTCTAACGGCTTAATCAGTGAAGAAATCATTGAACAGATTAAAACTTTGCATGATCGTTATCAAATGAAATTAGTGTTATATAATGAAAACACACAGACCTGGTCTGCTAATTTAGGGGCTCATTCAGGCTATTTGGATGAATACAGTGCTAAAACATTAATACAAACACACCCGCAAGCTGAACCTCAGCCAGATCCATTAAATGATTCTTCTGATCACAATGATTCGTCTGATCAAAAGGATAATTTTACAACTCCGCTTAAAAAAGAGACGAAAGATCCAGGTAAGGGGCTACTCACTCCAAATAATAAAAAATTAGGGGCTGGGAAAGATCAAAAGGATAATTTAGCTTATTTAAAAGATAAGTTAGCAAGCAAACCAAATGCTAAAAAAGTTAATAATATTGCCAAGCCAACCGACCAGGAAAAAAACAAAGTAGAGGATAAAGTAAATAAAGAAGGATCACTAGCTAAATCAAAATTATTGCCGACGACAGGAGAACAAAAATTTTATCTCTATTTAGCTTGGATTATGCTAATGATAGGTCTTATAGCCTTAATAATTAATCGTTGTCTAAAACAACACCGCAAAAAACAATATATTCAAAAAAATTTTTCTAGACAAGAAGAGCGCTATTAGTTTTACTAATGTGAAACTTTCGATATAATAGAAACAATCGAAAGGGGCGTTAAGTATGAATGTAAATGATTTTAATGAAGCAGTACAACATTTTAATAGGATTGATAGTCAAGAAGCTAAACAACTTATTGAAGCTAGGGAAGGTAATCTTGTTTTTGTAGGGCGTGAAACGTGTCCATACTGCCGTTTGTTTGTAGGTAAGCTCGCTGAAGCTGCTGTGACTGCTGATTTAACAGTTAATTTCTTGCATTCGCAAGACAGTCAAGATTTGAAAGGAACCCAAGCGTTTCGCGATCAGTATGAATTGAAGACCGTTCCAAGTTTAGTTTTCTCTGATCAAAATAGAATAGCTACAGTCAGTGACTCTGCGATGACAGTAGAGGAAATTATTGCTTTTGCTAGATCATAATTTGTTTTTTTAAATTTCACAGAGGAGAATAATAGTGTCAGAAAAACCTAAATATAATAAAACTCCTAATCGTCCGACTGTATGGCTTCTAGTTTTTATAATATTATTTTCAGCTACCATGTTATTATGGCTGAAAGGTGATGCTATTCAAGATTTCGGACAAAATTTGGGTGTCCACTCACAAACAGGAGAAAAAGAAGATCCTCTCGTTCAAAAGAATACCCAAGAACGGGCATCATCGAATAAAAAAGAAGATAAGACTGTCTTACCTAACGAAATGGCAGAAGAGACCTCACTTGTAGAAATTATTCAAGAAGTCCAAACAATTGAGTCGACAGAAGTAATTGAAACAACTGAAAGTTTAGAACAAGCTTATGCTCAACTTCCTGCAGCAAAAACTTATTCTATTTTCCAATTTGAAAATAATGAAATCCAAGATCGTTTTGTAAATCGCGCTTTTGAAGTGATGATTCAGCGTTTAATTGATGAAGATAATTTCTATTCTGCAATTGATTATCAATTAACTGTTTATCCAACTTTGGATGATAATATTTACAATTTAGGTTTAGATGAACAATATGCAGATCAAATTATTCACCGTGGACACTTCCGCTTCGATTATCGTGGTAAGAAAGTATCTAAATATTAAAAAAGGCTCGAAGAGGTTATTTTGAACTGCCTCCTATCAATTTGACAGGGACAATTCATCTCAAACCTTTCGAGCTTTTAATTTATTAAATTTCTTTACTCAACCAGACTAAATCCCAAACTTGATCTAACTTTTGACCTGATTGAGGGAAATCTCCGCGAATGATAAAACCTTGTTTTACTAGAAAGTTAATTTGTTCTTTTTGATGACTGGGAAGACAAGCAAGTAAATTTAGAATTCCTTTCGCCTGTAAACGATTTTCTAATTCTTGATAAATTAAATTTTTTAGGGTGAGTTCATCGTGTTCTGCGAGTAGATACATGGCAATGTTAGCTGAATGTTGGTACGTTTTGCGAGCAGAAAAGGGATAAGCATAGGCGAAGCCAATAATTTCTTGATCGAATAAGATGATTAAAAAGGCATGGCTATTTTGATATCGCGTTACTTTTTCTTCTAGTTCTTGCGTAGTTGGAACTTTCGTTTCAAGAGTCAAATTACTGTGGTCAATATAATGCTGATAGATAGCTTGAATATCATTGATATCACAATGAGTAGCATCTTGGATGCTTATTACTGGCATAAGGCACCTCCTGAGAGTATTTTATAACAAATTACTCAACTAGTAAAATAACATTTTAAAGTTGAAAGCGGTTACTACTACCGTTATAATATAAATGTCTATTATTTATGAAAGGATGATCAGATGGGACAGAAGATATATACAAATTATTGGATCAATCGTCGTGATAATGTCGTTAAAGAACATGGTTCCTATGCTAGTGAGGAGGAAGCTCTCAAAGGAATTAAAGCTTGGTGGGAGTTACAAAAAGATAATTATAAAGAAGTAGAAGAAAGAAGAACTAATTCAGGTGCATTAGAAATTACATACGGTGATAATAACTATTACTACCGCATTATTCAAAGAGAAAGTGATGAGACTCTACCGTCACTTAAAGTTAAGCTCCGAAGTAAAGGAGAGATAGAATCCCTTCGTAAAAAACACTTATTAGAAGACGAACAACTCTTGTTTGATGAGTTAGCAGAACCTTATCGAGATCGATTAGTGCAGGCGATGGGAGATGGAAAAAAGGTTCAGGAATATATTTATGATGAGCAAGGACGTATGATTCGTCCATTGCGAGCGAATAGGGCATAATAAAAAAGAGAAAAACTATGATTATAGTTTTTCTCTTTTTTGATTTAATAGTAATATTCATTGCCAGAAGACTCTGGAGCATAATCGACACCTTCATTGAAAATTCCCGACGGATTCCATAGGAGAAATTCATGAATACCATTTTCTTCTAATGCAACAATTTGCTGTTGAACTTGAAGAGGTCCGTATTCTTGGAAGGTTCCGGGCGCTAAGTTCCAGTCAGTAAAGTCTTGCAACCATGGGCGGCTGTTAGCTGCGTTAGTGATATTTTTTAAAATCATGTTTTCTGAGTACATGTATTGATCGACTAAATTATAAGGTTCTAAGTCTGGAGCAGGTATTCCAAAGAAACCTAAACCCCAGTGAGAAGGGTAGATCATAGAAGAAACAGTATCCACTCTTTCAGCAATTTGGCCGAAATTCTGGCCAATTCCCCGTACGTCTGGAGCATCCCCTGCAATAGCTGTGTAACCAAAGATGTCTGCTGAGACATCGGCTCCATAGGGTGCTAGTTTATCGTTAGCTTCTTCTAAGAAATCATTGATCGCATAAACCCTCTCTTGGCCAAATTTTTCAGGATCATCCGTTACATAAGTTTGGTAATTACCTATTGAATAATCAAGTTGATCAGAGAATGTTTGAAACCCTTCTGGGAAACGAACGTAGTCAAATTGTATATCTTTAAAGCCTAATTTAGCAGCTTCGATAGCGATAGTAATGTTATAATCCCATATTTCTGGAAGAAACGGATTAATAAACTTTGCACCGTTGGCATCTTGCCAAATTTCACCTGTTTCAGCATCTTTAAATGAATATTCAGGTTTGGCTTCTGCTACTAACCGATCTTTAAATGTTACAATCCTTGCAATTGGGTAAATCTTTCGTTTTTCTAATTCTTTCAAAAGTTTCTTAAAATCGATATTATCGAATGAGTTTTGGTTAACTAAAGAGTTATCCGATTCTAAATGAGTCTGAATGATGCCTTCATCATCTTTAAAGTCAATGACAACTGCGTTCAAAGCAGTATTATCAATATAATCCAATAAATAATTCAAACGGTCAGGATCATTAAACACAGCAGGTGCAAGATAAATACCTTTGACTCCTTCTTCTGGATAGGGTATATCGATACCAGAATCATAGAAAAGAACGGAAGGTAATTTTTCAGGTGCTGTGAGAACAGGGGCATTATGTGGGGATAAACCCTCGTAAGTATTGTTTTCACCTTGATTAATTCGATTATTAAATTCAACTATTTCTTCCTCTGAATAAGCTAAAGCTACTTTTGGAAGTTGATAGTTGGTCGTTTTTTCAGTTTCTTTAGTTGTGTTGTTACAAGCTGATAGAATAAAAATAATAAAAGGAATTAAGGCTAATTGAAAAATTTTTTTATACTTCATAAGAATCACCACTTTCTATTTTATTCACCGGTTATATTTACAAGGTATACTTTTAAGTTGACAAGTAGGGTATTTAAGGGCTCAAAATATTCAAGTATATGATCCAGATTAATATTATTTTCGGTATATAAGAGATTGACATTATCAAAAACAGCAAAGAAAGTCTCATGATCAGTTGCTGGGTTGGTAATCGATTTATAGGAAAGATCTTCTGTTTCTATGTTTTCCAGATAAGTAGAAATATAGACATCGGTTTTCTCACAAAGATTCGTTGTGTATTCAATGACTTTATTAATTTGATCCATAGGGAGTTGATCGTTTTGAGGTATATCTTTTAACTCCTGACACAATTCTAATAATTGTTGCCGACTCTCTTCCATTTCTTCTAGTAAGTCTTTGCGGGTATTAATATTTTTATTAAGTGGATTATCACTTTGACCAAAACCCGATAAATCATCACTGAGATGGATTGTTGCTTCAAAGTCCTTTTGTAAATCAAACTCACGATTTTGAATCTCGCTGATATTACCAATCAAGAGGGTAACATTATCTTGAATAAGGCCTACTGTTCGTTTGGCTCTTTCCAACGAATTGCCGCAGCCTATCAATAAGAGTGATAAGCTAAGCATTACTATTACTTTAGTTGTTTTCATCATTTCTCCTTTAAATATCCTAAATCATTTATCAAAAGTTTATCTAAATTGAACTTATTAATAGGTCTAGTATATAATAATAGGTATTATAAACACAAACATTATAACAAATGGAGATTAATTTAGACAAGGAGGACAAAATGGTCACCACAATAATCATAACGGGACTGGTCATTATTTTTGATCAAGCCCTAAAATTTTGGACGCAAAACAATATTGAGTTAAATAAACCGCTTGAAATCATTCCGGACTTTTTTCAACTCAATTATACTCAAAATATCGGAGCAGGCTGGGGGCTCTTTGCTGGTCAACGCCTCTTTTTAATTGGCATTACTTTTGTCGTTATTTTTTATTTACTCTATCTAACTTGGCGAAACAGAGAAAGTTTTATTTACAGTAAAATAGCCTATGGATTATTATTAGGAGGAGCAATTGGAAATTTAATTGACCGTTTGACAAGAGGGTATGTTATCGATATGCTTCAAGTTCGTCTGTTTGACTTTCCTGTTTTTAATTTAGCAGACGCAGCGCTTTCTCTCGGTGTTGTTTTACTAATTGTGATTGTTATTTGGACAGAAAAAGGAAGTGATTTAATTTGATCGAAAAAATTCGTTTAACTCAGAAAAGTAGTGATAACGATCGTTTGGATAAAGTATTAACGACTTATTTTCCCTCGTTTAGTCGTTCCCAATTGCAAAAGTTAATTAAAGATAAGAAAATTAAAGTTAATGGTCAACACGTTAAGGCCAATTCTCTTTTACAAGGGGATGAACGAATTGAGATCGACTTGTCAGAAGCAGAAAAAGAAGATGAGACATTTGAAGTAGTTGCTGAAGCCATGGATTTAGATATTATTCATGAAGATACCAGCATTCTTGTTGTAAATAAACCAGCTGGAATGGTTGTTCATCCTTCTAAAGGACATATTAATGGGACGTTGGTGAATGGTCTCTATCATTATTTAGGCAATTCTTTGTCCTCGGGATCACAATCCTACAGACCTGGTATTGTTCACCGGATTGATAAAGACACTTCCGGTTTATTAGTCGTTGCTAAAACAGACCAAGCTCACCGGCATTTAAGTCGACAATTAATTGATCATACGATGGGGAGAACCTATCAAGCCTTAGTCAATGGTCAAGTGGAAACAGACTCAGGACATATTGAAATGCCAGTTAAAAGAGATCCTTCGAATCGACTCCGATGGCATGTGGATGAATCTGGTAAGGAAGCGATCACAAACTTTCAAGTAATAAAACGTTATCAATATGCGACCTTACTTGAATTAAAATTACAAACAGGTCGAACTCATCAAATTCGAATCCACATGGAAGCAATCGGCCATCCTATTATTGGAGATCCTCTTTATCGTAGAAATTTGCAGAATTTACCAGGTCAATTGGCTAATTTAAAAGATGGACAATTGCTGCATGCTAAAGCGATTGATCTTATCCATCCAGTTAGCAATGAAAAGCTCCATTTTGAATGTCCACTACCATTTGAGATGCAAAATATCATAAATAGTTTACAATAGGAAGTAGAGGAGGAAAGAAGAGATGTCTGAGACCAATCAAAAGATTTTAGCTAAAATCCGTAATTTATTGTCTTTAGCTGAAGATGGTGGCAATGATGAAGAGAGTCAGACTGCTTTGCTGATGGCTCAAAAATTGATGCTAAAGCATCGGATCTCTCAGCAAGAAGTTTCTGATAAAGAAAGGCCAGAAATTATTTTGCGCTCCTTATCAGTCTATAAACGCCTATATTGGTGGGAAAAGGTTCTAGTTAAGATTATTGCTGATAATTTTCGTTGCATGTTTTATATTCAAAGTAATCGACTTCCACACCAACAATCCGTTCAAAGAAAAATTGTATTAATGGGGTTCCCTGAAGATGTAGACCTTTGCTTTCAAATGTTTAATATAGCTGCAGATACGATGAAGTATTATTCTAAATTGCATTTAACCCAATTAAGCGCAGAAGAATTGCGTCAAAGCAGTCTTTCCCAGCTGAGGAAATCATATTATCAAGGTTTTATGGATGGGTTAAAGGAAAAATTTGATTTGCAACTTAAAAGCATGATGAAAGAAAATGAAAAATATGCACTTATCATTCAAACGCCGCAATCAGTCAAAGAAAAATTTAATCGAGAAATAACCGGGCTACTTACCTTTAATCAACCTACCTTATCAAGATCCAATCATGCTTATGAAGACGGATTTCAAAAAGGCAAAAATGTTAATCTTAGTCAAGGACAATTAGATCATCAGTCAGATTCTAGTCAATAATTCTTTATTATTTATGAAAGGAAGTTTGCTATGATTGAAGCGAATCGTCGTAAGTTAGCTAAGCGTCTACTTGTTGAAATTACTCATCTATATGAGGAAGTAAAAGAAAAAGGGGATCGATATCTTGAAATCTTCGCCAAGCAAATCAAACGCCGCTCTTTTATTTCTAGTGCTGAAAACCTTGCCTATTATTTAGCGATTCGCAATCATGATTTAAGAGAATTGCAAGCCGAGCTTGTTCCCTTAGGCATTTCTTCCCTAGGCAGATTGGAGAACAAAACGCTTGTTACTTTACAATCTGTCATTCATTCACTAGCTTCCATTGCCCAAGTTGAAACTACTGTTCCTAAACCGGATATGAATGGTTTTACCCGTGGGGATGAGCAATTAGCTCGAAATATTTTCAACGTATTAGGAGAACAAGAAATAGAACGTAAAACCTTAATCATGGTTACGATGCCAAGTGAAGCTGCCGAAGATAAAAAATTGATAAGAGATTTAATAGAATCTGGTATGAATGTGGCTCGAATTAACTGTGCTCATGATAATGCGTCGATTTGGATTAAAATGATTCGAAACATTCAAAAAGAAGCGAGCTGTTTAGAAAAAGATATTCGTATCATGATGGATATTGCGGGACCTAAAATTCGTACTGAATGGGTTTTTACAAAACTTAAAAACCCCAAATTAGTGGTGGATGATCAAATCCTACTGACAAGCAACTTCGATGATCTTCCGATTCATTTTGAAGGAAAATTAGTTGCGGGTAGTCAAATTCCTAGTATTTATTCCGCTTTAAAAATAGGGGATCCTGTTCTAATTGATGATGGATCGATAGTGACTGAAGTTATTGAAACAGCGGGAACGTATGCTGTTTTAAAAGTGACTCGGGTAAAGGGAAATGCAAAACGTCTAAAAGCTGAAAAAGGGTTAAATTTTCCCGAAACAGACTTCTCTATTGAAATCATGAGTGAAAAAGATAAAAAGGATATTGCTTTTGCTTGTCAATATGCCGATGTAATTGGTTGCTCATTCATTAGAACTGCTCAGGATATTAAAGAAATTCAAAAACAACTTCAAATTGAATTAGGTGAGGATGCGACTTATATGCCAATTATGGCTAAAATAGAAACTGTCCAAGCCATTACTAACCTAGCTGAAATTATCTTTACAGCTGCGAGCTACCAGCCTTTCGCTTTAATGATCGCGCGTGGTGATTTAGCTGTTGAAACAGGTTATATTCGTCTGGCTGAAATACAACAACAAATTATGTGGATTGCTGAAGCAGCTGATGTCCCCGTCGTTTGGGGCACAGAAGTCTTCGATAAATTAATTAAAACCGGTGTGCCGAGTCGGGCTGAAGTGACAGATGCCGCTGAGGGAGCTCGCTCAGATTGTGTCATGATAAATAAAGGCGATTATGCAGTTGAAGCTGTTAAAATGCTTGATCATATCTTTAGAAGAATGCAAGGTCACCTACACAAAAAGACACCACAACTTAGAGCCCTAAGTATTGCAAATCTAAGATCTACTCCTCCTCTTGACAAGTAAAGAGTTGAGGATAGTTATGGCACTCTGGATTACGAGGATGACAAATTCTCCTACCGAATAGAATTAAAGATTGATGGGCTTGAATCCATTGGTCTTTATCCACGACCTCCATTACACGATTTTCAACTTGACGAACACTCGCACCAGGATCAACGATCTTATGATGGAGACAGATACGATGGATATGCGTATCAACTGCAAAGGCAGGAATTCCAAAGCCGACACTCAAGACCACATTTGTTGTTTTACGTCCAACCCCGGCCAGGGCTTCAAGATCTTTACGATTACTAGGAATTTCACCTTGATGGCGTTCCATTAACTGATTAGCACATAGATGAAGATATTTCGCTTTATTGCGATAGAGACCGATTGTTTGAAGATAGGGCATCAGCTCTTCAGGACTGGCTTTTGCCAAACTTGCTGGATTTGGATAGGCTTCAAACAGGGCAGGAGTGACCTTATTCACTGCTATATCAGTGGTTTGAGCGCTGAGAAGTACAGCAACCAGTAATTGATAACGATTCTTAAAATTTAATTCTGGCTCGGCATTAGGGAATAAAGCGATCATTTCTTCTAATACTTTTTTCGCACATTTTTTATTTAACATCAAAACATCCTTTCAATAAAAAGTATTGGATACTCTTGAGCTTATCATAAGCAATTTTTATATCTTTCTCAAATCGAACAACAATAAAATAAATAGTCATCCACAAGATTTTGTGTTAGTATTAAAAACCGGCACTACATCTTGTGTTATTTTAATTTTAGGAGGAAATCATGGCCATGATAGTTATAGGTGGAATGATAGGGGCTGGTAAGACCAGTTTAGCTACTTTATTAGGCAAAGCATTAAATAGTCAAGTGTATTATGAAAATGTAGATGATAATCACATCTTACCTCTCTATTACACCGCAAGCGAAGAAGAACAAGAGAGAAAAAGATACCCTTTTTTACTTCAACTGGATTTTTTATCGAGTCGTTATCGTGATATCAAAAGAGCATTTTATCATCCGCATAACATTATCGATCGATCAATCTATGAAGATTGGTATTTTGCAAAAATCAACCATCAAGCCGGAAAAATTTCTGATGAAGAATTTATAATATACGAGAAATTATTGGCCAATATGATGGAAGAGTTAGAAGATTTACCCAAAAAAGCGCCAGATCTAATGGTTTACCTCCATGGCTCATTTGAATGTATTCTCGATCGAATCAACCAAAGAGGGAGAGAGTTCGAACAAGATCCTGAATTAATTGAATACTACCATCGCTTATGGCAAGGGTATGATGATTGGGTAGACAACCACTATCATGCCTCTCAGGTTCTAAAAATCAGCATTGATGATTTTGACATCTTAAATAAAACTGATGATGCTGAAAAAGTAATTCAGATGGTTGAAGAAAAACTTTCTGAGTTAGGAGTTCCTTTTGATGGATATACAAAAGATTAAATACTTAAGTAAACGATACTTGAGCAATGAAAAGAGTGGCCACGATTGGTTGCATATTCAACGTGTGGTTTCGAATTGCCAAAAAATCATGCAAGAAGTCAGCGAACCGATTAACCATCAGATTGTTTTGGCAGCCGCTTATGTTCATGATTTAATCGATGATAAATTACAAGTTGAGCACCGTCTTTCTATAAAAGAATTAAGAGGACATTTACTGAATGCTGAAATGACCCCCAATGAAATTGAGGAAGTTCTTCAAATAATTAGCAAGCTCTCTTTTGCATCCAATTTATCCAGTCGACAAGCGCTCAGTCTTGAAGGTCAGATCGTCCAAGATGCTGACCGTTTAGATGCAATAGGAGCGATCGGCATTGCACGAACTTTTTATTATGGTGGTAGTCATGGTCATAGCCTTTACACTTTTAACCAAGAAGATAGAAACATACATAACTCTTCCACTAAGGAAATTTATCGTCAAACAACTGATGTAAGACAACATTTTGATGATAAACTGTTGTTACTAAAAGATTTAATGAATACTCAAGCTGGTAGAAGTTTAGCTGAGGAACGTCATCAACTGATGTTAACATTCCTAAAAGCCTTCGACCAGGAAACACAAATAGTTGATTAATATCAAAAGTGTTTAAAATTTTTAAGTACTTGACAAAGTGAAAAAAAGAGATCATTGAAGTCTCCATTGAAATAAGCCTTTAAGCTTGCTATACTCAAACAAGAAAATGAAAACTATTAGGAGGCCCTTTATGAAATTCTTTTTAGACACTGCAAATGTTGAAGAAATTAAGCGCATCAACGATCTTGGTTTAGTCGATGGGATTACCACAAACCCTACCTTGATTTCAAAAGAAGGCAAGGATTTTGAAACAGTTATTAAAGAAATTTGTTCCATCGTTGATGGTCCGGTTTCAGCTGAGGTAATTGCTTTAGACTACGAAGGAATGGTTGAAGAAGCTCGTCAAGTCGCAAAATGGGCAGATAATATTGTAGTTAAAATACCTATGACAGAAGCAGGCTTAAAAGCTGTTAATACACTTTCTCAAGAAGGTATTAAAACGAATGTAACATTAATCTTCTCAGTAGCTCAAGGACTCTTGGCAGCTAAAGCTGGAGCCACCTATATTTCACCTTTTATTGGTCGAATTGATGATATGGGTGAAGATGGTATGGAGTTAATTGCGGATT
Organism: Facklamia miroungae; assembly: GCF_012396555.1. Taxonomy (GTDB): domain Bacteria; phylum Bacillota; class Bacilli; order Lactobacillales; family Aerococcaceae; genus Facklamia; species Facklamia miroungae. The sequence goes on from NZ_JAAXPS010000001.1 coordinate 164,852, forward strand.
TACGGATGGTGTTAGATAATTATGCACTTGATGCAGAAATTATTGCTGCATCGATTCGACATATTGGTCATTTCGAAGCCACTGCATTAGCTGGCGCGGATATTGCAACAGTCCCAGGAAGTTTATTCCCTAAACTTTGGTCACATCCTTTAACAGATAAGGGAATCGACGGTTTCTTAAAAGACTGGGAAGCTTTTCAAAATAAGCAAAATAAATAGTCAATAATTTAAGACACAATAATAAAGACACCAAACACTAATTACTGTTTGGTGTCTTTAACTATGTTTTCTTGGAATTATGGAATATAAGTTAAATTTGCAGTTATATAACCAATCAAAATAGTTATCATTAAACAAGATAAGATAGCAGTGGCAATAAAAATCCCTTTGCGGATTTTGTGATGGAATATATAAATAGCTAGCAAACCGCCTATTCCTCCAAAACAAAAAGTAACTATTAATAAGGTCTTTTCAGAAATGCGCCAAAGCTGATGTTTAGCTTTGTACTTATCAAAAGCGTATATTAAAAAAACAATGGCATTCCAAATACCGAGGATAAACATTAAATAATTGAGTAGAGCTTGCATGAGAGACCTTTCATATGTTAACGAATAAATAATGTGTTTTATTTAAACATAGCGACCGTGCGTTTATCTCTATTATAAAGACTTTCATTTTGATAAGCAAAACGTTTTCAAACGAGCCGAAAATGGGGTATAATACACGTATCAAATGACAGAGGAGAATGTTTATGTTAGATACAAATACATTATTATTAATATTAGGTTTGGTTATCATTTTGGGAGCCATTTATTTTATGTCACGCAAAAGTAAGGAATCAAACCATAAACCGCAAGTGACAGATAAATCGATGAATGACCCCTTAGGACCCGTTCACATAAATTCGGATACAGATTCTTCAACTAATGCTCTAGGTGAAGATCAATTCAAAGATTCTGTCCCACTTCGTGAAGGTCAAGTAGCCCAAAAGGTTCAACATATTAACGATGAAACAGGCGTTATCCATGATGAGGCAAATGAAGCGGAAGAAGTAAAAAAACCCCCACTGAATAATTCAGAATTTGAATCTTCAACATCCAGTTTAAGAGAGGATTCGGATTATCGATTAGTTGATTATCAAGAATTGATGGATAATAATGGTCTTAAGGATCAATCCGTTCAACTCGAGGGTAAAATGGCTTCTTATTTTACAGAAAACTTGGGAGTTGAAGGTGCTTTAGCTTTAGGCTCTTTATCTATTGACCCAGAGGATCCTAGTAAATTAGTTGCTTTAAAATTTGTTAACGAGTCTGATCACCTTCTTAAGGTCGAAGACAGAGTGAAGGTTTATGGTAAAATGCAAGGCTTGAAAGTTTCCAATCAGCAATCCGTTCCGGCTATGTTAGTGGATCGTGTTGAGAAAATTTAAGTCAGACTTGACAATTTTTCTATAATTGATAATATATATGTATAGACTTTAACAATTAAATATTTCTGAACAAGCGGTGATTTTAATCATGCGGCCGGGTCCTCATTGCGAGGACAGCAGAGATACCTTAGCGTACCTGTGAGACAGTTTTTATAGCTGTCTTTGGTGCGCTTTTTTTGTTAGAGAATTTTTAAAGAAAGAAGGAGATTTTATGTTGGGTGAAATTTTTAAGCGTCGAAAAGGGCAATTTTTTGCGATAGGTTCGGTTCTAATGATTCTTGGTTTTTTATTATCTTTTAATCCGTTTTTAAGTCGCATCACTTTCTATTTTTCCATTTTCTTTTTAGCTTTTTATGCTACAAAAGAAGCGATTAGTGAAACATTTATGAATAAGAAATTGAATGTCGATCTCTTAATGGTCTTAGCTGCATTAGGGGCGGTAATCATTAATTATGAATCTGAAGGGGCCATGCTACTTTTTATTTTTGCCGGAGCTGAAGTTTTAGAAGAATACGCTACGAGTAAATCGACCAAAGCGATTGAAGAATTAATGGGGCATGTTCCCAATGTTGCCTTAAAAGTGATGCCAAATGGCGAAACGAAAGAAGTTTCGACCGACAGTTTAGTGGTTGGAGATCAAGTTTTAGTTGCTAAAGGCGATGCCTTACCAATTGATGGCTTCAGTGATCGTGAGGTAATCATTAATGAAGCGGCTCTTACAGGAGAATCATTACCGGTAGAGAAGAAAGTTGGCGAAGAGGTCTTTGCGGGTACGATCAATGAAGGTGATTCATTTAAATTAGAAGTTAGCAAGTTAAGTAAAGATACTGTTTTTTCAAGTATTATCCGTATGGTTGAGGAGGCTCAATCGAATCCTTCTAAGGTGGCTAGCTTTATTGATCGCTTTGAGTCCCGATATGCTATGGGTGTCTTACTCGCTGTACCTTTATTTATTATAGGTTTATATTACCTAGCAGATTACAATTTTCAAGAAGCCTTCTATCGAGGAATGGTCTTACTGACTGTTGCCAGCCCGTGTGCCTTAGTTGCCTCAGCAACCCCAGCAACTCTTTCGGCTATTTCCAATGGTGCCAAGAATGGAATTCTGGTAAAAGGCGGGGCAGCAATGGAATCTTTAAATACCATGGAAGTGCTCTTTTCAGACAAAACCGGTACTTTAACGCAGGGTATATTTGATGTAGTGGACTACCAGTTAGATGAAGAGTATTTAAAAGAAGTGGTCTACATGGAACAAGGATCGAACCACCCTATTGCTTTAGCCATCGTCAAACATTTTGCTGAATTAGATTTGTCTCGAGTAAATCATGATGAAAAAGTTGAAGAACTTCCTGGTCAGGGAATGAAAAAAGGGGATATTCAAGTCGGTAAACCTTCGACTTTTGAGAAACTAAATAATTATAGACAGTATAGAGAACAAACGAAAGAAGGCAATACAACAATATTTATTGCTAATAAGGATCAAGTTTTGGGCTATATTTCTTTGGCTGATCAAATTCGCGAAGAATCAATTGAGGCAGTAAAAAATTTCCAAGAGGCTGGGGTCGAAGTGGTCTTAGTGACTGGAGATAACCAACAAGTGGCAGAAAAGGTGGCTCGTGAAGTGGGAATTTCAAATGTTGTCGCTGAATGTCTTCCTGAGGATAAAATTAACTATGTTAAAGAAAGACAGCAGCAAGACAAAGTAGTTGGTATGATTGGCGATGGGATTAATGATGCACCTGCATTAGCCAATGCTAATATTGGAATTGCAATGGGTTCTGGCTCTTCTATTGCGATGGAATCTTCAGAAATTATTGTCGTAAAAAATAATTTGTTGAAGTTGTTCTATTCTTACCAATTAAGTCACAAATTAAACCGCATCATTAAGCAAAATATTATTTTTGCCATCAGTGTCATCCTTATCTTAATTGTTCTCAATCTGTTAGGTATTTTAGATTTACCTTTAGGTGTCGTCTTCCATGAAGGTTCGACTATTTTAGTTATTTTAAATGGACTCCGTTTATTGAAACAAGCTAATTCTTAAAAACAATCCTAATTTAATATTTTATTTTGATTTCTCTCCCTTCTTAGAAATGTACGGGAGAGTTTTATGCATTTAATATGAAATAGAGATTAAAAAGTATTACAATAGGATTTAACTGAAAAATTTAGAGAGGAAGGTAAATAATGTTTGCAATTTTTCGCAAATTGGCTTGGTTTTTTAAATTGAGATGGAAGACCTATACATTAGCAATAGGAGGTCTGATTTCATGTGCTATTTTATCAGCAATTATTCCCTTATTAATTGGTCAAACAGTGGACCAAATGGCAAAAGGTAGCTTGACTTCATCCTCTCTTTTAAAATATATTACATTACTTTTATTAATTGGTCTCTTAATGTATGGGTTACGTTATATGTGGCGAACGAATCTCTTTACTAATTCCACTATTTTAGAATCTATTCTTCGAAATAAGCTATATGATCATTTCACAAAAATGGATCAAACCTTTTATGGGAAATACCGTACCGGAGACTTAATGGCTCATGCTACGAATGATTTAGCGGCCTTACGTTTTGTGGCTGGAGGAGGCATTCTAACTCTAACTGATGCTTTATCTATTACAATTGTAACCCTATTTTCCATGGTTATTTTAATTGATTGGAAACTGACACTCTATACGATCATCCCTTTTCCTTTACTTATTTTTGTTTCGCGCTATTTAGGTCAGTGGATAAATAAATATTTTACAGAATCACTTAGAGCCTTTTCGAAAATGAATGATCATGTACAAGAAAGTGTTGCAGGGATGACTGTCATTAAGGCCTTTGGTGAAGAAAAAGAAGACCATCAAGACTTTATCAAAGCAACGGATAATGTGGTTGCTAAGAACCGTAAAGTGCATTTAGTAAACTCTGCCTATTCTCCCATTATCAATTTAATTACGGGTTTGACTTATGTTTTAACCATTATTTTTGGTTCTTATTTTGTGAGTAAGGGTAGAATTTCAATTGGTCAATTAATTGCCTATTTCTCTTATCTTGGGAATATGACTTGGCCACTGCTAGCGGTTGGGCGTTTAGTCAACACCATGGAAAGAGGGAACGCATCTTATGACCGAGTGACTGAACTTTTAGCCCAAGAAGCAAGTGTTAATAATCCAGTTGATGGAATAAATAACTTAGTTTTCCAAAACTTATCTGTTCATATCGATCAGTTCACTTATCCAAACACCAAAGAGCCAAGTTTGAAGGACATTCACTTTGAATTAAGCCAAGGACAAACGCTTGGAATTGTAGGAAAGACAGGTTCAGGCAAGACGACGCTCTTAAATTGTTTAGTGCGTTTATATGATATTGATCAAGGCAATATTCTTTTTGATCAGCACGACTTAACGAAGATTGATTTAACTTATTTAAGAGAACATGTCGGCTATATTCCGCAAACAAACCTCCTTTTCTCGACTTCCATTAGAGAAAATGTGCGTTTCGGTAAACCTTTGATGTCACAAAATCAAATTGAACACTTTACGCAAATTGCTGATATTCATCAAGATATTCTTGGTTTTACTGAAGGGTATGACACGGAGGTCGGTGAAAGAGGCGTCTCACTTTCTGGCGGTCAAAAACAAAGAATATCGATTGCTAGAACCTTAGCAATGCAACCTCAAATATTACTAATGGATGATGCACTCTCGGCAGTTGATGCACGTACGGAACAAGCCATTTTAAGCAAACTGAAAGCAGAAAGAGAATCAGGGATATCAATCATTGCTACCCACCGTTTGTCTTCTGTCATGCATGCCGATGAGATTATCGTACTGGAGGAGGGTGAAATTACCGAAAGAGGTAATCACCAAGAACTGTTAGCTTTGAATGGATGGTATGCGAATATGTTTACTCAGCAACAACTTGAGGAGAAATTAGGAGGTGGCGAGAGTGAAGAAAAATAAAACGACCAGGCAAACTAAGTTTACTTTAAAAGAACAAGCTGATATCTTACGTTATCTTTTTTCATTTGCCTCCCATCAATGGTGGCGATTCCTTATTTCAGTGATTGCCATGGTGTCTTCTTCTGCGATAGCGGCTTATTTACCAATTATTATTAAAAGATATTTAGATCGCATTTCAGCCGGACAGGTCACTGATTTTAGTATGACAATGCAAGTAGCGCTTACTTATTTAGGTCTTTTATTCATTCGGATGATCTTACTGTATGCAAAAGATTTTTATTTCTTTATGGCCAGTGAATACACAGTTGCAGCCATGCGTAATCGACTTTATTCCAAGCTAGGGCGGTTAAGTATGAATTACTTTAATCAAACCCCGAATGGAGAAGTGGTATCACGAATTACCAATGATACCGAAACAATTAAGGAATTTTGGAATGTTTTCTTAACCTTTTTTGATGGTTTTATTAATGCTGTTACAGTAGGAACGGCTATGTTCAGCTTACACGCAGGGATTTCATGGATGTTTATAGCTTTCCTACCATTAGTTTTTGTTTTAATTTATATTTATCAAAAGATTTCAACTGTTGTCTATCGTAAGATGCGTTCTGCTTTAGCACGCGTCAACGCTAAATTAGCTGAATCCACCATGGGCATGTGGCTAATTCAACAATTCAATCAAACCGAACGAATGAAAGATGAATTTGATCAAGTCAATCAAGAGTATGTCAAAGCGCGTACAGACATGTTCAAAATGAATGCAATTTTCTTAATGCCAGCCGTTAATCTCATTGAACAAATTGTATTAGTCTTAGTGATTTGGATTTTCGGTAATAACTTACTAAAAGGATATGCTTTAGATATTGGTATAATCTATGCCTTTACTTCCTACTCAAAATCCTTCTTTAATCCGATTGGTAATATGCTGGATAGTCTGTCAGTTTATCAAGATGGTTTAGTCTCTGCGTCTAGGGGTCGAAAATTATTAGCCAATTCTGATTTAAATCCAAGCCAAACCGGTAAGAAGGTCAAAGAACAATTAGAAGGTAGCGTCGAAATTAAAGAGCTTAGTTTTTCTTATGATCAAGAGCAAAAGGTTTTAAAGGATATCAATATTAAGGCTAAACAAGGACAAATGATTGCCTTAGTCGGTCATACGGGATCAGGCAAATCCACTATCATTAATCTTTTGATGCGCTTTTATAACTTTACCCAAGGGCAGATCAATTATGATGATACTTCGATTAAAGATTACGATTTAGCCACTTTAAAAGAGCAAGTTTCGCTCGTTCAACAGGATGCCTTTATGTTTTATGGAAGTATTAAAGATAATATCCGTCTTCATGGAAATTATACAGACGAAGAAGTCATTGCCGCCGCTAAATTTACTGGTGCTGACCACTTTATTGAGGCTTTCCCAGACGGCTATGATCATTTAGTCACTGAAGGTGGAGCTTCTTTATCGGCGGGTCAAAAACAATTAATTAACATATCACGATCCGTCATCCGTCAGCCAAAAATTTTGATTTTAGATGAAGCAACAGCGTCGATGGATACTGAAAGTGAACAGTATATCCAAGCTAGTCTGGATAAAATTCGTCAGCAGGCCACTTTAATTGTCATTGCCCATCGATTATCAACGATTAAAAAAGCTGACCAAATCTATGTCCTTCATAAAGGTGAAATCATTGAATCAGGACGTCATCAAGAATTAATCGATCACCAAGGTACTTACTATGACATGTATCGTTTGCAATCCTTAAAAGAACAATAGATACTTAAAATTGGATTTGAATAATGCGTTTTACTAGTAGTCTTTCTTATTTTTAGTTATGCTAGAGTCAACACAATAAAAGGAGTTGATATTAATGGGCTTATTCGATTCGTTTAATCCATTAGACATTTTACTACAAGGTTCTCAGTCACAAAGTAATAAGAATTTAGCGAATAAAGCAGGATTAGACATGGGTGATTTTGGTAAGATCGCAACGATCGGGTTACCAATTATCTTGTCAGCAATCAATAAGAATACACAAACTCCCGAAGGATTAGATTCCTTTGATAATGCATTGGCTAAGCATGAAGATGTGAAAGATTATAATTCTGTCGATCAATTAACTGAAAATCTGGATCCTGAAGACGGAGAAAAAATTCTAGGGCATGTATTTGAAGATAAACAAACAATAATTGGCCGAATTGCTAGCACGTTAGGGATGTCAGAGGATGCAGTTAAGCGTGCTTTAATCGTTGTTGCGCCTCTTATTTTAAAATATATGGCTGATCGTAAGAAAGCGAACCAGTTAGATAAAGAAGGTCTTCAAAGAGAAACCAGTCAAACAGTTGAAAAAGTGAACTCTTCACTAAGAGAACGTGGGGTAGCACCAACTAGTGGGGGTAATTTGATAGATATGATTTTGGGTGACCAAGCTGCGGAAGACGGTAAAAATCAACCCGAAGAGCAACCGAATATGAAAGATAATATTCTCGGCGGGATCTTAGATTTATTCAAATAAACTTTAGTATGAAAGGAGTTCGCGCAGATTTAGCGGGCTCCTTATTTAAATTTCTTTTAAAAAATAACTTTTAAAGTACCTTCTCAAGATAGTAACCGATTCAGATGAATTGTTAAAGCTGGAGTGCTATAATATTTCTATCTATTTTAAGAGGGTGGTCACGTGGATTATTCAAAATGGCCGATTGGAATGCGTACCTTCAAGACAGCAATCGCCGTATTTATTTGTATTCTATTGTCATTTTATCTGCTAAAAATTAGCCCCATGCTTTCTTGTGTCGCTGCTATTTTTTCTTTAAGGCAAGACTTAGAAAGTAGCTACACCTTTGGAAAAGCCAGGATTTTGGGCGTTCTTTTATCAGGTGGTGTAGCTCTCTTATTTATTTATTTATTCCCCATCCAATCAAGTAGTGATGAAATCTTAATCTTCTTAGTCCCTTTGGCTGTAAGTGTATATATCAGCTTAGCCAGTCGTATTCACTTGGAAAAAGGAATTATTACAGGTTGCGCGACCATGTTGATTATTTTCTTTAATATTCCAGTACACAATCAATTGATCTATGCGTTTATTCGTCTCTTATCAACCGTTATGGGGGTTTTAGTAGCTTTAGCAGTTAATTATGTTCTACCTGGTCCGGCAGATAAAAGGCGGAAATAATCATAGTTAAAAAGGAGCAATTTATGAAATTAGGTATTCACGATTTACTCCCACTTAACCAGGGAGAAACAACGCAAGAAAGATTCGCAAAGACGATTCAAATGGTACAAGCGCTAGAAGCGATGGGTTATTCGCGTTATTGGGCATCAGAACATCATGGCATGGCGAGTTTAGCGAGCTCTACACCAGAATTATTATTGGCTTATTTAGCTGCAGTCACAAACAAGATTCGCTTGGGAACCGGCGGTACAATGATCGTTAATTATTCCCCCTTAAAAATCGCGGAAATATTTAAAACCCTCACATTATTAGCACCCGATCGGATTGACTTCGGCATTGGACGAGCTCCTGGTACAGACCATAACGGTATGATGGCTCTCTCTCAAGGAAATCCGATCGATTTTGATCATCTTTATGACAAAGCACAAATTATTTTAGATTATTTGACCGATACGACCCCCAAAGGCTTTTACAGCTTAACTCAAGCTATTCCTGTTAAGACACGGACGATCGCTCAACCTTGGATGCTCGGTTCTTCGGGGCAATCCGCTGTTAAAGCCGGCCAAATGGGCTTGGGTTATTCTTTCGCTAAATTTTTTGGAGTGGAAACAGATCCATCGGTTTTTAAAGCCTACCGCGATCATTTTCAAGCCAGTGAATTTTATCATGAACCAAAGGTCATGGTCTCTTATAAAATTATCCTAGCAGATTCACAAGAAGAAGCAGATTATTGGGCTCGACCTTCTGAAATTTCCCATGTTCGTAAAAACGGGGCCCCTTTAATGAGCTTTGACCGTGCCCAAGAGATCGATCTATCGCTAGAAGAACAATCCATACTTGAAGAGAATTATCAAAGACGCTTCATGTTAAAAGGAACGCCAGAAAATATTGCTCCTATTTTGCAGGAAGAAATCGAACGCTTGGGCATCGATGAGTTAATGGCTTATATGCCGATTCCGGATCAACAATCTCGATTACATTCTTATAAACTACTGACCCAAATTTTTCAATAAATCAGTCTCTAGTTGGAGGGTATGATTTTCACTTTCTTGTAAACTATAGATAGTTGTAATCCTATCGCCTTTTTTAGAAGAAAGAAGTGGTTGAATGAAAAAGAAACAAGCTAAATTAAGCTTTTTAGAAAAATTTCCTCTATTTTTAAAGTCTTTTTTTAAAAAAGATACACCTATGTTAGCAAGGTTGATGATTTTATTTACCTTTGCTTATGTTTTATTACCAACAGACATGCTGCCTGACTTTTTAGGCCCATTAGGTTTTGTTGATGACGCTTTATTAATACCCTTAATGGTCAATAGTGTGATTAAACTATTACCGGGTCAAATGGTTCCAAACAATTAAAAACACTTAAGTAAAATTATAAGAGGGTCCATTTCACTGAAAACGAACAGTGAAATGGGCTTTTTTATTGGGAATTTATTTTGTACCTCTTTTAGGGTATACTTAAAATTGCGGTTACATAATAAAAGTGAAGGCTAGGTGAAGTCATGTTTAAACTATTTATCTCTGACTTAGATGATACTTTATTGGATAAAGATAAAAAATGGAGTCCTGATTTTAAGCAGTTCAGGAAGATTTTAGATGAGAAAAAAGTGGCCTTTACTTTAGCGACTGGTCGCTCTGCTCAAGCTGTTCAGTCCATTGTCGATGAATTAGATTTAAAAATACCCTATGCGACTTCAAATGGAGCAAATATTATGCTTCAAGGTAAGGTTATTCAATCCTTTAGTTTTCCAGTAGGGCCTTTAAGACCACTGATTGAGGTTGCTTTAAGTATGGGATTGACGGTTATCTATGTTATTGATGGGGTAGAATATGCTTTCAGCAAAACTGAATTTATCAGACATGAAATGAAACAAAACTTTACCGATCAAATTATTCGTCCGATTCGATCAGAAGATTGGGCCAATCTGAAAGTTGATAAATTTTTGATTGTGGATGATCATCCGGATACCGGCTTAACACGTCTACATGCCTTGGTAAACGGTTTAAAACCAGAATACCATTATCTAACCTATTCGGATTGGGCCATGGATATCGTCGCAGCAGATTTAAATAAGGGAAAAGCCTTACACTGGATTGCTGATTATTTAGGTGTAAAACCTGAAGAGGTCATTGCAGCTGGTGATAATCATAATGACATCGATCTCTTGAAGCAAGCAGGGCGTAGTATCGCAGCGTACAATGCCTTAGATGAAGTAAAACGTGTTTCGATGATCACTGCTAAGAAAAGCGGTGGCGATGGAGTGATTGAAGAAGTACTAAAAATACTAGAATAGGAGAAAAACAATGAACTATCGTAATTTAATTCGCGACTTGATCAACGCTAAAGGTGCCCCAGGGTTTGAAGATGAAGTTCTTGAGGTGTTAGAGGCCTATAAAAATTCCTATACCATGCAAAGCGATAATCTTAAAAATGCCTATTATAATCTGGATCAAATTGATCCGAGTAAGCCTACCTTAATGCTCGATTCACATACGGATGAAGTTGCCTTTATGGTGAAAGCGATTGATGAGAGAGGTTTAATTCATTTACAAGCTTTGGGAGGCTGGCTACCTGAACATGTTTCTGCTCAACATTATCTCGTTAGAAATACGGAAGGTATCTATTATCCTGGCATATCGACCTCCAAACCGATTCATTTTATGTCACCAGAGGAAAGAGCGAAGAAAGTCACACTCGCTGATTTAAAAATTGATTTAGGTGCCAGTAGTCGAAAAGAAGTCATTGAAGACTTTAAAATAGCTGTAGGTCAACCTATTGTCCCAGCCACTGAATTCCATATCAATGAACGCAACCAGGTGATGTTCGGTAAAGGATTTGATAATCGAATTGGTGTAGCAGTGTCAGTCGCAATCATGCATGAAATGAAAGATTATATCCATGATTTACCTTATAATCTTGTGGCAGCTTTTGCTTCACAAGAAGAGGTGGGGATGCGTGGCGCTGTTATTACCAGTAAACGTGTTAACCCGCAAATGGCATTAGTTTTTGAAGGTACACCTTCAGATGATTTTACCGCTGATGAATATACCGAACAGGCTCGATTAGGGCAAGGACCTCAGTTGCGTTACCGTGACAACTCCTATATCGCCAACGAATGGATGTTGAGTCGGTTTAATAAAATTGCCAAAGAAAATAAGCTTCCACTGCAACATGCTGTAAGAGAGGGAGGCTCAACCAATGCAGGAGCTATTCACCTTTCGAATTTGGGTCTACCGGTTGCTACTCTTGGAACGCCTACTCGATATGCGCATACCAATTATTGTTTCTGTTCCTATAAAGATTTTGAAGATACTGTAAAAATAAGTCTCGCATTTATCAAAAGTTTAGGATTGGAAGATTTCAATCAGTTTCAATTACAGTAGTTTTATCAAAGCGAAGACGGATACAAAAGCTTTAATCGTGGAGGCTATTCAAAAACTGAACGTTAAAACAAAAGCAGGAAAATTTTCGTTAAAATAACTAGGAAAGTCTTTAGTCCAAAGAAAAGATTTGTTAGAATACTCTGTATGTGATGAAAGGGGTTGGGATTTTGCAAAAATTAGGTTTTGATAACGACAAGTATCTTAAGGAACAATCAAAATATATTTTTGAACGACTGGAAAATATCGATAAGCTCTATCTAGAGTTTGGAGGCAAACTAATTGGAGATATGCACGCCAAGCGGGTTTTGCCTGGCTATGATGAAGATGTCAAATTAACACTTTTAACCAAGCTTAAAGATCGAGCAGAAATTATTATCTGTATTTATGCCGAAGATATTGAACACCACAAAATGCGTGGCGATTATGGCATTACTTATGATCAAGAAGTTATTCGCTTAATTGATGAATACCATGCCTTAAATATAAAAGTTAATAGTGTATTATTAACACGTTATAAGGGTCAAAAAAATGCGACTGTTTTTAAGAAAAACATTGAAAATAGAGGCATAAAAGTTTATCTTCATGAAGCAATCAATGGCTATCCGACGGATTTGGAAGTACTCTTTTCAGAAAATGGCTTCGCTAAAAATCCTTATATCGAAACGAGCCAGCCTTTAATTATCGTAACAGGACCTGGAGCCGGTTCTGGTAAGTTAGCGACTTGTTTAAATCAACTTTATCATGAACATCAAAAGGGTATCAAAGCTTCTTATGCCAAGTTTGAAACCTTTCCTGTTTGGAACTTGCCGCTTAAGCACCCGATTAATGTAGCCTACGAGGCAGCAACCGTTGATTTGAATGATATTAATGTACTCGACTCTTATCATTTAGATGCTTATAATGAAATGGCTGTCAATTACAATCGCGATATGCAAATGTTTCCAGTCATTCGTAGAATTTTAGCCAATACGAGTTCACCCGATTTAATTTATCAATCGCCCACCGATATGGGAGTGAATCGAATTAAATCCGGTATTGTGGATGATGAATTCGTTAAAGAAGCCGCTCAACAAGAAATTATTCGCCGCTATTTCCAAGTGGAACAAGACTACAAAGTAGGTATTGTGGATGAGGAAGTTCGGTCTAAAATGCACTTATTAATGGAAGAAAGTAATCTCACTGCTGATGATCGATTATCAGTTGTCGCTGCTCATGAATATGCTGAATCGGTTAAAGAGCGATTTACACAAGAAACAGAGCCAGCTGTGATTGCTATTCAATTAAGTGATGGTCAAATGATCACAGGTAGACGGACTGATTTAATGGATGCACCCGGAGCAGCCATTATGAATGCATTAAAAACTTTAGCTGGTATCTCCGATCAAATCGATTTATTGGCACCAATGGTTTTACAAACGATTCAAAATCTGAAAGCGAATAAATTACAAAGCAAACATCCCATTTTAACGCTAAACGAACTACTCATTGCCTTAGCAATTTCTGCGGTGACCAATCCAACCGCTCAAGTAGCCTATCAGGCACTATCAAAATTAAGTGGAGCACAAGCTCATTCTAGCGTTATGCTTTCGCAAGATACTAAAAATCAACTGCAACAATTAGGCATTGATATAACCTGTGATGCTGTTTTTGTTTCTCGTTCATTGAAGGGAAATTAATAAATTTCTCGCTTTAAAATCTTCTATTTACTGCTTTATTCGGTAGATAGGGGATTTTTTAAATCTTTGCAAACAAATTATTTTTAAGCTTAAAAGAAGCATGATAAAATCTACCGGGAGGGATGCTTATGAAAAAATTAACTGACACTATTAAACTAAGACACGGCGCTGTATTAGCCAACCGTATCGTCCAACCGCCAATGAAAACTTTTTCAGGAATGAAGAAGGGTTTCAACAGCAAAGAAACTATCAAGTACTATCAAAGAAGAGCTCAGTCTGCTGCCATGATAATAGCCGAATACCATTATGTCTCACCAGCAGGTGGACCCGCTAATCGCATAGGGGTACCTGAACAATTAGCGGCCTTCTCCGATGATTATTTACCTGGATTAAAAAAATTAGCCTCAGTGATTCAGTCAAAAGGAAATAAGGCAATTCTCCAAATTCATCATTCAGGTTATCAAGCCCATCAAAGAGCCAGCGAAGGTTTGCCAGTATTCGGGCCATCTGCTATTGATCTGCCTTTCTTGGACCATTCCATTGTGGAATTGACTCAGCAACAAATTGCAAATATTATAAGAGACTTTGGACGAGCGACTAAACGAGCGATAGAAGCTGGCTTCGACGGGGTAGAAATTCATGGGGCTAACCACTACCTTCTTCAACAATTTTTCTCAAAGAACTCTAACCATCGAACCGATAAATATGGTGGATCACTTAAAAATCGGATGCGCTTTGCCCTAGAAGTAACAGCAGAAGTTTGTAAAATAGCCAAGCAATATGGGCCAGAAGAATTTATTGTAGGGTACCGGATTTCACCGGATGAAATTCATGGTCAAGCAGTGGGCTATACCGCACTAGAGGCAAAGGAATTAGTCGCTTCATTAATGGATTTTGAACTGGATTATCTGCATCTATCCATCTTTGGTTCTTTTGATAATGGACCTGAAAATAGCGATCAAACTTTTTCTGCAATTTTCCGATCTGTTTTAGATGACCAAACAAAACTGATTCTGGTTGGTGGTATCTTCGATGCTGAATCGGCTCAAAAAGCTCTCGATTACACTGATTTAGTTGCAGTGGGGCGCGGCATTTTAATCGAACCAGACTTTGCCTTAAAGATTTGTCAAGGTCGTCCTGAGACTATACATTCTCGCATTAGCCAGGAAAATTTTAACGATTTAGCTTGGCCCGACTATTTATTCAAAGCTTTTGCGGCTAAGGGCTCCACCCTACCACCTATTCCAGGTCTAGAAGAAATGATAATTGGTAAGTAATATAAGAGCTAATAAGAAAAACACTGCCAACGAAAGAAGGCAGTGTTTTAAAATTAAGAAATTTCATGAATCCATTTTTTAGATTTTACTCTAAAGAGGCCGATCACTAATTTGGTGACTTCCTCAGTAGCCGCTAACATGACAACCCCTTCAATTGGAAAATTTAAAACGGCTGCCCCTAGAAAAGCAAGAGGTACACCCACTAACCAAACAGATCCCATTTCAAGAAAGAGTGAATAACGTGTGTCACCGCCCCCACGCAGGACACCGACAATTAAAATAGAATTAACGGCCTTAAGAATAAAAATGAAGCCCATGTAATTTAAGAGTGTTTTACATAGTTGATAAACTTCCGGTGTCAGACTCGGAAAGAGTTGCAGACTTAATGAAGGAGTCAATGATAGGAAAAGACCAACAAAAATAGCAATCAAACCGCCCATTTTTAAGAAACGAATGGCATGAGGGTAGACAATGTCCATCACTCCTCGTCCGATCGTATTTCCTAACATAATCGTACAAGCATTGGATAAGCCTCGAATTAATACAAAGGCCAAGTTTTGAATCGCAAAAACTACCTGTACGGCTGCTGTTTCTTTTGTTCCAACCATAGCGTATGCCACACTATATAAGACTTGACCTAAGCCCCAAAAGGTTTCATTAATAATTACAGGAAATGTAATCCGCATAAAACGCTGAATAAAATCGCCTCTAAAATTAAACATCTCTCTGATCGGTCCATTAAGCGGTGAATCATAGCGACTGATTGTATAAAAGATAACAATCAACTCCATTGAGCGGGCAATGATGGTACCAACTGCTGCTCCCACTACACCTAATTCTGGGAAACCAAACTTTCCAAAAATAAAGGCATAATTAAAGAACGCATTGAAAATAAAGCCAATAATTGCTGCAGCAAGAGGAGAGCGTGGATTACCGGTAGAACGTAGCGCTACACTATTGACGAAACTAATTCCCGTTAAAGCGTAGGACCAAGCAACAACACTTAAATACTTTGATCCTTCGGCAATTACGGCTGGATCATCAATCATTAAACCTAATAATTTCTCAGGCATTATAAATGCCAGTAAAGTGAAAATAATTGCGACACTGAAAGTAATAAGACACGAAAAAGCATTTACTTTTTGTAATTTAGCTAAATCTCCACGTCCGTGATATTGTGCAATCATGACGGAAGCACCGGTGGCTGTACCAAAACAAATCATTGTGAAAAAAAAGAAGACCTGATTCGCCAAACCAACTCCTGCAATGGCTTCGGGCCCCAAAGACGAGATCATCATTGTGTCTAGAGTATTTAAAAAGGACACGATTAAGCTTTGTAAGGAGATCGGAATGGCGATCGCTAACATCTTACGATAAAAATCATTTGTATTATTCATAGGACACCTCACTTTTAACTGTCATTCTATTATACCTAATAATTTAAAAAATGCGGTAAGAATTTGGTGAGAATTAATTGATTTAAAACCTCGTATTTTTCTTGAAGAGATCCTCCATATTTTAAATAAAGAAATATTTTACCGTTATGGAATATGGTAAACTATAGAAAAGGCTAGAATAAGGATGGTCAGAATGATAGATACATATAATAAATTTTACGATTTACTAATCACTCAATGTGATTATTTTTCTATACCATTATTAAATAATATACAGACGAGTATCGAAACTGAAAATATGCTTCCTCATAATTTTCAAGAGAACCAGGTGGACTCAAAAACGAAAAAAATACTTTTAGAATCGAAACAGCTACTAAAAGTCGATACTGAAAATCTTGCGCAAATCATAAAAAAAATAAAGCTGTCTTTTAAAGAGCTTGAACACCTGACTGCGATAATCACAGGTTCGGATCTATTAAATACTTCAGAAGAAGATTTAGTCGAATTAAGAAAGGCCGGTTTAGACCATTTCACCCTACTGATTGAAACAGGTTCAGACACGCTCTTGAAATTTCATAAGAAACCCCTTTCACTTAACCAACAAAAAATCGCACTTAAAAAGTTAGAAAAAGTAGGGATTAATTTTTCTTTAGGTGTGATCATCGGCTATGGTGGAGTCGCTTTATCTGAAAATAATGCCATCGAAACCGCCAAATTTATCAACCAATTAAAGGTTAGGGAAATAATTTTATTGGCCTTCAACCATGAAAGTCTTTCTAGGCTTACTGAGGATCAACAAGAGCTATTTGAAATGTTGTCTGATCGCCAAATCCTTGAAGAAGAATTAATGTTACTCAATCATTTGCAAATTGAGACGATTATTAATAGTAGTGCTACCTCCGATATCATAGAGGTAGGTGCAAAACTCCCAAACGAAAAAGAAAAATTGATCAAAAAAATTGAGAATAGACTTTTTGAGTGGAAGGAAGAAGAACCGAATGTCGTCAAGGCTTTTTTTGACTCCTTTTAAGATTGAATCTGAGAAAAAAGGGAGATCAAATCTGTGCTCTAAATAATATGATCTTATACTGAAAGGAGAAGGAGAGAGACTATGTACAAAATTATTATGTTTAATGTGAGAGATGAAGAAGAAAAAATAGCAAAAGAATGGGCCATTGCACATCAAATTGACCTTACAATTTATCATCGTTCGCTTGAAAAAGAGGATTTAGATACTTTAAAAGAATATGACGGAATATCCCTCTCACAAGTGGCTAAAGTTCAACCAGAATTCTATCATGAATTAGCCGCGATGGGCTATAAGCAAATTGCTCAAAGAAGTGCTGGTTTTGATATGTATGATTTGGATAAAGCGACAAAAGAAGGAATAATAATCAGTAATGTACCAATTTATTCGCCAGAATCAATTGCAGAATGGACCGTTTTGATGGCTGGAAATTTGATTCGCAAGTATGACTCGATACAAGAGAATGTAAAAAATAAAAATTTTGCATGGGATCCTCAAATCCGCGGACGTGTGATCGGTGATTTAAATGTAGCTATTATTGGGACGGGTAATATTGGAATTGCAACTGCTAAAATATTCAGAGGTTATGGTTGCCAAGTAGTAGGGTATGATCTTTATCCTAAAGAGGGGCTTGAGGATCTATTAACTTACGCAGAAACAATTGACCAAGCAATTGAAAAAGCAGACATTATTTCTCTGCATATGCCAGTAACAAAAGAAACCCATCATTTGTTTGACTATGATCGTTTTAAAAAGATCAAAAAGGGCGCTTACTTATTAAATATGGCACGTGGAGCTATTATTAATACATCAGATTTAATCAAGGCCTTAGATAATGATCTACTAGCAGGGGCTGCTTTAGATACCTATGAGAATGAAATGGCTTATGTCGGTAAAAATTATAAAGATGCAACAATTGAAGATGAAGTTTTTCAACAAATCTTAAATCATCCAAAGATTATCTACTCTCCCCATATTGCTTTCTATACTGATCAGGCTGTTAAAAATTTGGTTGAACGGGGACTAAATGCCACGTTAGAAGTCTTAGAAACAGGAACCACTCAGTATCGGGTCAATTAATTGGATAAATAAAAAGTCTGTTAATCATTAAAACATGATTAGCAGACTTTTTATAATTATATGAAAGACAATTTATTAAATCTATTGATCCGAATACTTATCGAAATAGCCTTTAATATAGATGAACGGTGTTCCTTTGTCTCCTGAACCTGAAGTTAGATCCGATAAGGATCCAAGTAGGTCAGTGAGTTGACGAGGAGTAGTTCCAATTCTTTCCGTTTGATCTTGACTGGCAGACGCATGGCCTGCTATATAGTCTGAAATAGCATTCTGAAGATCTTGACCGTTTAAATCTTTGAACTTTCCATCAGCCAAATATTTCAATTTTACTTCATCAGGTGTTCCTTCTAAACCATTGGTATAAGCAGGAGAGACAATTGGATCAGCCAATTCCCAAATTTGACTTTGCGGATCCTTAAATGCACCGTCACCATAAATCATTACCTCAATCGTTTTACCAGTCATTGCTTTGATTTGGTTTTGGACTTCAGAAACAAAAACTTCGCCATTAATAGGGAAGAGTTTAACCACTTCATCTGAGGATAGGTTGGCTCCTAATAGTCCAAATTCTGGATTAGACCCACTGCCATCAATCGGGGCATTCATAATTTCATCAAGTCGAATTACTTTACTGGCACCAGCTTGTAAAAGACGTTTTTGTGTTCTTTTACGCGTATGTAAATCGGCTGCAATCACATGATCGGTATATTCTAAGATCGCCTTCGGTTGATTAGCGAGGATAATAGTACAATCAGCCCCTTCCGCTTCAACGGTTTGACGATAAAGATTTAAATAATCCACACCTGTAAAAGGATGTTTTAAATCCGAAAAAACTCTTTTGATCTCTTCTTCAGTGAAGACATCTGTCCAAGGATCAATACCTGCATCATCTAAATCTTCGATCAACATTAAAGGATTACCCACCTCATCTGAGGGATAACTTAATTGAATGATCACTTCATCAGCAGCACGCGCAATAGCTTTTAAAGTAGATTGGAATCGATTGCGACTTGTAATAGGGAAAACAACCCCAATTTTAGTAGAAGATAGTTTATCCTGAATATCTTTAGCTATATTATCAAGGGTGACATAATTTCCTTGAGCTCGAGCCAAAATTGATTCAGTAATTGCTAAAACATCACGATTTTCAATCGCATAATTTTCTTCTTTACTAGACTCTAAAAGCGTATCAACAACGATCTTGACTAAGTCATCACCTTCGTGAATAACTGGAGCTCTTAAACCTCTTACGACTGTTCCAACTGTTCTTTTCATAATCAGATTCCTTTCAATCATTGAGTTTAATTAACGACCAATATTCCGTAAATGAAAAAAACGACGGAAGACCGCCATCACCCATTTACTTATGTATTTTAACATAGCGTCTTTTAAAGTAAAATGGCAAGGACGATTTTTTAAAGGAAAACTCTCCAAACGTTCGGCTTTTTAATTTCGAAATAGATTTTTTCATCCATTAAAATCTATTTAACTTCATTCGAATATAGTATCACCTGTGAATAAGCTTTTGTGGTTATCAAAAAGAATAAGCTATTTCCTTGTTTTATTGAATACAGTTAGTCCTAGCGCTTTATTTCTTTCTACAAAAAAACATTGGATAGCTAAAAATTAAAACACGTCCATTTTTTAATTATCCGAACGTTAAAAGAAAAGTTTGAACATACTAACAAACTCTATCACAATTTTCTATTTTTTCTTTATGTACTTATCTATTATTCATGCAATATAACCTCCACTAGGTAGTAAATCCAAATCTTTTACCAGAACAAGGTTAAGATGACTATTATTTACTTTAACAATTAAAGGCTTAGCATCAAAATAATCACTATGATCAATACAAAGGATATGAGGTTAAGATGTTTTAAGGAGAAATAAGTAGTTATGTAATTTTATCATCGTTTTTTGTAAATATATGCGCGGATTCAGAGAGAGATGATTATCGACAAGAAGTATAATAGCGAGAAGAATGGCTAAAGACTATGTGACTTTTTATAGAGATAGTCTATTTCAGCAATGAAATTTAAATAAGAATTTAAACAAATATAAGAAGATTCAAGTTTTTCTTACCGTTTAATTACTGACTGTAAGATCTTTATAACTTTCAGAATATTTCATTTGATAAATTATTTTATTTATTATATAATGATTGAACATTAATTAAATAACTGATATAATTTAAAATTTAAACTAATTTTTAAACGGTAAAGGTTTCAAGAGGTGGATATAATAAAAAAACGCTCAAAAAGTGCTCTAAATGCTATATTAGTTCTAATACTAATCGTGTCCAATATACCATTTAAAGTATTCTCAAATGTATACGCTCAGGAAAATCCGAATCATAATGCCCTAAAATTAATATATTTTGATTCTGGTTGGCAAATACTATTAAATTCCAATAATAATATCGAACCAACGGATCAAACCCTTGAATTTGAAACAAAGACTAACTTTGAAAAGGTAAATTCTTTTCAACTGATTACGAGTCAGCAAGAAATTATTCCCATGCGAATAGTTAACAACCAAACAGATTTTAATATGGCCATTAAAAATTATATGCAATACCGTGAAGAGATGGAGGTCTACCAGCAGGATAATGCTCTATATGAAGAGGATTACCAAACTTATTTGGAGGCCAAAAAGCAAAATGATCATGAGTGGCAAGCATACCAAGCAGCCTGGGAAACTTATCAGCAAGAATATGCAAAGTATGAGCAAGACCTAGAAGCATACTGGACACAATATAACCAATTAATTGAAAGTGGGGTTGAAATTCCTTCCGACCTAGTTGAACCGCAAATCCCAAACCAACCTGATTTAATTGAACCCGAAGCTCTTACAATCGAAGAGCCCATAGCACCAGAAAATCCATATAATGAACAAAAAGAGAAACTTTGGCAAGTAGGTTTCAAAATGAATGCTAATGAAGAAGTTTATCAATTTTGGATACCGAAAGCCTATTTCAAACATACACTGGAAGTAGGGGTAAAACGTTCAGATTCGATTAGTAAATCTTTTACCGTTAAAGTGGTTACGCATTTTTCGAATATGAAGATTACGGCCCAGCAATCTGTAGCTAAAAACGATTCCGGTAATAAAGAAAAAGAAATAGGCTCAAAAGAAGAATCAACAACAGTCACGATACTTGATGATAATGCAACTACTATAAATCAAAAAAACAGAGAATCAAGTGAAGAAGATCAAAAAGAAGATAAAAGTAATCTGGTAAATCTTGAGCCGATCCTAAAAGATGAAATTCTTGTTCAAGTCGATCAACCTTTGTTACCAGAAAATGTGCTTGAAAACTACAGTGACTTATCGAAAGAAGTGCTTTACGATTGGGAGGAAGCCATAGACACTTCTCAAACAGGGAGATTCAAAACCATTTTATCCATCACTTTTCCTGATGGTGAAACCATTAAAATCCCTGTTGAATATGAAGTAATAGCATTGCTCTCTAAAGTTCAAGCTCGAGCATCTACCGATCCTACCACCCCAGCCGAAAACAAATTCAATATTTTTGCTTTGGACCAGTTTGATAATCCAGTTCCTAATGTAGAAGTACAACTTTTTCATTATCGTCGGTCCTATGAGAATTTTTTTAAATTTGATCTATACCTTGTAAATAACAATTCTAACCTAACTTCTTTCACAGGATCAACTGGCTATACGTCTTATTATAATGTACCGCGAGAAACAAGCTACTCATACTTTTATGTCAATCTATTAAATACTCCTAACGGTTATTCTCATCCTACCATTAACCTTCTAGAAAGTAATCCTAGCATTTTAGCAAATAATTTTTATCAAAAAAAAGGCAGTTATTATGGGGCTTACGATCTTTCAGTTAGCGGAGCTATAAATTCTGATTATGACAACGCCTACCGACCAATTGCTAAAAATGGACGAGAAGTGCTTAATAACTCCGCACTCATTCGGTTAAAGTTATTACTTACAAACTTAACATTTAAGAAAGTTGATCAGAAAACTAAACAACCCTTATCGAATGCGGTATATAAGTTAAGTAAAAGAGGGGATCCTGCTTTTAGTCAAACCGTAATTTCCAATAATCAAGGTGCCTTAGACTTTAATAATTTAAGCTATGGTAGCTATGAACTCAAAGAAATCAATGCACCGGATGGATACCTTGAAAATGAGAAAACAATTTTATTTGATATTGATCAAAATACTGATAAAACAGCTGTATTTGCCAAAAATTTCCGGGAATCTTATAAAGGGAATATCACTTCACTCGGTGATATACCACCCGTTTTAGAAAACAAACCCAATCATTTAAGAATCCGCAAAGTAAATAAACAAGGAGACCTCTTAGAGGGTGCTAATTTCACATTGAAATCTCTTAGCGGAACAGTTATTTCAAAAGATAATACAAGCTCATCTGGAATCTTTGATTATATGCGCTTGCTAGAAGGAACCTATCTGTTAACTGAAAACACAGCCCCGATTGGCTACTATGTGCCTCAGAAAAATATATGGACTCTGGTAGTAAATGCTGATGGCAAGATCAGTTTGCAAGGTAATACAAGCAATATTAGTGAAATTGCTTCTATAGATGATAGCCAAGTCTTTAATATTCTTAATCAAGAACATACGCGTGATTTTTCCTTCACAAAAATCGGTTTAAATGAGGAACATTTAGCTGGTGCTATATTTGACTTGAAAAAGACTCAACCTATTAAAGCAGATATTGGTTCTGTTACCACTGACACTAGTGGCGAAGTTCGATTTAATGACTTAACGGTTGGAACTTATGAATTGATCGAAAGAAAAACACCGCCAGGCTATGTAAAACAAAATTATAAAACAATTTTTGATTTAGAATTATTAGCGGATAACAGCGGATTAGTAATTAAAAATATTCAAACTATTAATATGGATACTCAAGAAAAAGTAGATGTACCTCTTTTAAAACGAAACCAAATTTCTAATCTTTATGAATATACGAACACCAGAGAATCCTATTCTTTCTTTAAGG
This sequence comes from Facklamia miroungae, assembly GCF_012396555.1. GTDB lineage: Bacteria > Bacillota > Bacilli > Lactobacillales > Aerococcaceae > Facklamia > Facklamia miroungae. The sequence continues at coordinate 188,253 of NZ_JAAXPS010000001.1, forward strand.
CAGATCAGAAAGGGAATCCTTTATCAGGTGCTCAATTCCGTGTGGTTAATGACAAAAAACCTGAAGATGTTTTAATAAAGACAAGTGATTCAAAAGGCCGGATAACACTGAATCGAACAGCCACTAAGCCTAATTCCACCTTTACTATCCAAGAGATTCGAGCACCTTTAGGTTATCAAAAGAGTCAAGCCGAATGGAAAATTAAAACCAATCAATTTGGACAGGTGGAAATGTTACTGCCCCCTGGATCAAGTGAATTTACTGGCAAAAGTGTCGTTGATGGTTCAGCTAACCAGATTAAAATGACTAACAAACTTTTAACCTATACCATTCTATTCACCAAGGTAGGGCTGAATGACTTGCCGCTTGCAGGTGCAAAGTTTACTTTAACGCCTGTTATTAAAAATGATCACGGCGATTATTTAGATGATCCTGGCAAGTCATCTTTAGAAACTGAGTCTCAATCAGATGGGAAAGTCATTTTTAAAGACCTTCCACTTGGTTTCTATCGTTTAAGAGAAACACAAGCCCCAACAGGTTATATCGAGCATACTAATGCTTACGATATTATTGAGATAAAACTCGATGAACAAGAGAACAAGTACATTGCTGATCCACTTCCAGATTACAATCAACTTCTGACTGGTGATGATAATCAAGGGTACATCATATCGAACCAAGTTGATTCTAATTTTAAAATTGTAAAATATGGCTATAGTGATAAAGGACAAAAGATCGATGCTTTTGATGAATTAGTCATTCCTTTACCTGGTGTACAATTCGAATTGAAAGGGATTGAAGGAAAGAATTATCTTCAAACAGCCACTACCAATGTGACAGGAACTGCGGGTTTCAGTGATGTTGAAACGGGCAAATATGAATTAAAGGAATTAAGTGCACCGAATACACATCTAAAATCAGACAATGTCTATCAAATTGAAATCATTTCTGATTCAGGTGGTATTCGTCCCGAAATCACCCGTCTTAGTGGAACGGATGAAGATGACTTTTTAACCAAGGATATTTTAGGGAATTATCGTTTGGATTTTGCTATTAATCGAGAAAATCCCACTAATATTAAATTTATAAAAGTAGCCGATAATATAGAAGGATTGAATGTTGAAGCAATGACTCCTTTAGAAGGCGCAACCTTTCAAATTTATGAGTACGACACTCTAAATCAAGAGCGAATGGGTAAGCCGCTGCGTACGATGTTTACAGGAACAGACGGCTTGATTGAATTTAAGAATCTGCCAGTTGGAAAAACTTATCAAGTAGTCGAGACTCAATCGCCTGTCAATTATCAAACCGTTAGTGACGGAGGCGTTAGTGCCATGGTAGAAGTTTCTGACCATGGAAAAGCCACTTGGCTTTCTCCATCTGATAACCATTGGAAATTTGAGACAAGTGATAAGATTCCACGTGTAATTAATCGCTTTCATCCAATTGAAATTCATTTTTGGAAAAGGGATGATATCAATAACCAAAACGGTAATTATGGTAATGCTGTTGTTGGAGCTGAATTCACTTTGACGCGCATGGATGGGGATCCAGCTAGTGGTTTAACTGCCTCCAATGAAAGTTGGACTGCCTCTAGTGATTCGGATGGCAGAGTTAATTTCAGTGACAAATTCATTAATTATCGACCAAAAAGAACTAATGATAATTATGTATATTTTCAACTAAAAGAAACCTTCGTACCGGATGGCTATCGGAATATTACTAAACCAGTTGTTATTCAAGTAGACAAAAACAATGATGTAACAGTTATGCCTGATGAACTTATTAAGAATGAAAATGCGATCGTCTTAGATGCCAATAAGGGATATGTCGTAATTAATGAACTTATCAGGACGGATTTCAGTTTCAAAAAAATTGACGGTGAAGATCCTACTACAAAAATTACTGGAAGCATCTTTCGCTTAAAATCAAAAGCAGAGGATAATAAAGATCGCCGTCTTATTGATCAGGTCATTACACAGAATAAATTTGATGATTTAATTTTTAACGACTTGCCTCTTGGCAAATACCAATTAGTTGAAGAGAAAGCTCCTGCAGGTTATAAGCTTCTGGGACAGCCGTTAAATATTGAAATTATTGAAGCTACTTATTCGGAAGGTAATAAAAAAGGACAAGCAGAATTTATATTTGATGATAGGCAAGCCGATTTCATTAGCAAACGTGATACAAATTCTGATGGCATTGCCAATGAAATTGTTGTAATGAATTATCAATCCCATGACCTCATACTTACAGGAGGAACGGGTGTACTGATTTATCTAATTTCTGGCTTAATATTAATGGCTTTAACAAGTTTTTACTATCTTCTATCAAATAAACACACGAAAAAGGAGCAAACAAATGAAAAAAAATAAAATATTAACAGCAGTCCTTATTTTTATCTTAGGGCTTTCATCACTAATCACAAATCATTCGATAGTTTCTGCCCAAGATTCTACACAAGTAAAAACAACGGTTATCATCCATAAATTGCAAGCCGATGCATTTAATAGCCAAAATGCGTTACTAAATTTAGACGGAACAGAAATAGATTATACAAAAATCGGTACCAACGTTAAGCCGTTAAACGGTGTTGAATTTACCGCGTATTCGCTATCAAAAGATGAATATGATAATGCTATAAAACTTGGGATAGAAAATACAATTGGTCTTACTCCACCAATAAATAAAACACCGTTTGTAATTGGTACAACAGCTACAACACAAGAATATGAAGGAGTAGTTTCATGGGAAGTAGGATTTGATCCTGCCAAACCTCAATATTATGTTGTTTATGAAACTAACAAACCTAATACAGTAACTGATTCATTAGCCGTTCCATTCATAATTGCTTTTCCGATGACTAGTTATGACGGTGGTCGTTTCCTAGACTCAGTACATATATATCCTAAAAACGTTTCTGGCGATTTTCCAGTGATTGGAAATGATATCGCTAATTTAGGTCAAAATAATGCCTCATTTAATGTTGGCGAACCTTTTAAATATATTTTAAAAGGTACTATCCCGACTAATATTGAAAAATATTTAAAATATACTTTTACGGATATTTTGGATCCAGCTTTAACTATTAAGAAAGATGATATTAATGATGACTTTAATATTAAACCTAAAATTAAAGTTGGTTTTGAAGAACTTACTCTGAATACACATTTTACATATTCAATCAGTGGACAAACTATAAGTATTGAAATAAATAAAGATGGTATTGCTAAAATAGCTTCTCAAGTTCCTTTAGCGAATAGAAATAAAATCACCCCCGATCAAATTGGTGATATTTCGGCCAATAAAAATGCAGCCCCATTTATTGAAGTTTCTTTTACTACATACCTTAACGGCACTAATTCATCCACAGATGTTGCAATTGAAAACAATGCTAGAATTACTTACAATAATAGTGTGATTGAGAAAACAACTGATGCTTCAGATAATGATTTTATATCTTATGGTAGTCAAAACTTCAAAAAAGTTGATCCTAGTGGAAATAGTCTTTCTGATGCTGTTTTTACTGTTCTAGAAGACGATGTTCCAATGGTATGGAATGAGTATCTAATCAACCGTAATCAAGCAAATGGTAACAATAAGTTTCCGGATGTAGGAGTTGGTAAAGTTATCAAATTGAAATCAGACACAAATGGTGACTTTTCTATTAATGGTCTCGCTAACTCAGCCCAAGGAAAAGATGGGCTAATCGTATCACAGTACGCAATTAAGGAAACTAAAGCACCTAAAGATTATCAATTGTTAGGTAAACCAGTTAATTTTACAGTAGAAAAAGATAATTCAACAGTTAAAATAACTAACAATTTACGTCCATTCATCCCTGCCACTGGTGGTATTGGTACGATCATCTTCATCGTAGCAGGTGCATTGCTAATGTTATTTGCAATCTATGGTCGTCGTAAAGCAAAAGAAGAAGCGTAAAGTATAAAAAATTTAAGGTATGGAGATTTTCTCCATCCTTCGTTAAGGGAAATAGTTCTATTTCCTTTAACAAAGGAAATTCTATCGAGGAGGTATGATATGAAGTTGTTTAAAAAAGTTACAACATTTCTACTGATACTTTTCACTTTATTGATCATACCGTTTAATAAAGTTTCAGCATCATCCAATCGCTTGATCATTCATTCTACCGATAGTGAAGCGAGAAGAGAATAAAATTATGGAAGATTGATCCCACTCACTCTGAAGGCGATTTCGATTTATTAAAAGAAAAGAAAGTCAGTGAATTAGATCATATATTCAAACAATCTTACCTTTCAAAAATTAATGAAAAGAACTTAGCCATCATCTCAAAATTGCCTGATGGGACCTATTATGGATTAGAAATATATCAAGAAGGTAAGCAAGAATCCCGTACGGTCCCTTTTATCGTCAATTTACCTTATTAAAATACTTCTGAACTTGACTTGTTTCCAAAGCAAGTTCAAACAGAACACTTAAAAATTAAAGTAATCGGTGAAGTTGATACTAACCAGAATGATGCTTGGAAGAATCTTGCAGATGTCACGTTTTATATTTATGCACCTAACGCTGATCAACCGATGCTGTTTAAAGACGGCCATTTTACCACCGATCCTTCAGGAAAAGCTGAACTAACGTCAGATTCCCTCGGTGAAATTTATCTATCTTCTCTGCCAGAAGGGGAGTATTTTTTAGTCGAACTTAAAACGGTTGATGGTTATCAGCTATCAAGGAAAATCTCCTTTACCATTAAGGCCGGAGAACTAACCGAAGTTCTGGTAAAAAACTATTTAATCGACAATGATAAGGATCCCGGTTCAACCACTGAACCTTCTAAAGAAACTACCCACGAAGAAGAACTTAAAAGGGGCGGACAACACTTCCGTAAAGTTAATGATAAAAAACCGGCACAAGGTTTAGCAGGAGCGAGGTTTGAAGTCGTGACATGGAATGCAAAGAGACGGGTCTTTGAACCGATCTATTTGAAAGATAAATCGATCTACATTTTAGAATCTGATTCACGTGGTTATTTTGAAGTCAATCATATGCCTCTGGGAAAATACTATTTAATTGAAATAAAAGCTCCAGTCAGTCAAGGTTTAAAATATCAACCGCTTGAACAAGCCATACCATTCGAAATTACTAGACAAAGTTATTCGAATTATACGGTAATGGAAATCGTCAATCATCCGGTTGAAGCGTCAAAACAAGATAAAGAAGTTATCATCAATAAACCTTCAAAACCTAGTGATATTGGCTATTTATCGTCTACAGGAGAAGGTAGGAGTCTCTATAAATACTATGCTTATCTCTTAGTTAGTATCAGTTTACTCATTGTTTTTCGACATCTGCAATTATTAAAGAGGAGAATTCGTAACTTACATGGATAAGAAAAAATTAAAACTCTTTTTATATAATTTAATTTTTATAATCGGGGGGATAGCCTTATGCTATCCTTTTATTTCTCGTTACCTTTATGACCAAGCCTCGCGGGTTGAAGTAAATACATATCAAGAAGCTGTTCAACAGTTATCTATTAACGAAGTGGATCGGCGTATTTTTCTTGCTCAAGCATACAACGATCAATTAAGTCAGCAAAAAGAGGGCGTTTCAAAAATTTCCGATCCTTTCTCAACAAAGGATCACGAAGAAGGTCGAGCCGCTTATGCCCACATGTTAGAAATCAATGAACAAATTGGTACCATCGAAATCCCAAAAATTAATGAAGAGCTTCCTGTTTTCGCTGGAACAGGTGAAGAAGTCTTGCAAAAAGGAATAGGGCATTTAGAAGGTACAAGTCTGCCAATTGGTGGTAAACATACCCATTCCGTTCTTACAGGGCACCGGGGTCTGCCTAATGCGCGTTTATTTTCAAATTTAGATAAGTTAAAAAAAGACGATATTTTTTATTTTAAAAATCTTTCTGAGACTTTGGCATATAAAGTTGATCGAATTGATGTCATCTTACCAGACGAAATAGAATACCTCGATATTGTGCCGAATCAAGATTACATGACCTTGATAACCTGCACACCTTATATGATTAATAGCCATCGATTATTAGTAAGAGGACACCGTGTTCCATACACAGAAGAAGAATATGATAAAGAAGTTAAGACTTCCACTCATTTCTTTATGAAATATCGTTGGCTACTTGCTTTACTATTACTTATATTGATCTTATTGATTATTTTTTGGCAATCAAATAGAAAGAAAGTTAAACATAGGAAGTAGGTGGATCTAATCGCTAATAAGAGAAAACTTAAAAACTTAATAAATTTCTTAATATTTCTACTAGGATTATTACTGGTTGCGCACCCCTTTATCGCTCGCTATCTTCATAACCAAGCAGCTCGAACGGAGGTACAGGAGTTCCGTGATCAATCAATCAAAATTCCCAAAACGGAATTAGATCGAAGGATTGAATTAGCTGAGGCCTACAATTCAACTATTTTACCAAGCATGAATGGGATTGTAGATCCTTTTACGGCCAAGCAAAAAGAAGGGATTAGAGAATATGCCCGTATGCTTGAGATTAATGAACAAATTGGATATATTGAAATTCCAAAAATTAATATTTCTCTACCGATTCATGCAGGAGCTACAGAAGAAGTGTTACAAAAGGCTGCTGCTCACCTTCAAGGCACGAGTTTACCTGTTGGTGGAGAGGGAACCAATAGTGTCATTACCGCTCACAGAGGCTTACCCAGCGCCAAATTGTTTTCAGATTTAAATAAAATGAAAGTTGGAGACGTATTTTTTGTTCATAATTTACGAGACGATTTGGCCTATAAAGTCATTGAAACTAAAGTCATTGAACCTAGTGATTTCGAGTCCTTACAAATTATGGAAGGCGAAGATCGGGTTACTTTATTGACATGCACCCCTTATATGATTAATAGTCATCGTTTATTAGCAATCGGCAAAAGGGTACCTTATCATCAAGGTGAGCCAGCGGATATCCAAAAATTAAGTGAGACTGACCAATGGAACAAGTGGTTAATTGCTATAATTTTATTACTATTACTTCTTTTGATCCTATTCTTAAAGAGTAAAAGCAAAAAGAAGATCAGACATTAAATTAGTTTATAAAGAGATGATTGTAGCTAATCATTAAAAGATTAAAAAAGAATAAAACAAATTAAAAATTAAGTATAAATAGTTACCAAATTCGTTTGAAATTGATCAACATTTTCAATAAGATAGGATTATACGTTTTTAAATGAGTGAAATACTAAAAACCATTAATTGTTGCTTTGAATGGGGGAGAAAGTCAGTGCTTGTTTATATGAAAAGTAAGAAAGATTTAGTATCCATCAATCCAGCTAAATTATTCTTTTACAGTTATTTAGCTTTGATCTTAATTGGAAGTATCTGCTTGAAAATGCCATTTGCTACTAAAGATGGTGTTGAAACTTCTCTCATTGATAGCATCTTTACGGCAAGCTCAGCAGTTTGTGTCACAGGGTTAGCAACGCTCACTACAGCAAGTCACTGGTCACCATTTGGCAAAATAGTCATTCTAACCCTCATTCAAATCGGTGGGATTGGTGTGATGACGGGAGTAGGAACTATTGGAATGTTGATGGGGCGACGTCTCTCTTTTTCAAACCGGAAATTTTTAGCTGAAGAAAAGAACACGAATACCTTTAGTGAAGTTTCTGATCTCGTTCGATATGTCGCTTATTCTACACTCATTATCGAAGCGTTCGGGGCTATTCTTTTGAGCTTTCAGTTTATCCCTGAATATGGTTTGATCCATGGCATAATTAATAGTGTTTTTCATTCTATTTCAGCATTTTGTAATGCTGGTTTTGATATTCTAGGTGACAAAAGTTTGATGGGATATGTCGATAATAATTGGGTCAATTTAGTAATTATGGTTTTAATTATTCTTGGAGGGCTTGGCTTTTCAGTCAGCAGAGATTTATTGCATCATCAGTTAGGCCATCCCTTTCGTTTACATACCAAACTTGTTTTAGTGACAACCGGTATTTTTATTGTTGTTCCAGCCTTGTTCTTCTTAGCAATCGAATGGCAGAATCCTAGTACACTAGGCCATTTAGACATTATTGATAAAGTATCGGCTGCTTTCTTTCAATCCGTAACCACTCGGACAGCAGGTTTCATGACCATTGATCAGGGTGGATTAGAAACCCCGAGTTATATTGTTACCACCTTTTTGATGTTTATAGGAGGTGCCCCAGGAGGAACAGCAGGGGGCTTAAAGGTCACAACTTTTGCTTGTTTAATTTTATACACCCTCTCTTATTTAAGAGAAAGTCGCGACACCGTTGTTTTTAAGCGTCGATTACCAAGACGAAGCATTCAAAAAGCGTTATCCATCTTTTTTATATCCTTATCTTGGATTGGTGTCGCTTTGATCTTATTAACTATTTTTGAACCAAATAAGTCTCTAATCAATCTTTATTATGAAATTGTCTCTGCTTATGGAACCGTTGGCCTAAGTCAAGGTATAACGGCAACATTAAGTGTGATGAGCAAACTGGTAATTGTATTTACCATGATTTTCGGTAAAATTGGACCTATGGCGATGTTTTATGTCTTCTTTACAGGGAAAGCATCTAATAACTATCGTGAAGCTGAGGAAAGTATTTTAGTGGGGTGAAAGTATGAAAGAGTATTTAGTCATCGGAGCAGGCCGTTTCGGCCGTAGTTTAGCTGAGAATTTAATGAAATTAGGACACGAAGTGATTATCATCGATAATAACGAAGAGAATGTAAATAAAATCTCACCCTATGTAACACATGCGATATGCGCAAACATCAAAAATATCGAAGTGTTTCACGAACTAGGATTGGCTAATATTCAAACCGCAATTATTGCGATTGGATCAGATTTAGAAGCTTCGATTCTAGCTACCATTACTTTAAAAGAAATTGGCGTCAAAACAATTATAGGAAAAGCTTCTACTGACTATTATGCTAAAGTACTTAAAAAAGTTGGCATCGATAAGGTAATCATACCCGAAAAAGAGAGTGGTCGTAAGTTAGCATACAGCCTTTCTTCTAAGAACTTGGTGGACTATTTTAATATCATTGATGACTATTCTATTTTTGAAGTAACGGTCCCACCAACCTGGGTCGGGAAGACAATTATTGAATTAGATATTCGGGCCAAGCACGGTTTTAACATTGTCGGTATTATTCGAGAATCCGGTGAGTTCATCGGTAATCCTGAACCGCATTCTGATATTTTGGCAGGGGATATGTTAGTAATCCTTGGAACTTCAAAAGACTTTATGACCGTTGAGAAAATAATTAACGGAAGCTAATCTAAAAATGGATTCTAATATCAATTTATTAAAACAATCTAATCTTATTAGGTTGTTTTAATTTTTATTTTCATATAATTTATGTGATTCACGGTAAAGATGTCCCTTTATGAGAATGAGATGTTAAATAATAGAGAATTTCAGTATAAAATATGATATAATTGTTATACTAATTTTAATCGAGGTGGTATTTATGAAAAAAATCTCAATCATTTTTTCAAGTGCATTATTACTATCTAGTGTTGGTACTCCTCTGATGCAACAATCTATATACGCACAAGAAGCGGCAAATACTTCTCAAGCTTATAATGAAAATGTACAGGGAATAGCACTTGAAATAGTTAATCAAAAAGAAAAATTAGAAGAATTAGAACATACGGTTTTAGGGACTCCCTACGAAGATCTCCTAAATAAAAGTTTTGATATTTTAGAAACGGTCATATCAGATGCTACTGCTATAGCAAAAGGCGAGGGCATAAATCCTGAAACAATTTATGCGTTAAATTCAATCGGACCACGTCTAACTGCAATTACTGAAGTAATTGAGGCAATTGATTACTCCGTTAATCATTTGAATAATAAAATAATTGATGCCCACCATATGATGGGATTAAAGATAACACATCTTACATACACCCTGTTGAATCCGCTCTCTTCAAACGCCAGCATTGAAAAATTAATTGCTGAATTGAGAGAAACTAAGCGCAAGGCAGCTTCTTTACCAGATTTAAGTGAAAAAGATACAGCAACTATTTACTCAAAAGCGAAATTAGATAAAGCGATTTGGAATACGCGTTTTATTCGGGATGAGAAAATATTAGGTAAGATGGATGCCGATGTTTATCATTCTTTAAATCGCGCAATCACAAAAGCAGTAGGGATTCAACTTGATCCAAAATCAACAGTTGGAGAAATCGACCAAGCGGTTGCTGAAATTGAAAGTCAACTTAAACAAGCCTTACAAGGTAAAATTGTAGAAGTCACCAAACGTGACCGTGTAGCGGATCACAAGGATGATCTTCTAGTAATTAAAGATAAAGAAGAGCAAATTAAGCATCTAAAAGAAGTGTTGGCTGGTACAAATTATGAAAGTATCATTGAAAGAGCTTCAAAATTAGTTGAAAACATCAAAAAAGAAGCCACGCTTGAAGCAAGTGTAGCGGGAAAAGTCCCATTAAAAGTTGATACAATTGGAAGTCGTATTGAAGCATTAGTAACGATCATTGATGGTATTGTTTACGCAACTACTGAAGCTACTAATAAAGTCAGTGATGCTCATAAAGACATGGGATATACAATCACTAAAGCTTTAATCACTTTAGCAGACCCATTCTCTTCACAAGCATCAATCGATCATCAAGTACAACAAATCTTAGATCTAAAAGAGGGAATTAAAAATTATCCAGATTTAACTGAAGATGACATTGCAACTATTTATGTGAAAGCTAAACTAGATAACGCCATTTGGAATACACGTTTTATCAGAGATAAAAACATATTAGGCAAAGTTCCTTTTGAACAGTATAATGATCTTAATAAAACAATTACCAAAGCCGTAGGTGTTCAGTTAGATCCAAAATCAACTGTCAAGGATATTAATTCATCCGTTCAACAATTACAAGAAAAACTTCAATCCATTTTAGGTTATGAAGTGGGATCAATCGTATCTAAAGATGTGGCACTTCCAGAAATTGTCAAAGATCATAAGGTTGCTTCAGATCTAGAAGAATTAGAAATTGAAAAAGATAAACTTGTGAAAATTTCTGAAAGAGTTCTTTCTAAAAAATATGAAAAATCATTAGAACAAGCCTTTAAGTTAATTGATAAACTTGGCGACGAGTTAGATGGAATCAAACAGACAGACACGGTCTTTGCACTAAATACCATCGGGACACGTATGAATGCATTAAAAAATATTATTGAGTCAATTGATTATGCAACCAGTGAACTCAAAAATAAAGATATAGCTATACATAAAGAATATGGATTTACTATCACAAGAACACTAGTTGCTTTATCAGACCCATTTGCTTCAAAAGAAAAAATTGAAAAAAGAATTGCTGAATTACTAGCTTTAGAAGAGAAAGCAGCGAATACACCAGATCTTAATTTAGACTCTCGTGCTAATATTTATGTTCAATCCATCCTAGATGAAGTGATTTGGAACACAAGATTTAGAAGGGATAAAGAAGTTCTCGGTAAACAACCTTATGAAGTATATTCTAAAATCAATGCCACACTTACTAAAGCAGTTGGGGTTCAATTAAATCCAAATTCTACTTTAAGAGATGTCTATTCAATGATTAATGAATTAGAATCATTATTTGATGATAAGACAACAGAAACTGATGAAGAGATTGCATCTGAAGTAATTGCTGAAGAAGAAACTACCATCGAAGCTCTTAACGATGAAGTTGCAGTGGATGCATTGATTGATACTGATGAAGAAACTGTAGAAGAAGTTATTGTCGACGATACAGACGATACAAGTGAAAAGGTTTCTGAAGAGCTTTCGACTAATGAAGTGATTGAAGAAGAAATCACAGTGGCTGAACAAACTGAAGAAACAACCGTTGAGGAATCAAAAGTTGACGATGAAACTGAAGAAGCCCAACTTGATACTGAAGAAACAAGTATTCAGGATGAAATTTTAAATGACGTCCCAACGGAAGAGACAACCGTTGAATCAGTCCTATAATTATAGTTGTTCAGCATAGTTACAAGCCCAATAGAGAAAATCTATTGGGTTTTTCTATTCCATACATTCTATTTATCTGAGTTTACATAATATACATTATCTTATTTATTGAGAAGTTCAATAATTAAATTCTTCAAACTGGGACACTTTTTTTTCGAGAAATGGTTGTTACAAACTTTGAAGTTAGGATTATTTTTTTAGCACGATCTTTTCCCTTATTCATTCTTTCTAAAATTAAATTTCTCTCAAATTAAGCAAACGCTGCAAACACTATGAAGATTAATTTTTCCTACCGGAGTGTTATCAATTATACCCATACTAATTACGTTAATTTTTATTTCTCTATCTAATAAGTCTTCAATAATTGATAAATCATCTTTAGTGGAACGAGCTAATCTATCAAGCTTACATAAAACAAGAGTATCCCTATGCTTTAATTCTTTCATAAAATTTTTAAAACCAGGGCGGTTTGTGTTTGTGCCTGTATACTTATCCTAAAAAATTACATCGCAAGATTCTTTTTTTAATAAATCCAATTGCCCCTTTAGATCCTGGCCAAAACTAGGAACTCTTGCGTGACCAATTACTCTTTCTTCCATTTTAAATCTCCTTTTATTAATTGAATTTTGTCATTAGAGAATTGTCACTAAATGAACCTTAATTTAACAACGTTACGATATCCACGGAAATACTGCACAGATTTGTCACTATAGAAATAGTAACGTGCATAAAAATGTTTGTACACAAAAAAAGATATCATTTCGATATCTTTAATTATTTTTATTTTTTCTATTTAAATATAATAAACATTTGATAATTTTTAAGTTAACCCACTCTCGGAATTCTAAAAAATATTTATTATTTTTATAACTAATTGATTTAAAATACTTGAAATATAGAATTAATAGAATGATTATTATATTGAAACTTATATATATTGCTTTATGAAGATTCACCATATTAATTCCTAGACTACTCAAAGTAATAGAAATTGGTTCGTAGGAATAAAGAACCGATAGAATTAAAGATATTATAGTAATAAAATTATTCATTTTTTCTAATGAATATTGTACCAACATATCGTTATATTTCCTAGTAAACTCTTCGTTTTTCTTAAGTATTTTAGTCTTTGCTTCACTTTCAGTTTTTTCCATTAGCCAATGATGAAGGTTTATAAGTGTATAGTATTTACTATTTATAACTGAATTTTCGTTTCTCCAATTCATAAATTTAAACTTATGAGCCTTAATTAGATTCTCTCTAGAAATATTAAAATCATAAAATACCCTATTATACTCTAATGTAGAAAAATTTTTAAAAATACAATTTATAATTACAGAGGCTATATAGCCTTTATGACTAATGAAGAAGTAATAATTCAAATATAAATCTGAAATTTCTTTACTCCTATTTTTTAGATCTATTCCATATACTTCTGCAAACAATTGTTGCATATCTTTGTTAGAATCTATTTTGCTTTTACTAAAGAAATTTAATGCTCTAAATTCATTAGCAAAAATCATCTTACTTTTATAAACATTATAAGAATATTTTTCATAGTATGATTTAACTGTTTCTTCTGTAAAAACTTCATCAAAATTATAAAATAATAAATCAACTATTTTTCTTTTGAATGAGAAAGAAACTGGTTTGTTATCAAATTCATATGGTAATTCCGGAAATTTATTAAAATAAAAACTTTCAAAGTTTGTAATTAAAGGATCAATTCCTTCAACGCTAATTAACTTTTGTATAATATCAGCATATTTATCTATTGCATCATAAATATTTTTTATATCTTCTATTTCGTTATATTTATATGGCTCATTTAGATTTGAATTTTTAAAAAATAAACTTGGTATATAAGAATCAATTGTGTGTGAGTATAAATTTTCTGAAATTTTTTTGAGATCTATATTATTATAAAATTCTGAGAAGGTTAATATAGCCAATCCAGAAATAAAAATTTTTAAATTAACATATACTATTTCTTTTTTTTCTGTGTTTATATCTTTATAAAACATTGGATGTAATATAAATGAATATACATTTTGTGCAAAAGATTCAGAATATAAATCTGTATATATGGTTTGATATTCTGCAGCATCAATTAATTGAATTCTTAATTTATCCTCTAAGTCAATAGAATCCTCACCGAAAAACTCTTTATACGATTTAAAAGCATGAGAATAATACCTTTCATTAAAATTAACTTCAGAAGGATATTCTGTCTGTGAAATGAATATATTAGTTTTATTTATTTTTTCTTGAATAATTTTGAAAAAATCAACATCGGAAAAAAACTTATCTGGATCAAATACTCTAAAAGCAAAGTACCTTTCTTTTAAAAAAGTTGTCGAGTTATCTTTCATATCTCATCTATTACTCCTCTAATCTTTTTTTTAATTAATAATTAAACTTTTTACGTTATTAAAAAATGGACTGTAAATTAAAATTTACTATTAATGAGAAGATTTTAAATCAAATCATGCAAATTAATAATAAATGTATTTTTAACCATTGTAAACCGAGTCAAGTCCATAATCTTGTGTAAAATACTATACAATGTTTCTACGCTTTCTTGTAGTGTTTTTTCATTCCGTTGGTAATGCTCAAACACCGTCGGTGAAAAATCGCCATCACGCGTCCTCGGTACCTTTAAGCGAAGTGTGCCTACTCGCGTTGTAAAGTCTCGTTCATAGTAGCCATTTCTTTGGCTCTGACGACTTTCTGATCGTTCGTAGTCATCCGCTTGAATATATTCTGTTCGTTGATTCTCCATCAACTGATTGAATACTGTCGTCAAAATGTTTTTAGATACATCCTCTTTTACCGAATGTTCAATAATGCTTTGAACCTCTTCGCTATTCAGTGTAAAATGTACTTGGGTCATGTAAAGTCCTCCTGGGTATGTTTTTGTGGTTAAAAACATTGTACCGTAAAAGGAGCTTTATATGGCCTTTTATCTTTTACACAATTATATGGACTATATCTTTTACTTATACTCTATATTTATCTAACAAAAAATATACCGAGAATTTCTCGGTATATTTTAAGTTGAATCATATTTAAGTTATTATTTTAAATTGTTTACAATTAAATCAACATTATGACGACACATTTCGATAAATTTATCTCCGTCTTGACCTTCAGGTGCTAGTGAATCAGAGAAAAGTTCTTGTCCTTCTCCACTCACAACTTTAACTTCAAAACCTTTAGAGGCACAAGCTTCTTTTAATTTTTCCATCCGTGCTGGGTCGGTTGTTGATTCAGCAAAAATGGCTTTTATTTTGTTTTCAACGATAAAATCAACAGTATCATCAATATCTTTATTGGAAACCTCAGAATCAGTTGTTACCCCTTGAGGTGCACGAACGGGAATATTATAAGCTCTTGAGAAATAATTGAAAGCATCGTGTGGTGTAATTAAGAAACGACTTTCTTCTGGAATGGAAGCAATTTTTTCTTCTAATTCCTTATCTAAGTCTTTGAGTTGCGCTACATAATTATCAGTATTCTCTACAATTGCAGCTTCATTATCTGGCATTAACTCAATAAGGGCTTCAGATGCTCTCTGAGTAGCTTGTTGATAGAGGTTTAAATCAAACCAGAAGTGAGGATCGACTGCCATTCCTCCATCATCATCCATTACCCCTACCTCATTCGGATCGAAGTTTTCTGAAACTGCCACTCCAATGGGTTCTAATTGTTCAATCATTTTTCCCTCGAAATGCAGACCATGGTATAAAACAAGATCAGCTTCTTTTAATTTTTGCAAATCTTGTGGTCTAGGTTCATATAAATGTGGATCTTCACCTGCAGGAATGATCATTTCAATCGTTACAAAATCTCCCGCTAAATTACTAACCATATCCCCTAAGAAAGAGGTGGTTACTGTAACAATCGGCTTATCTTCCGCTGCAACACTCGAAGCTAAACCAACTGCTGACCCCATAAATAATGCCATTGCGAAGAGAAACTTGATAAACTTTTTCATACTACATTCTCCTTTTTTAGGTCACCCTAATTTATTTTGTAAAGTTAGTATATAACAGTAATAATTACATGTCAATGAATTTTTAGGTTAATCTAAAATAAATGGGCCTATTTAATTTTTTGCCTAAATTTTATAGCTTTCAACCTTTCATTCCTTTTTTAAACAATGACAAATTGTCTTTAAATTATTAACACATCTCCCATCTTGTCTTCATTCGAAAACCATGAATCGAAAGAACCCAAACCCTATCACGGGCTTGGGTTCTTATGTATAAATCGAATTGTAGGATCATTGGTAGATAATTTACTTAAAGTTTGTATCTTTCTTTAAGCGACTCTAGTCTTACCTGACCTTTTGAAGTCAATTGATAAGTGTCTTTTGGAATGTCATGATAGACTTCATCATTTTTTATCAAACGGCTTCCTATTTTTTCAATTTGTTCTTGGGTCCATTGTAAATGCTCTTTCATTGACTGGAAGCCTGCTTCACTCATTTCATTAGCTGTATTTCTATGATTTGCTAAGTGCATAATAAATAATTCTTCTTTTAAAGCTTGCTTTTGTTGACCCTTGCGAATCATTTGGGTAATAAAACCATTTTTATTAAATAAGAATGTCAATCCAAACGTGATTCCTGCAATGGTCGCTGTCATACCTGAAAGTGAAACGTTTAAGCCTAAGCCGATAAAATAACCCAAAACGGAGTTAAAAGTGGCGTAAAGACAGGCTACAAAAAGCATATGATTTAATTTTTTCACAATGAGATAAGCTGAAGCAGCTGGTGCGATTAAGAAAGAAATAACAAGAATGGCACCTACAGCATCAAAAGCGACAACAGTTGTGATTGAAGTTAACAGCATCAAACCATAAAAGAGCATGATCTGGGTAAATCCAGCTACTTGGGCAAATTGGGCATCAAAGGTTGTAATTTTCAATTCCTTATAGAAGATAATAATAAACAAAGCATTAATGAGTAACATTACACTCATTTGAACAGCTGACTTAGCGATCGAAATACCAAAGACTTCCAAACGAGTTAATGAAGCCATTCCCACATCCCCCATTAATACAGCATCTGTATCAAGATGGACGTTCCCACCATATTTAGTAATTAAAATGACGGATAAGGCGAAAAAGAGCGGATAGACAACACCAACAGCATCATCATTTTTGATTAAGCCTGTATTGGACAAACTTTCTACGCCCCAGACAGTAAAAACGCCAATCAGAGCGGCACCAATTATTAATAAGGGTGAGGTTAAGTCATGAGCGATAAAATAAGCTAGTACGATTCCTAATAATACTGTATGAGAAATTGCATCTCCTAACATCGAAAGATTTCTCAATAAAAGGAAGCAGCCAATGATCGCACAAGCGATAGCTGTCAGCACCAGAATAATCAGTGATTCATAGGTGATATCAAATAATAGTAAGATATTATCAATCATTGATTTCTCCTCCTTTTTTTGGCATTAGTGTTTTTTGAACAATCCCCTTTTTACCGAAAAGCATTGAGAGTAAAGCGACGATTGATAAGATTAGAATAATAGTTGGACCCGTACTCATCCCGTTATATTTGGTAGATATATAGGTTCCAATCACGGCAGATACACCGCCAAAGATGCCTGAAAGGATTAAAACTCTCTCAAAACGATGAGTCCATTGCATCGCTGCAATTGAAGGTACAATCAGAATTGAAGCAATTAGAATGGTTCCGACAAGTTTTAAGCCTACAGCAATTAAACTCATAGTCATGACCAAAATAATACTGTATAGAATAACAGGTTTAACACCCACTGTCTTAGCATATACTTCATCAAAGACAAACAACTTAATTTCTTTTTTGAAGAGGATTAAAATAAAGATCGAAACAATAGCAACAATTAAAATAATTTTTAAATCATTTTCCATAATGTAAGAAGCTTGACCAAAAAGATAATTTTTTAATCCGGCTTGAGAAGCTCCTTTAAAACGCGGATTACCAGAAATATTACTCTTTAAAACCATACCAAAACCAAAGAATGATGATAAAATTATGGCTAGAATTGCATCTAACTTAAGTTTAGAATGCTGATCAATAATTTGAATTAAACCGTAAGCCAAGCCCCCACTAATAACAGCTCCGATCATCATGGTCATGGTGTCTTTTGAAAGTGTCAGCATAAATGCTAAAACAATTCCGGGATAAGTTGCATGCCCAATCGCATCTCCTATCAGCGATTGCCCTTTAAAAACACTCACCGCCCCTACTGCTCCTGAAGCAGAGGCTAAAAGAAAAGTAGAAAGTGCAATTAAGATAAAGGAATAACTAGTTAAAATATCCACTTTAAATTTCGCCTCCCCAAGTCATGTTCGCTTTAACTAAATTATCATGAACAAAGACTTCTTCAGTTGGTCCTGCTGCAATGAGACGCTTATTTAAAATAATAACATGGTCAAAATATTGTTTAATAGTGTTCAAATCATGATGAACAACAATCGAAGTATGACCCTTTTGTTGGATCCGCTTGACAAAATCGATAAAGATTTTTTCGGTCCGCTTGTCCACTCCTGCTAAGGGTTCATCCATGAAGTAGATCTCTGCCTCTTGAGCAATTGCTCGTGCGATAAATACGCGCTGTCTTTGACCACCTGACAACTGAGAAATTTGGCGGTCTTTATACTCATAAATACCAATCTCTTTTAAGGCTTGATGGGTCTTTTCATAATCAATTTTACGCGGCCGTTTAATCCAGCCTAGGTGGACATATCTACCCATTAAGACAACATCTTCTACAGTGGTTGGGAAATCCCAGTTGACTTCACTGGCTTGGGGAATATAAGCGACTTTATTTTTTATTGCATCAAAATTTGTTCCCATAATCGATACTCTTCCTGAAAGAGGCTTTTCTAATTCTAAAATCCCTTTAATTAGAGTAGACTTACCAGCCCCATTGGGTCCGATAATAGCGGTTCTTGATCCTTTCATAATTTTAACATCAATATCCCAAAGAACAGGTTGTTCTTGATAGGCCATTGTTAAATCCTCGACTTCGACGATAGTATTTGACATAATTCTTCCTCCTCTATGATGTAACAGAAAATATGCCGAGAGATTCTCGGCATAACTCCTGTTTTTTCTTCCTTATTTTAAATTATCAACTATTAAATCAACATTATGACGAACCATCTCGATATATTTATCTCCTTCTTGACCTTCTGGTGCTAAGGAATCGGAGAAAAGCTCTTGTCCTTCACCTCTAATTACCTCAACTTCAAAGCCTTTAGCCGCACAGGCTTCTTTTAACTTTTCCATCCGAGCCGGATCAGTTGTCGATTCAGCAAAAATAGCTTTGATTTGTTTTTCAACGATAAAATCAACGGTGTCATCAATGTCTTTATTAGATACTTCGGAGTCTGTTGTAACACCTTGCGGAGCACGAACAGGAATACCATAGGCTCTTGAGAAATAGTTGAAGGCATCGTGTGGTGTAATAAGATAACGGCTATCTTCTGGAATAGAGGCGATTTTTTCTTTAACCTCTTTATCTAAGTCTTCCAATTTCAAACGATAATCTTCTAAATTTTGCAAAATTTCATCTTTATGGTCAGGGACTAACTCAATTAAAGCTTCTGAAGCTCTTATTGTCGCTTCTTGATACAAATGGATGTCGAACCAAAAGTGAGGATCGACGGCCATACCTGAATCATTATCCATGACTCCCACTTCACTAGGGTCAAAATTCTCAGTAACCGCTATACCAATTGGTTCAAGAATATCAGCCATTTTCCCTTCAAAATGCAAACCATGATACAGCACTAAATCAGCCGCTTTAATTTTTTGCAAATCTTGTGGGCGGGCTTCGTATAAGTGAGGATCTTCACCAGTAGGAATGATCATTTCAATCGTTACAAAATCCCCTGCTAAGTTATCAACCATATCATATAAAAATGAAGAAGATACTGTTACAGCTGGTTTATCCTCAGCAAAAATAGGAGAAACTGTACCTGCAAGGGAACCGATCATCAAAATCATAGTGAATAAAACTTTAATAACTTTTCTCATATCAAAACTCCTTTTTAGGTAAATCTAATTAATTTATAAGTTAAGTATATTATTTTTTTTTGAAAAGTCAACTTTTCAGCTTTTTTCTGGCCCGTCAGGTCCTACACTAAAGGGTCTATTTCTAATAAAAAAAGAGCGCTCACTTTTCCAAGTGGTCGCTCAATCAATTATCGTTTCTGATATAATCCATATAACCTTGCTAAATCTTGATAGACTGCCTGATAAGTCTCGCAAGTATCGTTGGGAACTTCAAAATGATTGCTAAGGTCATCCATTTCTTCTAACAAAACACCTACTTTTTCTTCATTATCGATGTTATCTAAAATCATCTCGTAGTTGGCGCGCACATCATAGACTTCCGGATGGTGTGATCCATGGACTTTGCAGATAGCGTTAAGGTAAGTGGATAACTTATCCTCATTTTTTAATAGAAATGCTTTCCACTTCATTTATTTTCTTCCTTTCTTTGGCTTTATTTTATTTTCACCTTATCAACGGTATAGCCCATTGCTTCAATTTTTTCTTTAATTTTATCAATGGAAGTTTTGGAATCATCGAAGGCTAATTTAACTTTACTGGCATTAAAGTAAACCTTTACCGAATCTTCGTCCACCCCGTCACTTGTCTTAACTGCCGTTTCGATTTTGGTCAAACATGAGGGACAGGCCAACGTTTCTAAATTCATAATTGCTTGTTTCATATAATCGCTCCTTCTTTCTTCTTAATGATAGTTTAACTTTATAGGGATCCAATTTCCTTGATACAGATCAAGTTTTACTTGTTTTTAACTTTAAACCGTAAAAGTCTCAAAGCGTTTAAAATAACTAAGAGAATACTCCCTTAGTGAATCAACATGCCCAGTGACATAGACATCCACGGACTAAATAATAAAAATCCAATTAACAATAAAACAACTGTTAAAGCAATCACTATGTTTTCCTTCATGTTTAAGTCTGTGCGTTTACTTAATAAATAAGCGTGAACGAGATGCTTGAAGTCAGATTGAACCAGAACGACATCCGAGCTTTCAATGGCTACATCTGTCCCAGATCCCATGGCAATACCGACATCTGCCTTGGCTATTGAAGGACTATCATTGACCCCATCACCAATAAAGGCAACCTGACGACCTTGTTTTTGTTGTTCAACTAAATAGGCGGCCTTATCCTCTGGTAATAAATTACCCATCGCTTGGTCTAATCCTAATTCTCTTGCGACTAAATCAACGGTTGCTTGATTATCACCTGAAGCCAGGACTAAACTTTTGACACCTGATTTTCGTAATAAATCAAGATAGGTCTTAATGCCGGGTCGAATCTGGTCCTTAATGCCTAAAAGAAGTACAATTTCTTGATCAACGGCCATTACCACAATCGAATGACCAGTTCTTTCTAGCTGTTGACTATCTAATTTGACATTATCTGATATTTTTAAGTATTGACTTTCCATTAAAGCCAACTTACCGATTAAAACACTATGGCCATCAATTCTTGCTTTAATTCCTTTTCCTTTGATAACATCTGTTTGACCGACTTTCCTTTTCGGTTGTACGTCTTTGTAATGATTAAGGATAGCTAGTCCTAACGGATGGTCTGACTCCTTCTCAACCGCAACCAAATACTCCAAATAATGATCTTTAAACAGTGGATAACTATATGTCTCATTTACTTGTGCCTTACCTAAGGTCAAAGTCCCCGTCTTATCAAAAAGCATAGTATCCACCTTAGCAAAATTTTGAATAACTTCTGAGCCCTTTAATAAAAAACCATTTTTAGCTCCATTACCAATTCCTGCCACATTGGAAACGGGGACTCCAATCACTAAGGCGCCTGGACAACCAAGTACAAGAATCGTAATCGCTAATTCAATATCTCGCGTGATTAAACCTACCAAACCACCAATTACCAGCACTAAGGGGGTGTACCATTTAGCAAATTGATTAATAAACTGCTCAGTTGTAGATTGACTATCCTGTGCTTCTTCAACCAATTCAATAATCCGACCAAAAGTTGTGTCCTCCCCTACTTTATCCGTACGTATTTGTAGGGTGCCATTTTCAAGAATTGTCCCAGCAAAGACTTGGTCCCCCACTGACTTCGATAAAAGGACGGATTCGCCAGTGATCGATGCTTCATCTAAAGAGCCTTGTCCTAGAATGATGGCACCATCTACTGGAACCTTCCCGCCTGTTTTTACCAAGACAATGTCTCCTTCGTCCACAAAATCAATAGCTTCTTCTTTAAATTCGCCGTCTGCTTGTTGGACCCAAGCAAGGTCTGGGGCCATTTCCGTTAAGGCCTTAATAGAGGACCGGGTATAATCTAAGGTCTTGCCTTCTAACCAAGCGCCAAACAAGAATAAGAAGGTTACAATGGCCGTCTCTTCATAGTTTTGGATCATCAAGGCCCCTATCGCTGCAATAGAAACAAGAACATCGATTGTAATTAACTTAATTTTTAGAGACGCGATCGCTTGGATGAGAATGGGCAGTGTTCCAATCACTCCTGCTATTAATAAGCCCCATTGAGTATAAGTCTCACTTAAACTAATAAAATTGATAATCAGAGCTAGACCAATTAATATCCCTTGAACCACCATCAAATTATTTTTGTTTTTTAGAATTTTAACAGCAAATGGTTGCATGCTTCATTCTCCCCTCTTCCTTTATCTTGACTCAAGCTTAACCCGACTATGAAAAGAAAACCTTGACCCCGGTCAAGTTTTAAGATAAAAAAAGCTGACTATCTAATTTTAAATAGTCAGGGAATAAATCTTTAGGCTTTATAAAATAACAATTCGTCTAAATCTAAAATTTCAATTTGCTTAGGAGATAATTGGTGGATAAGACCTGCTTCCTCAAATTCTTTGAATTTGCGGCTCAATGTTTCAGGACTCGTGCCTAAAAAAGAAGCGATATCTTTACGCGACATATCTAAATTAACTACAATCGGTCCTTGATTTTTGTCATCAACTTGGTCCATCAGATAAGAAATCAAACGATTGCCGACCTGCTCAATGGAAACTTGTGTCGTTTGCTTTTCCGAATTTTCTAAACGATTGGACATCTCGCCCAGTAATTTAATTGCAATTTGTGGGAACTCCAACAAAAATTTATTAAAGTCAGATTGTTTCAGCATACACACTCGCGTCTTTTTTTGGGCTTGCGCATAGTCTTCATGCGGAACACTTTCATTAAAAATAGTCCGTTCACCCAGAAAATCACCGGGACGTAAGATTTGAAGTAACTGTTCTTTACCCGATTCCGCAATGCGGAAAACACGGATGGCTCCCGAGTGAATAATATAAAGGGTGTCCGTTTGATCGCCTGCTTGAAACAGAAATTCACCCTTTTCTAAGTCTTTCCGGATGACCTTCTCGCCAATTAAGTCCATCGAATGATCATCCAAATGATTGAGGATCGGGACTTGTCGAATACATGCATGTTCGTGAGACATTCAATCACCTCTTCCTTTCACAATTCGAATAAACCCATAATGATTAACTTCTTCTCATAAGTTTAACCAAACTCTTATCAAAATCCAAGTTGGAGGGATTGTTTACTGGATATGAAAGCGTTATACTTTTCTTTGAAGAATTAATGAGGAGTGAAAATATGAAGAAACTATTACTTATCAATACCGGTGGCACGATTGCCATGTCCGAAGATCAAACCAGCGGAAAGGTATCCCCCTCATCCGAAAATCCAATTATTACCCAGTCCTCCTTTTTTAATCAATTTGCCGATATCACTGTAGAGGATTTGATGAATATTCCTTCTCCCCATATGAATGAAGAGATGATGCTCAACCTTTCAAACTATATTCAGTCCGTTTGTGAACAGTATGAAGGGATAGTAGTCACTCATGGAACAGACACAGTCGAAGAAACGGCCTATTTCCTCGAATTAACCTTAAAAATTGAGATCCCCGTTGTTTTAACGGGTGCGATGCGTTCAAGTAATGAAATCGGATCAGATGGTCTAGCTAACCTCAGATCCTCCATTTTTGTCGCACGTGATGACAAGTCACGCGGAAAAGGTGTCTTAGTGGTGATGAATGAAGAGATTCATACCGCTACTTATGTAACGAAAACACACACCACTAATGTAGCCACCTTCCAAACCCCAACCTTCGGCCCTATCGGATTGATTTCTAAAAACCAGGTCATTTATTTCCAAGAATCCCTTCATCGGGAATATTACCCACTTAACTCAATTAGCAAAAAGGTTGCACTAATTAAAACATACGCCAGTATGGGCCCAGAACTTTTCCAAGCTGTTTTAGACAACAATTTTGATGGTTTAGTCATTGAAGGTCTGGGCGCTGGGAATATCCCACCGGAAACCTTACAACCCATCCAAGAACTGCTAGACAGGAAAATTCCGATCGTAATGGTGTCAAGGGCCTTTAATGGTGTCACAGAGGACGTTTATGATTATGTTGGTGGAGGAAAACAACTTAAACAAATGGGTATTATTTATGCACAAGGTTTGAGTGGCGTCAAAGCTCGACTTAAGTTGTCAGCCATTTTAAATGCTGAGCAAAAAGTCGATATTGCTGCTGCTTTTCATCTTTAATGATTCCCAATATAAAAATAGGCCTCCATCCGTTAGACAAATCGGTTGGAGGTCTTAACTGATAGTGGAGAGACAATTTTTCATGAGTCTGCCGTTACATCTCGATATTTTTCAGGATTTTTAGCTAATTTGTGAGAGACATAACTACATGTAGAAGTAATTTTCCGCCCTTCCTTTCGAGCTTTTTCAACCATGGCGTTAAATAATTCACCAGCAAGGCCTTTTCCTTGATAGGTCGGATGAGTAAAAGTGTGAGTTACCCAAATTTTATTGCCTTCAGTTAATTCATACACCATTTGTGCCAATGCATTTTCCTGATCGTCAATAGCGACCAATCTTCTTGAATCATCCTCAATTCTCATTTAATCCCTCTTTTCGCTCAAAATTTATTCTCTATAATTATAGCTCAAATGAAAGCGTTTGTAATCTGAAAAGACTCATTTTAATAGAGGCTTACTATTTCAACCCAATTAAAAAACACTCCTAAGACTTAATCTAAGTGATAGGAATGAAAAATGATTCAAAAAATCATATTAAGCTGTAAAATCAAAACGTGTTCCAAGATCTGCTGCTAAAGCACGCTGATACACTTCATAGGCAACCGCCACATCTGTCGCGCCGATCCCAATGGGAATGCAGATAATCCGCTGTTTTTCGGGATTGATCTTATTGCTCGGGCCCTTTGATAATTCAGCCAAACTAGCGGTAATGTCTTCTTCAGCTATTTTACCCGCCTTATAAAGTGGCTTAAGAATTCCCCGGTTCAAAGCTTGACTCACATGGTCGACTACAATGGCATCCGATTGATGAATTAAGTCATACTCAATTTCTTGATACGACCCCATAGGGAAAACTATCGTCCCTTTTTTGACCCACTCTTCTTTAATCAGTGCGACTTTAGAAGGAGTTAATGTAAATACAGCATCGGCTTGACAGGCTTCTTCTCCATTCTTGCATACTTTAATCTCTGTTGAAACATACTTTTGCATATCGGCTTTAAACTTTTCAGCCGAATCCTGATGAATATTCCATACCCTTAATTCTTCAATTTCAAATACCGTCGAGATTGCGTGAGTCACCTGTCTAGCTTGTTGGCCAGCACCAAACATACCCATCGAAATTTTGGGTTTGTTGAGCATGTATTTTAAAGCAACGGCCGCTTGAGCTCCAGTTCGTAAGTTAGATATACGTGTTCCGTCCATAACAGAAATAAAATTGCCCATACGCGCATCGACTAACATGATCATGGCTGTGATAAAAGGAAGTCCCGCTTTGGCTCGTTCGCCTGCAAAACCTCCGACAAATTTTTGACCAGCTACTTGAACTGACCCCAAATAGGCAGGCATGGCATTGAGAAAGGCTTCGTGAAAGGGCCAACCTCCCATTTCCCCCATATCCAACGTAACTTTACCTGGATTAATCACCTTATCTTCAGCAAATTCTTTAAAAACACAATCAATAATTGCAACTGTTTCTTCCATCGTAATCAGTTGCTTAATCGTCGTATCATTAATCAATAAACTTGATTGTTGCATTCTATTCACCCCTTTATTTTATTGTATCATAGGATAAGCGAATCCTATCATTTATTTGCCGCTTATATAAATTTATATTTTTTAAAATTTCTATTTGGTATCCGGATATTTTTCTTTCATATATTTAATGTTTGTTTGAATCATTTCTTTTAAGACCTCCTGGTCGATATCCGCTAACTTATTAATATAAAGACAAGACTTACCATGGGTATGTTTGCCAATACGATCAAGGTATTCTTGATGGATATCTGAATAGGGAATTAAGACATAGAGGGAAATTTTATGACCCTTGCCAGGAGCAAAGCCAGTTAAGGGAGCAGACCCACTATGACCTGATGCATAAACATAATCATAGCGTCCAAAGCCAATGATTGAAGAACCCCACATTTTGGCAGAGTAACCTGTTGTTTCTTCAAATAGTTCGAGTAGTTTGAGAGCCTCTTCACGTTTTTGATCTTTTTCAATTTTTTGAATAAAAGACCTCACATTGGTCGTATTTTCTTTTGTTTTTGCTTCATAGGCCATTTAATTTACCACCTCTTTAATTCAATTATACGCTTTCGCTAGATAGAGACCAATTTTTTGACTTAAGTTGCCATTTGTCTTTTAAGGGACTAAAATAGGATTAATAGAAAGGAGTGAGCCGGTGCGAATTTTTTACAAGAAAGTCTTTAAGCTTGCCCGCTTAGCAGGTAAGATTCTCCTCGAATCCAATGCCGAAGAACACCGAGTGGAAGACACTACCTTGCGCATACTGCAAACAACGGGTCTGGATTCCCCTTCTACCTATTCCAATACAACGGGCCTCTTCCTCTCCCTTACCGATACCGAGTTAATTGAATATAGTTTCTCCGATATTGTACGTATTAACCAGCGACGTAATAATATCCAACATATTGTAAAGGTCAATGACATTTCAAGAGCTTATGTGGCTGGCGAGATTTCAGTGGATCAAGCTTATAATGAACTCAAAAATATCCAACCCGATAATTATGGGTTTCTAGTTAAATACATCAACTTAGGGCTGATCGTTCTCTTTGTGATTCTTTTCGGCGGGAACGCTAGTGATATGTTAGCAGCCTTTTTCGTTGGTGCTGTCCTCTTGGGACTTGAATACTGGCGTAAAACAACTTATCTCACTGACTTTTTCTTTAATATTATTTCGATTGCAATCGGTTCTTTGATTATTAAATGGTTAGATACCGCCTTCCCAGCAACGATCCATCCCATCCTCATTCTTGGGGCAATAATCATGCCTACCTATCCGGTTGCCTCTGCGACTAATGCCATGCGTGATATTCTCAAAGGTAATAATCTT
Organism: Facklamia miroungae; assembly: GCF_012396555.1. Classification (GTDB taxonomy): domain Bacteria; phylum Bacillota; class Bacilli; order Lactobacillales; family Aerococcaceae; genus Facklamia; species Facklamia miroungae. Next base: position 215,699 of record NZ_JAAXPS010000001.1, read on the forward strand.
GCCGGTATCATCAAAGGTCTTGATGCCGTGATGGTAATCATTTCTTTAACGATCGGTTATACCATAAGCATTTTATTGAGCCAGCTTCTATTCCCATTCTTAAGTTAAACAAAAACCGATTCTATGAAGAATCGGTTTTTAAATATTTTAAAAAATAAATACTTTTATGCCATATAGCAGCAAAAGATGTCCGGGATAAGCCCAATAATGAAAGGCCTGATTGACTTTTCCACGTTCTCCATTATAAAAATAAATGAATAAACTACTTAAAAAGACAGTCGGCATATAATATTCAAAGGCAAAAGCTGGCAAGATAGCGATCGACTCACGAACACGTTTACCATAAGCGAAATAAAGAATCACGGCGGCCAAAATGCCAAAGATATCATAATCCGCTAAGGTGATATAAGCTAAGCCGAAAGCTAAGCCGATACCGATCAACCGCATAAACCATCGCTCCTTAAAATGATCCAACCAGGCAAAAAGCATTAACGCGATCATCAATTCAACAAAAATATTTTGATGTTGCCAATCCAACCATTGATTACTAAAAGCTAAATCAAACGGAATCTCAGAAACTAGGGCTAATATACCTAAACGCATAAAGTATTTTTTCAAATCTTTAGTGTGATGATACCCTTCTAATAGAAGGTATAAATAAATCGGGAAAGCCAACCGACCAAGATTACGCATAATTAAAAAATAAGAATACATCTGGTCCAAAAAGTCATAAGAATAATCATTGAGATGGAGGAAAAGGCCATTTGCCAGAAAGATAACGGCTGTATGGTCGATAATCATAAAGATTAAAGCTAGCCATTTTAAGTGACCAGCGTTTAAAAAGGGTTTGGGTCGTTTCATTATTTAGCCTCTTTCGTAACAAGGATCGATTTGAAAAGTAATCTTATTATATATTGAGCAAACATTTTCTGCAATAAAAAATACCAACTGGCTAATAGACCAGTTGGAAGAATAAATTTATCTAGATCCGTTTTTAGTTTCGAGTTGAATAGTGTCTTCAGAATTTAAATCCGAAGTGACTTTACCTTCAAGCTCATCATGAATAATTTGTTGATTTTCTTTAAAGGAAGCGTCAGTAATTTGTTCATAGTAGATTCCATCAATCTTCATTCCTTCACCTACGAACTGGTTGAAAGCGATGGTTGGACGCATATCGACATGAGAGATTACTAACTTGCCCAAGTCAAACATATTTAAATTCATTCCAACATACTTATTAATAGCCGTCGCCATATCGATGACTTCTTTTACACCTTTTGATTGATTCAATGCTGATTGAGCAATCCCAACGATTACTTGTCTCTGACGCTTTTGACGTGCATAGTCACCGCCAGATGTATATCTTTCTCTCACATAGGCAAGAGCTTTTTCACCATCAAGGTGAACTTCTTGACCCTCAGTAAAAGTAAACCCACCAATCTCAAAAGTGTTAGGTGGCACAACGTCTACCCCACCCACAGAATCAACCACATCGGATAAACCTTTCATATCGACAGTCATATAGTAAGGAATTTCAATATCGAGCCAGTTTTCTACGGTTTGAATAGATAATTCAGGTCCACCAAAAGCATAGGCATGGTTTATTTTATCCATTCCGCGACCTGGAATATCAACATACGTATCACGTGGGATGGAGGTGATTACAACATTTTCTTCTTCCGGATTGACAGTCGCGATCAGCATCACATCTGAACGCCCTTTTTCGGTTCGTCCTAAATCGCCAGTATCAATCCCTAAAAGTAAAACAGCAAACGGTTTATTGATATCGGTAGCGTGGGTAGAAACATTTGCAATAAAAAAGCTACTTATCACTATTGAAAATAACACAATATATTTTGAGAGTTTCTTGAACATTTTGATTCTTCCTTTCTATCTAGCACAGCCATTATAAGCTATTTATGGAAGCATTTCTAGAATTTCACAAAAAATTCTCAATAATACCGATTATTATTAATAATTCCGCTTAGGCCCTTAACTTGAGAAATATAACCAAAAGCCTTATTATGAAAATGATTATATGTAAAGGAGACTGTCTATGAAAGTTAGAAAAGCCGTAATCCCCGCTGCCGGGTTGGGTACTCGCTTCCTGCCTGCTACCAAGGCCATGCCTAAAGAAATGCTACCGATTATTAATAAACCGACGATTCAATTTATCGTCGAGGAAGCCATCCAATCAGGGATTGAAGATATACTGATTGTCACAGGACGGTCCAAGCGTCCCATCGAAGACCACTTTGATGCCAACGACGAATTAGAAGCCGTTCTTGAAGCAAAAGGTAAACAAGAATTGTTAAACACCATCAAAGACTTAAATTCGATAAATCTTTTCTTCAAACGCCAGTCCTATCCAAAGGGTTTAGGCCATGCCGTTTTACAAGCCAAAAACTTCATTGGCGATGAACCCTTCGTCGTCATGCTAGGTGACGATTTAATGATGGATACTGTTCCCCTCACCAAACAGCTCATTAACAATTATAATGAAACCCATGCTTCAACACTGGCCGTTATGCCTGTTCCACGTCAAGACACTTCTAAATATGGGGTGATTGATCCAGAACGTGAATATAAAAAAGGGGTTTATAATGTGAGACGTTTCGTGGAAAAACCAGCTCCTGAAGTTGCTCCATCCAACTTAGCAATTATTGGTCGCTATCTTCTAACACCTGAAATTTTTGACTTACTTGAAACACAACCAGCTGGTGCAGGAAATGAAATTCAGCTTACCGATGCCATCGACCGCTTGAACAAAATCCAACGTGTCTTCGCCTTAGAATTCAATGGACATCGTTATGATGTCGGCAATAAAATGGGCTATATGGAAACCATCATTGAATATGGACTTAGTCTGCCCGAATTGCGAGAAGACTTAATCGATTTCATAAAAGCCACTGTTAAAGAACGGTTATAGGAGGTACACATGTCTAATTACAAAGTTAAAAAAGCGGTCATCCCAGCGGCTGGCTTAGGCACCCGCTTCTTACCTGCTACCAAAGCCATTGCCAAAGAAATTTTACCCATTATTGATAAACCAGCGATCCAATTTATTGTTGAAGAGGCCTTAGCAGCTGGCATCGAAGATATTTTGATTATTACAGGAAAAGGAAAACAAGAAATCGAAGACCATTTTGATGCGAATTTCACTTTGGAGCAGAACTTAAAAGCCAAAGGCAAAGACAAATTATTGAAACTTGCAACCGAGACTTCGAACTTAAATATTCACTACACAAGACAAGACCATCCCAGAGGGTTAGGCGATGCTGTTCGTCACGCTAAAGCCTTTATAGGCAACGATCCCTTTCTTTTACTCTTAGGCGACGATATTATTCGAGGCGACAACCTTTCCCAACGAATCATTGAATTATATGAAGAATACAACCAGACGATCATTGCTGGCGTTCGGGTGGATCCTGATCAAACAAAAAACTACGGCATTCTAGATATTCAAGCTACCCAAAAGCCGCAGGTTTACCAAATTCTAGATATGGTTGAAAAACCTCAAGACCATGCGCCTTCGAATTTAGCAGCAGCAGGTCGCTATATTCTAGAGCCACAAATCTTTGAAATCCTTGATACCTTAGAACCAGGAACAACGGGTGAGGTCGAATTAACGGATGCTTTAATTGAATTTCAAAAGAGCCATCCCCTTTTAGCCTATGAATATGAAGGGGAATGGTTTGAAGTTGGTGATGCAAAAGGTATGTTAAAAGCTGCAATTATTTTTGCTTTGGATCATCCGGAAATTAAAAATGAATTTATTCCTTACATCAAGCAGGTAGCCAAAAAGTTTGAAACCCATAACGAAAAGGACTAAAAAAGCCAAGAGTATATTTACTCGCCTTATTCAAAAATATTCATTGATCTTTATTAAAAATAACCGTGTTTTTCCCTTTGTAAAAAATTTTTTTCTAATTTATTGAGTAAGGATTCCAGAATAAATATCAAAATATTGCACCACTTAAATAATAATTTACGGCAATTTATGTAAGCGAATAAAAAACGATTCTAGCCCTATTTTATCAATGTTCATCTGAAAGATTATTATAAAAAATTCATCATAACCACTCCCTCTATAAAAGAGCCGGAAAGCCTAAAGGACAATGTTTTCTTTTGAAAGTGTCTAAAATTGTGCTATAGTGAATATACGTGCTAAAATTTTACATTTTTTCCTTTGGAAGGGCTAATCGGTCGAATAAACGTAAAATAGGCATTAAAATTTATGAAAGAAGGAATACAAATGGAAGAAACACCGATTGTTAAATTCTTCGGCCTTTCTTTTAATTTCAATACTTTGATAGCCACCCTTTTTGTGGTCGCTCTCATCACTGTATTATGTTTATTAGTCAGTCGAAGATTATCAGTCAATCATCCTTCTAAATTTCAGGTCTTGATGGAAATCATCATTGAATTTGTTGAAGGTATTTGTGACGCCAACCTCGGTCAACATCAAACAGTTTATGTCGTTTTAGGGTTGACTTTTTTCTTGTTTGTCTTTATTTCAAATTTAATTGGGCTTCCCTTTTTACTTGTGTCAGAACATGTATCGTTTTGGAGAAGTCCCACAGCCGATCCGATTGTGACGATTTCCTTAGCCGTAATCGCCATTTTATCCGGTCATTTTTTAGGGATAAAGAAATATGGTTTGGGAGGACACCTTAAAAACTTCTATGTAACCCCCAACATCCTAAAATTACCTTTGCAACTTGTTGAAGAAACGATTAATACCACAACGTTAGCTTTGCGTTTGTTCGGTAATATTTTTGCGGGTGAAGTATTGGTTGGTCTGATTGCTAAATTTGCAATGATTTTGATACCTTTTACCTGGGCACTTGCGATTCCGCTGCAATTTGTTTGGCAGGGATTCTCTGTCTTTATTGGTGCCATTCAAGCCTATATTTTCACCACATTGACTATGGTTTACCTGTCTCATAAAATCAACCATTAATACTATATAAAAGGAGATTAAATTATGAATTCATTAGCTGCTGCGTTAGCTGTCGGAATAGCTGCCCTAGGTGCTTCAATCGGTAATGGGATGGTTATTTCTAAAACCATCGAATCGATTTCACGTCAACCGGAATTAGACTCTCAATTAAGAGCACTTATGTTCCTTGGTGTCGGTCTAATCGAGGCTGTGCCGATTATTGCGGTTGTTATATCCTTTATCTTAATCTTTAGCTAACCATAAACTACTAAAGGAGTGTCAACAGTGGACCTAAATATTATCCTAGGCGAAGCCTTACTAACTCTCTTATCCTTTCTCATCTTACTTTACGTGATCTACAAATTCGCTTGGCAACCTTTCAATCAAATGCTTGAAACGCGTCAAAAGAAAGTTGCTGATGATTGGCAAGCTGCTGAAGATGCAAAAAAAGCTAATCAAGAAGCCCTTTCTCAAATTGAGTCCCAATTAAAATCTGCCCATCTCGAAGCAGAAAAGATCATTCGTCAAGCACAAATCGATGCGAGTCATTTGCGCGATAAGATGATTGAAGAAACGCGTCAAGAGCAAAGCAAAATGCTTCAATTAACCCAAGAAGATTTGAAAGTACAAAGACAAAACTTCGCTGAAAACATGCAAGAATCATTAGTTCATATGGCGGTAGCGATGGCTGGTAAAGTCGTACGTAGAGAGATATCTGAAGATGATCACCGTCAGATGATCCAAGAATTTATTAATCGATTGGAGGAGCTCGATGAACAACGGTAGACTTCATAAACAAGAAGACTTGGCAGAGCTTGCCCTTAAATCAGGCCGTCAAGTGACCTACGAAGATGACCTCCTCTTTGAACTGCTCGATATCGAAGTATCCGATGAAGAGGAAAGTCAAGAAATACTTAAAGAATTGATGGGTGAACGTCTCTTTTTGTCATCCGCAATTCCCTTAACTAAAGAAGAAAAAATGAAAATTGCCAGAGAATTTATGCGCATTACTGGCTTTTCTATTCGTTCTTTTACCACAATTATTGATCCCGACTTAATTATTGGCGTCCGTTTACAAAGTGAACGTTTCTATTATGAACTATCGGGCGGCCAAATCTTACAAACCATGCAAAATCAAATTAATATACCGGAAAGTGAAGAGGTGATTTCTTCATGAGCGCGAACGAAAAATTTACAAACGATGTCCTAAGACAGATCCAAGATTTCAAAATCGATAAAAAATTAGAAGAAATCGGTACAGTTTCCTATGTCGGAGACGGTATTGCCTTCTCAGAAGGTCTCGACAATGCCATGTACGGTGAAATGGTTGAATTCAATGATGGTACGATTGGGATGGTACAGAATTTAGAAACGGACCAAGTCGGTGTCATCATTTTTGGTTCTTACCATCAAATTCATGAAGGCGATATTATCCGCCGGATGAACCATACCATGGAGGTTCCTGTCGGTAAAGCCCTCCTCGGTCGGGTCGTTGATGCGTTGGGTCGTCCCATTGATGATAAGGGTCCTATATTAACCAACAAGACCCGTCCTGTTGAAGCGGAAGCTCCAGGCATTATGGAACGCCAATCCGTTAAAAAACCACTAGAAACAGGAATCAAAGCTATTGACTCACTGGTTCCGATCGGTAGAGGACAGCGCGAATTAATCATCGGTGACCGTAAAACCGGTAAGACTTCTTTGGCAATTGATACAGTCTTAAATCAAAAAGGCAAAGATGTCATTTGTATTTACGTGGCGATCGGACAAAAAGAATCGACCGTTAAGAATATCGTTCATACCCTCACCAACCGTGGTGCGATGGATTATACCATTGTAATGACAGCTTCGGCTTCAAAACCGGCTCCCCTTCTATACATCGCTCCTTATGCCGCAACCGCAATGGCAGAAGAGTTTATGTATGACGGAAAGCATGTTTTAATCATTTACGATGATCTCTCTAAACAAGCAGCTGCCTACCGCGAAATGTCCCTCTTACTCAAGCGACCACCCGGACGTGAAGCTTATCCAGGGGATATTTTTTATCTCCATTCTCGCTTATTAGAACGCTCTGCCAAATTATCTGATAAATTAGGTGGGGGTTCAATTACTTCACTTCCAATCGTTGAAACCCAAGCGGGTGATATCTCTGCTTATATTCCAACTAACGTTATTTCGATCACCGATGGCCAAATTTTCTTACAAAGCGACCTCTTCTTCTCTGGCGTGCGTCCTGCTATTAACGCTGGACTTTCAGTGTCACGGGTGGGTGGATCTGCTCAATTAAAAGCGATGAAACAAGTGTCAGGAACACTACGTTTAGACCTAGCTTCATATCGTGAATTAGAAGCCTTCACTTCATTCGGCTCTGATATTGATGAAATGACTGCTCGCCAATTGAGACGTGGTGAACGCATTGTAGAAGTCTTGAAACAAGCGCTTCATCGTCCTATGCGATCTGGTGTGCAAATTGTAGTCTTCTATGCTCTAGGAAATGGCTTCTTTGATAAAGTACCCGTTAATATGATTCATACCTTAGAACAAATAATTTCAGATGAACTCAGTACTTATCATTCTGGCCTCTTACAGAAGTTAGAAGATAATCAACCTTTACCAACCGAAATTGAATTAAATGCTATTTTAGACAAGATTGTTGATAATTTTATCCTAGTTCATGTCGAAGGAAATAAACCAGGAAGTGATCAATAATGGCACTTAATGAAATCAAACGACATATCAACTCGACTGAAAAAACAGCTAAGATTACTAATGCCATGCAGATGGTATCCCGTAATAAGGTTAACCATTTAATGGATATGGCCCAATCTTATCAAGTCTATATTGACCATTTAAGAGATACGATTGTCCAATTACACTATACTTTAAAAGTAACACCACCCAACTTTTCCAAGCCCGATATTCGGTCATTGATCACTACACGAAAAGTTAACAAAATTGGTATCTTTCTTATCTCTACTGATAAAGGCTTAGCCGGTTCTTATAATGTGAATATCATAAAAGGCATGGACGAGTGGATAGCCAATCAGAACTTTAGTGACGAGCAAGAATTAGTCTTCTATACCTTGGGTAGAACGGGAGAACGCTATTGTCGCGAACGCGGCTATACCATTGCCCGCTCCTACTACCCACTGTCTGACCAACCTGGCTTTCAAGAAGCCCATTACTTTATTCGCCAACTCCGTTCCGCTTTCGTTGAGAAAGAATGTGATGAACTCTACCTTGCCTATAACCATTATGGCGTGGGTTCAGGTACTAGCTCTAAATTTGGTGTCGACAGGCTGCTACCAGTCGTAGCCCTTAACCGACGGATTGAATTGGAACCTGGTTTTAATAAGGAAGAATTAATTTCTAAAGTCTTTTTAATTGAACCTTCGCTTGAAGCCGTATTAGAAGGCTTAGTGCCTCAGTATATCGAGTCCTTGGTATATGGCGCGCTCTTACAAGCTAAGACGTCAGAACATTTCTCCCGTATGATTGCTATGCAATCAGCAACGGAGAATGCCAAAGAAATTATTGAAGACTTACAATTAAGGTATAATCATGCACGTCAAGTCAAAGTTACCAATGAAATTATAGAAATTGTTGCAGGTGCTCAAGCCCAACATAAAGAAAGAAGGAAGTAAGTATGCGAATCGGACATATTAAACAAGTAATCGGACCGGTCGTGGATGTTTCCTTTCCCTTAGAATATGGAACACCGGAAATCCATCACGCCTTGGTTGTAACCGACCTCGAAGAAGTGGATGAAACGACCGATTTAAAAACGATTCTCGAACACCGAAAAGTTGTACTCGAAGTCGCGATCGATATTGGGCATGACACTGTTCGAACCATCGCTATGGAGGCGACTGAAGGTCTGTCACGTGGCATGGCAGTCATTGATTTACGTGAACCCATTAAGGTTCCTGTCGGCGAAGCGACACTTGGACGAGTATTCAACGTTTTAGGGGACACGGTTGATAATGGACCTGAAATGTTTCCGGATGTAGTTAAACATTCCATCCATGCTGATGCGCCCGAATATAGTGATTTAGCTTCAAACTTTGAAATCCTTGAAACGGGAATTAAGGTAATTGACTTATTAGCACCCTACCTCAAAGGGGGTAAAATCGGTCTCTTTGGTGGAGCCGGTGTTGGTAAGACGGTCTTAATTCAAGAATTAATTCACAACATCACCCAGGAACATGGTGGCCTCTCAGTCTTTACGGGAGTCGGTGAAAGAACACGTGAAGGAAATGACCTGGTTCATGAAATGCGTGAATCAGGCGTGTCAAAAAACACAGCCATGGTCTTTGGTCAAATGAATGAACCGCCTGGAGCGCGAATGCGTGTCGCTTTATCCGGTTTAACCATGGCGGAATATTTCCGTGATGTGAAACACCAAGATGTCTTACTCTTTATCGATAATATTTACCGGTTCACCCAAGCCGGTTCGGAAGTTTCTGCCCTACTGGGAAGAATGCCATCCGCAGTGGGATATCAACCAACCCTCGCTTCCGAAATGGGAGCCATGCAAGAACGTATTACTTCTACCAAAGCAGGTTCTATTACATCAATCCAAGCCGTATACGTTCCTGCGGATGACTATACCGACCCGGCGCCAGCAACCACCTTCTCTCACTTAGATGCGACTACCAACCTGGAACGTAAATTAACCGAACAAGGTATTTACCCGGCCGTTGATCCATTGGCTTCCTCTTCTTCAGCTTTATCAGAAGAAATAGTAGGTGAAAGACATTACCGTGTTGCGCGTGGTGTTCAACAAACCCTTCAAGGTTATCAAAACCTTAAAGATATCATTGCCATTTTAGGTGTCGATGAATTGAGTGAACAAGAAAAACTTACCGTTAAGCGGGCCCGTCGGATTCAGCTCTTCTTATCGCAGAACTTCCACGTGGCTGAAGCTTTTACTGGCATTCCTGGTTCTTATGTTTCGGTTCAAGAAACAATCGACGGCTTTGAAGGCATTTTAAATGGTGATTATGATGATCTACCTGAAGAAGCCTTCCGGAATGTCGGGAATATTGATCAAGCAATCGCAAAAGCTAAGAAAATGGGAGTGGATTTGGATGACGCAAACGCTTAAGAACCTTCAAGTTCAAATCATTTCTCCTAATGGCGTCGTTTATACCAAACGGGCACGTAAGTGCCATGTTCAAACGGTTAATGGCGGTATCACGATTCTACCCAACCATATTGCCATGATGACTGTTTTAGATATTTCAACCGTCGTGGTCACTCCTCTAAAAGAGGCTAAACCCGATGATTATATTGCGATCAATGGTGGGTTGTTAGAGATTCGTGATAATGAACTCAACATCATTGCCAATATGGCGGTTCGCGCTTTAGACATCGACGATGCCAAGACTAAGATGGAATTATCGCTGGCTGAAGACAAGATGAAACAGGCTCAAATTAATCAAGATATCAGGGCCTATCATTCCGCTGAAATTGAATTAAGAAAAGCCTTAAATCAATTAGACGCCTTCAAACATCAACATAACCAATAAAACAAAAGGATCCCTCCCGCTGAAATGAGCGAGAAGGATCTTTTTTTGACTATTAAACCATTTATTTAGTTATTACGGAACACATCGCGGGTATAGACCTTGTCTTTAACACCCTCTAATTCATCGGCATAACGATTAGCCAGGATAATATCCGCCCGTGAACAGAAAGTTTTGAAATCACCCTCGACCTCTTCCCCATCAAATTGCTGATCGTCAAGGGTTGGCTCATAAATAATAATCTCTTTACCTTCCGCTCTTAATTTCTTAAGAATATCTAAAATGGCTGACTGGCGAAAGTTATCAGAGTTCGATTTCATGGTTAAGCGGTAGATACCTACAACTTGAGGATCTTTTAAAAGAATTTGCGAAGCAATATGTTCTTTGCGGGTAGCGTTGGAATCAACGATGGCTTGAATGAGATTGTTTGGCACATCCTGGTAATTAGCTAATAATTGCTTGGTATCTTTAGGTAGGCAATAACCGCCATAACCAAAGGAAGGATTGTTATAGTGATCACCAATTCGAGGATCTAAGCCTACCCCTTCAATAATATGTTGACTATTGAGACCACGGACTTCCGCATAGGTGTCTAACTCATTAAAGTAAGAAATTCTTAAGGCTAAATACGTGTTAGAAAAGAGCTTGACCGCTTCTGCTTCAGTCGATGGCATGGTCAGAATATGAACATCCTTGTCAAGGGCTGCTTGAGCAAACAGCTGAGCCACTTGCTGACTTTTAGGCGATTCATTGCCTACAATTATCCTAGAAGGATGTAAGTTATCATAGAGCGCCTTCCCTTCACGTAAGAATTCGGGTGAAAAAATGATATCCATACCATAGTCTTGACGGATTTCTTGGGTATAACCAACCGGGATGGTTGATTTAATAACGACCACCGCTTGGGGGGCGAATGCTTTCACCTTATCCAAGGCATCTTCTACCGCGCTGGTATCAAAATGATTGGTCTCATCATTATAGTTAGTCGGAGTGGCTATAATCACTAAGTCCGCTCCAGTATAAGCCAAGCTTGGATCATCGGTTGCCATAAGATTTAAATCATGGTGAGCTAAATACTCAGAAATTTCACTATCCACAATGGGAGCGATCCTTTGATTGATTAAATCGACCCGCTCTTTGACAATTTCCATGGCCTTTACCTCATTATGCTGTGCTAATAAAATCGCATTTGAAAGTCCCACATAGCCCATTCCTGCAACTGTAATTTTCATAACGCCACCTTATCTTTCATTATTTTATCTCCATTATACAAAAGTCTTACTCTGCTTAACAAGCTCTGATCTACTGATGGGAATCTAAGAGATGCTTGACACAGGCTTGCGCTTGCTTATAGGTCAGTTTGGTATTATTATTGCCAAATTGGGTGGAGAAGATCCAATGTCCGGTTAAATAACAATTGGGTATCAGTCCATACTTTTGACTTAAGACTTGGGTGGTCGGCCAATCAACTAAAATACCACCTAAAGGATTAGCTTGAATAATACCTTCATTATACATTTGCTTAATTAAAGGATCATGTTGAGCAGCTGAATCTAAATGCTGATCAAAGCCCGTTGCGTTGATTAGGTAACCTGCGCGATAACGCAGACCCTTCTGGGTAATAACTGTAAAGCCATCTTCCTCCACTTCAACCTCTTTCATACCTGAAACAATTCGAATACGACCTTCTTTAAGTCCTTCAAGGATGAATTTGATACTTTCAGCTGGTGTTTGACTTCTAAAATGTTCAAACAAGCCCATAAAATCTCTGAAAAATCGAATCCGATCGTGGGTTGACAAAGCCATGTTAAGCGCTGGTAAAAAGGCGGTTAACTTACGCCCATATAATTGCAAAATACTCAAGCGGCGATTCTGTTGATGAATAGCCATCAATCCTTCACCAATCGAGCCTTGGCTGTAGCGCTCCACTAGAACTTTCCAGTCTATCCCATTAGCAGCCATATCGGCTTCAAATTGTTGAAAGATGGTTTCTAAAGGAATCACTCGCTCCTCGGATTGATTAAGCTGCTGCTCAATCCACTCATCATCCAAAGTAAAGACAATCTCTTCAAAAAAGCGTTCAAATTTAGGGGTTGAAAAGGGCTGATCTAAGATATAGAAAGTTACGGGATGATCAATCGTAATGGGATATTCATTTTGCAAATAGCGCATGATATCAATTCCTGTCAGTCCCGAACCAATAATCCCAATCCGCTTTTGCGGGTCCAATTCGGACAAAACCTGCTCAACTGGATAGGGATGGTGAATATACCCTTCTTGACCTAGTAGATCATAGTGATCCGCATAAGGAGGATGCCCTACCGTCATTATGACAGAATCGTAGGGTCCATAGTCTTGACCTTGGTCGTCTTTTAAATAATATTGATTCTTTCCTTTAACCTCAAAACGGTGGATGCGATGATGTAAGACATGAATACGCGCATCTTCAAAATAAGGAGCAAAATACGCCTCAATGTATTGCCCAAAGATAGGTCGGGGAGAGAAAATATCGCGCTGAGCATATTCGGGATAATGCACTTGCAACCAACGCAGATAATGGTCCGAATCCTGCCATTCAAAACCTAAATCACCGACATAAGAATTCATTAATAATTGCTTGGAATCTGCTTGATAAGGCGAGCCTACCCCTATTTGTACACGGTCTTCAAAGACATCAACATGACTGATAATGCCTGAAGGATCCTCTTCAATAATTGATTTGACAGCAGCAGCCCCAGCAACTCCTGCCCCTATAATTGCTATTTTCATTTTGCACCTCAACATTCTTTATACTCTTCTATTAATTATAACGGATTGAGTATCTTTTTACACTAAACAATGAACCAAATAAAAAAGCTCCTACCATGAATGGTAAGAACTTTCGTTGAAAAATTTAAGCCACTTCGATCTTGAGTTCAAGCTCAGGATTGATTGATTCTAATATTTCTTGAAGCAAAATACTTACTTGCTCTTTAGAATAGGCTTGAGCTTCTTCTAATAATCCATTGGCGACTGCCTCTTTTTCCATCTCTTTCTTCAGGTCTGTTTGTAAATTGGTCACATCACTCACCTGTAAGGGATTGAAAATAGATTTTTCTTCATCTAAAATTTCGATCGAATCATTATCCACTTCGTGGGCTAAGAGTTTAGCTTTAGGCAACTTAATGATTAATTCATTATCGGAAGTCTTTAAATCGACTTCATTTAAATCGACCCCTGCATGGATAACTCCAGCATAAGAAAGAATAAATTCTGTTTCTGTGAAGGGAATCTTCCAATTTTTAAGTGCTTTTTGCTTTTCATAATGCCCCATATTAGTATAGTGGTACTTCATGGTTGTGAGTTCTTGCGACTGTTCTAAGCGATTTTTAACCATTTGAATCTCCTGCTGAGAAAGGTCATTGGGTATCGATTGAACATAATGACCCAAACCATAAAAGACAGCCCAAACTGTAAACGAAAGAATGCCTATCGTTAGAAAAAAATAGCGAAAGAACATTTTTACTCCATTATTCATTGTTTCACCCCACTTGTTTGTTCAAGTAATGATAACATGAATAAACGAAATTCATATCCGACTTGAGGAGGAGATAGAAAAGAGAACGTTAATCGACAAGACGAATCAAGAAACGCTTCCCACCTAGTATAAAGCAGGTTTCTACCCTTTCTGGCCTTTCTGGAACTGATGGTAATGTTAATTGACGGCGGAAGGCGTCCATCTCTTCTTTATTGTAACCCGGACACAGACTATTATTATTCACTTCCCAATGTCCCTTAACAGCAGAAGCATCGAGCTTTAATTGCTCCATGAGGTGGCGGGTGAGCCAGTCTCTAGCCCTAATTTGTTCAGCCGAATAATCGTCTTTGGTGTTCGCTTCCACTGAAATATGCACACAAAAATGGTTACAATCAGCCACTCCCCAGGTAATTCTTTCCAAATCATAATTTTGATAGATGTTGGCTTGGCTATCAATATAATAGTGATAGCCCCCACGATCCCAGCCTCTTTCTTCTTGCCAAAAGGCTTCGTGATGCCAGATCTTACGATCTAATGACCGTTTTACCGCGGTATAATGCCATACGATGGTTGTGATCGCTTGAATCGACCGGTCTTTTGCTTGCCCTCCTAAAGCCTCCGCTCGCCGGTCAATCACGATAGGAGTAAAGTCTTCAGAAATAGGGACGGTCTCTTTTGCGGGTTGAAGGTTATATTGGGTCAGATCATAGGTTCGAATGAGTTTGACTAATTGATCGCCATAAGTGGGATCGACCGCATAGCTACCGCTTAAGGCACGGGCTTCTTGATGGGAATCGAGTGCTTCAATAGCAGCCTTATAGACCACATTCTTGCGGTAATCGGTTGAAGTAAAGAACTTAGCATGGTCAGCAATCCCTTCTTCGAGACTTGAGTAAGCGCGAAAGAGCGACACCTCCATTTCACCGTTTGCTTCAAGCGAGGCGTGTTCCACCACCCGTCCTTGCCAAGGAGCGGAAGCTTTTATTCCAAAGCCATTGTTCGATTGGAGGTAAAGCGGCGATCTGCCACCATTTGATTCAAGAATAAATTGAGCCATCCGAGTAGCCACCGAAATGGAACTGGGGTATTTTTGAAAAAGCGTAGCTAAGCTGGCCATTCTTTTAACAATCCAAGGGTCTTTTGTCATATCGCTAGCCCCCATCCTTTAGGAGAGTTATCATTATGATAATGATAAGAAGAGATCTGTAAGAGCGAGCCTAAAAAAATCGTCAACAAATTAATCACACCCACCCAACGAGAAGCTGAGTCCCATAGGTAGAGTTCACCCATACCTTGAATAAAAACAGCCAAAGCCGGTAAAAAAATCAAAACAATCCATTTACTCAGATCATACAACTGATTGGACAGCATTTAATCATCCTTTCTTTTTAAATTCTTTCTATTATCTCTCTTGACACGTTTCAAGGGGCCAGAGGTACCGCTCATGCCATTCGACTCTTTGCCTTAAAGATTGGATGGCTTGATGATTATCTTCAAGTTTTGCTTGCATCCAGTCAATGCGTTCTACCAGATCATGAATCGCCGTGATCAAGCGGATCATTTTGGAGATGAGTGTAATGACAGCAATGATGGCTCCCGCATAAGAGCCGTAATCAATTAGATTCATACTCGTCCTCCTTTCATAAAGAAGGAGTTGAGTCCAAAAACTCAACTCCTTCGTGCTTCAAGCTAATTAAGCTTCTTCATACGCATAGACATCTGTCACATTACGCTCGACATAACGAGCTACGACAGGCGTCACATACATATCCATGCCCTTTTCATCCTTGAAAAGATCACAAGCTACAATCGCTTGCATCACCGCTTCAGCCGTTTCTTGGGCGATATTTAAAGCCGGTTGACTAATCGTAATTTTACGATTTTTACCTGCAGCATCTAAGAAAACTAATTCAAGAACCATACTATCTTTCATTTATATTCTCCTTTCTACTACTAAACAAAATTATATGCATAGATGGCTTGAGCGGTATCCGTAGGATTAATGGTTAATTGATCCATTTGATCTTTAATCACTTGCACCTGTTCGGGTGTAACATTTTCAATCAATCCCTGAATAGTGACCATAAAGCTTTTCTCCGTAGCCGGATTCATTCCCTTCAACGTTAAACGACCTGATTTGTACTCTTTGTTGTTCATGATAGTTCCTCCTATGTGTTTTTGTAAGCCGTACGCTCTTACACTTTATACACACAATCAGATCATAAAAAACGGCAATAAAAGAATAAAATTATTTCCTATGTCTTTTAATAAATTTCGTAATTTATGACCGATTCGCTCTTTATCGTAACGGAGGGTGCGTTCTGAGACCTGAGTAAGTTGGCAAATTTCATGATTCAACCAGCGACCAGACAGCAATAAATTAAATACCTTCCATTCACGACCGGTTAAGTACTGCTTAGCCGTTTCTTTGAGGAGAAAAACCGCTTCTTCTTGGCTAGTGTTAGGACCCGCTTCTAACAAATGATTAAAGGCGAAAGGATCTGTTGGTGTCACTGTATACTTAGATTTACGTAAACGATTCAGTAAAAACCAACGCAATCCCTTACCAGCATAGGCTACAAACTGGTAGCGGTCGTCTTGATTATTTAAAGGATCCCCTTCAAAGCGCTGATATAACTCCAACAATTCAATCCGCATTTCTTGTAAGTGGTCTTGGTAATCACAGTCATAACTTGCAATTTGATAATGATGAAGCCAATGATGAATTAAAGGATCAAATAGAATAACAACTTTTTCTAACTCCGCTTTACTTTTAACCATTTTCTTTCCTCCTTTTTAATAAACACAACAAAAAGACGGGCAGATGATTAAGGGAGTTTCCTCAATATCTCGCCCGTCTAGCGGTTCTTTTATGATTTCGTTTTATGATTCTTTTCTTGTCTGTGGGGAGCCTTCACTTCGTTAATAACTACTCTATTGCATGGCGTAAACGCAATTTCAGTGCGAATTCCTTTATTTACAATCACAACTAATTTCCGATTTGAATCAAGCTCGCAAACTTTTTTGCCTCTCGAATTTCTAATTTCGAGCATTCGTATCCTCCTAGTCAAATCTACTTTAATCGTTTATTAAGACTTCTTGTAAAGTTATCCAACAAGCATTATTCTATCTGATGATAGATTTCCTTCACTTACAACGAAAAATTAGCCATAGATACTTGCGACCTCAATAGGAATATATAACGATTTAAAATTTTAAAAAATCTTAAATAAAAATTTCTAAGTGACCGGCTCCTCCCTTCAGAGTATATTCTTAAATAATGTTGATCAACAATTTGAATTATACATATTTTTAAAGCCTTTGCAATACTCTTAAGTTTAAAAATTTTAATATTTGAAATTTTTATTTAAAATATTACCTCTATTTTCTCACTGTAGGCCGATATCATATTCTTATTAAAATAAAAACATATATTTAAGATTATATAATCAGAAGTCTGAAGAAAAGTTATCACCTTTGACAATCGGTTAAAAGTTGACAAAATTTTTAAAAATTATAAAAAGTTGATGGCTACAAAATAAAAGAGCCAATAGCTCGGATCGCTATCAGCTCTGAGAGTATGTAATCAAAATTTAGCGTTCACCTTTACTCGCAACCAATACCATCATTGTCTCGGTCTAAGTGTGGACCATATCCAGGTTGTCCGCGATAGACGGGAGCTGCTCCTGCTTGACGAGCAATGGTACAGTTAGCATAATACACATTTTGCTCTGGAGCCGGTTCTGGTTCTGGTTCTGGCTCTGTATAATTGTAAACAGGTTCTTCAGACACTACTGGCGCTGAAACTTCTTCTGCTTGATTATTGTATGAATTATTCGATTCTTGCGTTGGATTGGATTGGTTATTCTTGCTCGGTAATTCAAATAAAGCATTTGCTTTTTGAGTATTATTGGCTTGAGAAACAACGACTTGACCCGTTTGTGTATTTTTAATCACTTCAGGGAATTCGGCATTGGCTAGAAACTGATTGGAGTTATTCTCCCAAACATAATAACGATTTTTCGCAGCATAGTCTTGGGATTGAACAAGAACATCTAAGTATTCTTTAGCCGTTTCTGCTTCTTTTGTTTGGTCGAGTTGGATCACTGAGTACCCTTCCGTTAAGAGAATTTCTTGCACTAATATGCCATCTAACCATAAGTTCGCCACATAATCTTCTTTTTTAACCGATTCATCTTGGCGATCTTCTTTTTCAACTTCAAATAATTCTAATTCGACCTTGCCAGCAGCTTTCATCAAGTCTTCCAAGCGCTCTTTAGCTTCTTGGGCATATTCTTCATCTTTTTCTTCTTCTGGTGAGAGGATATGCAGTAAGTTAAAAGTCATAACCTTGTCCTTATCACTCTTTAAGCTGGCTTTCATGGTATTGGCCGAAAGAACCTTATATTTGTCCACTTCTTCAAATTTTGACTGATCTTCTCTTTCAGCAAAAACGACATAACCTAACTTCTCCTCATTGACTTCTGCACTCACCCACGTATTAAAGAAAAGGCCTGAAGTCAATAAGCCGACTGTACCTGCTAATAACCATTTTTTCATTGTATGCTCTCCCTTATAATTGATAGTTAATGTTAATAATTATAACATAGAAAAATAGCTATTTTCTATATCAAAAGCGAATAATTACGATAAGAAAAGCTTTAAGGTTTGATCAAAAATTAATATAGATAAAAACCGTCTTGAAGGCCTTTGGACCTAAAGACGGTTTATCCATCTATTGTAAATAATCAAGAGTTGCTAGGATAAAAGCTTTAAAGGCTAAGATGAGTTTGCTTTCATCAATGTCAAATTTCGAACTGTGGTGTCCATGGAAGTGACCATCGATAGAGCGAGGATTGGCCAGGAATAAAAAGCTAGCAGGAACTTCTTTTCCGTAATAAGCAAAGTCTTCTGCCCCCATTAAGGCATCTTTTGAAGCCATGATTAAACCACTTCCTAATCCTGCTTTAAGAGCTTGGACGGTCTCCTTCGTTGCGACTTCATCATTGATTAAGACAGGGTATTTATAATCATAAGAAAAGCTAATTTGAACGTCATAAGCCACTTCTAAGCCTTGAATGATCTTTTCCATTCGACCATGGATAAAGGACCGCATGGTGTCATTGAGTGTACGAACGGTGCCTTCGATAAAGACTTGGTCGGGGATAATGTTTTGATTAAAACCCCCTTCAATGTGCGTCACAGAAATCACAACCGGCTCACTGGCTTTGATATTTCGACTCTTGATGGTTTGAAAGGCTGTGATCAGTTCAGCAGCCACCGGAATGGGGTCTTTAGAGCTTTCAGGATAACCTGCATGGAAACCACTCCCCTTTATGGTGATCCGGAAACGATCCATCGAGGCCATCATGGGACCTACTCGGTATGAAATATGTCCGGGTGGTATTTCTTTATCTAAATGACCAATATGAAAACCCAGTACCCGAGTCACGTCGGGATCCTTTAGGACCCCTTCTTGAATCATCGGTTCGGCTCCACCAGGATATTCTTCTCCTGGTTGAAAGATCAATTTCACTTTTCCACGGAATAAGTGTGTATTTTGCGATAAGTACCAGGCGACGCCTAAAAGGTTGGCCGTGTGTCCGTCATGGCCACAAGCGTGCATGTTGCCGTTTTTCGAAGCAAAAGGCAAACCGGTTTCCTCTTGGATAGGCAATCCATCCATATCGGTTCGAAGGCCCATGACCCGGTCACAAGGACTTCCCTCTCTCGTCCCCTCAATAACGACAGCTAAGCCATTGCCGTTGACATAATGGTCTTGAACCGACAGACCCATCTCCACAAGTTGACTGCGGACATAGGCCACTGTTTGGGGGAGTTCGAGTCCTAGTTCGGGAAACTGGTGCAAGGTACGACGCCATTCAATGATCTTATTTTCATACTGGTCAATTTTTTCAAAAAGTTCTTCACTTGGCATTAAACCACCTACTTACTATTTACTTAAATAATTAATCAACGCTTTGGTTGTTTTGATCATTTCATGAGTATCAAGGTATTCTTCAGTCGTATGGACTTGTTCCATACCAACACCTACGATGGCGGAGTTGAAGCCTTCTTCGGCAAAGAAATTGGCATCTGACCCACCGCCAATGATTTGCGGTTCGGCTTTGACACCGACCGTTTCATAGGCTGCGACAATTTCTTTAACAAATTTTAGGTCATCTTGACTGGAAAGAGCTGGATAATCACAACGTGTTTCAATTGAATAGTCATCCGTATACTTCTTAATGATGGTTTCAAAGTCTTGCAGGAGATTTTGGACTTTATCTTGTGAATGTGAGCGGATCTCACCTGTGAAGATACATGAATCAGGTACTACATTATTTGGAAAATCAGACGTGATTTGTGAAACATTTGCGGTCGTTTCATCATCAATGCGCAGTAAAGGCATTTCAGCGATAATTCGGCTAGCTACTTGGATGGCATTGATGCCCTTTTCAGGTTCAATTCCTGCGTGAGCCTTGCGCCCTTTAATCTCAATTGAGAAGCGGTAGCAAGTAGGGGCTTGATAGGCGACTTTATTGGCTTTACCGGCATTGTCGGCCACAATCATATTCTTGGCGGGTTGAATGTGTTGATAGACATTTTGCCAGTTTATATTACGCGCACCTAACATCCCTTGTTCTTCACCGGGAGTTACAATCACATAAATATCTTCATGACTGATCTTATTTTCAACAATGTATTCTACAGCCGTAAGAATGGCTGCTAAACCGGCCTTATCATCGCCGCCGAGCGTGGTCGTCCCATCAGAAGACCAAATATTATCTTTCTTGACTATTTTTAAGTCCTTGTTCGGTTGAATCACATCGGTATGAGCATTTAAAGACACGCCCTCGCCTTCTATGTCTCCTTTAATTTTAGCAAAGATAACTGGCGAATTGCCACCATAGGTATGCTGGCTCTCATCGAGGAAGATTTCAGCTCCTAACCTTTCAAGAAAACTAATGACATAGTCCGCCATTTCTTTTTCTTCTTTTGAGGGTGAATGAATCAAGAGCATTTCTTCGAAGACTTCTAAGTTACGTTGGCTAATCATAATATACCTCCTATTATTTTAAAAGACCTTTTTCTAATTGTTTACGGGCGAATAAAATTGTTGTAAAGATCGATGTCAAAGTAATAACAAAAGATGGATTTCCTGGAATGAACTGAACAATGTAGATCATAACGGTCGAAATGAATAAGGCAAAAAGTCCAGTCTTATAAGATTTAACCATGAATTGACCAAAAATTGCTCCGTAGATACCTGGAATAATTAATTCAAAGAACTTGGCTAAGTCGGCAGGTAAGGTTGTAATGACCGTCTGTCCTAAAATCGTCGAAAAGATCACAAAGAAAACAGCGACATAGATTGAAACGGCTAAACCGATCGTTCCCATCAAAGCCCCTTCATCGGTTCCTTGCTTATATCCAGAGGCTTCTGATGAAATGGCTGCGGCTGGAATCTTCATATTGACACCATTACCAGATAGCATGGTCAAATAGAGGCCTGAAGTTCCTACAATTGGGAAGTAAGTTAAGGGTTCACTCAAATAAAAAGCACCTGAAACAGACATTTGGGAAATCGCACCGGCAATAATGGCTGCTATTCCTGGATTATACCCAAAGACAAAGGTCATGGTTAATGGGGGTAGTAAGACAGCAATCACACCTAACACCATCGTTAAACGACCAAAATTGGTAATACTCTTAGTAAATTTCTCATAGGCTCCCATTTAGATTCCTCCTTAAACAAAGAACATGCCAAACATGGCACCAGCGAACATAGCAATAGTTAATGACCAAGATTTTAGCCATTCGTATTTATCACTAAATTTCTGACAGATAATCATAATAACTAAAGCAGACAATGAAGCAACAGCATAGGAAGGGTTAATGGTAATCTTAACCACATTATTCATTACAAAGTAGGCAAAAGACCCTAACATGGCTCCGACACTCACAGCTGGTAGTAAAGCTTTGCGACCACCGGTCATAAAATCATTGATAATGTTCATTCGATGGCCAAAGAAGAAGGTCACAACCAACCAAGGAATAACCCCTAAGGCCGGCGTCCATAAGGCATTGGCATACACAGTTGGATCCATCATTGGAGAGAGTTCTCCCCCTGCTGCTTGCGCACCAAATGTAGCTGCCATGGTTTCGTAGTTGGTACCCCCAATAATTGACATACGTAAGGCCGATACTGGCGCCCCCAATGAAACAATTAACGATAAGATACTTCCAACAATCCCTAAAGCAGGTCCAATACTCGCCATTGCCGCGACTCTTAAACCTTTTTTAACGCGTTTTTGATCCATATTTAATTCTTTAGTCGCCTTCATTGCTTTTCTTAGTATATAGGTCCCTTGAACCAATACTAAAGCAATACCAATCCCACTGACGATGTACATCAAAGGATGATTGGCAAATTGTAGATGTTCTGACATACAGATTCCTCCCAATCTAATTTTTTAAATAGTCTGCAACTATGATAAACTTAGTGAGAACGGTTCTCTTTTAAAGACAGCGCTTACATCTTTGATTAAATTCTATCACTCTTCATTTTAAATTAAAAATACATGATAACAATACCGCCTATACTCATTTACTTATAATCAACCTACTAGGAGTCATGACCATGGACATTAATCATATTAAATACATTCTGGAAATTGCCAAAACTGGTTCCATCAGCCGGGCTTCGCAAAATCTATTTGTTTCTCAGCCCTATTTAAGTTCTATTTTAAAAAAGTTTGAAGAAACGATTGGTTTTACCATTTTTGAACGGACCAATAAAGGGGTTGAATTAACCAAAGAAGGACTGCAAATCATTCAAGATATTGAGAAGCTCAACGATTTGTATGAAGGGATTGCTAACAAGTACCAATCAACGCACAGTCATTTCCCTTCTCTTTCGATTTCAGCTCGAAGGTCTTCTTATATTGCTTTTGCAATCGCCAAAATGATCAATCGCCTGCAAGAAGAAAATGACAACTTATCTATCAAATTTTCTGAAACAACCAACTTACAAGTCATCGAGGATGTTAACAGTGGCAATGCAGACATTGGTATTATTCGTTTTTATACAGAGAATAAGAACCATTTTGAAAATCAATTAAAAGCGCGGTATATTGAGTGGAAGCAGCTTTCTTCTTTTCCTCGTGTCGTTCTGATTGCTCAACAGCACCCACTGGCGAAAAAAGAGCATTTAGAACTTAAAGACTTAGAACCTTATACAGAAATTATCCACGGTGATTTTGAATTGGATGATTATTCTGAGGCCTATTTATGGCAGAAAAAAATTAATTCCTCAAAGAAATTAATACAAGTTTATGAGCGTGGGTCACTGCTTGACTTTATCGCCACAATTGAAGGCAGCTACACTTGGACCACTGCTACTTACCCTACGATTCTGGATAAATACAACTTAATTGAAAAAAGCGTCTTACCGAGTCATTCAGAATGTTTAGATTATATTATCTATAAAGCGAAGCTTGAAAAATCAGTCATCCTGAGACTAGTTGAAGAGAAAATCTATGAAACGATTCAATTGTTTAATAGATAAATATGGCGAAAATAAAAACACCTAGAGTGAAATTCAACTCTAGGGGTTTAATCTATTAATCTTATTCCTCTTCCAACTTCTCCCGCATATACTGACGGATTTCATCACCAAATTCACGGTGGAGGGCAAAGTCAATGGTGGTCTTGATAAAGCCGATCTTCTCTCCTACATCATAGCGAATGCCTTTGAAGTCATAAGCATAGACCGGTTCGACCTGGTTTAACATTTGAATAGCATCGGTTAATTGAATTTCGCCGCCTGCTCCGACTTGCTTCTTGGCTAAAAAATCAAAGATTTTAGGCGTTAATACGTAACGTCCCATGATAGCTTGATTAGAAGGAGCCGTTCCTTGTTTGGGTTTCTCAACAAAGGTTTTTACCTTGTATAAGCGCCCTTCTTGTTCAAGTGGGTCGATAATCCCATAGCGGTGCGTCTGGTCGTGTGGAACAGTTTGGACGCCAATGACTGATGAACCGGTTAGATGGTATTCATCCATTAATTGTTTAATCGCTGGCTCGTCGCCTTCTTCAGCTACAACGATGTCATCACCTAGAAGAACCGCAAAAGGTTCATTGCCAATAAAGGTTCGCGCTGTATAAATAGCATCACCTAAACCTTTCATTTCCTTTTGGCGGATAAAATAAATATTGGCTAAGTTCGATGCTTTTTGGACGGACTCCAACATGGCTATTTTACCCTTATTCATGAGGTCTAATTCTAACTCAGTATTCTTGTCAAAATGGTCCTCAATCGCCCGTTTCGATTTACCAGTGATAATAATAATATCCTCTATTCCAGCCGCTACCGCTTCTTCCACGATATATTGAATGGTTGGTTTATCAATAATCGGTAACATCTCTTTCGGCATGGCCTTAGTGGCTGGTAAAAAACGTGTTCCATATCCTGCGGCAGGGATGATTGCTTTGCGAACTTTTTGTGTCATTCTTCTAAATGCTCCTCTCTTTGATCAAACGATTCCACGCTAAAAAGCATAGTAAATGATTTACTATGCTAAAAATTGCTAGTTTTCATTAAAAATATCGCGTGTAAAGACTTTTCCTAACGTATCTTTTAATTCATCTTCCATACGATTGGCTAAAATAAGGTCCGACTTTTGCTTGAAGTCCGTTAAGTCATGAATAACAGGACAATTCATGATGGTATCTTCTGATAAGGTTGGTTCATAAATAATGATTTCAACGCCTTCATCCATTAGAAGTTTAATAATATCCTGGATCGCCGATTGTCTAAAATTATCTGAGCCAGATTTCATGGTGAGACGGAAAACACCCACTGTTTTAGGATTTCTCTTCATCACACTGTTAGCAATATGTTGTTTACGGGTTTTGTTAGAATCAACAACGGCGGTCATCATATTCTGCGGAATATCACCGTAATTAGCTAATAATTGTTTAGTATCTTTGGGTAAACAATAACCCCCATAACCAAAGGAAGGGTTATTATAATGTGTTCCAATCCGTGGGTCTAGCCCAACCCCTTGAATAATTTGACCTGCATCCAAACCTCTCACTTCAGCATAAGTGTCTAATTCATTAAAGTAAGAAACACGAAGAGCTAAGTAAGTATTAGCGAATAGCTTAATGGCTTCGGCTTCGGTTGAATTGGTAAAGAGTACGGGTACATCCTCACTATGGGCACCTTCTACTAAAAGGTCCGCAAATTTTTTAGCCGCTTCATTATGATCACCCACGACAATACGGGAAGGGTATAAATTATCATATAAGGCCTTCCCTTCTCTTAAAAATTCAGGAGAAAAGATAATATTATCAACCCCATACTTTTCTTTAACAGCCTCAGTATAACCAACAGGAATGGTAGACTTAATGACAATCGTAGCTTGCGGATTAATCCGTAAAACATCTTCAATGACTGCTTCAACAGCCGTCGTATCAAAGGTATGGGTCTCATCATCATAGTTGGTCGGTGTAGCTATAATCACCATCTCAGCTTCTTTATGCGCTTCTTCTGCATTGGTAGTCGCTGTCAAATTAAGCTCTTGATGGGCAAAGAAATCTTCAATTTCTTTGTCCTCAATCGGTGCGATTCGTTTATTGATTAAATCGACCTTCTCTTGAATAATATCTAGAGCTGTAACCTCATGATGCTGAGCTAATAAGACGGCGATTGATAAACCAACATACCCTGTACCTGCGACTGTGATTTTCACTGAATCTTCCTCCTAATTTATAATCTCTATGAATTGATAATAGTTATCTTAAATTTTAAATTGTTTATTATTTAACTATTTAGACAGTAAAATACTTATTTACTTTACTTCATAATAATCTTTATACCATTCTACGAACTTAGTCAGTCCCTCTTCGATGCTTGTTGAAGGTTTAAAGTTAATATCTTTTTCAAGATCACTTACATCTGCGTATGTTCTGAGTACATCACCTGGTTGCATTTCCATATAATTTTTTTCTGCTTCAATACCCAGTGCTGATTCAAGTGCATTTATGAAACGCATAAGTTGAACCGGATTATTATTACCAATATTATAAATTTTATAAGGAGCAAAGCTTGTACTTAAATCATCCTTACTCTCATCCCATTCTTTATTAGCAGTAGGAACTTTATCAATCAACTTTACAATTCCTTCTACAATATCATCAATGTAAGTAAAATCTCTTTCCATTTTCCCATGATTGAATACTTTAATAGCTTTTCCAGCTAAAATATCTTTGGTAAAAGAGAAGTAAGCCATGTCAGGTCTACCATAAGGGCCATAAACTGTAAAGAAACGAAGTCCTGTCGTAGGAATACCATAAAGATGACTATAAGTGTGAGCCATCAATTCATTGGATTTTTTTGTTGCTGCATAGAGCGATACTGGATGGTCTACATTGTGGTTAGTAGAAAATGGTGCTACTTTATTACCACCATAGACAGAACTTGAAGAAGCATATAGTAAATGCTCTACTGGATAGTTTCTACACGCTTCTAGAATATTTACAAAACCAATCAAGTTTGAATCAACATAAGCATACGGATTCTCGATAGAGTAACGAACCCCTGCTTGTGCAGCTAAGTTGATGACATGAGTTGGTTTGTATGTTTTAAAAATCTCATCTACAGCGTCTTTATCTTTTAAATCCACTTTGTGAAATTTAAAGTTTTTATATTTATTCAAGATATCCAGTCTCGATTCCTTTAAAGATGGATCGTAATAATCATTTAAATTATCAATACCAATTATCTCATGAGACTCCTCTAATAATTCTTTTGAAAGGTGAAAGCCAATAAATCCCGCAGCACCAGTTATAAGTATTCTCATTCAAATTTCTCTCCTTAATGTTTAATAAATAAAAGGACAACCTTAAATAAACGGTTGCCTTCTTATCTATAGTTTGCGCGATGATGCAACCTCACCTATACTTGAATACATCCTGTCATAATAATTAATATAATCACCTGTAAGGATGTTTTCGATCCATTTATAATTTTCTACATACCATTGGATCGTCTCCCTAATTCCTAGATCAAATGTATAGATAGGTTTCCAGCCAAGTTCTGTTGTAATTTTAGTATTATCGATTGCATATCTTTTGTCGTGTCCGGGCCTATCTTTTACATATTTAATTAAATTTTCTGACTTACCAAGAGTATTAATAATCAATTTTACAATATCAATATTAGTCTTTTCATTATTTCCGCCTATATTATAGATTTCTCCATCTATACCATTATGAAGGACAGTATCTATTGCCAAACAGTGATCAGTTACATGAAGCCAGTCTCTCACCTGCATTCCATCACCATATATTGGAAGCTCCTTTTCATTTATACAGTTATTTATCATCAACGGAATTAGCTTCTCTGGAAACTGATAGGGTCCATAGTTATTGCTACATCTCGTTATATTAACTGGCATACCAAATGTTTTATGATAAGCTCGAACAATCAAATCTGCACTTGCCTTGGATGCTGAATAGGGACTATTGGGCATTAGCGGCATATTTTCAACAAACATGCCAGTTTTTCCTAGAGTGCCATATACTTCATCAGTTGAAACCTGAATAAATTTTACATTTGGTTTGTACTCATTACAATATTTATCTTTCGGATTTAATTTCCAATGTTTTTTTGCAGTATCTAAAAGCACTTGGGTTCCAATTACATTCGTTGTTAAAAAAATTCCCGGATTTTCAATACTTCTGTCAACATGAGACTCTGCAGCAAAATTTACAACAGTAGTTATTTCATTATCTCTAAATATTTCTTCAACTTTTTCTCGCTCTCGAATATCAACTTTAAAAAAATTATAATTAGCTTTATCACTAATATCACTCAAATTTTCTAAGTTTCCTGAATATGTAAGAGCGTCGATATTTATAATTTTATATTCTGGATATTTTTTTAACATTAATTTGACGAAGTTACTTCCAATAAATCCAGCGCCACCTGTTATTAAAATAGTTTTCACTACTCATATCTCCTAATCTTTTAATAAATTTTTAAAACTTTGAAAACTGTTAAGAAGTTCATTTCTTTTGATGAATAAATATAAAATATAGAAAAAACCATAGAACAATATAGACATCCATGAATTAATATACCATCCTGTAAGAATGAATATGAATGTCAAACTTATCTCAAGAATTATATCTTTTTTTACATTAATCTTTAAAGATCTTGATAAAAATATTTCTGCCAAAATAGAACGTATAATTATAAGAATCACAATATTTAGTATAGATAAATTTAAGTTATATAATATTTCGGTACAGATATATGTTGTAATTAAGCTGATAATCATTGATACTAAATTTATTTTTAAAATAATATTTTCTAGCCTTAATGTCTTCAAATATGTACTAATAAGTAAGGCCATTTTTCCTTCATAAATAAAAGTTGGGAATATTATAGCCATATATAGCAGGCTCTCTGAATATTGGGGGAGCCAAGCTACCATAGCAGTCTTTAATGGATAATATAATATTAAAATTCCTAAAAGGAATACCATTAAAATATCTCTGAAAGTGGTATAAATGTTTGATAATTTTTCTTTATTTGTTCTACGAAGCATTGGGAACATTATAATACCAATAGCATTAATAAATATCATCATCATATTAGAGATGCTTAAAGTTAGAGATATTTTTCCAAATGTAGATACATCCCAGGTTTGCTCAATTCCAAATCGAACAATTCCAATAATTAACATACTAGCTATGTTTGCAAATAATAATTTTATTCCAACACTTATATTTATAAATGTCTCTTTGAAACTAAAATAGAAGTTGTTAATTCTATTAAATACTATTTCTTTGCAAAAATACATGGAGTATAGTAAAGACATAAATTTTCCAATTAAATCAGCAATAATCAGTAATTTATAGTCTTTAATTCCAATTATAATAAACAGTATGACCAATATTATATAGATAACTCTATCAAACATTGTTACTTTAGCATATTCTTTTATTCTACTAGTTGCTTGTAATATATATATAAGCATTATTCTTGTGTTTACAATAATCATTGATAATGAAACCATCTTTAATATAAATTTACGATCTAAATCTGAAATTAAGAATGAACTAGTTAACCATATTATTATTCCGAAAAAAAACTGACTAATAAATAACATTATAAATTGGGAAAAAAACAATCTTTTATCTAATTCATTATAAACTTCTCCTCCATATCTCAGATATATTCCGTCATTCCATCCAAAGTGTAAGAAACCAACGTACGATGAATAAAAGATATATAATTGCCAAAATCCATAATCTTCTATACCAACTATTTTAGGAATAATTAAAACTACTATCGTTGAAATTAATAATGTAATGAAATTAGAAGAAAATGTATATGACATATTTTTAATGAATTTCAATGATTTTACGTTCAATGTTTTACCTCTTTAAATATTTGATCTTCTTTAAATTCACTAAGAAATCTTTTTAAACCATCTTCCCAATGAGGTAATCTCTTAATTCTAGCTTTATCTGTATTTTCTTTTGAAAGTCTTGAATTGAGCGGCCTTTTTGCCTTAGTTGCATAATCTTCAGTAGAAATTCCATTAACAACTATATCAAATCCATAATTTTTATAGATTGATTGAGCAAATTCATACCAGCTGCAGTTGCCTTCATTTACTCCATGATATGTACCATAGTTATTTGTTTGAACTAAGTCGACAATAAAATTAGCCAAATCTTTAGTATAAGTTGGCGAACCAATTTGATCATGAACTACATCAATTTCACTTTTTGTCTTAGCCATTCTTAGCATAGTAGTTACAAAATTATTCCCGTTAATACCATACAACCAAGAGGTTCTAACTATGAAATATTTCTCAAGCATTTCTTTAACAATTTTTTCACCTTGTTCTTTAGTATAACCATAATAATTTATAGGGTTTGTCTTTTCGTCTTCGGAATGAGGTTTCTCTCCAGATCCATCGAAAACATAATCTGTACTTATGTATACTACTTTAGCATTAATATTTCTAGCCGCTTCTGCCAAGAATCTAGTACCATCTACATTTACTGAATAACATAAATCTTTCTTATCTTCTGCATTATCAACCGATGTATATGCAGCACAATGAACAATTACATCTGGTTTCTCTTTCTTAATATACTCTTTAACTAAATTTCTTTCCGTGAGATCAAATTCTTCTAATGTTGGAGCAATAACATTAAAATTTCTTTCTTTTAATATTGATATGACGTCATGACCAAGTTGTCCGGTAGCACCTGTAACTAAAAATTTTATAGAGAAATTCGCATCACTATCTTTAAGTAATGGGGCTTTCAAATCTTTTTTCGAAAGTATTGGCTCTTTTATTCCCCAATTTATCGATATATCAGGATCATCAAATCGAATACTCCTATCATACTCAGGTGCATAATATTCATCCACTTTATATTGTACCTCGGCATGATCAGATAAAGTTAGAAAACCATGGGCAAATCCTTTAGGAACCAAAAGTTGCTTTTTATTTTCTTCAGACAATCTTACACCTATCCACTGTTTGTAAGTAGATGAACCTTTTCTTAAATCCACTGCTACATCCAATATTTCTCCTTTTGTACACCTAACCAGCTTTGTTTGAGCTTTAGGATTTACTTGAAAATGCAGTCCTCTTATTGTACCTTTATTTGCTGACATAGAATGATTATCTTGCACAAAATCAATATCTATTCCAAGTTTAAGAAATTCATTTTTTGAATATGTTTCTGCGAACCACCCACGATGGTCCCCAAAAATTTGAGGTTCTAATATAAGAACACCATCAATATCTGTTTTTATAATATTCATAATCTTTCCTCTCTTAATACATAATTTTCCCTTCGGCTACCTGCATCAAATGTTGTCCATATGGGGATTTCCCATACCTTTCAGCTGATTTTAAAAGACTATTTTTATCGATCCATTTATTATGATAAGCTATTTCTTCGAGAGCAGATATTTTAATACTTTGTCTCTCTTCTATTATCTTAACGAAATTACCTGCTTCAATAAGACTATCCATAGTACCTGCATCAATCCAAGCAAAGCCTCGACCGAGTAATTTTACTTTAAGCGAATCATCTTCTAAATACATTCTATTAAGGTCAGTTATCTCAAGTTCTCCTCTCGAAGAAGGTTTAACTTTTTTAGCAAATTCAACCACTCTATTATCATAAAAATAAAGTCCAGTGATGCAGTAATTTGACTTCGGTTTATCCGGTTTTTCTTCTACTGATATAACTTTTCCATTTTCATCAAATTCTACAATACCAAATCTCTCCGGATCATTGACGTAATATCCAAATATTGTGGCATTACCAAGATCAGCATCTTGAGCTGCCTGTTGGAGAATTGGGGTGATTCCGTTGCCATAATAAATATTATCACCAAGGATCATTGCTACATTTTCTTCACCAATAAATTTTTCTCCAATAATAAACGCCTGGGCTAATCCATCGGGAGATCTTTGTTCAGCATAGCTTAATTTAATCCCATATTCACTCCCATCACCGAGAAGTTTTTTAAAATTTGGTAAGTCATATGGGGTAGATATTATAAGAATATCTTTAATTCCCGCTAACATAAGTACAGAAAGCGGGTAGTAAATCATTGGTTTATCATATATAGGTAACAATTGTTTTGATGTTGCTAAAGTTAAGGGATATAACCGTGTACCAGATCCCCCTGCTAGAATTATACCTTTCATTTTAGATCCTCCTATATTAATTTTTTATAATTTATTTATGAAAATAATATTTGATGAACTTTAAAAAAAGAAAAAGTTTTAAAAATTTTTATTATGTGTCGTATATTTCCGATTTAAAAATATTACTTTTAATTTATTTGTTTCTAATTATATTGATAAAAATATATTATCTTCAAAGAATGGTTTAAAAACAGCTTCAGGATTTGTAAGATAGAATAAACTAAAATAAAACCAAATAAAAAGTCCTATTAAGCTAATTAAAACGTATCCTAATTTATTAGCTGACGGTCTTCCTTCAACAATATAATCACCTTGAGTCATATAATTAATGATCAATAAGTTTCTAGATATACGAGAAAAAGTCGTTTGTAACATATATAAAGGGAAGAAAATCATAGTTATCAAATTTGCCTTGTAAATATTGACATGGTTACTTTTATCTTTGCTTTTTTTAAATGCAAGATATGAAAGCAATGTATTAATAAGATGAAATAGCATTGGAAAAGCAAATCCAAATCTTGTATGTTGACTTAGATAGATAGTAGCACGAGAATCTCCCAATATGTTTAAAAGAATATTAAGTCCAGGAATAGAATTATTATTAATGAATATAAACACACAAAATACAAGAACTAAGAAAATAATTCGATGTATTGTTTTTAAACTAAAAGTTTTATCAATTAATACTAGGACTAAATAAATATAAAAAAGGCTATGAATCGTTCCAGCGATAATCGTAATTACTATAAATTTTGTTCTTTTGTATTTTTGATCTGAATATAAGTAATAGATGAGTCCATATGTTAATACGCAAAAACCAATGAAATTACGAAATTGTTCAGCAGAAACTATTATTAAATAACTAGAAAAAAAAGATAATACAAAATGAGGATTTTTAGAAAATTTAAAAATTGGAATGAAAATCATAAGTAAAGCGATACCAATTATTAAATTTCGCCAACTATAAAAGTCTAATGAGAAGATCGAACCAGCCTTCATGAGAAGAACATAACCAGGTTCATAAATAGAAGTATCATACGTAATTAAATTCATATATTCATGTTCGTTATTTACCAGATCTGATGAAAGACCACTGAAATTACGATAACCTGCTATTAAAAGAAAGCAACCTATATATGACAAAATCATTAAAAATATACTTCTTCGGGCTCGAAAGAAATTATTTGGAAGAAAAAATCTTTTTATACCGAATAAGAGATTTAATATAAATAATAAAGCATAAACAACATAAGTCATTATTAACCTCCATTTATAGAGTTGGAAATTTTTGCAAGAAATGTTTCGGGAGAATTTTCACCTTTATAATTATAATTAACAATCTGATCATCAATTATTTTTTTAAAATTTAAATCTAAAAAGTCATTTGTATACTTAATATGATCTTCATCAAAAAACTTTGAAGATAGAACGTTTTTATTATTTGTTACTATTTTTTTATTATACATTATAGCATCCCAAAATCTTAACGTACCTCCATTTGTTTCTGAATCAATAATTTCAACAATACATTTGCAGTTCGTTACATACCCTAAATAATCTTTATATTCCATAGGTTTTTTCGTTAAAATAAAATTTTTGTCTTCATTTTCTAATTCTAAATTCTCCTGAGTTACTACATAAAAAAGATAATTTAATTCTTCTTTTTTTACTTGTTCGTAACATCTCATTATCAAATGCATTCTTCTTCTTGATGCTCCGATAAATATTATATCTTTTTTCTCTTTTGTGGGAATATCATCTTTATTTGTAATTTTGGAGTAGCACATTGGTAAGTATGACATATTATATTCAAGAACATCATCAGGATTATACGAACCAATATAATCCATAGTTTCTTGTAAATAAGAAATATCCAAATTTTTAATTACCCTTTTCTTTGAAATCACTGTGTCTCCAAAATAAAAAGCTAATTTACATGTCGGATGTTTTTTTCGTAAATATCTAAAAAATTTTGGGTAATACCAACTTGTTAGAAAAAGATAAATTGTAGGATTATTATTAGAAAAATTATGATCTAACTTTGAAAACCATATCTCCTTAAATGGTAAATTAATAATATTATTAACTCTAAAAGAAAAATAAAATTTGAAAATATTTTGTGAGATACTATTCTTAAATATTTTATTTTTACTAATTATAAATACGTTTTCTAAAGAACTAACTTCTTTAAATAACATATCTTCTAGATCATTGAACCCATCTGTATAGATAACAAAATTGTACATATTCTACTCCTATTCTTAACCTTAAAATACATAACATTATAATTTAAATAAAAATAGATTTAAATTATTTATCTAAGAACTTAAGTTTAGTTTTTATTGAGTTTCAGATAATAGCAATAATTTCATTAAAATATTTGGACATAGTTTTACTATCTAAAGTATCATTAGGCATTCCGCCTGCTTCATTCACATATTTTCCTTTTACTGGAATTTGTTTATTTAATTCTTTTCCACTTCTAAACCACTCATACTCAACATCTAAATGTCCTATATCAATTGCCTGAAATCCTAGCAATGCCAAATCATAAGCTAATACTGTTGCAGTGGGTCCCAATGCAATTAAAAATAATGTATTTTTAGGAAACTTTCTGGCTGCTTTTAAAATATTTTCATACTCACTAAAAGCGTTTTCTGCAGGAGCTATAATTCTTTGAACACTCGAAGCCTTTTCCAGTAAATCATTCCCTACTCCGAATAATGTTGCACTTCCCTCAATAATTATAACTTCTCTAGATTCCCAAATTTTTTTCCATTTCGAAAACATTTTTTCGTGATTAACATTCTTTCGTCCAAAATATACCCGTGTAATTAAGGAATCAGCATACTTAGTATTCTCTCTTGATGTTAGTTCCATCCATTTTTTTGCATATTTCGAAAGATGAACGTTTCTCGCATTTTGTCGGACTTTTGAATAACCCTTCATTTCATCAAAAAAATTTGGAATACCTATTAGAACATCTTTATGCGAAGAAGTAATGATTTCTTTAAGTCTCTTACTTAAAAGTTCTGAATTTTCTTGACCAAAATAACCTTTAGAGTTTTGGCAAATCCAAGTAATTTCTCCATCACCAAATCTACAAAGTGATTTATTAAGCTCTCCTAAAGCCATGAAGACATCATCATCAGAATAGAATTTATTTTTTTTCAATTCTCTAAAAATTTTATTATTCTTTAAAAGAAAATATCTTAAGAGGTAAAATTTTGAAACGGGAACTGCATATCCATAGTGATATATTTTAATAATAATCTTACCGATTTTAGATTTTTGAAGTTTTGTCTTAATGTTAATGACTGACATTTTACTACCTATCCATTTCTATATTTTCTACATATTTTTTGTAACTTTGAAATATTATTTTTCTTCTATTTTCAATATCTTCTAACCTATATTTCTTTGCTACTTTAAAGTTTTTTTTTGCTTCTAGTATCATCTCATCTATTTTTAATAGGTCACTTATAGAATTTACAATTTGATCAATATCATTTGGGTTAAATAAACGTTTACTTGATAAGAGCTCTGGTATTCCTGCGATATTAGATCCAAGTGAAGGACAGCCAGTACTCATCGCTTCGATCATCGAACGAGGTAGACCTTCTTGTTTACTAGGCTGAATATATATGTCTAGCATTTTATACCATTCAAAGATTTCATCTTTGGTTAATGTTCCAACTAAATTTAATTGTTCTAAGACTCCGTATTTCTTTGCCTCTTCTTTTAAAAATTCTCCAGTTCCCGGTCCGACAACTTGAAATTCTGCATTAATTCCATTAGATTTAAGCTTTTTTATTGCTCGAATTACTAAATGCTCTCCCTTATATTTAACATCTATAGAATTTACAGCTTGACCAAGAACAATTGTTCGAGTATTCATAGCTTGGATTTTCTCTATCCTCTCATTGATTACATTTTCGTCAGTTTCATTTAAATATACATTTGAGCAAACGGAAGAAATTCCATTATTTGGATAACGGCGTTGCAAAAAAAATTCAGTAACATAAGTAGCGAAATTAGCATTTTTGACATATTTTTTTTCATTCCAGTACATTAATGGAGCAGCAATTTTACCTAATAATCCATGATTCCAATATGAATCCCATGCACATCCTCCAACTTCTACTAAATAGGGAATATTTAACTTTCTTGCAGTTTTTAATACAGAATTGGAAGTTGTACTAGGCATTCTAGCAAATATTAAGTCAACTTCTCTCATAACATTTATTATATTTTTTTCAAAACTGTACTTATCAAGTAAAAAACCTCGGATTGTGTTGAAGTTTTCAACTTCTATTACTTCTAAATTATCTAATGAAAGGGGATTCATATTCATTTCGACGAATGTCTTATCAAGATTATATGTTCGGACAACAACGATTAACTTATCGACTACTTGAAGATATCTTTTGAACATTTCATTAGTAAGAGTAATACTACAATAAACACCATTTTTATCTTTATACATTGGCCCATCAAAACTGAAAAGTCCAATCATTAAACACGCCTCCACTCATTAAGCTCTTCATCGAATATTTTTAAAATTTTAGCAGGTATTCCACCTGCTATAACTTGACTAGGTATATCACTTGTAACTACACTATTTGCAGCAATAATACTACCTTTACCTATGCTACATCCCTTCTGAACAACGACACCTTCGCCTATCCAAACATTATCATTAATATTAATTTCTTTAGTTGATAGTTTCCTACTATTAGGTGAAGTAAATGGATTATCTTGAATATTTCCATCGTATGTTCCATGAGAATTATCTATTATAAGAACTCTGGAACCTATTAATACATTAGATCCAATATTAATCTTTTCACAACATGATATCCTTACATTATCACCCATATTTATATTGTTATTAAAAGTTAATATTTTACTATAGTGTTTACCTAAAACATCAATTCTACAATTATATCCTGTAGTTAAATTGTTTCCGAAATTAATATACTTTTTACCACGTATTATAATCGGAAATCTAATTAATCTAGCATTTGGAAATAACAATTTAGTTTTAAACAGGTTATATATATTTTTTAATATTTCTGTAAAACCATAGTTTGATTTTCTCATTTTTGCCTCCATTAAATAATATCACCTATTTTTTTTTGATGGGTAGATTAAGCCACGAGCCAAAAAGTTCATCCCAATTCATCGGATTAAAAGGTACAAGTCCACTAAAATGAAAAAAGGTCATTTCTCCGAAATAAATTTTTCCATCAACCTCGTAAAAATCTACTCTAAGATGTGGACATCCAAAGGATATTTTTTCTGCTAATTCGATCATCTTATTAAAATGTTCAGGTTTATTTGGAACAACAAATGCATTAGGATGACCGTTTATAAGATTTAAATGATTAAAATTTAAATCAAAAAAATCGAATTTAGTTTCTTCATTGGCATTACCTCTATCACTTGCTATAAACATTGCCTTCACTTTACCATTGAACGTGAAAAATTTATAGTCTTTTAAATCATGGTCTCGATCACTTTCTATATATTTCTCAGCAATAATACGAGGTTTGATATCCTTATAAGGCCACTCTCTCCCTTTTAAAAAATAATCACATTTAATCGATTTAATAATTTTTTCTTTCGCATTTTCTAAGTCTAACTTTGATTTATCTTTGCATATTATTAGACCTCCAGAATCATGAGTACATTTGAGAACAAATTTATTTGGTAATTCATTAAAATTTATTTCCTCAAAGCTATCCCATACTCCTAGTGTTGGAATTGTATATTCATTACCAATAATTTCTGCAACATACTCCTTTGCCTCAAACTTATCCACCATTTTTTTATAAATTGGTTTTCTGTCATATAATTTTAGCCATTGAAGCTTTTCATTAAAAGTTTTTGGGTTTCGCAAATCTAATGTGTAACCAGTATAACCTTTAAAAATAAATTTCAAATATAGTTTGTCTGGTAAAAATTTAGAAATAAACGTATTATGCATTAAAAATACTGAAATGAGATAGGAAAAGGAGAATTTCCGACGCATTTTTAGTAACCTCCATCTTTTAATAATTGTTTTCTTTTTAAATTATTACACTATTTTAAATTAAATCTTTAAATTATGTTTAATTTAATTTTCTATTTCGAAGTAAAGCGATATTTTAATTAATTTTCATTTTTTTAAATGATTTTATCTAATTTTTTAAAGAAAGCTTTAGATGAAAATAATTCTTCGTATAGATTTAGTGCATTCCTTCTTTTAACTAAATTGTCTTTGTTAAAGATTATTTTTTTCTCAAATTCCTTTAAATTTAAATCCATTACATTTAAGCCAACATCATAATTTTCCACAATTTTTGAAGTATCTGAAGGAATATTATTTAAAATAGGAAGTCCATGTTGAAAGTAGTCAATTGATTTCATTGTTAGTCCAACACATACGCTACTTTTCATAATATTTAATCCGAAATGGCATTTATCAAATATATCTTGTTTGAGTTGAGGATCATATATTTTTCCATAATATATAACATTTGCCCCACTCAATTTCGCTTCTTTAATTAGTTCTTGTTTACTCTCGCCATCCCCAATTATATGAAGTGTTACTGGTTTGACATTTTTTATAGCTTCAATAATTTCTTTTATTTTAGTAATATCAATAAGATTATTAATTGATCCTAAGTACGCTAAATTTATTTTTTTTTCACTTAATTGAGCTTTCCTAACCAATTTAATTTCTTTTTTAGCGAGATATATTGTTTGAGTTTTAGTATTTTTTAAAGCGTCACTCAATACTGTTTGATATAATTCACATTCTGTAATTACATGGTCAGCATATTTGAAGCAATTATCTCTCATTTTACCCCAAAAAGTAAATGGTGGAAGAGTCTTAAACTTTTCAATAGGTAAAGTTTCTGGCCATAAATCAATTATATCTAATATAAGTTTCATCTTTCTATTTCTTTTTTTATATTTTGAAGCAAACAAAGCTAAAGAATTTGGCGGTACAAACGTATATAAGAGATCAGGTTGTATTTTTTCAATAACTTTAAAAGAATCCTTACCATATTTATAGTGGGAGTATAACCTTGTTAATGATAAATTCTTGAAATATGGCTTAGATTTAACAAAAATATAATCATTTTTTAATTGTTGTCTTGAAGTTTTTTTAATATGCATGAAATCTGATTGAATAACAGTTACCTCATATCCCTTTCTTAGGAAACACTCATGAACTAAATCAACTCTATCCTCATAAGTGTCAAAGCAATTTACTATAACTGCCTTCATAACTATCTCAACTCCAGTTCAGTTAATACAATTGTTTCTCTAAAATTTCTAACTTGATAATTAGCCCAATCATAGTTGCTCAGTGACTTGACATAGAATAAATTTCCAAATATCTTTTTTACTAGTACAATTTTAAGGGATATTAAAATGAAAGTATTAAACATTTTTGTTAAAACTATCTTCTTCCCATGAACTTCACCTATCATTTTTACCATATCACTAGTTTTAATATAATTTTCGTTTTGCGGAAAAAACAATCCTTTTTTCTCAAATTCAATTAATA
The DNA here is from genome assembly GCF_012396555.1 of Facklamia miroungae. GTDB lineage: Bacteria > Bacillota > Bacilli > Lactobacillales > Aerococcaceae > Facklamia > Facklamia miroungae. The sequence goes on from NZ_JAAXPS010000001.1 coordinate 255,009, forward strand.
ATTTAATAAATTCGCTAAGATTGTCTATATGAAGCATACTACGTTTATTATTAAAGTTAGGGAAAACAGGTAATACTTGGGCTGCTTTTGATAATTTAGGATAATTTCCTTTAGACCCTTTTCCGTATATCATAGGTGGTCTTAAAATAACAACTTTGAAGTTTTCATCTGATAAAGGCATAATCCCATTCTCAGCTTTAATTTTTGAATCCCCATATGGATCTTTTGAGTAGGGAATGGTGTCTTTTGTTATTTCACCGTTATTTAGTTTACTTGAAGAATATATAATGATTGAGCTCATAAAGATAAATTGTTTAACGCCATTTTTTTTGGCATGGTTTGCAATCTCAATGGTCAAATCCGTGTTGACTTTATAATATAAGTCACTCTGACTCTTTTTGGCATTGGCATGTGCAATCCCTGCCACATGAAAGACCACATCGTATTGACTAAAATCTGCTTCTTTCCACTTGTCGTTTCTAGTATCAACTTCATCAATGATCAAATCATAATTATTTTCTTTGCAGTATTTTATAAAGGAAGTACCAATATAAGAATCTTTCCCAGTTATTAGGACCTTTTTAGTCAATTTCCTTCACTTCCTTTGCAGCTAAACTTCCTGTCCCACCCTCAACTACTCCATCACTCTTAAAGACAGAAATGATTGTTCCAATTATACAACGAATATCCATAATTAAGCCTTGTTTTTTAACATATTCTCCATCTAACTTAGCTTTTAATGGAATTTCTAATTCATCCCGTCCATTAATTTGAGCCCAGCCAGATAAGCCAACGGGAACGTCATTTGCCCCATACTTATCTCGTTCTTCAATTAAGTCATACTGATTCCACAAGGCTGGTCGTGGTCCTATAATTGCCATATCCCCTTTTAGTATATTGATTAATTGAGGCAATTCATCCAGACTCGTTTTCCTTAAAAATTTACCCACTTTAGTAATATATTGATCGGGATTACCTAATAAATGAGTTGGTGTGTCCTTGGGCGTATCAATATACATGGTTCTGAATTTCAAAATATTAAAATGACTCTTATGGATCCCTACGCGTTTTTGTTTAAATAGGATAGGCCCAGGCGAATCCATTTTAATCGCGATAATCAAAATTAAAATTAACGGGGATAAAATAATTAAGGCCATCAAGGATAGAATAAAGCCTATTATTCTTTTAAAGATTAAATACATGTCGCTACTCCTCATTATGATAATATTCACCGTTAAAAGTATAACACAAGAAATCTCATTTTGAAGGCATTCTTTGTTTTTCTTTCAAATATTACAATTATTACATAACCTAGCTAATCCAGCGTTTGAGAGGCTCACGGTCGACAACTTTTATTAAGAGATAAAGGCATATTAATAACCCACTTCCAACCAGAATGACATAGATAAGAGGAGGCATCGATAGGCCTAGTTTTTCAACTGTCCCTTCAAGTATTTTCAAGAAGAGAACATGAGAAAGATAAATTAAGAAAGAATACTGGCTAAACCATAAGAGAACTTTATCAAAGGGCAATCGGTATAACATGAAAGTCAAGACCAAACCGATCGAATAGAAAGTAACCAGTGGCCTTGTATTGGCAATTACTTCGCCCCCACTTAAGTAGGACTCTTCAATCAATAAGCCTAAGAATAAAAGTGTTAAGATCACTACTCCATAACGGTAGACCTGGAAGCGCTTGACCTTCTGCAAAAAGTTACGGCTCAACCAAATGCCAAAGAAGAAGCAAAAAGCATAGGTATAGTAGTCTTGGACCTTATCATAGGGAATATAACCCAGTAGGTGATCACTGACATGTTGGAAGATAAAAAGACCCGCGAAAGCTAAGGCTAAGTACTTGTTATAGGCAATTTTGGAAAGCAGTGGATAAATGATATATAAGGCCACTATTAAAGGCACAAAGTATAAGTGATAGGAAGTCTTCCCTAGCAAGAGAAACTGTAAGAAGGTCAAAAGACTCAACTCTTCACCTACCAACCAGAAATTAGCCAAAGCATAAATCAAGGACCAGCACAAATAAGCGGGTATAATCTTCTTCAAGCGCTCTTTTAGGAAGGCTGGATAATGGAGTTGACTGTCCAAAGCATCCGTCCGGTCCAGGCCCCAACCTGAAAGAATTAAAAAGACGGGTACTGCAAAGCGTGTCGCTTGATTAAGGGCTAAAATCCATAATTTATTTTTCCCTAATAAGGGGGCTGTAAGATGAATCAAGAGGACCGCAATCGTCGCAAGCCCTCGTAGTAAATCAAATTGAATAAAACGTTTCGTCATTTTTGTCTACCTTTTCTAATTTAATTATTTATTGGTCAATCCAATAATAGAGTTTGAGTAAATAACCGATATATTTATAGACTTCAGAAGCCATTATCCTTAAGGCCTTAGGGCTTTCTGGATAGGCTACTTCTTCTCCTTGCCTATTTTTTAGATGGGCCGATACATAATAAAAGACGAAGTCCTTTCCCCGACTTGCTCGCTCAAAAGCCAATCGAGTGCGCCGGGTATGATAGTCGGTCGTTACTACTAAGGCCGATTGCCAACCCTTTTCTTCCATCATCGCAATCGTATTTTTAGCATTGGTCCATGTCGAAGTCGCCTCATTTTCAGCCAAGATTTGACCCCTTGTTAAGCCGGCTTTTGTCAAATGATCGATCAAAGGTTTATCCTCATAGACTTCATTTAAGGGCGACATCATCAGCTGGTTCGAAGAAGCGTAGCCCGCCTTTACCAATTCGGCGGCCTTTAAGGGTCTGACCAATTCGCCGCCTGGTACAATCACGACTTCTGCCTTTTGAGGCGGTTGCCCAATATCTAAATGCTTGGCTAGCCAGACCAGATAGGTCACTAGCGCTACAAGAAGGATGAATAGAATTTTTACTTTCATGTTTGGAGGCTCCTTTTTTCATTTAATATCCTGCTAACGCGCTAAGACTAAGAAATAGACACACAGGGCATACAGAATACTGTATAAGGTTCCAATCAAATAATACTCCGCAAACCCCTTATCTTCTTCTAACCGTTTGAAACGGGCAATGGATTTGGCCGTATAAATTAAACCAATCGCATTCACCTGCCCCATGCCTAAAAAGATCAAGGAAAGAATCCGCTCCAAATTACCGATTAAAGCGCCCGCCCCTTGCAGACCTTCTTGCTTAATGGCCTGACTGTGATGATAAGGACTGAAGGCTAGTTTAAATAAAACATTAGCCGGCTTGCATACCATAAGGATTGCTAATAACCAGGTCAACATTTGACGGTTCAAGAACGCAGGATCAATCGACACTAAAGACGCGCTAAAAATTACTTGACCTAGCAGAATGATGAGGCCAATATGTAGAACTTGATCAATTAAGAAAGTATATAAGCGGTAAGAAGGATGAAGCTTGTCAAAGCCAATCTTTATAAAGTCGATCAGACTATGACTGATCAAAAGCATCAGATAAGCATAAAAGGCCGGCCAAAAGACCTGATAGTATAGGCTCCGGATTAAGGGATAGAGGAGCAATATCCCATGAATTGCTAAATGAGTTGCCAAGGCTTGCCTTTTATGTTGCTTATCTACAGCCAATTGAGGACTTTGTAATTGAAAATCACCTAAAAAGTGCACGATTAAAACCATTATTGTCCATTGATTAAAGTGACTCATAATTCACCTCCAAAAATTCCGCAATCGTTTCTCGACCCCTTAAGTAGATCTTAATATTACCCAGTGATAACCGCTTGCTCAGACTGCTCTCACTGATTTGAATCCTTTTGGCAAAATGGGCCTGATCAAATTCGGCTTGGTAGATCCCCTCTTCAAGCATCAACTTGAAGGTCTTGCGTTGCAAGTCGGTCCATTGGCTTTTCAAGGTTTCACTCAAGAGAAACAAGGTATTGACCGTCTGATTAATCGAATCATCTTTGGTCCTGAGCGCCAGATGGCACTTGTTCCCATAATTATTACGGTGGACGGCTTCAATCGCCTCCCGCGCTCGCCAAAAGGCTGGACCATCGGCTCCGATACTTCGCTCAGGATCGATCGCCGTCGTGATCTCACCGATACCGATTCCCACCCGAAAAGGATGGGGCAATGTTACATATAAGTCATCCAAAAAGTTCAGCCAGTTTGAATCCAACTTCACAATTACTTGAAACTCATCTCCGACTGTTAAGGTCAATTTCGAAAGCAACTGCTTTTGATACTTCTGGTTAAAACGCTTGAACATGTCTTGCACTTGCTTTTGGAATACCTTGCGTTCTTTGATTTCCTTGGACTTAATGAAATCCCCAATAATAACCACATCCGTAGCCATCGAACTCCTCCTTCCTGCCTAGTTACTTCATTCTTTTTTATCATTGTTAAGAAGAGACATACTGATCATAACCCGCTGCGTGTTGCTTTCCTTGTTTAAGGCAATTTATATTTCTTTCCTTATTTAGGGAAACTTATTAAAATTGCCTTGTTTAGGGAAAGTTTACCCTAAACAGGCTTTAAAAGCAAGCGATCCCTTGCGATCATCCTCTGAAAAAAAGCATTCGCTTTAAGGACTAGTCCGAAGACTCATGTCCCTTTTGCGAATGCTTAGCGAAACTATTGCGGATTCCTCTGGTCATCCATGGCAATCACCTGGTCGAAGCCTAAGGCCACGATATAGGTCCCCATACTAGGTAGTTTAAGTTGGCTAGCTAAGGCGTCCTTGTACAGGTTCAACTGGTAGCGATACTTGTCTTTTAAACTTTCCAATTGTTCGTGTTTGGATTGACTCAGATGCGGACGGTAGCGGTCCGTCTTGAAGTCAATTAAGACAAAACCTTGATTAGGTATCACGTAATAACTATCAATCACCCCGTGCACCAGAATCGAGTCCTGTTCCATCTGCAGACTTTGCTTGCTGTCAGCCAGATTGGCGAACAAGTCCTTAGCTGGTACCAGGTAAGAGAAGGCTTGTTCACGTTTGAGTCGGTCAGCGTTTTGGATCATCTCCTGTCCCAGTGGACTTTTAAGAAAGTTTAAAATCGTTTCAATATAAAGATGTGGACGGTCTTCTTCTTCCATCAAGCCTCGCTCGATCATTGAGTGGATCTGGTCTTGTAAGATCTGGTTATAATCGGCTTGGTCAGCTAATTTAAAGGGACTAAAGTCCACCTGCTCCATCAGATAGTGGTTCAAAGTACCAATCCGAGCCGCATCAAGCGTTTTGGACTGCATAAAGCTCGGTGCCTCAAAGGTATCCTGCGTATAGCGAATACCGTGAATCCCCTGCTCTAATTCCACCTCACTGTCTTCTCTTTCAATGTCTACTGACTTCTGACGGCGGTCTTCAAAGAAGGACAGGGCGGGATGGGGCGGTTCTTCAAACAAGCGTTTTAATTCTGAAACCGATTGATAGGCTGCGGTTTGACTGGCTAATTGATAAGGGTAAGATGCCTCCATCAAGTCTTTAATCTGACCAATCATTCCTGTTAGTTTATCGCTTGGCGCTTGAATTTGTCCTTCTTTAAGCGCCTGTAACCATTGAGGCGGTTGTGTCACCTGCGGTGTCAGATCAAGACTAGGCACCCCTGCTTGGATTTGGTCTTGAGTATAAATGCGGGTGATAAAGTCTTGTTCACCAATTTGAGCGACGGATGGAACCTGCCGCTTGGCTAATGAGACGGCCTGATGGATCCAGTCTAAGAAGTTATTGGTCTGTGACCTGACTTGCAAGGCCACTTGTAAACTATCCCGATCGGTCATCATTTGATAGCTTTCGCCCTTTTCTTCCCACTTGGCTTGACTAGTAATACTCCCCACTAGAATTAGCTTCTGTTCGGTTCGGGTTAAAGCCACATACAAGACACGCAACTCTTCCGCCTTAGAGGCTTGATCTAAAAGAATTTGACGAGCCGTTTTACTGATTGATTGGTAATAGACAAAGTCATCCGTTTGGTAATCATTCATGCCGATGCCATGGTGTTTGGTAGCGATAATGGCCTTTTGGCTATCACCACGGTTGAAGTGACGGTTGCTGTTGATCAAATAAACAACCGGAAACTCACTCCCCTTGGAAGCATGAATGGTCATGGCTCGGATCATATTCTGGTCCTTATCTAATTGCAGGGGCTCAGCCAAGTCCTTCTCTTGTTGGAGCATGGTCTCAATATAGTGAATAAAGCTGGTCAAGCTGCCGCCTAAGCCTTGGTTAATCGACTGGGCTTTTTGATAGAAGGCATGGAGGTTTGCTTGGCGCTGACGCCCCATATCAAGTCCTACCACATAATCCAAAAAGGAAGTATCCAGATAGATCTGCCAGATCAACTCATCAATAGCGTGGTGTTTGGCATACTCGCGCCAGCTAACTAACTGATCAAAAAATGGCTGCACTTGGTCTTTCAATTGAGCCAAATCACTAGAAGCTTCAAAATCACTATGCAGTAGGACTTCAATCGCTTGATAGAAGGAATCTTGCGGGTGGTGAACCCGAATTAAAGCGAGGTCATTATCACTCAGTCCCACAAAGAAAGACTTCAAAATGGCGACTAAAGGAATATCCTGCATGGGATTATCGATTAATTTTAATAGGGCTAACATCAATTGAATCTCTTGGCGCTGAAAATAGGTTTCGATCGCTTGGGAGGTAAAAGGCAAATGATAGTGACTAAAGGCCGCTTGCAAGTGAGCAAAGCTGGATTTCGTTGGACTGAGCACCACGATATCCTTAAAGGTCATCAAACGGTTTTGCTCTTCTTGCTTATCATAAATCACATAACCGCTCTTGAGTTTGGCTTGGATATCTTGCGCAATCAGGTGGGCTTGATAGTCAATCCCCTTATCAATTAACAAGTCACTGGCCTCACTAAGGTCGAATTCTTCTTCTACTTCTTCCTTACTATGCAAAAGGAGTTCAATCGCATAGTGAGTGGGACCCTCTCCGTCTAAGAAGTTCTGATTGCCCCTTACCAGACTTTCGCTCTGACCATAAGTCATCTCCCCAAAAGATTCATCCATCAAGCGTTCAAAGAGATAGTTGGTAAAGTTAAGGACTTCACCGCGAGAACGATAATTTTTATCCAGGATAATCAAGTCGCCTTGATCACTGTCTTGATACAGGCGGTATTTAGCTAGGAACAAGGAGGGTTCCGCCATCCGGAAACCATAAATCGATTGCTTGACGTCACCTACCATAAAGAGATTGCCCTTAGCCTCCTTGACCTTCTCCCGTGACAAATAAGAGAGGATCTGGGCTTGGATTTCGTTGATGTCTTGGTATTCATCGACGAGGACTTCTTGGAACAAGTTTTGGAAATAGACGGCCGCTACCGATGGTTTACGCACGCCTGCATTTGCATCATAGGGGGCTAGAATTTGCAGAGTGAGGTGTTCCAAGTCAGAATAATCAATCCAACCTTCTTGAAATTTATAGTCTTGCATGGCCGTGTAAAATAATTTTGCTAAATTTCGCAACTTGATTAAAAAGGGGTGGATGGCTGCTTCAATTTCCGCTAGGGTCTCATACGGATAGACAAAATAACTTTGTAAGCTTTGAAGACTCTTCTTACTGGCATCGCGGTAGATCTTTAAGACTTGTAAGGTTTCCAGGTCTTCTTCATGGGCTTTCCCTCTTGAACTAGGCCAGCGCTTAAAATTTATCGATTGCAGCTGACTAATGAAACTAGCCATTTCCTTCTGCATGGACAGTTCTTTTAAGTGAGCTACCCTTTCGGCTTCTTCTTGTAAGAGCGGGCCAAATTTTGCGTGACTGGCTTCTGAACAAGTCGCTAATAAGCTTAGTGCGTCTTGGTAGGATCGGTCGGCCAAACTTAACTGGGCATCGACTTGAATTTTTAAACTTTGTTGGTAAAGGTCACTCTGCCAAAAGCTCTCAAGTGAGTCGTCTGCTTGCACCATTTGGTCCAGCCAGATCAATGGCTCGGGGTTGGCGCGTGCGAAGTGATAGATATCCAGAATAATCGAACGCAAGGCCTGGTCATCCCGACCATTGGTCAAACGCAACAAGAGGTCTTGGTAATCTTGAGAATTAACCGACAGGTCCCCTTCATTTTGGCTGATTTGATCGATTAAACTTTCCCAGACTTCTTGCACCATCACTTCTTTTTGGCTTTCATCGACCAAGAGATTAAAGGCCGGATTGATATCTTCGAGATAAAAGAAGTTTTGAATGACGAATAAACAAAAGGAGTGCAGGGTTTGGATATGGGCACTGGCCAATTGGTTAATCTGACTGAGCAGGTAGCGCTTCTCTTCTTCATCTAAGGATTGGTTAATGGCCTTTTTAAGTCGTACCTCCATCCGGTCTTTCATTTCATTGGCGGCCGATTCAGTAAAGGTTACCACTAAGACTTCCTTTAACTCCGCATAACGAGTCAATAGATGATTCATAATGCGTTCGATCAAGACGGTCGTCTTACCGGATCCTGCAGAAGCTGCCACTAAAATATTATTGCCGCGTTGATGGATGGCCTGCCACTGTTCATTATTAAAGGGACTATTAGCTGGTCTAATCGGTAGCTTATCCATTCGCTTCTCCTCCTTCGGCCGTTTTTTTCTTGGCAAGTTTTTCTTTGATTTGGTCTAAGACTTCTTTTTGATTAATTTGTTTGTGACGGTAGCGGTGGAATGACTGCGTGCCGTCAAAGCCCGTAATTACGCGGTATTTCGCATTCAAGGACAAGGTATAAGGATCCTCATAAAACGGGGCCAGGGCAATATCTCCTTCTTGAATCGCCCGTGCGGCCTCTTGGAATTGGTAATGGGTATATTCTAAGAGTAAGTGGACCTCTTCCATGGTAAAGAAATGACTACGGGCATCATAGCCCTCTTTCTTGTAAGAGACAGGATAGATTCGACTTTTCTTGAGTGATGGATCATGGGCTTCAACCCTTTGTAAATCATCGGCTTCTATTGTTACAAAGCCATTTAAAGGCCGTTGACTTAAAAGGGTTTGACTTTGCATGAAAGGCTCTTGCGTGACATAGGCCTGGTCTGCTTTATAATAGCTTGGCAATAAGTGCTGGTAAAAGGATCCCAAGGCTTTCAGCTGAGGATAATTTTTGATGGCGACCCCTAAGTAGGTCAACAGTTGCAAGTCCAACCCGTAGTAGGCATCGACTAAGTTAAAGTCTTTTTTACCAGATTTATAGTCAATCACTTGCAACCAATTGTTTGCTCCCCTTTGAATCTGGTCTAAGCGGTCAATTTTACCACGAATCGTTAATTTACCCCCTGAAGCTAACGGATATTCAAAGCCTTGCACTTGATGGTGAGAGCTGGTGCCAAAGACCAGTTCAGATGCCAACGGTTGAAAATGCGTCAGGCGATTTTGTTCTTGCATGAGATGGACAAAATAGGCCAAGCGTTGGTTAAGCAGTTGGTGAATGGCCTGCATGCGCGGATGACGTGTCAAGACTAAATAATTAGGGTCTTGGTTCAATTGGTTAATCACTTGGTTTAAAAGCCCATCCAGTTCAACTTGACTCATGTCACTAAGGGATTTGTCTTGGGCTTTCAACAAGCGGTTCAACTGGTCCAAGGCTTGGTGGAAATAGTCACCCGATAAGGCCGCGTCCAACTCAAAGCGGTCGCGTTCCTTTAACTTCAAGCCATATCTAAGGAAATGCGAATAAGGATCGGCAAAGAACTGCTCAATCCGTGAAACGGATAAGGATAAATGCTTACCAAATAACTGCAAAGCCAAGTCTTGATCAATCTTTTCAGGCAAGTCATTGAAGTAAAAGGTTTGCTGGATTAAGTCTAAAACCCCTCGGGCGGTGCGTTTATTTTGCTGTTCGTAGTCATTCATCAAGGCTAAAACTTGAAGTAAGGCTGGGTTCGGCGTTTGTCCTGCCATGAAGTCTTGGTGAATCTTATAAAGCACGGGTGATTTCATGCTGGCATAACGCCCCATATCGGCTAGGGTGATGGCCGTTTCTAATGAGGCATCCAAGGCATAGTCTTGGTGATAAATAATTTCTTGACCTGCTAATTTGGCCGCTTGGGCGATCCAAGGTGAAATTTTGCGCACTTGGTCGCCTTGGTTTGTTGCATATGAGATGATTAACTGGTCGGTCGCTAAGAGTAAGACTTGGTTAGCCAAGAGATACTCCATCTGGAAACCTTCTTGCTCTTGTTCTGATAGGTACTGATGGGCTAAGAGGTCCTGATTAATGGCTTGGCGGTGACTGGGTGTTAATAGTCCCTTGGCTTTATGCTTAGCCGGTAAGGATTGATGGTCCATCCCGATCACAAAGGCAATTTTCGTCGGTTGAACTTGAGGAGAGACAATGTTAGTAATCATCACCTGGTCCAAGGTCGGTGGAATAATATGATAAGTAGCTGAAGACAGGCCGGCTTCGAGGATTTCAAAGAAAGTAGCTAAGGGTAAATCCTCTTCGCCATAGATTTGATGGTACTCGTCCAAACTGTTGACTAAGACCTGCCAGACTTGTTCATCTTGTCGCGACTGTTCAATGTCCCCTCTTTCGATGGCTTGGTCTCTTTGTTCTTCCAGTGCTTGACGGACACCGATCGCTTCCAAACGTTGGTAGAAATATGCGGCCCAGCCTGCTTTGACGGACCCCGCGCTCCTGGTTTGGTTTTTGAAGGTGAAGTTTTGGACTAAAAAGGCCCGCATCCACTCAAAGGCTTGGGCACAGGTGAAGTCAAACTTTTCACCCTTTGCGGATTGAAAAGCAACCTCTTGGCCGAGAAAGAGCCAATCATACTGAAGATTAGTAAAGCGATACCCTTCATATTGGTAAGCCAGCAGATAATTCTCAAACTGATAGATCAAGCGATCCAAATCTTCTTCATCTAGCTTTTGAAACTGCTCATTAAAATGGCGCAATGAAATTAAAGGCGACTTCAAAACCTCTAAGATATCAATTAAACGCCAATGATAGCGTTCTAAGCGGATCAAATGCTGAATTAGGGTAAAGAGCGGATGGTCGGTCATGGCTTTGGCATGGTCAAAGAAATAAGGAATCTGATTAGCTCCTAAGATAGGTGCAATGATCGATTGGTAGGCTTCTAAATCACGGGTAAAGACTTGGATATCGCGGTAGCGGTAGCCTTTTTTCGTGACCAGATAATGAATTCGGTTGGAAACATAGCGTAATTCACTTTGCAAAGAATCAAATTGCAAGAAGTGATGGGTAGCAAATGGGGTATTTTCGAGTGGCCCATGGGCTACATTTAATAAGTTTTGCTGCTCTTTAAAGGATTGAGCCAGTGTCATGATCGGTTGATGGAAGTTGAAAGGATGATCTTTAATCTCCCAATCTGGTTCAAAATTAAGTTTCATTTGCTGACCCAAGTGACGAATATGGTAATATGTCGCATAGGGTAAGGCCGTCGTCATGGCCGCTTGTCCTGCTTTTAACTCCTGCCTATTGATGGGCAAGACGATTTGGACGCGCCCTGCCTCCTTGGCTAGACTTAAAAGCAATTGCATCTCCCGACTGTTGAAATAATAGTAATGGTCAATTACAAAGAGATAATTGCCCAGCGCACTTTGCTGGATAAATTGAATCAAGTCTTCTTGCTTGGCAAAGTTATCAATACGTAAATCGGCTAAGGCTTCTAGAAAGGCTTGATAGAGCATTTGAATCTCTTTTTGTTTTTCAATTTCTAAATCCATTAAATGGGCGTCTTCATCGGGATGGACGGCTAAGTCTTCAACTTGAATATTGCCTTCGATAAATTCTTTAAATAATTCAACCAATTCTTCGATAAAGCCTTGATAATGGGCTTGTTTTTGGTAGACCAGTAGTTGATCTTTGGCTTGATTCAAGACTTGACGCACAATCATCGACAGTCCCAAATCGCTGATCTCATTCCCCTTCGAACGCTCTTTCATCAAGAACCAATTCAAACGTGAAAAGGAAGCCACTTGCAAGTTAAAAATGGAACTGGCCTGATCCATTTGGTGGTCACGCCTCTCTTCTAGGACAAATTTCTCCATTTCAAACTTTAAGTGTTCCGGTACTATATAGAAGACTTTTAAGTCAGGATCATGTCTTAATTGGTCAAGTAAGGCTTGAATCAGGATGGTCTTTTTGTTTTGCGTCAAATCGCCAGTCACAAATTGAACGGTCACATTTTTTCCCCCTTTTCATACAAGAACAGGCTGGAATATTCCAGCCTGTATCGTTTAATTGAAATTTAACTATTGAGCATTTAATTCAGCGATTTTGATAATCACTTCGGTCGCTTTAACCATTGACTCAACCGCTACAAATTCAAAGCGACCGTGCATATTTTCACCACCAGCAAAGATATTCGGTGTTGGAATACCCATGAAGGAGATCTTGGAACCATCGGTTCCGCCACGAATCGGCACAATATTGACTGGAATAGCTAAGGCTTCCATGGCTGATTGGGCCAAGTCAACGGGCGTCATATCTTTTTCAATGATCTCTGCCATATTGTAATATTGATCGTTCATTTCCAGTTGAATGGGTGGTTGAGCATAGTCTTTGTTAATCTCTTCAACAATCGCCTCAACCTTCGCCTTACGTGCTTCAAAGGCTTGACGGTCAAAATCGCGGATAATCATGGCGAGTTTTGCTTCGTCAATCTTTCCAGAAACACTGTCGATCATATAAAAACCTTCGCGGCCAGAAGTCTTCTCTGGTACTTCATCCTGTGGTAAAGCAGACATAAAGCGGTTCAATAAAGTTACCGCATTAATCATTTTACCTTTGGCCGTTCCTGGATGGATGTTTTTACCTTGAACCTTTAAGACGGCTCCAGCAGCGTTGAAGGATTCATATTCTAATTCACCAACTGGTCCACCGTCCATGGTATAAGCAAAGTCTGTCGCGAATCCTTCCGCATCAAAATGGTCCGCTCCTCGACCAATTTCTTCATCCGGACCAAAGGCCACACGAAGCTTACCGTGTTTAATTTCTGGATGTTGGATTAAGTATTCCATCGCTGTCATAATTTCAGCAATCCCAGCTTTGTCATCGGCTCCTAATAAAGTGTTTCCGTCGGTGGTAATTAAGGTTTGACCCTTGTAAGGCGGTAAGTTCGGGAATTCATCAACTTTCATCACCCAGTCTTCACTTAAGTGAAGGTCTTGGCCATCATAATTTTCAAAGATTTGAGGTTGAACATTTTCGGCATTGAAATCCGCTGTATCGACGTGGGCAATAAAGCCGATGCTAGCTACTTCTTTATCGGTATTAGCCGGTAAAGTCGCTGTCACAAAGGCATTGTCCTTATTTAATTCAACTTCTGACATACCGATTTCTTTTAACTCATCCACTAGAAGATTTAGAAGGTCGAATTGAATCTCAGTCGAAGGGATCGTAGTCGAAGCTTCGTCTGAGCGGGTATTGATCTTGGCGTAGCGAATTAAGCGTTCTTTGGTTTTTTCAAATAAGTTCATATTCTCTCTCCTTTTATTGATATGTGAAGGGGTCGGTAGAAACACTCGAAGCGATCACTTCAATGTCCCATCCCTTCTCAGCGACGTGTTTTTGAATTCTTGCAACTTCAACATCGATAAATAAATGTTCAATATAATGGCCGGCATCGATGGTCATAAAGGCCTTTTCATAGAGATCATGACCTGTATGGTAGCTGATATCACCGGTGATAAAGACATCGGGTCCTACCCTTTCAACCTGATCCATAAAGCTTGCGCCAGCCCCTCCCACGATGGCAATCTTTTGATAACTTGCGCGGGGAACTTTTTCAATGACGGTCAAGGATGACCGCTTAAAAGTCTGTTTAATATAAGCAAATAGCTCGTGTCGGGTTAAAGCCTGCGGTAGAAGGCCGACTCGTCCAATCGCTACTTGGCCTTCTACGAGTTCTTTAAAGGGTTGAACGGCTTCCAATCTTAAAGCCTGGGCCAAGATATCATTCATGCCACCCGGGGCGGCATCATAATTGGTATGCATGGCAAAGACATTCATACCCGCTTGAATAACCGTTTGATACATTTTAATTTGCGGATCGGACCAGTCAAAGCGGTCAATCGCATGAAATATCGGTGGGTGATGTAAAATAAGCGTATCAATCTTCTGCTCGAGGGCTTCGGCTACTACTTGCGGCCTCAAATCTAATGCAACCATCACTCGCTTCACTGGATTGTTGATATGTCCAAAATGTAAGCCGACCTTGTCCCAGTCTTCTGCATAGTCTTGTGGATAGCGGGCATTGAGATAGTCGATCAAGTCTTTAAAGAAAAGGTCTGTCATAGGGAATAACCTCCTCTATCTTGTCGATCTCCGCTTGGATGCATTCAATCTTAGTCTTGCGGTCTTCAGCCATCTCAGCTGGGTCTAAACCGTCTTCTAACTGACTTAAAATGAAATAATGATGGTGCAATTCATTTTGCCAATAATCTTCAAAAACGGGTCCTCTCTTTACAATATGAACCGGTCCAAACATAATCTCTTGACTTGTATAATTTGCTTTTTCAGACTTTAATTGGGCCATCAAAACTTCGTAGAATTGACCCCGTTCCTCAATAAACTTCTCATTTAAGATATGGTAGTTATGCTCATGCAACCACGCTCTGACCTTGGCTACAGCCGTGTTCGGTTGAAGAACAATCCGGTCAGGCAACTTATTGGCTTGATAACCCGCTTCCAAAATCGATACGATCAAACCACCTCCCATCCCGCAAACGGCTGCAAAGTTAATGGCATCACTGGCTTCTACAGCCTCGAAACCATCGGCTAGTCGGACAGTAACTTGTTCGTCTAACTGATTGGCCCTGACTTGCTTGAGTGCTGAATGATAAGGACCAGCAACAACTTCGCCCGCAACGGCATATTCAATTTGATGATTTTTGAGTAAGTTACACGGTAAATAAGCATGGTCACTACCGATATCGGCTAGACGAATCGGCTTTTGGCCATATTTGACAATATATTGAGCGACTTGATCCAGTCGTTTAGATAATCTTTCTGTATTCATCATGTACTCCCTTTCATACGTCTATTATATACTAGAATTGATGATTTGAGAGTACTATTTTTCTAAAAATTATATAATTTTTGCTAAATCACTATAATTATCGACTACATAGTTGGCCGGTAGAGTTAAGGCCTTATCTTTGCTTAAACGATTAAACCAAACGCAATCAATTCCTGCGTTCAATGCGCCCTGGATATCCGCTGACAATGAATCTCCAATAACTAGGGCTTGGTCATTCGTATATTCAGAAATTTGGCTGGCAACATAGGTGAAAAAATCCTTGGAAGGCTTCACATGGCCGATTTCTTCTGAAATAAAAATCTGTTCAAAATAGGGGTTCAATTTAGCATGGTCTAACCGTGCCCTTTGAATCTTAGAGATCCCATTGGAAATGGCAAAAAGCCGTTTGTTTTGCTTTTGACAAGCAGTTAAAAAGTCAATGGCTCCTTCTATGAGCTGGCCTTGTCGGCCCATGCAGACTTGATAAGCTGCTGCTAAATCCTCACCCTTAGCTGGCTGGCCAAAATGTTGGAAAAGTAAGGCGAAACGTGTATTAATTAATTCCTCGCGCTCAATTAAGCCGGCTTCCAACTTTTTCCACAGTGAATGATTAAGCGGGACATAATATTCTACGTATGCTGGTATTTGGTCTCCAGCGATCCCTTGCTCACTTAAAAACTCTAACAGCGCTTGATCTTGAGCTTGATTAAAGTTAAATAAGGTATTGTCTAAATCAAATAATAGAAATTGATAAGTCAATTGATCCACCCTTCCTCGTCTTCCAAAATAGCTTTATAAGACTATTATAAACCAAGCAGGGATGATTCGATAGTTCATCTGACAAGTTCCTGAACGATAACTTTGTTTTGTTCGACCAAGAAAAAAAGCACCTGTCGGAACAGATGCTCTTTGATTCGAATTAGAAGTCAACCTCGTCCGGGTTATTTTGCGTTTTAACACCGGGTAGATGGTCTAATTGATCAATGTCTTCTGGCTCTAGGGTGAAATCAAAGATTTCAAGATTAGCTGTGATATTAGCAGGTGTTTTAGACTTGGGTAGGGGTAAGAAGCCCTTATCGAGCGACCATCTTAGCGCCACTTGGGCAAGACTTTTCTGGTATTTAGCAGCCATTTCTTGACCAGCATCTTGTTCAAAGAGACTACCGCTGCCCAAAGGACTGTATGCTTCAAGCAAAATATCGTGTTGACGGCAGAAATTAACGAGGTCGGGTTGGGTCGTACCAGGGGCTAAAAGAATTTGATTGACCATGGGCTTGATTTTAACATGGGGTAATAAGGCTTCCAAATGGTTAATCATAAAATTAGATACCCCAATCGCCTTGACTTTACCCGCTTGGTATAATTCCTCCATCAGTTGCCAAACCTCACGATTGGCTTCCATCCATGCCTTGTCCTTGCGTAAGTCGATCGGGTTCGGCCAGTGAATGAGCAGTAAATCAAGATAGTCTACTTGTAACTTTGTAAGCGATTCTTCCACCGATTCCTTGGCCAAACTATAGGAATGTTTGTCGTTCCAAATTTTGGTTGTGAGAAAGATTTCGTCACGCGGTACCTTTGAATCCTTGATGGCTTTACCGACACTCACTTCGTTACCATAAACTTGGGCCGTATCGATATGGCGGTATCCCACTTCAAGCGCTTTTAGCACACTCTGATAGGCCTGGTCACCTTCTTCTAATTTCCAAGTGCCAAAGCCGATCTTGGGAATCTTTATACCGTTGGCTAATTGATAATGTTCCATTCTTTTTCCTCCTTCAATCAGGATTTAACTTGAGTATATAAGTCAAAAAAGCCGTAAGCAAGTATTTCGATTAACCACAAAAAAAGACCCACCTAATCTAACTGATTAACTGGGCTTTACTTGTGTTTATTCGATAAAGTCTTTGAGTTGTTTTGAACGACTTGGGTGGCGTAGTTTACGCAAGGCCTTGGCTTCAATTTGACGAATCCGTTCACGGGTGACGCCAAACACTTTTCCTACTTGTTCTAAGGTGCGAATGTTACCATCATCCAAACCAAAGCGCAGACGCAAAACATTTTCTTCGCGGTCTGTTAAGGTGTCTAAGACATCTTCTAATTGTTCTCTTAAAAGAGCCGAAGCGGTATGATCTTCTGGACTCAAGGCTCCCTCGTCTTCGATAAAGTCTCCTAGATGGGAGTCATCTTCTTCACCGATCGGCGTTTCCAAAGAAACAGGTTCTTGGGCAATTTTTAGGATATCACGGACTTTCTCAGTAGGCAGGTCCATTTCAGCACCGATTTCTTCAGGCGTCGGTTCTCTACCTAAGTCTTGCAGTAATTGTCTTTGTACTCGAACTAATTTGTTAATTGTTTCGACCATGTGGACAGGAATCCGAATGGTTCGCGCTTGGTCAGCAATCGCACGCGTAATCGCTTGACGAATCCACCAGGTTGCATAAGTTGAAAACTTAAAGCCTTTGGTATGGTCAAACTTTTCGACCGCCTTCATCAAGCCCATGTTACCTTCTTGAATTAAGTCTAAGAAGGACATGCCACGGCCAACATAGCGTTTAGCAATCGATACGACTAATCGCAAGTTAGCTTCAGCTAATTCTTGCTTAGCCAGTTCATCACCATCTAGGATCCGCTTGGCCAATTCGACTTCTTCCTCAGCGTTTAAAAGGTCTACCCGTCCTATTTCTTTCAGGTACATGCGAACGGGGTCGGCCACTTTGATCTTTGAAGCTGCGACTTGTTGGGCAGCTGTCAGTATTTCCTCAGGTTTAACATCCTCAGCCCGAACCATTTGTTGCTTGGTTGGGCCACCATCGTCGCCGACAACGGCAATCCCTAAGTCTTCAACTTTTTGAATCAACTTATCGATGGCATTCGCATCTAATTTATAAGGAATCGCAATTTGGTTGGTGAGTTCATCGTAATGAACCTGTCCGAGCGTTTTCTTTTCCTTGACTAACTTTTCAGTGGCTTGATCTAAAGTCAGTGTTAATTCACTTTTATTTGCTACTTCTTTGTTTTTTTCTTTTGCCATCAAGTAAGCCCCCTAATTCTTTGTCTTTAATTTTCTTTGCAACGCCATTAACTTATTGATAACCTCGGTCGCCTTGTTGGCTTCTTGGTTTTGATTGTATTGTTTAAACAGAGTCTTTAATTCTTCGATTTCTTGTTCACAAAAAGCAATTTGAATCGTATCCAAGCAATCTGTCATAGCTTGGTCGTGATAACCAATAGGTTCAAAATCCCACATGACACTGGTCAAAAGACTATTTACTTGAATATCTTCAATATTACCAACAATTCCAGTTAAAGGCAATTTGTTCCCTTGATAATAATACTCGGTTAATGCTAAAAATGCCTTTTGCGAAAAGTCATGATAGAGAAAGGGTATTTCCTTTAACTTTTCAAGGTAGAGCCAGGCTTCTGGATAGTACATTAAAAAGCCTAACCATAGCTTCTCACTTTGAAAGGCCTTAAAGGACTTCACAGCCAAAGCTTGCTTGTCACTGGGCAGCTGCAACGCTTCGACGGGTTTGACTTGTCCGCTTTCTTGTTTTTGCTTGGGTAGTGAACCCGCTAAGCGTAACATCCGCTCTTGTAAGAAGTCTTCTTCGATTTGGTATTCTTGGGCAATTTCCAAAAGGTACAGTTGCTTTTCAACTGGTGATTGGATCTGACTCAAGGCGATAAGCAATTGATCAATATAATCCGCTAAGGCCCTCTTATCCGCTAATTGAAAGAACTGTTTTTGATAGTCTTTGTAAAAGGTAAAGGCCGATTGGGCACGATTTAATTGGTTTTGGAAGGCATCCTTCCCTTTTTGCTTGATCCACTCATCCGGGTCCATCCCATTCGGTAAATGAACAGCCTTGAAATTGACCTGTGGGAATTGTTTGCCTAATTCAAAAGCCTTTGCCGTCGCTTTTTGACCGGCTTCATCCCCATCAAAGACGAAGATCATTTCCTGAGCCAACTTACTCAAATAAGCTAAATGGTCATGACTCAAACTCGTTCCCATGGTGGCGACCGCCTGCTCAAAGCCGGCATCATACAAGGCAATCACATCCATAAACCCTTCACAAATGATAATTTGCTTCAAGCGTCGGATCGCTGGCCGGGCCAAATCGAGGTTGTAGACTAAGCGTCCTTTGTGGAAAATGGCTGTTTCGGGAGAATTGACATACTTACTTTTACGTGGATCCCCTGCTTGGTAAATCCGGCCGGAAAAAGCTAGTACCTGTCCTTGACTGGATCTTAAAGGAAATATAATTCGACCGCGAAAGCGATCGACTATTTCTTGACTGTCCTCCGCTTGGTAGAAGATGCCGGAAGCGAGGAGGTCTTCGTCACTAAAGGCTTGATCTTTTAAAAAGGTCCATAGGAGCTTGGAATTCTCAGGTGCCAGTCCCAAGCCAAAGGCTTCAATTGTTTCCCGGTTCAAACCGCGCTTTAATAAATATTGAAAAGCAGGATCCCCATTTTCCGTTCCCGTTAAAAAGTACTGGTAAAATTCACTGGCTTTATCATAAATACCATAAAGGTGTTGGTGTTCTCTGGGTAATTCCGCTTCCGAACTAGCGGCAGTTATACTGACATCTAGAGGATAATTAGCAAATTCAGCCACCTTGATAACGGCTTGTTTAAAGGATAGCGATTCAATCTCTTGGATAAAACCAAAAACATTCCCTCCGCGACCACAGGAGAAACACTTATAGATCTGCTTGCCGGTATGGATGGAAAAAGAGGGGTTATTGTCTTCATGAAAAGGACAAGAAGCACTATAGCCTTGTCCTCTCTTTGTGAGTTGAACGTATTGGCTGACAACATCTTCTATTTTTACTGATTGCCGGATCGCT
This sequence comes from Facklamia miroungae, assembly GCF_012396555.1. Taxonomy (GTDB): domain Bacteria; phylum Bacillota; class Bacilli; order Lactobacillales; family Aerococcaceae; genus Facklamia; species Facklamia miroungae. The sequence continues at coordinate 274,791 of NZ_JAAXPS010000001.1, forward strand.
TCAATAACTTCGTTAGGTATGCGGGACATCACTTCCCTCCTCCTCTAAATAGTTTAAATAAAATTCTTATACGGACTGGGAGGCTGGTTTCTTGGCTTTCCAGAGTAAAAAGGCACCCAGCATGAACTGTAGAACGATCACAAACAGGCCTTTTAAAGAGTCGCCAGTGATTTGAGCCACAATCGCTAAGGTCGTCGTTCCTAAGACCGAAGAGAACTTACCAAAAATATTATAGAAACCAAACAGCTGGTTGTTCTTCTCGAGCGGAATAAGCGAGCCAAAATATGACCGGCTTAATGACTGGATGCCACCTTGGGCACTTCCGACCAGGATGGCGATTAAAATGAAATCCATGAAAGATGACAAGGACAAAGCCATTAGACAGATTAGAATATAAGTGGCAATCCCTGTAAAGAGCATGATTCGTGTTCCCCAGCGCTTAGCCAAGATACCGTATATAATTGAACAAGGAAAGGCTACAATTTGAACGACTAACAGCATCAAAATTAATTGAGTCGCACTTAAGCCTTGGTCGCTACCAATCGAGGTGGCCATCTTAATAATGGTTCCAACCCCATCAATGTAAAAGAAATAGCCGAGTAAGAAATAAATAATTACTTTGTCTTTACTCAATTCAGCCAGGGTCTCTTTTAAGGAGGTGAGCGTTGAAGCCCAAATATTCGCCTGACGTGGCTGATCAATATAAACCTGGTCGACATGCTTCCAATAAGGAATGGTAAAGATGAACCACCAACTCGCCGTCAATAGGAAGCCGATATTCACTACCCAGCCAGCCTCTAACCAACCGGAGAATTGCAAGACCATAAAGATAAGAAAAGGAATCACACTGCCGATATAGCCAAAGCCAAAACCGGCTGAAGAGACCAAATCTAAACGGTCACGACTGGTCACATCCATTAATGAAGCATCGTAAAAGATATTCGCTGTGGAAAAACCAATCGCTGAAAAACAATAGAGAACCAGCAACCATTGCCAAGAGCCCTGTCCAACAAAAATCATTGAGAAAACAGAAAGAATCCCTAACATGGTTGCGATCGTGAACATCTTTTTGCGGTAGCCAGGAAAGTCCGCTAATGTGCCAAGAAAAGGCGCCATGACCGCTACCAAAATAGTCCCAATCGCATTGGTATAGCCCAAATAGGCGGTCGAATTGGCATTGGAGACACCCGCATGACTGGCAATACTCTTATAAAGAATCGGAAATAAGGCAGTGGTAATCATTAAGGAATAGGCTGAATTCGCCCAATCTTGTAGGATCCATGAGAATTCCTTCTTGGTATAGGTGGAAAATAGCTTTTTCACTTTATCGGCTCCTATTCTGCTTCAAGCACCGTTTCAATCATCTCTAACATTTCTTCCCGCCCTTCGCCTGTAACGGCTGAAAAGGTGAAGAGTGCATCAGTAGTAGGTAAATTTAAGCTTTTCTTATAGAGGGATAGGTGTTTATTTAGTTGGCTCTTCTTGATTTTATCTGCCTTGGTCAGACAAATCGCAAAAGGAATATCTAAAGACTCAGCAAATTGATACATTTCTTGGTCTAACTTAGTCGGTTCATGGCGAATATCCATCAAAAGAATCAGTAAACGCAGATTGGTCCGATTTTGTAAAAAGGACAAGTTCATCTTGGCCCAATTATTACGACTAACTTTAGAGACTCGAGCATAACCGTAACCCGGTACATCGACCAGGCGAAAGGCATCGTCATTGACCGAATAGAAATTTAAGGTTTGTGTTTTACCAGGTTGGCCGGAGGTTCGAGCTAACTTATTGCGTTGCAAGAGCTTATTGATAAAGCTCGATTTTCCGACATTGGACCTTCCTGCCAGAGCGATCTCTGGCACAGCATCTTGTGGTGACTGAGCGACTTGAACAGCAGAGATTATGAATTTTGCTTCTTTAATGTGCATGCGTCTACCCCATTTTATTTGGCTATTTTGCGATTATTGTGGTTGTAATAATTGGCACGACCCTCTCCTAACACAGCATCCTTAGTTACTTTAATCCGTGTAATATCTTCTCTTTGTGGCACTTCAAACATAATATCGAGCATGGTCTTTTCCAGAATTGAACGAAGACCACGGGCGCCTGTCTCGCGCAAAATAGCTTGTTGAGCAATTTCTTTTAGTGCCGCCGGTTCAAACTCGAGTTTGATATCTTCCATTTCCATTAAGCGTTGATATTGCTTGACTAGAGCGTTCTTAGGCTTCGTTAAGATATTGACTAGGTCCTCTTTTGATAATTGGTCTAAGACCGTTAAGATGGGCAAACGACCAATAAATTCAGGGATCAAACCGAATTTGAGTAGGTCCTCTGAGCTGGCCAATTGCATGATATTTTCTTCGGCATACTTTTGATGAGTGTCGGTACCAAAACCGATTACTTTTGAGCCTAAACGTTCTTTAATGATCGTTTCAATACCGGCAAAAGCGCCACCAACGATAAAGAGAATTTGTGACGTATCTATTTGAATAAACTCTTGGTTCGGATGCTTGCGTCCACCCTTAGGGGGTATATTAGCTTCGGTTCCTTCCAAAATTTTCAGTAAGGCTTGTTGTACCCCTTCGCCGGATACATCCCGTGTAATTGAAGTGTTTTCAGACTTACGGGCAATTTTATCGATTTCATCGACGTAGATAATGCCCTTTTGCGCGCGCTCGATGTCGTAGTCTGCTGCTTGAACTAATTTAAGTAAGATATTTTCAACATCTTCACCCACGTAGCCTGCTTCAGTGAGGGTCGTGGCATCCGCGATTGCAAAGGGAACATTGATGATTCTAGCTAAACTTTGTGCGAGATAGGTCTTACCTGATCCGGTCGGACCTATGATACAGATATTGGACTTTTGCAATTCAACATCATCATCTTCAGCTTCAAAATTTATACGTTTATAATGATTATAAACTGCCACTGCCAAGGCTTTCTTGGCCTGGTCTTGACCAATCACATATTGGTTTAATTGGTCGACAATTTCTTGGGGTTTAAGCACCTTAACAGGTTCTTGTTCCGAGTCGAACCGCATTTCTTCTTGAATAATCGATTGACATAAATCGACACATTCATTACAGATGAAAACATCTGGTCCAGCGATAATTTTATCGACCTCATCTTGTGATTTGCCACAAAAGGAGCAGTAATAATCATTGATATTTGTTGTCTTTCCCATGTTTCCTCCTTTGAAAATAGGTATTTCCTAAATAAGACTAAAAAGGGACGCAAAAGTCACCTTAAATCAGACTGTTGCGATCCCTCTTTTTTTTATTACTTCTATTAGAGTATCCTATTTTTCTTCAACTGAGTCAACAATTAAGCTCATGGCTTTCTTCAAACGGATGTCTGATTTTAGCATATCCTCAGTAACGTATTGTTTAACTTGTTCAACTGGCATACCATATTGACCCGCTAACAATTCGATTTCTTTATTGATTTCTTCTTCGTTGACGTCGATCTTCTCTTCAGCCACAATCGCTTCTAGGACTAGGTTAGTCTTCGTTCTTAGGTCTGCTTCTTCTGCGAATTGATTATGTAAGTCTTCGCGCGAAGTGCCTGAAATTTGATAGTATAGGTCTTCGTTAATGCCTTGGCGTTTTAAGTTGTTCAAGAAGTGATCCATTTGACGGTGGATTTCTTCATGAACCATTGCTTCAGGTAATTCAACGATTTCAGCATTTTCGACTGCTTGACGAAGGGCTAAGTCTTCAATCATTTCTTTAGCTTGGCTTTCTTTTTCTTCCACCAATTGCACACGCACTTTGTTGCGTAGCTCGTCTAAGCTTTCGACTTCATCATCAGCATCTTTCGCAAATTCATCGTCTAATTCTGGTAATTCTTTGGCTTTCACTTCATGAACGTGCACCTTAAAGATTGCTTCTTGTCCAGCTAATTCTTCAGCATGGTACTCTTCTGGGAAAGTCACTTTCACTTCAACGTCATCACCAGACTTAGCTCCTACAAGCTGATCTTCAAAGCCAGGAATGAATGAGTGAGAGCCTAATTCTAGTGAATGGTTTTCACCTTTTCCACCTTCAAATGGTTCACCGTCACGGAAGCCTTCATAGTCAATGACAACTGTGTCGCCTTCTTCGGCGGCTTCTTCTTTAACGACTAATTCAGCTAACTGTTGACGTTTCTCTTCTAAGCGAGCTTCCACATCTTCATCACTTACTTCACGGTCTTGTTTTTCAACACTTAGGCCTTTGTATTCGCCTAATTTTACTTCTGGTTTTAAAGTGACTTTGGCCGTAATTACCCATGGCTTGCCTTTTTCCATTGATTCAATATCAATTTCAGGTTGAGTAACGACATCGATTTCTGCTTCATCGACTGCTTTTTGGTAAGCACTAGGTAACAATTGGTTCAATACTTCTTCGTATAAAGAAGCTTCACCGTATACGTTATTGAAAATTTGACGCGGAACTTTCCCCTTACGGAATCCAGGTACGGAAATATTCTTACGCACTTTATTATAGGCTTTATCGAGGCCCTTATTTACATCTTCCACTGGAATTTCAAAGGTCAGAACACCTTCGTTGACTGAACTTTTTTCAAATTGTGTTGTCATAATTATTCTTCCTCCAAGACTAGTATATAATTTACATACCTATACAGTTTAACTAAATTCTATTCTTTTGTAAACACTAAATCAATATTACCAATAAAGTCTAATAAAATTCATTTTTAATTGTTAAAGTGTTTATATGATTTCGTCTTAATTGAACTAGGTATCTGCTTTTAAATTCGTTATAATAGAAGATATTAAGGAGTGAGTCCATGATTAAATATCCAGCAGGACAAGGTCCTCGTCTTCATCTAAAAACCAACCCAAGATCTACGAAACAAGCTACTCAATACGGTAGTCGGGGTATGACCTTTGAAGAGATGATCAATCAAAGCAATGCCTATTATCTCAATCGTCAACTCGCTGTGATCCATAAAAAACCGACCCCCATTCAGATTGTCAAGGTAGACTATCCCAAACGCTCAGCTGCTAAAATCACAGAAGCCTATTTTCGTCAGGCTTCCACAACTGATTACAACGGCGTGTATTTAGGTAGGTATATTGATTTCGAAACGAAAGAAACCCGCAATAAGACCTCTTTTCCACTATCCAATCTTCATGACCACCAGATTGAACACATGAAGCAATGTCACCAACAAGGAGGACTCGTCTTTTTGCTCATTTATTTTAAAGCCCATGATACAATTTATTTAATCCCTTACCCACTTTTAGAAGGCTTTATACAAAAGAATAAGAAGCAAAGTATCCCTTATGCTTTTATCCAAAAAAATGCCTATGCTTGTCCCCAAGGCCAATTTCCCATTTCGGTGGATTATTTAAGTGCCTTGGATGCCTATATTGAACAAGCCGATCAAAATGAAGTTTAATTCGCCAATAGAAACGAGGAATATATATGGTTACTGGAAGTCGTGTTGAAAGAAAAAAGTATCGTCAAAAGCAATATAATAAGACACCCAAGCGCAATTATCTGACTTGGCTCAAACGCATCCTGATTATTGGGCTTTCTTTGGGTCTGGTGGTCCTTATTGCTGGGGCTAGTCTTTTTACCTACTATGCGATGTCCGCCCCGGAGATCAGCCAGGATGACCTCACAGGGCAAGTTTCTTCCAAAGTCTTTGACCACGAGGGAAACTTAGTCAAAACGCTAGGAGGCAAAAATCGTGAACTGATGACGCCTGACCAGATCCCTGACGTGCTTAAAGAAGCTGTTTTAGCGATCGAAGATGCACGCTTCATGGAACATAAAGGGGTTGACCCGATTCGAATTGTCGGAGCCGCTCTGGCCAACCTTAAATCTGGAGATATTCGTCAAGGGGGATCGACCATTACCCAACAATTAGTCAAATTGTCGGTCTTCTCAACCAAATTTGAAGATCAAACCTTAGAAAGAAAGGCGCAAGAAGCCTGGCTTTCACTGAAACTCGAACAAGAATACTCTAAAGAGGAGATTCTCTCCCTGTATCTCAACAAATTATTCTATTCCAATAATGTTTATGGGGCTAAAACAGCAGCCAGGACCTTCTTTAGCAAAGAATTAAAAGACCTTACTTTGGCCGAAGCGGCACTTTTGGCGGGACTGCCACAAGCTCCAACTCAATATGACCCATACCTCTACCCTGATGTGGCCCAAGAACGTAGAGATACTGTCTTGCAAGTGATGCTTAAGCGCAAATTGATCAGTCAAGCCCAATATCAACAAGCTATTGCCATTCCTGTTTCTTCTATGTTAACCCCTCTCGATGATGACACCCTGAGTGAGAAGGACTTAATGGTGGATGCTTACATCGATGTGGTAGCGCAAGAAGTGCAAGATAAGATGAATTTGAATGTTTATACCGATGGCTTAGAAATTTATACCAACCTCGATTTGGAAGCTCAAAAACATCTTTATCAAACTGTTCAAGATTCAGCAGGTCAAATATTCCCTAATGATAAGATGCAAACAGCGGTCTCCATCATTAATGTTGATAACGGCCAAATCACTGCCCTATCCGGCGGTCGCAATCAAGAAGTAGCAATGGGACTCAACCGTACGACGACTCTTAACCGCAGTATTGGCTCCACTATGAAGCCTTTGGCAGATTATGGACCAGCGATTGAATACTTGAATTATTCAACCGGTCAAACTGTTGTTGATGAACCTTACCAATATAGCTCTGGTGATGAAATTTATAACTATGATATGAATTATAAAGGCAAACAAACACTACGAGAGGCCTTGGTTGGGTCACGTAATATCCCTGCCCTTAAATTACTACAAGAAGTGGGCTTGGATAAGTCTTATTCTTTCTTACAAAAAATGGACATTAACATCAAAAATAATAATCAACGCGAACTGGTTGAATCCAATGCAATTGGTGGCGAGATGACTCCGATTCAATTAGCAGCCGCTTATGCCACGATTGCCAATTATGGTAACTATTATAAGCCATATACTGTCAATAAAGTGGTCACCCAAGCTGGAACGATTCAAGAATTCCAAGCAGAAAGTCGCCAGGCGATGAAAGATTCGACCGCCTATATGTTAATTGATATCTTGAAAGGTGTACCGGGCACCTTTGCTGAAAAAGCCGCTGTTAACGGCCTTTATCATGCCGGTAAAACAGGAACCACCAACTATTCCAACCAGCAGCGTGCGGAATTGGGAATTGATCCCGAAATTTTTGCGGCACCTGATGCTTGGTATGCGGGCTTCACCCCTCAATACGCGATTGCAACTTGGGTCGGCTATGACGATCCTTATCAAACGGGTCATCAATTAAGCTATCAAGATTCATTGATTCCACAAATGATCTACCAGGAAATGATTCAATACCTGATGCAAGACGTTCCAATAGTTGATTGGCAAAAACCCGACTCTGTTGAAATCGCTGAAATTGAGAAATATACCCAACCTTTACAAAAGCCCAGTCCTCAGACCCCTGCAAACATGCGGTCGAATGAACTTTTTGTAAAGGGTACTCAACCCACTCAAATTTCACCAGTCTACAAGGTTCTACCTGCTCCAACCGGATTTGATGCCGAATACAACGAAGAAACGCAAGAAATTGAAGCAAAATGGGATCCACTGACTATTCAAGGAACTTTTGAACTGAGTCTTAATGGTAATGTGATCTATATTGGAACGGATACTGAATTTAAGGTTGAAGCCCCTGCTCCAGGCTACTATGAACTTGGTTTAAGAATTGTCGATGGCTATTCAGCTTCTGACCGCTTAATGATCAATTTCGACCTATCAGTGGAAGAAACCTCAACCAGTGAAGAATCTACTCTTGAAACGAGCGAGACGACTTTAGCACCTGACCCGAATAATCCTAATCCGGGTGGTGAAGAAGGTCTGACTTCACTTGAAAATAATGACGGTCCTTAATTGAACTGTTATACACTTAAAAGGCTCATCCTCAAGCTAAGCTTGAAGATGAGCCTTTTGCTTTTTAAGAAATCAAAAAACCCCAGCAATGTTTTAAGACTTTATCCAGTCTTTAAAATAGCCAAGGCTTTTGAAGCTTTTGAAAATTAGTCTTTCTTATTCCATTCTAAAATAGGAATTTTAATTTTGGATGTTTGTGTTTGGGTCATTCTTTCTGATTGAAAATTCGGCTGACTATGTTGTTGGCTAGCCACTCTCGCTTCGTCAACCGTCTGAATGTTTTGCTTTTGCCAATTGAGCAAAATCCGGTCAATATATTTTAGATTAAAAACTTGCCGAATGGCTGCTTCTTTGAGTGCTTGATGAACGAGATCAGGCTGATAGCCCTCTTTTTGGATCCACTGATGAAGCATCTCTAATTCGACACTGGAGAGCGATCGTCCAAATTCTTCTTCAAATAATTGGATCAGTTGTCCAGCTTTTATTTGCTGGTCAGATTTTGGCTGAATAGTAGGACGAGAGGGTGTATGCTTCGTCTTCTGCTCAGCAATTAATTCATCCAACTTATCAAATAAGGGCCTTAAGGTGTAATGGTCGGTCTGTTTGCCCTCTTCATCAGGCACTAATTCAATATTTAAGTAATTCTTATCCAGAAGTGAATTGAGTGTCTCATAAAGCAAATCACTCTCCCAAGCAAATTGGTTCGACAAATTAATAATGGTATCCGCCGATTGACTTTGATTAATTTGCTTTAAAAGATATGTAATAAATAAGAATTCGTTACTATTGAGTCCTAGTTGTCCAAAATGATCAATCAAAAGATTCGGTACCATGGTATAACCCGTTTTCATCCAATCATAAACTGAGCCTGCCATTGGTCCAACTCCTTACTTTTTTATGGGTAGAGACGGTTTAATAAACGTGGGAATGGTGATGTTTCACGGATATGTTCAATTCCAGAAATCCATGCGACTGCTCTTTCTAAGCCTAAACCAAAGCCTGAGTGTGGCACAGAGCCATATTTTCTGAGGTCTAAATACCAAGCGTAAACTTCAGGATCTAATTTAAAGGATTTAATATTTTCAGCCAAGGTCTCATAGTCGTCAATCCTTTGTGAACCACCAATGATTTCCCCATAACCTTCTGGCGCAATCATGTCGGCACATAGAACGGTTTCCGGATTGTCTGGATTAACCTTCATGTAGAAAGGCTTAATTGAACGTGGCCAGTTAATAATAAAGACCGGTTGGTCATTTTGATTGGCAATGAAAGTCTCGTGCGGTGAACCGAAGTCATCGCCCCACTCAATATCATCAAAACCATTGTCTTTTAATAATTGAACGGCTTCAGTATATTCGATTCTTGGATAAGGGACTTGAGTGTATTTTTCAAGCACATCAATATCACGCCCAAGTGTTTCGAGTGCCAAATGGCAATTATCAATGACGTTTCTAACTAAGTAGGCCACATATTGCTCTTGAACTTGTAAACTCTCTTCATGGTCCGTAAAGGCCATTTCAGGTTCCATCATCCAAAATTCAATCAAGTGACGACGTGTTTTTGACTTTTCTGCTCTAAAGGTCGGTCCAAATGAGAAAACATTGCCCAAAGCCATCGCTGCAGCTTCCATATATAACTGTCCCGATTGAGATAAATAAGCATCCTCATCAAAATATTTCGTCTGGAAAAGTTCAGTGGTTCCTTCAGGGGCTGACCCTGTTAAGATTGGTGGATCAATCTTCACAAAACCGCGATCATTGAAGAACTCGTAAGTCGCCCGAATAATTTCGTTACGAATTTGCATAATGGCATGTTGGCGACTGGATCTCAACCACAAATGGCGGTGATCCATTAAGAAGTCTGTCCCATGTTCCTTAGGAGTAATTGGGTACTCATGGCTTTCTCCAACCACTTCAATGGAATGAACAAGTAATTCATAGCCTAATGAAGAACGTTCATCTGCTTGAACAGTCCCAATTAATTTTAAACTCGATTCTTGACCCAGTCCCTTGACTGTATCAAAAACTTCTTCGCCTACTTCCTCTTTTAAGACAATACCTTGGAAATAGGTCTTGCCATCTCGTAATTGTAAAAAGGCGATCTTTCCTGAAGAACGTTTATTCGTTAACCAGGCATTGATTTGTACTTTTTGATTTAAGTACGAAACCGCTTGGTCCATTGTGATAATTTCCATATAGTTTCCTCCTTATTAAATGTTTGATATGGTTTGAATCCACTCACCTGTTTTGGCTGAGAGCAGATAATAGGTGATGGAATTATTCGGATTCTTTAAAGTCATCTCCCAAACGGGTTCCGATTTATAAAGGCCTAAGCGAGCTTGCATAATATTTGGATTTTCGATTTGGCTTGCTGTGACTGACTTTGCTTCGTCTTCAGTAAACAATTCATCGACTGTATAGTACTGAATGTCTCCACCATCTCGTTCAATAATAGCATAGAATTGCTGATTATTCTCGTCAAAAAAATTAAGCGCAAAAGTTGCTTGATCCGTAGTGGTCCAATAAAAATCTTTTAGTTTTTTTACTTGATGGTCGTATTCAACCAAGGCGATTGCTTCCTCTTGGGCTAAATTATAGGCCGTTTGGCTCTTCATAAAAACAGCCAATAAAGCTATCATGATTGACAAGATTATGAATGTCAAGATCGAAACCGTTCGTTTACTCATAAGTTTCTTCTCTTCCCCTCTGATATGTTCTATCCATTATTGTAAATTAAATTCTATCAAATGTTCAAGCTTCTGTCTTATTTCTTTTGAATAATATTTAGTGAAAACGCGATCATCCAATAAATAAAAAGCTTGGCTGTTAAAATGCCGATCGATGTAATCAAAGGCAATCGAAAAATCAACGACCATCCGCTCCACTAACAAGTGATCAAATATTAAGTCTTCTTCAATCGCCAGATGGTTAGCCAAAGCAAGGATATACGAGTCCTTTAATGAACGAAAAGGTAAACGGGTCCAGAAAATTTGACAAGCGCGTTGGTCTAAGGTCCAATTTTCATTTAAGAGGGATTGCCACTGAATCACCAGAATAGTAGGTATTCCATCCATAGCTAACCGTCTGATTTTATTCAAAGAACCTGAAACATGTTGGGCTAAAATGCGGACTTGGTCTTGGTCAGCCAGCTTACTTTTTAGCTGTCGGTAACTATCAATCGCCTGTTGGCGGTTATTGACAATGATCAGACTGAGTGGTGGTAAAGATTCCTCTCGAATCCTTTCTTGTAAGAATTCGCCTAATAATTTTGCCTGTTCGTTCACTCTTTTATCGGCCCGACTCTCTTTTGCAATCCAGGTAAACGGCACAATTACCTCACTTTTTTCGATGTGTTGCGGTAAATGAAGGTAGGAATAGTCAGTGAGCCCTAATTGATAGTAGGTCCCACTTTTAAGGCGGAAATGAAAGTCACCAGGACTAAACAAGATTATTTGCTCAAATCGATCAAAAGCGGACTGGTATTCTTGCTCTAAACGAATGGGTTTCCAAATTAATTCAAATTGATAATAGCGATCTTCAATCTGACTGACCCGAATGATTAGGTAACCATTATCCTGTGTCAATTGTGCCTGTATGTTATCCAAATGCATGAGAAAATACTTCATTTTAGTCATTTTGACTTGCAGATGATTCGGATGAATAGACAAGAGTTCTTCGAGGTCCTCGTCATTAATCAAATGTTTAAGTCCCTTTTGAAGCTGTTGGTGAACGGTTTGAATGGCTTGGATTGTTTGGGAGGGGACTTTTACTTCCCGTCTACTTTCACCATCGACCGGTTCAAATTGTCTTTGTCTAATTTCAGCCTCCAGGATATTTAAAAGTTGGCGGGTCAAATTAATTAAATGCTCGAGGCGCATAATAGCAGCTTGAATGGAGGCTATTGCTCGGTCTTGGTGGTAAAAGATATCCAGCACCTGCTGGCAAAGAATTAGAAACTGACTGTATTCTAAGCGCACTTGATGAAAAAAGGACAGATGACGGGCTAATAAACTAAGATTATCACAGACCAAAACGGCCTGCTTTTGAAAGACATGCGCATGACTGACCTCTTCCATCAGGTAGGTGGTTTGCGTCAAAACAAGCGGTTGATCATGATGATGATTTAATGCCTTTTGATAGAAATATGAAGTGGTACGACTGGGAAGTAAGCCTTGATAAAAACGTTTCATCTGGTCATAGATCTTCATTTCGTGGTTCATTTCCATTAATAGGCCTGTTTGAGTTTCCTCAAGCCAGACTAAGGTTGAACCAATCACGATCAATTCTTGCTGATTCAAATGAGTAATCACCAATTGATCAAGATAATGCTTGAAATGATCTAAGTGTAGGTACTGACTGGGCCGCAATAAGAAGCTATAGCTTATTTGTGCTTGATCTAAAAACTTCGCCCACTCTTCCAGTGCGGATTGGCTTGAGATAGCCAAGACAATGGAGACATTCTGCGATTGGGAAAGCGCAGCTAGCCATTTTTTGATCAATTGAGAGTTAATAGGACGCCATTGACCTTCGATGACAAGGCGATCTGTGTCAAGGGTCTTTTCAATCAACCAATCGATTTGAGCGTTCATTTTTGGCTGAGCTTGAATGGGCAGATTCATTTGTGACTTGATCGGATCAGCTTGGTCTATTTGATCGACAGACCTAAATAATTCTGGCTGTTTAAAAAAGATTTCTTCTTGGTGATCTAATTCCTTTGCCAAGGCCAGTAATTTGGCTTGAGTAGCTTTTGGTAGGCTCATCAGCTTGTTTGCCATCAGGTGCAGGATTTTACCCGTTATTTGGGCATCTGCTAAGGCTTGATGGGCATTATTAAATGCTAAATTGAGGTAACAGCTAAGGTCGGTCAGGTTAAAACCGAGGGCTTGAGGAAAGATAATTTTAGCCAGCTTAACTGAATCGATCGCTAAAGGGTCAAATTCAATACCGCATTCTCGAAAATGATGCTGCATAAAGGTTAAATCATGGTTAAGATTGTGGGCGATAAAGAGACAGTCTTCAAGGCGGTTCAACCATAAATTGGCAACGGAGGCAAAGTGAGGGGCTTGGTCGACCTCTTTTTGGCAAATACCGGTGAGTTGTTGAATATTTTGTGGAATTTCACAATCAGGATTAATTAACATCTCATATTGACCAACTAGCTTGCCCTGTTCAAAGATTACGGTGCCGATTTGAATAATGCGGTCTCCCTTATCCAAGCGTGGTCCCGTTGATTCGAGGTCAACGATCGCATATTTCATAAAGGCCCTCCTCTCTTGGTCTTTGTTTTATTTGTTCTCTGCTATCCACTGGCTTAATTGGTCAGTTTGGTTTTCAATTTCACCTCGTAGAACCATTCCCTCTACGTGGTCTAATAGCTGGCCAATAATGGGGCCACCTTTTTTCATATTGAGTATTCGCATCACTTGCTTGCCATTAATGGCTAAGTCTTGACGCTGACGGATCGGCAGATTTGCTAGCAGATTATGAATCTGGTTTATGAATTTTAGTTCATTATTGATTGTAAGATAGTTTAGCATCTGATCGATCACTTCTTGGTCAAAAGGATAGATCGATTCTCTATCGAGTTTTCTCTGTCTAAGCAAATCATCCAACCGCAAAAAATCAACAACTTGGTTCATCAATCGATTAGACAGGGTCCAGTCTTTTAAAAGTCTGATTTGCTTCTTTGAATCGGTTACCTTCATTCCTTGTAATAAGAGTGACCAACAAATACAAGGACTCAGTCCCCTATGATTAGGAGTTCGCTCCACTAGCCAGACTAATCCTTGTAAATAATCATAGGTTTTAGCTTGTGGAAATGTTTGTGCTAACTTTGCTTGTTCGAAAGACTTTAAAGTTTGGCCTAAGTAGAATCCTGCCATCATCTTTTCGAGTTCAATCCGAATTCTTTCGATCGATATTTTACTTAAATTACCCGCTAATTGACACATGGCTGAAAAAGTCTGGTCTTCCAGGCTAAAGCCCAACTGACTGGCAAAACGGATCCCACGCATAATCCTTAAAGCATCTTCTTGAAAACGTTCTAAGGGTTTGCCTACGGCTTTTAAAAGTTTGTTTTGCAAGTCTTGAAACCCGCCATGATAATCATAGAGATTTCCTCTAGCATCCACTGCCATGGCATTGATAGTAAAATCACGCCGCAAGGTATCTAACTCTAAATTGCGTACAAATTCAACCTGGTCTGGTCGTCGGTAGTCCGAATAGGTGGATTCCGTACGGAAAGTTGTAATTTCATAAGAATTGCCTTGGTATAAGACGACAATTGTCCCATGCTCGATTCCGACATCAAAGTGCTTGGGGAAGATCGTCTGAATTTCTGCTGGAAAAGCAGAAGTTGCAATATCAATATCACCGATCACTTTACCTAAAAGCATATCTCGGATCGATCCCCCAACAAAATAAGCCTCATAGCCATGAGACTCAATTTGCTTTAAAACGGGAATCGCTGCTTGAAAAAGCGGTTCTTGTAAATTAATTTGCATACTCTCACTCCAAACCGGATCGATACTGGTCGATCCACTGATTAATCAGATCAAAATTATGATTTTCTAAAGCACTATCAATTTTTTCCATAATTAGCTTTTTATAGACTTTCCGGCTGAGATGGTCCAATTCATAATTGACCTGGTCAATGACCTTTAAAGTCACAGGGGTGAATGGATTATCTTTTAAAATTCCTCGTCGCATGGCTTCTACTTCAAAATCAGGAAAATCAAATTCAAAATAAAAGCTTTGTTCTTTTTTAAGACTATTTAAACGAAAGTCATGAAAAGCCTGGTCAATTCGGTGGTAGATATAATGACCTTTATAATAAATCAGAGGCTGATTGAGGGAGGTCTGGTAAGAAATCTTGATGCCCCTCGGTGCATATATCACATCATGGGAAAATTCAAGCCATTGAAGCTCGTCATGTTTCATCTGTAAATAAGCTAAAAAGATCATAATTTCGCGATTGGGATGGGGATGGTTAAAAATAATCCAATTTAAAAATTGGTGCTTCTCTTGCAATTCATTCATTGTCATCCCTCCCATCTAAATTATAATTTCTTTGTTATTTTGAAGTAGTCAATTGCTGGATAAGATCTTCAAGATCCTCGGCAGCCACTTGTTGGTTCCAGGCTAATTCAAGGTAGTCCTTAGCGGCTGCTTTTTCACCTTGATCAAATAAGATTTTCCCTTTTAAGTATGCCAATAGTGCTTCATCAATTGAAGCTAAATCAAATTTTTCCATAAAAAGATTAGCTTGGTGATAGTCCTTTCTATCCAGATAAAATGATACATACGCAGACAAAACTAAAAACTGGTCTTCTGTATTTTCTAATAAGGGATAAAAGGCTTCGAGTAAGTCAATTAGTTTGGCAGTATAGACCTTAATCCGATTGGCTAAAACTAAACAATCCATAATGGTTGCGTCAAAAGGTGGTAGTCTTTTGAGTAATTGGTCCAGTCGCAAGGCAAAGCCTTCACGGTCATTTAGCCAAGTCAGGTTATCTAATTGTAAAAGTCTTAACTCAAAATGATCCGCTTCAAGGGCTAAGCCTTGCTCACAATAATCATTGGAATGTTGGAAATCGTTGATTTGTGCATAAAAGTGCGCCAGTAAGTAACATTCATCCGCCGTTTCGATGGCTAAATTGTCTGGATCTTGATTAAATAAATCCTTGATCTTAACAGCGTCAATTCTTTCACTCGTTAAATACAACTCTAAAAGTTGAGTCCGCCACTGCCGTCTTAAGGATGCGGGTTCAGATATAAAATATTCCATCAAAGTCTCTAAATACTGAATCGCCTTTTCATTAATACCTTGAAGACGATAAAAATGACTCATCTTAACATAAGCGCGATAATCCCGCGGAAAATCTTTAATAATCGCTTCGAGTTCTTTTTTCGTCTGGTTCAAATGGCCCACATTAAGATGGACATCTGCTACCACTAAGCGTGCTTCTAAAGGTAATTGGTTGGAATCGACCTTTTCGATCCATTGATTGGCCTTGTCAAATTGTCCAACCATCAAATAGGCTTGACCTAAATAAAAAGCCAGTGCTGAACTTGGATATTTTTCATAGAGGTCTAAATAAGACTGAATCTGTAAATGACGGTAGCCTGACTGACCCCAGGATTCAATCCGATTTAATAATTGCTCATATTGTTCTTTATTTGAGAACTCTAATTTCTTTAACGCACGCTTTAAGATCTTATATTGATCTTCAATCGCCGGACTTGACTCGATTAAATCGAAAAAATTATCCATACTTACTCCCTCCATGCTTAAACTATTATACCATGGGGATTAATTACTACCAAATAGATAATGGCCAAATACTAAAATTCCGTTTCCATTCATCCATACAGGCGTCTTAAATAAAATAAAAAAAAGGATGAAAGCCAGAAGCTTTCATCACTTGAGTGTTAACAATTATTATTTAACTGCATCTTTTAAAGCTTTACCAGCTTTGAAACCTGGAACTTTTGTTGCAGCAATTTTGATTTCTTCACCTGTTTGTGGGTTACGACCTTTACGTGCTGCACGATCACGCACCTCAAAAGTTCCGAAACCAATAATCTGAACTTTTTCACCTTCAGATAAAAATTCTTGAACTGATTCGAATAATGCTTCAACCGTAGCTGTAACATCTTTCTTAGTTAAGTTAGTTTTACCTGCTACGCGTTCTACTAATTCTGCTTTGTTTGCCATTAGTATATCTCCTCCTTTTATTCTACATATTGGAAAATAATCATAGAATGATTATTTCTTGTATAGAATAACATACCATCAAGGTTAAGACAACGAAATGCCCTTGTTTTTGCCATAAAATCTTCTAATCATTTAATTCCGATTGCGAATAATTAAATGAAGGGGGGTTCCGTCAAAATAGAAGGAATCACGCATCTTGTTTTCAAGAAATCTTTCATAGGAAAAATGCATTAGTTCAGTATCATTTACAAAGACTACAAAAGTTGGTGGATTAACAGCCACCTGGGTCATATAATATATTTTTAGTCGTCTTCCTTTATCTGTCGGCGTTGGATTCATTGCAATGGCATCCATCAATACGTCATTTAAGACGGAAGATTGAATCCGACGGTAACGGTTCTCATAAATTTCTTCCAACATAGCTGGTAATTTATCTAAACGCTGTCCTGTTTTGGCTGAAACAAAAAGAATCGGGGCAAAGGATAAATACTGAAATTCATTACGGATATCTTCGGTAAATTTCTCAAATAACTTGTCGGTCTTATCAACAGCATCCCATTTATTAACCAGGATGATAATCCCTTTATTTGCCTCAAAGGCATAGCCGGCAACTCTTTTATCTTGTTCACGGATACCTGTTTCAGCATCAATGACTAGACAGACTATATCTGACCGATCAATGGCAGACAAGGCTCGCATGACAGAATACTTTTCCGTGTTCTCATAGACCTTGCCGCGTTTACGGATACCAGCCGTATCGATCACGGTAAAATGGCGACCCGATTGACTGACAAAATCCGTATCCACTGCTTCACGTGTCGTTCCTTCAATATTGGATACAATGACACGTTCTTCTTGCAGCAAAGCATTGACTAAGCTCGATTTGCCCACATTGGGACTGCCAATAAAAGAAAAGCGAATCCGTTCTTGATCATCTGCTGCATCGCTTTCTGCTGGAAAGAAGGACACTAATTGGTCTAACAGGTCTCCTGTTCCCGTTCCGTGTGAAGAAGAAATAGGAAACGGATCGCCATGTCCTAACGAATAAAATTCATAGACTTCTTGTCTTTGTTCTGGGTTGTCTGCCTTGTTCACAGCTAAAACAACAGGTTTATTGGTTCGATGAAGGTAATTGGCAATTGCTTCATCCGCATCCGTCACACCTTCTCGACTGGAAGTCATAAAGATAATGATATCTGCTTCTTCCATCGCGATCTCCGCTTGAAATTTAATTTGTTGCATCAAAGGTTCATCAGTTATGTCAATTCCGCCGGTGTCAATCAAACGAAATTCGCGCCCCAACCACGACCCCGTTGCATAAATCCGATCGCGGGTTACGCCTTCGTGATCAGCTACTATTGACAAGCGGTCACCAATTAGACGGTTAAATAGAGTTGACTTACCGACATTCGGACGGCCAACAATTGCAACCACTGGTATTTCCATCATTTCACCTCCATAAAAATTTAAAAACCAATTGTTTCTTCCATCATGCTAGTCAAGCAAAATGAAATGAAACAATTGGAGTAAGTAATGTTATTAGATTCGATTACTCAGCATCGTCTTGTAGAGACTTGAATGCGTCACCTAACATGTCACCCAATGTGAAGCTTCCTTCATTGGCTGCGTCATTAATTGAGTTAGTGTTTGTACGTGGTTCGTTAGAACGACTAGGTGCTTGACTGTTTGAGTTACGGTTTCTCTTAGGTCTGCGCGGACGATCAGAATCATTTGACTCAGAACGTTCACGACGAACTGGTTCTTCGTAGCCTTCTGGCTTGTCTAAAAGCGCTTTAATCGAAAGTGATAATCTTTGAGCTTCTGCATCATTAGAAAGTACTTTCACTTGAACTTCTTGTCCTTCAGTCAAACGGTCTTGAGGAGTTTCAATATGCTCATGAGCAATTTGTGAAATGTGAACCAATCCTTCAACACCTGGGAATACTTCTACAAAAGCACCAAAGTTAGTTAAACGCTTAACAGTACCTGTATGAACAGATCCTTCAGGAGCTTTCTCATCGATGTTTTCCCAAGGTCCTTCTAAAGTATCCTTGATTGACAATGAGATACGTCCTTCTTCTTTATCAATAGATAAAATCTTAACTGGGATTGTTTCACCAACAGTTAACTTATCACTTGGATGTTTAACATGTTCATGTGCAATACGGCTAATATGAACAAGTCCATCTACACCACCAAGATCAATAAAGGCACCGAAGTTAGTTAATCGAGCAACTTTACCTTCTACAATTGTGTTTTCTTCTAATTCATCCATACGTTCAGCACGTTCTGCTTCACGCTTTTCACGAGCGATTTCTTTATGGGACAAGATTAAACGATTATCGCTTTCATCAATTTCAATGATCTTGAATTCTAAAGTTTGACCCTTATAAGTAGAGAAATCATCTACAAAGAAATCTTCTACCATTGAAGCAGGTACAAAACCTCTTACGCCAGCGTCAACCACTAAACCACCTTTAACAACATCTTTAACAGGTGCTTCGATTATTTCGCCATTTTCTGATTTTTCTTTTAATTCAGCCCATACTTTTTTAGCATCCACACGTTTTTTAGATAAGAGGAAGTTTCCGTTCTCTTTATCTTGAATTGGCTTAATAACTACTAATTCAATTTCATCACCAATTGCTACAATTTCTTTTGGATCTTCCACGCGGGTAGCAGCTAATTCATTAGTGGGAATAACACCTTCTAATCCACCACTGTTCTTAATTGCAACACGTACTTGATTGTTTTCATCAAAAGCTAAGACATCACCGTATACAGTGTCGCCACTCTTAATATCCAAGACGCTGTCTAATGCATCTTCCATTGTTGTGATGGATTCATTTGCATTTTCTTCTTCTTTTACTTCTTCTACTTCTTTTTCCTCAGTTACTTCGGTAGCTTCAACCTCTTCAGTTGCTTCTACCTCTTCTGTTACTTCATTATTCTCAACAAACTCTGACATTCTACCAGTTCCTCCTAAGCGTTACCTATAAAAATTGTTGCTTACATAGATACTATGCAAGCACTCTAAAAAATATTATAACAAAAGAATTAGCTATCGTCTAGCGTATATTACGATTAAGCATGATATTATCAATATTTTTATCTTATAAAATGGTCGTTGCGTCTAGTTGCTGAGCTTTTAATTTTAAAAAACAAAAAACCTAGATCGATTGTGAAACATCAAATCTTCTAGGTTTATACTTGCTTTATTGAAGGGGATCAATATAATCACTCAACTGATCAACAACTTGGTCAATCGACAGATTTGAGGTATCAATTTCAATCGCATCTTCTGCTTTTTGTAAAGGGCTATGGGTCCTTGTCATATCATATTGGTCACGTTTAATAATCTCTGCCTCAATCTCAGCTAAGGATTGGGTTTTCATCCCCTTGGCCATATTTTCTTGATAACGCCTTTGGGCTCGAATGTGGCTGGAAGCTACCAAGTAGAATTTAAGACTAGCTTGTGGCAATACGACGGTTCCAATATCGCGTCCATCCATCACTACAGATTCTTGGCGCGCAATTTCTTGTTGTTGTTGAACTAAAGTTTGTCTCACCGTCAAATTGGCCGAAACCTTTGAGACATTCTGGGTGACTTCAACCGAACGGATTTCTTGGGTTACATCGTGACCATTAATTAAAACTTTTTGCTGATCCCCTTCCATTGCAAAAGAAATGTTAACAGCTTTTAATATTTCGCCTAAACGATGGGGATCATTGATATTAATCTTATTTAATAAACAGGCTAAAGTAATCGCGCGGTACATGGCGCCGGTATCAATATATGTCAAGTTGTATTTTTTAGCGATGAGCTTGGCAATAGTCGATTTACCTGAGGAAGCGGGTCCGTCAATAGCAATACTAAACATGGGTTATTTCCTTTCTCAGAAAAAGGCTGAGAATCCTCTCAGCCTTTTTTTATTTCTTATTAAGGGATTACGATTTGCGATCCTGGCATCAAGGTGCCGTCAATCGAAGTGCCATTGGCTGCAGCTAATTCATAAACATCTACACCATAGGCTTGTGAAATGGACCACCATGATTCTCCCGCACTTACCGTATGATAAGTTGTTGGTGCTTGTGTTTGCACTGGTGTTTCAGCTGGTGGTTGAGTCGTGGCAACAGGCGCTTGACTTGTTGTTGTCTCCTCAATTTCACGTGTAATCGCGTCACTTTCCTTTGTTGTAGTCTTTTCTTCTTCTTTAGTTGTCGTCGTTTCCTCCGTCGTTTTCTTACTTAAAACAACTTGTTCAGCCGTCTTATTCTCAACTGGTTTAGAATTCTGTTGCGAATTAATATAGGCATACAACAGAAATGGGAATATCAAAACGAAAATTAAGAAGAACATCAATGCTTTTGATAAAGCAGTTGCTTCCTTTTGAGGTTGATTCCGAGCCGATCTTGAAAATTGGCGATTTTTAAAATTCTCGTCCTCTCCAAACTTATTATTCCATGGAGCTGAGAATTTTTTAGATTTTGCTTTTTCATTTCCAATTTGATCTTTATTTTGCGGTTGATCAAAACGTTCATTATCCTTTGCCATCAAGCTTCCTCCTACACTGATCGATATTGAGTATATCTATTCATAGCAACAAACCCTAAAAAGGCTAGATTAGCATATGAGTCTAATTTCCTATATTATAGCAAACTCTATACTTGATGCAAACACAATCTACTTAGAAAATAAAAAATAACTATTGTTGGTGAAGAATTTTTAGATGTGATTGAAAACTTTTGGTTAAATATCCCGAGTAAAGAGTCACCCTACCAGCAAAGAAGGTTCGCATCGATTTGATGACAAATACCTGTCCAGCTGCCATGATCAAGCCTTTAATTAAATTAAAGGGGATAATGACTGACATTATATAGGCAAAATAATCATCGATAGGGAAATTCATCACTTTAACATAGATAGGGAGCGCAAAATAATAATTAAATAGCGACATAGACAAAGCTAAGCTTACTATCAAGGTCAGACTGATTAAGGAAAATTTGAGGGTCTGCCCTTTGTTTCTCAAGTATTTTAAAATAAAATGAGTCGGTAAAAACATAGCCAAAGTAGCTGTTAAACTCATCAGCATCCCGATGGGAATACCTGACTCGCCCCCTTTGAGCAGAAAATTAATCAAGTCACGAATGACGGCAACGGCAATTAGACCTTGTGGTCCATAGATTAACATCCCCACTAAAGCCATTAAATCTGAAAAATCGACCTTTAAAAAGGGAGCAAAAGGAAGGATTGGGAAATCAAAAAACCGCAATACAACTGCCCAGGCTCCTAAAATTGCTAGAAGTGTGACTTTTTTTACCTTACTGTTTTTCATAACGATTCTCCTTTTTTTTACGTCTTTAGGAGTCTCTATTGATAAAAAAACATCCACTCACATTGAGCGGATGGTAGCATAAATAAGCGTATACTTATCAATATATTATCTTCTACCATCCAGACTTTACTGTCGGTACTGGAGTTACACCAGTTCAACCTAATCACAACTAGGTTCGCGGACTTTACCGCCGGTCGGGAATTACACCCTGCCCCGAAGACGTTATTTAATTTAATTAGAGTATACCATTTGTCTCGAATTTAAGCAAGTAATTTATTGACTGTCATCTGCCATTTTACTCAACTTGTCCACTTCAAAAGCAGTAAGGTCACGCCACATACCCGGTTTGAGATCATCTAAACCGAGAAATGCAAAAGATTCACGCTTCAATTTAAAGACGGGATACCCGATTGCTTCAAACATTTTTTTAACTTGATGGTTCCAGCCCTCATGAATGGTTAATTGGGCAATCGCTGTCCGGTTATCTTGGTTGCTGGAAATCAATCGAGCTCGAGCTTTTGAAGTCTTTTGCCCGTCAATTATGACGCCCTTTTCTAGCATCCGCAATTCTTTTGGAGTTGGAATACCCCCTAATTTAGCAATATATGTTTTATTAATCTGGTGTTTAGGGTGCATCATTTTATTGGCAAAATCACCATCATTAGTGAGCAAGAGTAAGCCTGTCGTATCAAAATCTAACCGACCAATCGGATAAATGCGTTCTTGGATCCCCTGTATTAAGTCGGTCACAACTGGTCGACCTTTATCATCAGCGACTGCTGAGATATAATTTTTAGGTTTATACAGTAAAAGATAGCGTGGTTCTTCTTTGTATATAGGAACCTCATCGACTTCGATGCGGTCGCTCGCATGAACTTTGATACCTAATTCACGTACAACTTGTCCATTGACTTTGACACGGCCTTCTAGAATGATGTCTTCGCATTTGCGACGACTGGCAATTCCTGCATGGGCCATTACTTTTTGTAGTCTTTCCATAATTCCTCCTTATTCTTCTGAATCAAACAAATTAACTTCCCATTTTTTTAAGGAAAAAAGTTCTTCCGAGGCAGTCTGACTATTGAGAGCCAAATCTTCGATCGGAGGTAAATCTTCAAGCGATGAGAGGGCAAAATAATTCAAAAAGTAATCCGTCACGCCGTAAAGAATCGGCCTGCCAGGAGCTTCTAATTTACCAACTTCCTTAACCAAGTCTCGACTTACAAGCTTCTGTAGCATGGCTTGAGAGGAAACGCCTCGGATTTCATCAATGGTCATCCGGGTAATCGGTTGCCGATAAGCAACAATCGCTAATGTTTCTATCGCAGGTCGACTCAATTTCTGTTGTAGGGGTGATTGGGCAAAACTTTCAATCAAGGGTTCAAGATCGGCCTGAGTGACATATAAGAAACGATCACCAAATTGTACCAAATGAATCGGTGACAGTGGATGATCTTTTAATCCTTGTTTCAATTCTTCAATCAAAGTCATCAATTCAGTCCGAGAAAGATTCAAAAGATTGGATAGCTCAGTTAAAGTCACACCCTCTTCTCCTGCCACAAAGATAATTCCTGCTAATTTTCTAAGCATAGCCTTCCTCCCTTAATCGAAGTTGAATCGCATCCGAATAGCTTTCTTGCTGAAAGACTAAGACTTGCTTGCGAACCAATTCTAAAATGGCCATAAAAGTCGCAATAATTTCTGGTCGTGAGCCGTTGCGCAATAAAGAAGAAAAGCCTATCGTTTGATTTGACTGTTTTTGGTGAAATTGTTGGCGAATGAAATCAATCTTTTCCGTTACTGAGACTTGATCTTGGTGAATTTCTCTTTCTTTTGGCTGTCTTTGGTCTTGAGCTTGCAGCACACTTATTAAACTCTTTTGCAATTGCTCAAGCGTAATTTCACCTTCTTCCAAAGGGAGAAAAGTCAAGAAGCTTGAAAGATCTGCAGCAGGACGCGCAAAATACTTACTGCGATCGGCTTGTTTTTCCTCTAAAGCATCTGCTACTAACTGAAATTGCTGATAAATTAATAATTGTTGAACCAAACCAGACCTTGGGTCTTGGTCTTCTTCCCCCTCTTCTATGCTATCCGGTTCGATCGGGATGAGTAAGCGACTTTTTATCTCTAAGAGAGTCGCCGCCATCACTAAGTATTCCCCCACTTTATCCAAGTCTAATTCTTGCATTTGGTGGATATAACTTAAATATTGATCGGTAATAGCTGACATGGGTATATCATTAATATCTACTTCTAATTCTTTAATCAGGTGCAAAAGCAAATCAAACGGCCCCTGAAAGGCCGTTAATTTGAGTGTTAAGTCTTCGCTTGGTCTATCTTCTTGCATTAATCTGCTTCACCCTCATTACTTGCTTCTTTTTCTTCACGATAACGTTCAGCAAATTGTGCAATTTTGTCTTGGGTATGCGATTGGATCGAACCCGCGATTTGGATTTGAGGGAACATTTCTTTCAGTTCCTTAAATAAAAGGTAATCGACTGACTCCCCTTCAAAAGAAGGAATAATTGAAATGCGATGCACAATAATCGTCGAAAGATTTTCGGCTGGATCTGTCTCTACCTTACGTTGTTCAATACCAATCAGACCGACAAAGTTACTTGTTTCGGGGTCTTTATACAAATAAAGGTCAAAACCTTCTTGGTCGCGATATTTAGTTAAAATTTCTCCCGCTTCAGTCATTTGTTCTTCACCTTCACAGGTTAAGCTTAATAGACCTAAAACGACTTTTTCATTCTTGTGCGTTGAATTAACTAGCATCTTTAGCGACCTCCTATCTCCTATTAGATTTCCTTGCGATATTACCATGCAAAGCCTTAAATTTCAACCTAAAACATTACAAATGCCTATAATTGCTCAATCACTTGATAAATTAACTGCTTAAAACGCGGCTTAACTTCTTTAGAAATTGCCATTACCTCTTCGTGATTTAAAGTTTCTTGCATACCGGAAGCAAAATTAGTAATGCAAGAAACACCTAAGACTTCTAATCCACAATGTTTAGCAACAATCGCTTCAGGTACAGTTGACATACCGACTGCATCGCCACCCATTAAACGAATCGCCTTAATCTCAGCAGGTGTTTCATAAGATGGTCCTGTCATCCAAGCGTATACTCCTTCTTGCAAATGGAATCCTAGGTCTTTAGCTGTCTGGTGTAAAAGTTCAATCCCTCTTTTACTATAGGTTTGACTCATATCCACAAAACGAGGACCTTGACTATTATTTTTACCGATTAAAGGATTTTCACCCGTAAAGTTCAACTGGTCCGAAATAACCATTAAATCGCCTGGCTTGAAGCTGGTATTTACTCCACCCGCTGCATTGGTCAAAATAAGGCTTTTCACCCCTAATTCTTTAAAGATTCGAATCGGATAAGTTACGGTTTCAAGATCATAGCCTTCATAATAGTGAAATCTTCCTTGTAGGGCAATGACTTTTTGTCCCGCTAAACTGCCATAAACTAACTGACCGGCATGACCTTCAACGGTCGAGACGGGAAAGTCAGGTATTTGCTCATAAGGAATTTTAACAGGGTTCACAATTTCTTCAGCTAAGTCTCCTAAGCCGGAGCCTAAAATCAGTCCAATCTTAGGGGCGACCATTCCGTGTTCTTTTAAATAATCTAATGTTTTTTGATACATATCTTTCTCCTATTTTAATTGGGCTAAAAACGATTGGCCTTGGTCGGTTTGCATGACATTAAAGTTATCGGATATGGTTGCTGCAATATCAGCAAAGTGTTTGGCTTGCAATTGACTACCTGCTTCAAACTTTTTAGAGAAAGCAAGCAAAGGAATATACTCGCGTGTATGGTCTGTTCCCTTGTATGTCGGATCATTTCCATGGTCAGCCGTAATCAATAAGAGGTCATCGGGGGTCATGGCTTGAATAATTTCAGGGATCCGAGCATCAAAATCTTCTAAAGCTTGGCCATAGCCTTGTGGGTTACGGCGGTGACCATAGAGAGCATCAAAATCGACTAAGTTGGTAAAAGATAATCCTTCAAAGTCCTTGGCCATTACTTTTAATAATTGGTCTACCCCATCCATATTCGATTTAGTGCGAACGGATTCAGTGATTCCAGCGCCGTTAAAAATATCATTAATTTTACCGACTGCAATGACTGACTTGCCTGCTTCTTTTAAGAAATCTAAGGTTGTTTCGCCAAATGGATCAAGCGCATAGTCATGTCGATTACTAGTACGTTGAAAATCACCAGGTTGACCGATAAAAGGACGTGCAATAATTCGGCCGATCATATACGGATCTTTCAAGGTGATTTCGCGGGCGTATTCACAGATTTTATATAATTCATCAAGTGGAATGACTTCTTCATGCGCAGCAATTTGCAAAACAGAATCAGCCGATGTATAAACGATTAAATCACCTGTTTCTAATTGTTGGGCGCCTAATTCCTTGATGATTTCCGTTCCAGAGGCTACTTTATTGCCAATTACTTTTCGGTTTGAGAATTTTTCAAGTTTTTCGATTAATTCTTGCGGGAAGCCGTCAGGAAAGACTCTAAAGGGTTGGTCAATATAAAGCCCCATCATTTCCCAATGACCAGTCATGGTATCTTTACTTGCTGAGCGTTCCTGCAGTTTCGTCCAATAAGCTGTCGTCTGATCCACTGCTTCGACACCTTTGATTGGTGCTATCTTACCTAAGCCCATTTTTGCCATGTGTTTTAAGCGTAAGTCAAAGTTCTCAGCGATGTGACCTAGTGTATTAACATCATAATCACCAAATTCGGCTGCATCGGGTGCTTCACCGATTCCGACTGAGTCCATAACAATTAAGTGTATTCTTTTAAACATGTTTTTCCTCCTTTTTCCACCTCAAGCGCGCGGGAAGTTCTTACGATAGACTTCTTGTAGGCGGTGATGTGAAATATGTGTGTATATTTGTGTCGTAGAAATATCTGAATGTCCCAGTAATTCCTGAACCATTCGCAAATCGGCCCCATTTTCTAACAAATGAGTTGCAAAAGAATGCCTTAACATATGGGGCGACACTCTTTGTTTAACGCCAGCTTGTTGAACGTATTTATTTAAGTTTTTCCAAATGCCTTGACGAGTAAAGGGTCTTCCCCTCTCAGTCAGAAACAGGAATTGACCCGCTTGGGCCGTTTTCTTACTGGCAAAAATAGGACGTGCATCTTGTAAGTATTGGTCGATCCAATAAATCGCTTCATCTCCTAGGGGAATAATCCGTTCTTTCTGACCCTTACCTATTGTTTGTATAAAACCTAATTCCAAGTGTAAATCTGCCATTTGCAAGTGAGTCAATTCGCTAACTCTTAAACCGCAAGCATAAAATACTTCTAAAATGGCTCGATCTCTTAAACCCGTCAAATTGGTAATATCAGGTGCTTGGATAATGGCTTCAACCTGATCCATGGATAAAACCTTGGGTAAAGACTTAACTTGTTTAGGGCCTTGTACTAATTGTAAAGGGTTTTGTTCGATATGTCCTTCTTTTAACAGGTAATGGAAAAACTGTTTTAAAGCAGACAAGAGACGCGATGTCGATGAAGTGGCATAGCTCTTTTGATTCAAATCCTGCAAAAACCCCTGCATATATCCATAATCGATTTGATCCAACGTCTTTGTAGGATGAGCTTGATAGTAGGTCATAAACTTAGCCAAATCCCTGATATAGGCTTGAATGGTATTTTTCGATTTAACCTGGTCAATTTGAAGATAACGTTTAAAATCCGCAACATAATCTTGCAGATCGTAAGGGTGTGGCTTATTCATTTTTTGAATCAAGCAGGTAAATTCCCTTATTAGCTTCTTGACGGATCTGTTTATTTTTCATCAAGGCGCCAACCGCCCGCTTGAACTGCCCCTTACTAATACCAAATTCGCGTTTAATCACTTCGGGATCTGACTTATCATGATAGGGAAGAAAATGGTCATTGGTCTTTTCTAGCAAGCGAATTATCATCGTCGCATCATCGCTAATTGCCTCGTGGGCTCTTGGTTTAAGGGAGAGGTTTAAGGAGCCATCACTTTGAACTTTAATCACTCGCGCTTTGATTTTCTGTCCTAAACGCGGAGGGAGGACCCATTCACTTTCATGGATAAAAGCACGGAAATTTTCTTCAGAAATGGCCAATGCACCAACAAGCTTTAATTGGAAAATGGTTACTTCGATATCTTGATTCATTAAACGCTCAGGTGCTTTAATGAAAAGATTGGCTATTTGCTCAAAAGTTGCTAATTCGCCCCAGAAGCGGTTTTTATCATCGACAGACATCGTTAAGTATAAGCGATCCCCTTTTTGAGGCCATTCTTTCTTATCATCCGGTAAATGATCAAGTGAAACAACAATATCTTTTTGATAGAGACCAATATCCACAAATACGCCTAAATCTTTACGCACTTGGGTGACGGTGCCCCAATTATAATGACCCTTTCTGACTTTGGGTAAATCCATTTGAATACGCGCTTCATGGTTCATGTCCTCATAGAGGATACCTGTTACCTCATCGCCTATTTGAAAAGTGTTTTCTTGGATTTGATCTTTATCTAATCGAAAGGTTGTTCCCTCAATTTGTGCAAAATAACTCTTTTCATTTTCATCACTTATTTTACAAGTTTCAATTCTTCCTAATTTCATGCCTCAATCTCCTATCTGATCTGCCTGTCTGTAATTCCCCTTTTTAATTGGATAAAGGTAGTTAACCTATTCTGAAGTGCTAAATACCTCCTATCCTTTCATTCTATTCATAAGTTTAACATATTCAAACAATAAATAGAAAAGAAGCATCAAAATAAAAGGACATTCATTCGATTAATGACCGCTAATCAAATGAATGTCTTCTGTTACTCTTATAAGATGGTTAAACCGTCTTAAATAGACACGGTTGCTCCGCGGTAGATAATTCCCCGACGGGCATCGACTGTAATTAACTCATTATGCTTAATGGCATTCATGGCGTCCTCAACAGCTACCACAACTGGGATACCTCTTTCTAAACCAATAATGGCTGCATGAGAAGTGATTCCTCCACTTTCACAAATAATCGCACCAGCTTTCTCTAAGGCAGGGCCAAAGTCACGGTCAGTCTGATTAGTCACTAATACTGTATCGGGTCGCACCAGAGCATTCGCTTCTTCAGCTGTATGAGCAATGACAGCCTTACCGATAAAGTTACCATTTCCTACCCCTTGACCTTCTGCTAGTTTCGTACCAATTAATTGAATCTTCATGATATTGGTTGTGCCTTGTTCGCCCACTGGCACACCCGCAGTAATAATAATCAGGTCTCCTTCTTTAGCGAAGCCTTGTTTAACGGCCATGGCCGAAGCTGAATCTAACATCTCATCGGTTGAATTGGGTTTGCCAATCACAAAGGGTTGAACACCCCAAACAAGCGTTAGCGACCGTTGGGCTTTCTCATCGAAAGTAGCCGCTAAAATATTGGATGCTGGTCGGTACTTGGCAATCATGCGGGCAGTATGACCAGAGGATGTGGCTGCAACAATGGTTTGAATACCTAAGTTACGCGCCGTATGACCAACTGCTTGACCTATCGCTTCGGTTAAATCAGCTTGGTCAAATTTCTTAAGTGTAAAGGCGTCTTGACCTAAGAGTTGAGATTCCGTCCGCTCACAGATCTTAGCCATCATTTCAACGGCTTCTAGAGGATAATCACCGGCAGCCGTCTCACCTGATAGCATAACCGCATCGGTTCCATCAAAAATGGCATTGGCCACATCGCCGGCTTCAGCGCGCGTAGGTCTTGGATTTCTTTGCATGGAGTCTAGCATCTGGGTAGCAGTCACGACCGGTATACCGGCTCGATTGCACTTTTTAATAATCATCTTTTGGATGAGAGGAACATCTTCAGTCGGAACTTCGACACCCAAGTCCCCTCTAGCCACCATGATTCCATCAGACACTTTAATGATTTCATCGATATTGTCGACACCTTCACGGTTTTCAATCTTAGAAATGATTTTGATGTGGGTGGCATCTTCTTCTTCCAAAATAGCTCGTATTTCCATCACATCGTTTTGTCGACGGACAAAAGAAGCAGCAATAAAGTCCACTTCATTTTTACATCCAAAACGGATATCTTCCTTATCCTTATCCGTAATCCCTGCAATATTGAGAGAGATACCGGGTACATTGATCCCTTTTTGTGATTTTAAGACCCCCG
This sequence comes from Facklamia miroungae, assembly GCF_012396555.1. Taxonomy (GTDB): domain Bacteria; phylum Bacillota; class Bacilli; order Lactobacillales; family Aerococcaceae; genus Facklamia; species Facklamia miroungae. The sequence continues at coordinate 304,940 of NZ_JAAXPS010000001.1, forward strand.
AATTGACAACTTCACAGGTGATTTCTTTAGCTTGGTAATCAATAGCCTTCACTTCTAATTCAATCAAACCATCATCTATTAGGATATAACTGCCGATCTTAACATCATCAATTAAACCCGCATAAGTGATCGAAAATCGCTCAGCATTACCTAAGACTTCTTCCATCACAACTTGAATCTGATGACCTTTTTCTAAGAGAACACCATTATTCTCCATCATGTGGGTCCGAATCTCCGGTCCCTTTGTATCAAGGAGCATACCGGCAATCAATCCCGTTTCTTCGCGAGCTTCTTTGAAAAGATTGAAATGGTTTAGCTGAGATTCATGATCGCCATGCGAAAAATTAAAGCGGGCTACATTCATACCAGCCTTGAGAAGATCCATCATAACCTGCTTAGATAATGTGGACGGACCCATCGTACATACAATTTTTGTTTTTTTCATTATGAACTCCTTTATTTATGTCTAGTAACGATCGGTTAAAGTACGGTTAATTTGATACAAATCATCTCTGACCTTGTGTTGGGATTTCGTTAATGTTTCAACAATATCGCAGACTGAAAGTTCTTCATTGGTAATACCTACAAAAATACCTGATTGTCCATGTAGAATTAAGTCCACTGCTTTGGCACCCATTAAAGTTGCAAAGACCCGGTCTCTACCGGTAGGATTCCCACCTCGTTGGATGTGAGAGAGATTGACTCCTCTGACACTTTGATTAGGGGCTTCTTTTTTGTATTCTTTAATGAATTCTTCAACCCCCATCACTCCTTCGGCTAAAACAATAATGGCATGGTCTTTACCATGGCATAAGGAAGTATTAACCCTTCTAGCAATGTCACCGATATAGAACTCTTCTTCGGGGATAATAATTGCATCCGCTCCAACCGCCACTCCTGCCCAAATAGCAATATCACCGGCATTGCGGCCCATGACTTCGACTACAAAGGTACGGTTGTGTGAAGCTGCCGTATCTGAAATTTTATCAATGGCTTCAATCGCTGCCGACATGGCTGAATCAAAACCGATGGTGTATTCAGTACCCGGTATATCATTATCAATCGTTCCAGGAATACCTATGGCGGGGAAGCCCAGCTTAGTTAAGGCTAGTGCCCCTTGGAAAGATCCGTCACCACCGATGACAATCAAGCCTTCAATACCCTCGTCTTCCATCTTTTTAATGGCTTTTTTCTGAATTTCTACCTCTCTAAATTCGGGATATCTGGCTGAATAAAGAATCGTTCCTCCTCTACGAATGGCGTGGGAAAGATCATTAATACCTATCTTTTTGTATTCTCCTTCGACTAAGCCTTTAAAGCCATGTTGAACACCAACTACCTCAATTTGATGATGGAGTCCCTGCTCAACGACCGCCCGAATGGCGGCATTCATGCCTGGAGCGTCACCTCCACTTGTAAGTACTGCTAAACGTCTCATAGTTCACCTCTTCATAAAAATTACCTCTGTCAGTATTAGTTTAACATTATTTGAAAAGCCTGTCTTTTATTTCGTTTTCAGAAATCAATGCTTACTTAAAGTAAACGTTCTGCTCACCAAACAAATTTTTCAATTCTTCCACTACCCGGTGAGCCATCGATAGGTTATATGCCTTATCTAGCTTCCAGGCATTACGCTGAGTATCGACCATAATGATTTCTAATGGACCTGGATTTTTTTGGGCTAATTTTTTTACTTTTTCAACTAATTCTGCACTCGACGCATCAGCAATGATTCTTAGGAAAACTTGTTGTGGTTTGTTCAAAGGGGGCTTATCTTCATTACTTGGTAAAGGGAGTAGCCTATCTAAAACAATCTGAAGCTCTCCTTGACGGTCTATACTAACTTGACCTTGCAAGGCAATGACTTGTCCATCCTTGACCTGATGACCAAAGCGCTGATAGGTCTCGGGGAAACTTACTAAGGAAATGGATTGACTTCCGTCATTCAAACGGTAAAAGGCCATCTTTTCTTTTTTCTTAGTTTCGATAACTTTTATATTTTCGATGTAAGCTAAAATTTTGACTGTTTTGTGCTTGGCAGCTGATTTTAAAGACCCAATCGTATGAAAGCTGGTATCAGCTTCGATTATTTTCAAATAGTCATCAATCGGGTGTCCTGCTAGCTGAAGTCCCAAAACTTCTCTTTGACGGTCTAGGAGGATGGCCTTAGGCCATTCAGGTTCGAGACTTACCTTAGGTTCAATTTCTTTTAATAAATTAACATGGTTGCCAGAAATTTTGCAAAATTGAATAAAGCGATCCAAATTCTCTGTCAAGGTAGCTCGGGTATACCCAAAAGTATCCAAAGCACCCGCATCTATTAAAGCTTGGATTAAGTTATTTTTGAGAAATTTGACCGGTAAACGCGACAAAAAGTTTTGAAAATCGGTATATGGTCCCGCTAAATTACGCTCGTCCAAAATTGCTTGGCAAAAATCTTGGCGCAGTCCCTTGATAGCCATTAAACCGATCCGAATCTTCCCATCTTCAATTTCAAAATTGGAATGGGATTGGTTGATATCTACCATTAAAAACTTGCCCAGTGTCCTTTTGGCATTACTGAGATATTCATCTAAACTCTGGTGAATCGACCGCCCCTGATTCAAGATGGCGGTAAAGAACTCTAAAGGATAATGTACCTTTAGATAAGCTAACTGATAGGCCAAGGTTGAATAAACTGCTGCATGAGCTCGGTTAAAGCCGTAGTTAGCAAATTGATAAATATAGTGAAAGATTTCTTGACTGGTTGATGGGGCTAGACCTCTAGCTTGGCAGCCTGCTAAAAAGTCGGATTTTTGTTTCTCCATTAAGTGAATTTCTTTTTTTCCCATTGCCCTTCTTAAGAGGTCGGCTTGGCCGAGACTAAAGCCTGCTACCTTTTGACAAATCTGCATCACTTGTTCTTGATAAACAATAATACCGTATGTTTTCTTGAGGATCTCTTCCAATAGCGGATGGATATATTCTATTTTTTCTTTACCGTGCTTGCGAGCAATAAAATGCGTTATTTGTTGCATCGGACCCGGCCGATAGAGAGCATTAACAGCAATAATATCTTCAAAAGCTTCTGGTTTCAGTCTTCTTAAAACTTGACGGATACCCTCCGATTCAAATTGGAAGATGCCTTGCGTGTCAGCCCTTTGAAAGAGTTCTAGCGTGGCTGGATCATTCCGATCGATGCGGTCGATATCGATTGTTTGACCTTGATTTTTGCGAATTAATTTAAGGATTTGATCAAGAATTTGCAAGTTTTTAAGACCAAGGAAGTCCATTTTTAACAAGCCGACGCGTTCCACATCTTCCATATCAAATTGGGTGATCTGCATCTGGTTTTCGCGAGAGAAAACGGGTATCCAGCGACTTAAATCTTGATCCGCAATCACGACCCCTGAAGCATGTGTCGAGGTATGACGAGGCAAGCCTTCGATGGTTAGGGCCGTTTTAAAAATTTGCTGGTTTAAAGGGTCTTCGGCAATTAAATCACGCAAGGCAGATGATTTTTGAAAAGCATCTTTTAGCTGAATGGAGACCTCGTTGGGGATGGTTTTAGACCATCGAACTTGTACTATTTTAGGAAAAGACAAGACCCGCAAGGTGTCACGCAAGGATTGCTTAGCGCCAAAGCTTCCAAAGGTAATCATTTGCGCGACGTGTTGACTGCCATATTTTTCTTCAATATAGCGTAACACTTGCTCACGCTTGTCATCAGGGATATCAATATCAATATCGGGCATATTATAACGCTCAGGATTGAGGAAGCGTTCAAACAATAGATCGTATTCAATCGGATCGACTTTAGTAATCCCCAGTAAATAAGCGACTAAAGATCCGGCAGCGGATCCTCGACCAGGGCCTGTCCTGATAGCATGACTATGACAAAAAGCCATGATTTCCCAAACGATTAGAAAATAGTCATTAAAACCCATTTGATCAATGATGGTTAGCTCATGATCGAGTCGCACCTGATAATTGGCTATTTGATCTCCTTCTAGTTTCTTTAAATTGGCTTGGCATAATCCTTTAAGGTAATCTTTAGCACTTTGGTCAGCTGGTGTCTGAAACTTAGGTAATAAGGATTGGTTGATCGGTAGTTCCACCTGCATCCGGTCTTCGAGGGCGTGACTATTAGCAACAACCCAGTCTAAACCTTTTTGTTGATACAGGTCTTCTAACTCTTTAAGGCCATAGAGATAATGTGACGTCCGATAGGTCATAATAGATGGGTCTAAGACTTCATTGCTATCGATCGCTTGTAAAATTCGAATTGCAAAACCATCTTCACTCGTAAGACTTTCAACCAATTGGTTACAAACAAGAGTCAGCTGGTTGTTATTGGCAAACTGACTTAGCCAAGAAACTTCTAATTCATTGTAAGGATAAATGGAAAGGCCCAAATAGATATTCGTCTTAGGAAAAATGCTTAACCAAGCTTCAAGAATCGCTTGACCTGCTCGGGAATTTTCGTGTAGAAGGGCTTGTTCCATTTCACCCTTTTTACCCGGACTGATTATAATCAGAGACTGCTGAGCTTGACGCATCAATTGATCAATTTTTTGGTAATCCGGTTGACTCTGGTTAATGATTTTGGAAATTTGAATCAAAGTCAAATAACCCTGATCATTCAGGGCGTAGACTAAAATAGGATAGTTTTGGCTATTGTCAACCCGACCAGGCAAATTGAGGGTTAAACCAATCATTGCTTGGACGTTTGCTTTTTGGCAAGCCAAGTAGAATTTCAAACTGCCATGTAAGACGCCTTCATCAGCCAAACCAAGATGGGTGTAGCCTAGTTGTTTGGCTCGCTCAACATACTTGTCCAGATCAAGAGTGGATTGTAATAAGGAATAAGAGCTACGAACATTGAATAGCATTTGCTTTTTTCACCTTCCACTTTGTCAAATTATAAAATAAACATGGCATCTCCAAAACTAAAGAAACGATATTTTTCAGCCACAGCATGTTGATAAGCATCTAAAATTTTGTTGCGGTCATAAAAGGCAGAAACCAACATCATTAAAGTCGATTGAGGCAAGTGAAAGTTAGTAATTAAATGATCAACTGCGCAAAATTTAAAACCTGGCGTGATGAAAATATCCGTCCAACCCGAAGCGGCTACTATCTGACCTTGGTGGTCACGTGCTATCGTCTCCAAGGTACGCACGCTCGTTGTACCGACTGCTGTAATCTTACCGCCCTTCTGGCGAACTCTTTGGATGCGTTGAGCTGATTCAGGACTGACTTGATAATATTCAGCATGCATTTGATGTTGGTCAATCGCTTCCACTGATACGGGTCTGAAGGTGCCAAGACCCACATGGAGGACAATTGGAATAATTTCAATACCCCGATCTCTTGCTTCCTGCAACAAGTCTTGGGTAAAGTGCAAACCAGCTGTCGGTGCGGCCGCCGATCCATTCTGCTTGGCGTAGACTGTTTGATAGCGGTCTGGATCATCTAATTTTTCTTTGATATAAGGGGGTAAAGGCATTTGTCCTAGAGATTCTAATACTTCAAGGAAGACACCTTGATAAGAAAATTCAATGATTCTGCCTCCATCTGCTTTGTGTTCAACAATGGTCCCTACTAATTGAGCTTGGTCACCAAAGTGTAGTACGGTCCCCACTTTTGCTCGTTTACCTGGTTTGACCAGACATTCCCATTGATTGCCTTGGGTATTGTTTAGTAATAATACTTCAATATGTCCGCCCGTATCCGGTTTGACGCCAAATAAACGTGCTGGGATGACCCGTGTTTCATTCACTACCAAGGCGTCGCCTTTTTGAAGGTAATCGAGAATATGTTTAAAATCAGTATCCGTTTTTTGGTGGCTTTGACGGTCTAAGACCAACAAGCGTGATGAAGAACGATCCTTTAAGGGGGTTTGAGCAATCAATTCTTCCGGTAAATGATAATCAAAATCTTTGGTTGTATAAGTCATTGTATTCTTCTTTCTATTGATCTTTTAATGGATAATTCAAGTGACGATAGGTTAATTCCGTCACCATACGTCCACGGGGTGTACGTTGGATAAATCCTTGTTGGACAAGGTAAGGCTCATACATATCTTCTAAGGTAATAATATCTTCGCCAATATTTGCTGCTAAAGTAGCAATACCGACCGGTCCTCCCCCGTAAAATTCAATCATGGTGGTTAGGATTTTACGATCCAATGGATCCAAGCCTAAACCATCAATTTGAAGGACCTCAAGAGCTCCACGTGTATCCTTAATATGGATATTACCATCACCATGCACTTGGGCAAAGTCACGTACCCGTCTGAGCATCCGGTTGGCAATTCGCGGGGTTCCTCGGCTTCTAACAGCCAATTCATGACTGGCTTGTTCATCAATTGCAATTTGAAACACTTTAGCGGAGCGCTTAACAATCATTTCCAAATCTTCGACTTCATAATACTGCATATGGGCCATAATCCCAAACCGGTCCCGTAAGGGCTGGCTCAACATTCCCGCGCGAGTTGTGGCACCAATCAGTGTGAAAGGTGGCAGTTCAAAATGAATAGGCTGTGAGGTTGACCCTTGGCCAATGACAATATCTACGTAATAATCTTCCATTGCTGAATATAGCACTTCTTCTACAATTCGAGGCAGACGGTGGATTTCATCAATGAAGAGAATGTCACCGGCGTTTAATTCATTTAAAATAGCTAATAAATCACCAGGACGCTCAATAGCTGGACCTGAGCTAGTTTGAATCTTAACACCTAGTTCATTGGCAATTACCAAGGCAAGTGTCGTCTTACCTAAGCCTGGAGGGCCATACAATAAGACGTGATCGAGCGCTTCCGACCTTTTTAAGGCTGCTTGAATATAGACACTGAGCTCATTTTTGGCCTTGGCTTGGCCGATATAATCCTTTAATAATTGCGGTCTCAGTGTCGTTAAATGTTGTTCATCTTCAGTCAAGCTTTCGCTTGATACAAATCGTTCTTGATCCATAAGCGCTCCTTTCTAACTTAGTTTATTTAATCAATAATTTAAAAGCTAAACTCAACCCTGCTTGTGTCGAAGTAATTTGTTCTTTTTCAATCTGAGGCGTGACACGTTCGATTTCACGTTTGGAATAACCAAGGCCTTCAAGGGCCTGTTTGACTTCTTCCAAGTGATCGTTAGTTATTGTGTGCACCGGGCTAGTTTCTTTGATTTGACTTAAATCAAGTTGACCTTGTAAGTCTAAAATCATTTGCTGGGCTGTCTTTTTTCCTACACCAGGGAATTTCATTAAGTATTTAGCATCAGCCGAATCAATCGCTTGAATCAAACCAGCTTGGTCATCCAGGGCTAAAATCGAAAGTGCTGACTTGGGACCAATACCGGAAACCTTGTTCAATTGTAAAAAAAGATTTTTTTCAGCTTCATCCCTAAAGCCATATAAGAGCATGGCATCTTCGCGAACGACTAATTCGATAAAGATTTTTATTTCTTCTTGCATCTTTTCTTGCCAACGAAATGGATTAGCACACCAAATCTGATAACCAATCCCATTGGCTTCTAAAACCAAGTATGTGGGTTGGATTTGTTTAATTTGCCCTTGAATATATTGATACATTAACTATTCCACCCATTTCTTGTAATCACTATAACCTGCTTGATCCATTTGCTCTAATGGAATGAAGCGTAAGGCCGCAGAATTAATGCAGTATCTTAAGCCCCCCTTATCACGAGGGCCATCATTGAAAACATGCCCAAGGTGGGAATCGGCTTGTTTTGAGCGGACTTCTGTTCGTGGCATTGCCAACTTACGGTCTTCTAGCTCTTGCAGCTCCGTCCCCTTAAGTGGCTGGCTAAAGGATGGCCAACCGCAGCCTGCATCAAATTTATCTTTACTAGAAAAAAGAGGTTCGCCGGATACAACATCCACATAGATTCCTGGTTGGTCAAATTGATCGTACATACCCGTGAAAGGTCTTTCTGTTCCGGCCTCTTGGGTGACATGGTATTGAATCGGGTCTAAGGCTTCAATTTTATCTTGATAATCTTTTTTAGTCATTAGCTCTTCCTCCTAAGTGATGGTCTTGAATACGTTTAAATAGTTTTTCAATGGTAGTCGGATCAAATTCAATAAAGACGGGGCGTCCGTGGGGACAATGTAAAGGATCGTCTAAGTCGTTCATTTCAGCTAACAAATGGATCGCTTCAGCTTCAGCTAAACGGTGATTGGCCTTAATCGCTCCGCGACAGGATTGCATAATGATACTGGTCTCTTTTAATTCATTGACTGATAAATTGTCTTGGCGACTTAAGCGATCGAGCAAATCGGGTATCAGATGATCAAGCTCATCTACTTCTACCCAAGTTGGATGGCTTTGCATCTGGTATGACCTAGGACCAAAGGGCTGTAAAATAATTCCAATTTCCTGTAAATGATCGCCGTATTCTTGAGCCAATTGTGCCGTCTTTAAATCAAAGCTAAATAATTTAGGCAACAAAAGGTCTTGCTGCTGGGTAACATCGACCTGGTCTGCCATTAATTTTTCATAGCGGATCCTTTCCTGGGCTGCGTGCTGGTCGATCAAATAGAATGAAGTCGGTCCCTCAGCGACTAAATAGGTACCATGAATTTGTCCCACATAACGCAATTGACTAAAGTCAATTATAGGCTTTGCTTCCTCTTGCTCAAAAACTTCCTTTTCCCCTGACTCTGAAATTGAATGTGAAAAGTCTGATGGATAGGTTAGTTCCCTTGTGGTTTGAGTGGGCTCAAAGTTCGCTTCTAAAGCAGATGATGGTTTGGCTTGCTCTCCATTATGGATCGGTTGATTAGACTCTTGTATATAGGAAGATTGGCTGAACCCATCCAGTTGACCTTTATTTTGCTGATAAGGACGTGAAGGCTTGAAAAGGCTAGTACCTGCTTCAGGAATGACGCGGTTTTGACGCAGCGTTGTTTCTACTGCCTGAGTTAAAAGTTTGGCCAATTCATCCTCCTTGCTTAAACGAATCGTTTGCTTAGTAGGATGGACATTCACATCTACTAAACGTGGATCCGTTGAAATTTGGATAAAGCTTATTGGAAAGCGCCCAATCATTAATTGTTTACCATAAGCCCTCGTTAAAACATTCGTCAGAAAAGGGCTTTTTACAGTTCGTCCGTTAACAATCCAATGAATATAATTACGACTGGTTCGAGTCAAAGTGGGTGGTGAGATTAATCCTTTGAGTGAAAACTCAAGATCAGTGACATCAAAAGCTAGCATTTCTCTTGCTTGTTGAGGGGAATACAATTGAGCTATTGTTTGCTTTAAATCACCCTTACCCACTGTTTGTAAAATCTGGTCTCCATCGACAATTAAGGTGAAAGAAATACTCGGATAGGCTAAGGCCAAGTCTTGCATCACCTTTAAGATATGACGCATTTCAGTCTGAAGGCTCGCTAAATGCTTAAGACGGGCGGGTGTGTTATAAAAGATCGAATCGACTTGAACAGTCGTTCCATTACGCGGTGGACAAGTCCCTTGCTTAGTGAGCTTTGAATTCTCCACTTCGATATAATGACCAGATTGAGCGGGTTGGTTATCCCCATTCCAAGTCGACTCCATTCGAACCTTGGCAACTGAAGCAATTGACGCTAAAGCCTCCCCTCTAAAACCTAAAGACGAAATCTGGAAAAGATCGGACAGGGAATAAATTTTACTCGTTGCATGGGCCAGCACTGAATGGTGAAGGTCTTCTTCGATCATTCCATGACCATTATCGATCACAATAATTTGTTGGATACCTGCTTCTTTTACTTCTACTTGAATGTGATCTGCCTGGGCATCAATCGCGTTTTCACAAAGTTCTTTGACAACTGAAGCCGGTCTTTCGACAACTTCACCGGCAGCAATTTGATTAGCTAAAGCGGTATCCATCTGTTTTATTACTCCCATTGCGGCCTCCTTTTCTATTTGTGTTTTTGTTTGTATTTGCGTTTCTGCTTCTATTTAATTTTATGCTTTAATTGCGCTAAAAAGTTTAAAGCATCAAGTGGTGTCATTTGGTTAACATCTGCCTCTTTAAGTGCTAGTTCTACTTCTGAAGGAGTAGGATTTATTGGTTTCTGGTCATCTATTGGAAAGAGCTCGACTTGGTCAGCTTGATGATTCCTTAAATGCTTAGCATTCGCTTCTAGCTCATCCAGTACTTGCTGGCTTTGAACTAAGACTGATTCGGGCAGTCCAGCCAAGCGACCGACATGGATACCATAAGATTTATCCGCTGGTCCTGCTAATATCTTGTACAAAAAGACTAACTGTCCTGCTTCTTCAACCGCTCCAACATGAATATTTTTTAACTGACTTAAGTTTTGGTCGAGGTCAGTCAATTCATGATAGTGGGTTGAAAAAATAGTAGCTGCCCCTACTTTTTGAGCGATATAGAAGAGAATCGCTTCCGCTAAAGCAATCCCATCAAAAGTGGCCGTGCCTCGACCGATCTCATCAAAAAGGATAAGGCTGCGGTCGGTAGCATTTTGTAAGGCATAATTGGTTTCGATCATTTCGACCATAAAAGTAGATTGGCCGCTGGTCAAATCGTCAGAAGACCCAATGCGGGTAAAAATTTGATCCACTAAAGGTAATCTAGCCTTTTTAGCAGGAACAAAGCAACCAATTTGATTTAAGATGACACTATATGCAATTTGACGCATATAAGTCGACTTGCCAGACATATTTGGTCCTGTAAGTAATAAGACGAATTGGTCTTGGTCTAAGTGAAAATCATTGGCTATAAATTTAGCTTTACCAATCAACTTTTCCAAAACAGGATGGCGGCTCTCTTCAATCGCATAGTCTTTGATATGATCCGAAATCTGGGCTTGGGTAAAATTCTCTTCTTCACTTAAAGCGGCAAAAGAGCATAATACATCTAAGGTTGCAACGGCTTGCGCTAAATCTTGCAAGTCTGAAGCATAGGCATTTAAACGATTTCTTAAATTAATAAATAAGTGATATTCTAACTTCTCAGCCTTTTCCTGGGCACCCAGAATTGTACTTTCAATTTTTTTGAGCTCGTCGGTTATGTAACGCTCATTATTGGCTAAAGTCTGCTTACGGACATAGGTCGGATCATCAAATCCATTTGCTTGCAATCGGCTCATTTCTAAATAATAACCAAAGACTTTATTGTAACCCACTTTAAGGGTTTTTAAACCTGTTCTTTGACGTTCGCGTTCTTGGTAATCAAGTAACCAACTTTCACCATTATCTAAAGCGTCGCGATACCCGTCTAATTCTTTATGATAGTGGTCTTTAATGATTCTGCCTTCCGTTAGAGAAATGGGTGGGTTATCCACAAGAGCTTCATCAATGGTTGCTAAAAGATCCTTAAATTCCGGAAGAAGATCAAAATGATCATTTGCCTCCATCGAGTCATTGACTTGGGCAAGATAATGATTCAGAGTGGGAATCTGGCTGAGCGATTGCCGTAGCTGATCCACTTCTCTCGCGTTGGCCGTTTGTAGAGATAGCTTAGTCACTAGTCTTTCAAGATCATAAACATTCTTTAAAACGGCAATCAGCTCGAGTCGGATAAAATAATTATCAATTAAACCAGCTACTTTTTGATGGCGGTTAATTAAGGCTTGTTTTTTTAATAACGGCTTATCTAACCACTGGTGAAGCAATCTTCCTCCCATAGCGGTTTGAGTTTGATCGATTAACCAAAGTAGAGACCCTTTCCGTTTTTGGGTTCTTAAAGACTCGGTTAATTCAAGTTGAACTTTTGTGTATTGATTCATTTGCAAATAAGACGATAAGGTATAAACTTCTACTTCTTTTAGATAATCAAAAGCATGGGGCTGAATCGATTTGAGATAGGCCGATAAGTATTTTAATAAAGCTTCTTGAGCTGGAGTGGCTTCTTTTAAAGTAAAGAAGTTTTCTGTTAAGGAATGCGGAGTAAAGACCGATTTAAAGCTGTTTATACGCTCTTGCAGATCAATTAATTCTTCTTGGTCAAAACCAGACCCGCTCTCTTCATCAATTATCCACTCACTCGGCTTAACGGTTTGGATTTCACTGACAAACTGATTCCAATCTTCCGTTTGTGTCATACGACACTGTCCGGTCGATATGTCGACATAAAGAAAATAGTAAGTGTTTGCTTGCTTAGCAAAAGCGGCTAAGTAATTGTTTTCTTTATGCTTTAACGCTTGGTCAACGAGTATCGTCCCAGGTGTGATGATTTGTACCACATCTCTTTTGACCATCCCTTTAGTAAGGCGTGGATCTTCAAGTTGTTCACAGATGGCCACTTTAAAGCCTTCTTGAATCAAACGCCGGATATAATCGGTGGCCGAATGATATGGCACACCACACATGGGTACGGGATCTTCCGCTTTTTTATTTCGTGAGGTCAAAGTGATTTCAAGCACTCTAGAAGCCGTTATGGCGTCCTCAAAGAACATCTCATAAAAATCGCCTAAACGAAAAAATAAAATGGCGTCTTGGTGTTTGGCTTTGATTGATAAATACTGCTGCATCATGGGTGTTTCTTTATTTGACATTGGCTTTCATCCTCTAGTTCATTTAATCGATTGGAAAGTGGATAGATGGTTCTCTCTTATTGGCCTTCCCTTTTGATCATTGATTACAATAAAACGGCTGATAGAATCATTGGACCTTATTCTTCAATTTCCGTCTGCGATAGGCATTGACTTGTAAAACGAGCAACGATGCTGCCACTTTAAAGTCAATAAAAGGAAGGGCATTCATTGGCTGTTTGTTTTAAAAACTCTTCCATAAATTAAAAAGGGAGGAACCGCTATTCATAAAAGGCTGGCCTAAGACAACGACAATTGCGATCTCACTCTGATTGACTTTAAATTACGTTCCCATTATTACTGTATTTTTACGTATAGATTATCCGGGCGCATCAGGCATTTTCCTGCCATAATATCCTCAAAACCTGCCTTTGATCAAAGATCAATCGTATTTATCATCTTCCATAGCTTTATTTTGGAAATTTTTCTGCTAACTCTATTTTAGCAAACCTTTAGATAATTATCATGATATAAAAAGCACAACTCCAAAAGGGGTTGTGCTTTCGCTTTATTTTGCATACTCTACGGCTCGAATTTCGCGTATAACCGTTACTTTAATATTACCTGGATATTTCATTTCATTTTCGATGCGTTTCTTAACACTTCTAGCTAGAGCTGCTGCTTTAGCATCATTAATCTTATCTGGTGCAACGATCACTCGGATTTCGCGACCAGCTTGAATAGCATAAGATTGGGTAACCCCTTCGTTTTCATTGGCAATTTCTTCCAATTGCTTCAAGCGACGAATGTAATTTTCTAAGGATTCACTTCGTGCGCCTGGTCGAGCAGCGGATAAGGCATCGGCTGCAGCGACTAACTCTGAAATGACAGAGGTTGCTTTAGTATCACCGTGATGGGAGGCTATCGCATTAATGACTGTCTCATTTTCTTTATAGCGAATAGCAATTTCTGCTCCAATTTCAACGTGAGATCCTTCGATCTCTTGATCAAGGGCTTTACCAATATCATGAAGTAATCCTGCTCTTTTTGCCAACACAATGTCTTCATTCAATTCACCAGCCATGACACCTGCTAGTTTAGCTACTTCAATCGAATGTTTTAGAACATTTTGACCATAAGAAGTTCGATAAGCGAGGCGCCCAATAATCTTGATCAAATCAGGATGTATGGAGTGAATGCCAACATCAAATACGGCTTCTTCTCCTACTTCTCTAATTCGTTCATCCATCTCCTTACGTGCTCGCTCTACCATTTCTTCAATTCTGGCAGGATGAATACGCCCATCTTGAATTAATTTTTCAAGGGCAATCTTAGCGATTTCACGACGGATCGGATCAAATCCACTTAAAACGACTGTTTCAGGTGTATCATCAACAATTAAATCGATACCGGTTAGACTTTCTAGTGTGCGGATATTCCGCCCTTCACGACCAATAATACGTCCCTTCATATCATCGTTCGGTAAATGAACAACTGTCACAGAATTATCGCTCACTATATCAGTGGCTGAACGTTGAATCGCTTGAAGAATAATTCCTTTGGCATTGCGGTCAGCTTCTTCTTTCGCTTTTTGATCGGCATCACGAATCATGATCGCAATCTCATTTGAAAGTGTCTCTTCCGTCTCTTTCAAGATGATGTTTTTAGCATCATCACGTGACATCATGGCGATTCTTTCTAATTCTTCTTTACCTTGTATAGTTAGTTGCTCAATTTCATTTTCTTTCTCAGCTAATTCTTCTTTACGTTTTAAATAATCAGCTTCTTTATTTTCTAATAATGACTCACGATTATCTAAAGTATTACTTTTCTTGTCCAGGTTTTCTTCTTTTTGAATTAAACGATTTTCAAATTTTGTCGCTTCTTGACGACGCTCTTTTAGTTCGTTTTCAATCTCATTACGGTATTTGATATTTTCTTCCTTCGCTTCAAAAAGCGCTTCGCGTTTTAAAGTTTGGGCTTGATTAATCGCATCATCAATAATTGCTTCAGCATTTGCTTTTGCACCAGCAATATTTTTTTCGTCTGATTTTTGTTTAACGATATAACCAATAACAAAACCAGCAATTAAAGTAACGATAGCGAAGGCGAGTGGAATCAAATTTTCCATAAGAGTCACCTCCGTATCTATTTAGTTTTTATTAATTAATAGTGTATAAAAATTAATTGTGGCTTTCCACAACCTTTATGATACTTTTTATTAAACCAAGAGTCAAATGATTCAGAAGAATATTTGGTTTTGTTTTGGGGTTCATTCGAAGTATTTTAAAACAAAAATGAAGACCCACTCATTCTAGCTGGGTCCTCATATTCTCTTATCATCTATTAGGCAAATAATTTGTAGTCAAGATTAATTAAATACCCCTGCATTCGAACGACTTATTTATCGATTTCTTTAATTAATTCAATGGCTTCTTCGTCAGCTTCTTCAGAAGTAACAATCGATTCGCCACCAATTTGATAGTGTTGTCTTACTTGTTGGTCGATCTCTTCAAATATTTGTGGATTATCTTCAAGGAACTGCTTAGCACTTTCACGTCCTTGGCCAATACGTTCATCTTTGTAAGAATACCATGAACCAGCCTTATTGATAATATCAAGTTCAGAAGCCATATCTACCAATTCACCAATTTGTGAAATACCATATCCATAAACAATATCTACCATCGCTTCTTTAAAAGGAGGAGCCATCTTATTTTTAACAACTTTAATTCGGGTACGATTACCATAGACATCGCCACCTTGTTTAAGGCTTTCCGTTCTTCTTACTTCCAAACGAATCGAAGCGTAGAACTTTAAGGCACGACCGCCAGGCGTAACTTCCGGGTTACCAAACATGACGCCTACTTTTTCACGAATTTGATTGATAAAGAAAGCGATGGTATTGGTCTTATTAATCGATCCAGACAACTTACGCATAGCTTGTGACATCAAACGTGCTTGCAAGCCGATATGGGAATCCCCCATTTCGCCTTCAATCTCAGCTCTGGGTACCAGCGCTGCCACCGAATCGATCACGACAATATCGACTGCACCAGACGAAACTAGCGCATCGGCAATCTCAAGTGCTTGTTCACCTGTATCCGGTTGGGATAGCAATAATTCATTGATATCAACGCCTAATTTTTCGGCATACTTTGGATCAAGAGCATGCTCAGCATCAATAAAAGCTGCTAAGCCACCCTTCTTTTGGACAGAGGCAATGGCATGTAAGGCAACAGTCGTTTTACCTGAGGATTCGGGACCATAGCATTCAATCACCCTTCCTCTTGGATAACCACCAATCCCAAGGGCCACATCTAAGGCCAAGGAGCCTGAAGGGACTGTATCAATTTCTACACTAGTCCGATCTCCCAAACGCATAATCGCACCTTTTCCGTAACTTTTTTCAATATTTTTAAGGGCTTGGTCTAAAGCTTTTTGTCTATTTGTATCTACCATATTATTCCTCCGTTCATCAAGGTGATCTTATCTTAACAATTTCCCACTATAAACTCAAGTATTTTGCGAACTTTTGTTCGATTGTTTTTTTAATTAATTCGAAAGCATGCTGGGTGGCTAAATCACGGACATAATCACGACCACGATCAGGAATCATAACTTTAACCCATTCAGTTGTCCCACGGTTGCTAGCACAGGCAAGATAAACTTCGCCAACTGGATGACCTTGGTCTGGTCCTGGACCTGCTACGCCAGTTAAGGCAATCGCTAGATCCGTACCACTTAATCTTAAGCACTGATTAGCCATTGCACAAGCACATTGCTCACTATAAACTGAATACCTATCAATTAATTGGGGGTCAATTCCCAACAGGTCTACCTTGGCTTGCGGTTGATAGACAACAAAACTACCTTTTACAACTGCTGAGGCTCCAGGAATACTTGTTAAGCTAGCCGAAAGCTGGCCACCTGTCAGACTCTCAGCACAAGATAAGGTTAATTTCATTTTTTTCATTTGATCAATGAGATAAGCTTGGATCGAATGGTCTTTACCCTGACCCATATAATAGTCTTTTAATTGGGAAATGATCTGATCAGCTGTGGTTTCAAGAACCTGGTCTTTGATCGCTGGATCAAGCCCCTTTTCACTAATTCCTACTTGAATATGGCGAGGTTTGGCATATATTTCAATAAGGGGACTATTTGGATCTTGAATAAGTGGTGTAAGGATTGTGGCTACCTCTGATTCTCCAATTCCATAAAAATTTAAATAAAGTGATTCAATGGAAGTCCTATGCTGTAATTGTTTAGCAAAATAAGGTAGGACTTTTTTCTCTAGCATGGCTTTCAACTCACTTGGGGGTCCTGGTAAACAAACATAATAGCTATTTAATACTGGATCATGGTATAAACTGCCACATGCTAAACCATCCTCCGTATGAAAGCATAGCCCTTCTTGAAATGTTAAAGCTTGCTTGTAGTCCAAGGACGAAATAGAACGATTTTGTTTTTTAAAATAGGTTTGGATATAGTCCCATTGTTTTGAATCTATAACGAGGTCTTGACCTAGAAAGTGTGCCAAAACTTCTTTAGTTAGATCATCATGAGTCGGTCCAATTCCTCCTGCTAACACAATTAGGTTTGACCGCTTGGAAGCCATTTTAATTGCTTCTTCAATTCGATCAAAATCATCATCCACCACCTGCTGATAAGTCGAACCAATACCGATCGTACGAAAAGATTTAGCCAAGAGAGCTGCATTAGTGTTGATGGTATGTCCCATGACTAATTCGGTTCCAACGGTAATAATTTCTAATTTCAATTTTCTCTCTCCATTCTTAACTACAAATAAAAAGTCTTAAAGGTGCTTTATTTCCTAAAAAAAAAGCCATCAAATTTGATGACTTGTTAATAGTTGTCAATGTTACTTAAAGTCCGTAAAAAGGTGTCTGGCTTGATAGAAATATTCCACCCCAGAATAAATCGTAAAGAATAAAGCAATCCACATTAAAACATTGGCCAGTGAGAAAGGCAACCAAGCAAAGCCCAGATTATTCCACAGGTAGAATAAAATTGCAAACATTTGGCTGAAGGTCTTAATCTTTCCAGGCCAAGCTGCTGCCATTACTTTACCGTTCGATTGAGCGAGTAGGACCCTTAAACCCGTCACTAATAACTCACGACTGACAATAATAATTACCATCCAGGCCGGGATATATTGATGTTCCACTAATAAGATCATAGCGGCTATCACTAATAGCTTATCTGCCATAGGGTCTGCAAAGATGCCAAAAGATGTCACTAAGTTTAACTTTCGTGCTAAGTACCCGTCTAAATAATCGGTAAAAGAAGCAATAGCAAATATTAAACCTGCTAAGAAAAAATGGTTAGAAATAGAACTTCCTAATAGGTTGAGTTGGCCCCAGTCTAGTGGAATAGACAATAGACAAACAAACAAAGGTATTAAAAAGATACGAAATACAGTTAAGCGATTGGCAATATTCATTATTTACTCTCCTGATGAATAATTAGGGTCTAAGACCGCAGGTCCTTGAAAACTAGTCTCTTCATTGCTTTCAGTAAGCTCTTCAATAGCTATTTCTTCACTACTAGTAGCTTCCTGATCCTTAATTTTAAAAACAATCACACTTGGAACACTCGGATCGGCTTCAACGACTTTACCATTCACCATAAATTGAGCGCCTTCCGGATACCCCAATTCTAATCGTACACTTTGAGTCGTGTCTTTAGCTTGATGTTCGATCTTTTCATCTTTGTTAATTGTTTGGTCTAAAACCATATTATTATCTTCATAGACACCTAGCCAAACAAAAGCTTTACCTTCTGCACCAAATTGATAATTTTCAATTGGCCCTTCTAATTGGTAAGTTTTAATTTCACCCGGTTGCGAAATGTCAGTAATTACTTCTTTACCTACTAAAAGTTGGTTATCCGCTAGGTCTTTTTTGTTATTGACCTTTTGTGTAGAGGCTACTTCTTCTGTCGAATCTCCCACTGGAGTTGCTGAAGGCTTGACAACTTCGACCACATTCGAATCTGATTGATCTGAAAGGGTTTCTTGTTTATCTTGCATTGAAATTTGGCGCATTGCAAAAATTAAAATGAAAATAATACAAATAATAATAACTGATAAAATAGCCATCGGCAGGTAGGAAAGCATTTTTTCAAGCTGATTGTTTTCTCCATTTAAATGGTATGTTTTCAATCGACTTGGCATCTCTTCCGTTTCTTCTCTATGGATCGTTTCAGATGTATTTTTTACTTCTAACTCAGATTCATATTCTCTTAATAGAGTATCCCCATCGAGACCGACCATATCAGCATATTGCTTGACAAAAGCCCGAGCATAAAAAGTGCCTGGTAACTCTTCCAGTTGACCTTCTTCAATAGCTTGTAAATATTTTTTCTGAATTTTTGTCATTTGTTGGAGGGTATTGAGAGTGTACCCTTTATTTACACGTGCTTCACGTAATCTTGATCCTAATTCACTCATTTGTATGACTCCTTTTATCCATGTCATTCATATTATAGCACAGTTAAAAAATCCATGGGAGGATGAATTCATCCTCCCAGGTGGTCATTTATTCTTTTTCAAGCAGGTCTCGTATCAGAGTGTACATATATTTTTCAGCATCAAAGGCTTGTAAGTCACTGGCTTGTTCACCTAAGCCGATAAACTTAACCGGAATATCTAATTCGTGGCGAATAGAAAGAATAACGCCCCCTTTTGCAGTTCCATCGAGTTTAGTAAGGACTAAACCACTGATTTCAGTAGCTTCATTAAATTGTTTAGCTTGAATTAAAGCATTTTGGCCCGTCGTCGCGTCTAATACCAAAAGAACTTCTTGAACACCATTGGGGTTTTCTCTTTCGATGATGCGCTTCATTTTGGCTAGCTCTGCCATTAAATTAGCTTTTGTTTGTAAACGTCCTGCTGTATCAACCAATAAATAGTCATAGCCTTCTGCATTGGCTTTTTTGACAGCATCAAAGACGACTGAAGCGGGGTCACCTTGGTCGGCACCTGTCACAACGGGTATGCCTAAACGTTCACCCCAAACATTTAACTGCTCGACCGCTCCAGCACGGAAAGTATCCGCTGCAGCCATTAAGACCTTATGACCCGATTGTTTTAAATTATAGCCGATTTTTCCAACTGAAGTTGTTTTTCCTACGCCGTTGACCCCGACAAATAAAACCACTGTTGGCCCATCGGGATTTTCAATCAAGTCAGGATTTACCGGTTGGTCTTTTTCATAGATAGCAACCATTTCTTCTAACATTACGCGCTTAACATCTTCAGGACGATGAACATTTTGGGCTTCGACTGCATCGCGAATAGCATCTGTTAAGGCTAAGGTCATTTTAAACCCTACATCGGCTGAAATTAAAATTTCTTCCAAATCATCAAAGAATTCATCATCTAACTCTCGCCAAGAAGTAAACAAGTCACTGATGCGATCAGAGAATGATTTACGTGTTTTTTCCATTCCCTTTTCATATTTTTCAAAAACTATTTGTTCTTCCTGGTCTAAGATTTCCTCTTTTACGACTTTATCTTCACCGGTAAAAGCACGTTTAATGCGATCAAATAATCCCACAAGTCTTCCTCCGTTCTATTTTATAAACTGATAGATGGCATGGGCTACACCATCTTGGTCATTGGATAAGGTCAAAAAGTCTGCCATTTCCTTCAGCTGGTCAGCTCCATTTGCCATGACAATGCCCATACCTGCATATTGAATCATATCTTCATCGTTCATTTGATCTCCTATAGCCATTATATCAGAAGAATCAATCGTTAACTGGTCAGCTAAAAGTTTTAGGGCTCTGCCCTTACTAACGCCAGCTTTCATAATCTCTAATTGAAAAGGATGGGACCTTGAAAGGGTGTATTGTTTGACCAAGTCTTGATTCAGATAGGGAATCTGATGAGATAGGTGATCTTCATTAATGGTTACAACAAATTTCATAAAGCGCTGATCGGCTCCAAAACTTTTGAAATCCTTTTTTTGATTTGGTGCGGTCGTTACTTGACCAACGTAAAAACTTTCATAACCTGGCGGATATGCCAAGGGTTCATAAACGAAGGTTTGATCTAAGACGTTTAAGGGTAAGTTTAACCGCGTTAGTTCTGGATACCAGCTTTGTAAATCACGCATGGTCAATTCTTCCTTAACCATTACTTTCCCATCATAAATGCGTTGAACAAAAGCACCATTATATAGAATTAAGTAATCATCTTTACTGGTTAAACCTATCTTATCAATTAGGTGGTGCATGGTCGAATAGGGTCTGCCCGTACATATGACCACTTTTATACCTTGGTCTTGGGCAAAATGTAGGGCCTGAAGATTTTTACTAGAGACTTCTTTGTGACTATTTAATAAGGTCCCATCGAGATCGATGGCTATTAATCGAATCATTTCATCTACTCCTATTTCTCTAAAGCTACAAAGTCATTCATTCTTACCGCTGCTAATTTAGAAATACCCGTTTGTTCCATTGTAACCCCATATAAAACATCGGCATATTCCATAGTGCCTTTACGGTGGGTTATGACAATAAATTGTGTTTCTTGAGTAAAGTTTTGAATGTATTCACCATAGCGGTAAACATTGGCATCGTCAAGTGCTGCCTCGACTTCGTCTAAGACAACAAATGGTACGGTCTTCGTTTCCAAAATGGCAAATAATAAGGCAATAGCAGTCAAAGCTCTTTCGCCACCTGAGAGTAATGCTAAATTTTGCTTACGTTTACCAGGCGGTTGAGCAATAATATCTACCCCGGTGGTGAGTAAATCACTGGGATCGGTTAGTTCTAATTTTGCTTTCCCTCCACCAAATAAACGATGAAACGTTTTTTGGAATTGGTCATTAATAGCTTCAAAGGCCTCTTTAAAACGATGAGCCACTTCTGAATCCATTTCCTCAATTGTATTATTTAATTGATCCATTGCGGTCAATAAGTCATTTTCTTGCTCATCCAAGAGTTGATACCGCTCATTCAATTCCTCGTAATCATCAATAGCGGCTAAGTTAATCGGACCCAATTGATCGATTTCCTTGCGTAATTTTTTGACGATTTCTTTGACCTTAGCCAGCGATTGAACAGGTTTAGCAAGTTGAGTCGATGCTTCATAGGACAAGGCATAGGTCTCATTTAAATAGAGTAAGTCTTGGTCCATTTGCTCTTCAAATTTTTCAATCTGAGCCTGGCACTTGGCTTCAGCTTGGTATTGTTGTTGCAAGTGGTCTTCAATCTCTTTTAGTTTTAGTTGATTGCTTCTGAGACTTTCATTCAACTCTTGACGCTCTTTACGCAAATGATCTAATGCTTCATTATATTCGATCAATTCCTGCTCGGCTTGATCTAGATCTTTAATAAATTGAGCAATTTTTGCTTTTAAATCCTGAACTTCATCGTGACCAGTTGCTTGCAATTGTTGACTAGCGTTGATTTGTTCTTGCAAATGTTGAGCTTGCCTTTCTTCATTTTGTAAACTTTCTTGCTTTTGCTTTACTTCCATTTGCAGAATGGCTAGATGTGTCTTACTTTCATTTAAGGTCTCTTGAAGTTGATTAATCTTTACTTGTTTTTCAGACTGGGATAACTGCATTGCTTGGATGGCTTGATTTACTTCTTCAATCTTATTTTTTAATGCCTCTAATTCTTGATCGGCTAATTGATAATCTTGTTTAGAAGCATCCACTTCGACCGTCATTTGTTTAAGTTCATCATTCAACAACAATAAATGATTTTGTTTCTGGTCTAACTGGGTCTTTATTCCATCATAAAGATTAATGAGTCTTTGCTGGTCTTGACTGTATTTTTGGTGATCAGCTAAAACTTTTTGATAGTGTGTTTGGCAGTTAACAACAGTTTGTTTACTGGTTTCAAAGGCTGAAAGGCGCTTTTGATGGGACAGTTTTAATTGATCAAGTTCTTGTTCTATATTTTTCAATTCTTGCGAGCGGCCAATTACTGAATTTGATTTCTGCTTATCTCTACCCCCAGTAACGGAACCCCCTGGTAAAATCAATTCACCCTCTAAAGTCACGATCTTCAACTGCTGATGACTACCTTTAGCAAGTGATTGAGCGTTTTCAAGACTATCGACAATGATGGTCGTTGCTAGTAATTGCTCAATGACTGCTTGATTGATAGCATCATAGGTCACTAACTGACTAGCTAGGCCAATTACACCTCTAGCCTGTGCGACTAGATCTTGCTGATGAGCTTTCAGAGATCTTCCTTTCATATTAGTTCTGGGTAGAAAGGTTGCGCGGCCAGCTTTTTCTTCTTTCAGAAAGCGGATGGCCGTTTTAGCCGCATGATCATCTACCACTACAATGTTTTGCATACTTGCACCTAAGGCAATATCAATTGCGGTCTGATATCTTTTTTCCACTTGGATCAATTCGGCCACCGTCCCAATGATGCCTTGAATCTGATCTCGGTGGTTCATAACCGCTCTTACTCCTTGATAATAGCCGACATAATCCGACTGCATTTGAAGTAAGCTGGTTTGCTTAGATTCGAGCATCTGAATGTGATGCTCGGCTTGATAAATTTCAGATCGAATTTGGTCGCGCTCTGCTTGGGCCTGATCAAAGGCTTGATGCGCTTTTTGTCCTTCTTCTTTGATCTTGTCTATCTCGACTGTGAGTTGCTCACTTTGAGCTTGAAAGGAGCTGGCTTGATCGTTAAGTGCTTCAATTTGCGCTTGAATATTAGCAATTTGTTCTTGATAACTCGCCTTACGTTGGTCATATTGTTGATTGATTTTATTGGATTGGTGCAGGCGGTTTTTCAAGGATGACTCTTGCCGGTAATAATCGATTAATTGGCCTCTTAACTGATCGAGGTCTTCGTTTTGATAGGTCTGAAAATCACTGAGTTTTTGAGTGAGCGATTGAATACTTTTTTGATCGACTTGAATTTCATCTTGCAGTGAAGCCAACTTCTGCTTTAGTTCAGCTTGTTGATTGTGATGGTTGACCAGCTGGTTTTGATGACGCTCTTGGTTTAATTTTCGCTCTTGACTCGATTGATTAGCATAATCGGTTTTTTGCTGAAAAATTTCGATTTGACCTTTAAATCTTTCAATTTTTTGGATCAGTTTTCGACTTTCCAACTCATTAAAATCGATTTTTTGATTGATTTCATCAAGCTGATTTTGTTTGGTATAGATCGACTGTGAGAAACTTTTCTGGTTACTTTTAACTTTCTCAAGTGTTTGAGATAAGTCCTGATACTGGTCTTTAGCCTTTTGCCATCTCGCTTTGTGGTCCTCAATTTGAAAGGTATACAAGGAAATTTCTTCTTCTTTCAATTGGTTTGCTTTAGATTGATAAGTGAGCGCTTTTTCTCTTTGTTCCTTGAGAGGCTGGAGTTGATTTTTTAACTCATATAAAATATCACGTACTCGGTTTAAATGATCTTGTGACCGAGTGAGCTTTCTTTGTGCTTCATTTTTACGGTGTTGATATTTTTGGACACCCGCTGCTTCTTCAAAGATCCCTCGTCTTTCTTCAGGCTTACTCAAGAAAATCGACTCAACCTTGCCTTGGGAAATCATGGCAAAAGAATTTTTACCTAAGCCAGTATCTAATAATAAATCAGTAATATCTTTTAACCGAACGGCCTTTTGGTTGATAAAAAATTGACTTTCTCCATTACGATTATACTGGCGGGTGATGGTAATCGTTTTATGGTCCATATCAATATAACGGTCTTCGTTATTCAGGATTAAAGATACTTTAGCAATATTCACTGGCTTGCGGTCTAATGATCCGTTGAAGATAACATCCTCCATCTTATTCCCCCGCAATGACTTAGCTGATTGTTCACCCAGAACCCAACGAATCGCCTCAGAAAGATTGGATTTACCTGAACCATTAGGACCAACCACAGCTGTCATTCCCTGATCAAAATTAATTACCGTCTTGTCGGCAAAGGATTTGAAGCCAGTCATTTCGATTTTTTCTAAATACAAATAGCTACACTCCTTTTTGAAGGTGGTGAATGGCTTTCTCAGCGGCTTTCATCTCAGCTTCTTTCTTACTTTTCCCACTTGCTTTTGCTATCAATTGGTCATCTAAATAGAGACCTATCGTAAAGGTTTGGGCATGCGATGGCCCTTCGGTGGATAAAAGACGGTATTCTATCTTAACGGTTCCTTTGACTTGAACTAATTCTTGAAATTTTGTTTTATAATCCTGTACTGTCAATGTTAAGATAGCTTGATGGTGGTCAAACAAAACCGTGGTCAAAAAGCTTTTTACCATCTCCATGCCGGCATCCAAATAGACCGCTCCTAAAAAGGCTTCAAAGGTATCTGCCAAGATCGAATCTCTTTGACTGCCGCCTGAATGTTTTTCTCCCTTACCTAATTGCACATATTTAGGAAAATCAACTTGTCTAGCTAAATAAGCCAGACTTGGTTCCCTAACTAATTGGGCCCTCATCTTTGATAAATCGCCTTCTGGCTTGTTAGGATATTCCTCATACAAAAATTGACTAACCAGAATCTCAAGTACGGCATCCCCTAAAAATTCTAAACGTTCGTTTGAATGAATTAAGTCTTCACCTTGTTCATTTATATACGAACGGTGAAAGAAGGCTTGCTGAATCATCTTCTGGTTAGTAACGGTAATATTTAACTGATTTTGAATATGATTAATTAATGACTGCATGGTCTCGACTCCTATCAAATATACATCGATTTTACCAAAGATCGACTTATTACACAAAGACTAATCTCACTTGAAAAAGAGTTTGAATAAAGTCAAAATTTTAAAAAAGACCAGGTGCTAAGCACTTGGTCTTAAAACTAACTTTATAAAAAGAATGGATTACTCAGCAATTGGACTTTCAGCTGTAACACCCACTTTACTCCAGTCAAGATCTGCACCGATTTCAACATCCCAATTTGAAACACGTTTGTTAACAGCTGTTAACTCATATCTCCAAAGGGTTGGAATAACCGGAACTTCTTCGTGCATGAATTCTTGCCAAGCATAGAAGGCTTTTTGACGATACGCATCATCAAAGGATTCATCTGATTCAATATCTGCTAATAATTTACTGTTTTCTTCAGAAACATAACGACTGTAGTTGAACTGCGCTCTTTCACCAAATGCGCTATTTGGATTTGGGTCGCCACCGGTACCAAACGCTGCTTGGAAAACATGGATTTCTGGATCATCCTTCTTAATGCGTTCATAGAAGGAATTAAATTCTAGTAGTTGTCCATCTAATAGCTGTACAGGAATGCCGACTGCGTTCCATGCTTGTACATAGTACTGAGCCAATGGAGCAGCTGTTTCGCCACCTGACATGGAAGCAAAGTTTAGGGTGAACTTCTCGCCATTAGGATCTTCGACTAGACCATCACCATCCACATCTTTAAAGCCTGCTTCTGCCAAAATTTCCTTGGCTTTTTCAGGATTATATTCATAGGCCTTAACGTCGGGATTTAAGTACTCTACAAAGTTTGGCGTTATCATTGAGTCTGCAGCACGACGTAAACCTTGGTAAAACTCTGAACCAACTGAATTATTATCCATTGCATAAGCCATCGCTTGACGAAGCGCCTTATTCGAAGTCACTAAGTCAGGATTAAACTCATTTTTCTCTTCTTCTTCATTCCATTTACCCATTTTGAAACCAATATAGGTATAAACATTCATTTCATAACCGATATTCGTGAAGTTTGTTGCATCTTTAAAGGTATCGTACTTATCAGTTGGTAAGGAAGCAATATCAAAATTCCCTGCCTTCATCTCAGCTATGATTGAGTTAGGGTTAATGACGTTAATCGTCATTCCGTCTAAATTAGGACGACCCTTATAATAATTCTCATTAGCTGTATAAGTGACTGCCTCTCCAGGAGTCATTGAATCAACCTTGAACGGTCCAAAACCAACTGGTTTTTCTCGAACCGGTGCTGAATCTTCCATGTCTGCTACTTCAATTCCTTCAAAGACATGTTCAGGCTCAATATAAGAAGAAATTCCGCCACCAGCTTGAACCATCGAATTAGGGAAAGAAAGATAAGTGACTTTTAAAGTGTAATCATCTACACGCTCGAGACCTGAAATTTCTTCTGCTTCTCCACTGTGATATTCTGCCATTCCCACCACATTCTCAAAGTCGCTACCGTAACGAATGCCGGTATAATCAGGATGACCTACTACATAATAAGGAAAAATAACGTCATCAATCGTAATAGGTTCACCATCGTCCCATTTTACACCTTCCGGAATGGTGATTGTAACTTGCTTGTTTTCAATATCCATCTCAACTTTGGCAAAACCAGAGTCATCGATTTTAAAGTTATTATCAAACCCATAAAGTCCAGGGTTAAATTTCTCAATCACAACAGCATCCGGTTGACCGGTGTAGAACATATTATTGAAGACACCTGCAAATGCGGTATCCGAAACATAAGCTATCTTAAGTGTTCCACCCTCCATGACTTCACCCTCATGCTCCACAGAGGTTGGGATATCAATCGAGGGGGCTCCTTCTCCATCTGTTTCCTCAGCATGCACCATCGGTGCGGTACTCAATACCAAGGAACTGATTGTCATTGTTGTCATAAACTGTATAAGATTTTTTTCTAATGATTTTCTCATACTAAGCCTCCTTTAAATGTGATAATCCTATCATATATAAATTATAACTATAAAGCAAGTCTTTTTCTCATTTTTTTTTAATTTGTTTTCCTATTTCTAATTTCATACTACTAGGTCTGTTCTAACACTATGAAAACACTTTTCAAAAGTGGAAAAAAGCTCGCTTGTTTAAAAAAAGGATTCCAAATTAAATTTGAATGAGATATTAATTATTTTTCTTTTTTAGAAAAACTCCACCCATAGCTCAATCTGTCTTAGCTTTAAGCTAAGAGTTCTTGTGCTATAAGTCGAGTTGATTGAATGATTAACCTCTTCTTTGCTTAGAGTCTGCTACCCTTTGAAAAGCTTGTCCGATATAGTTAATCGATAACATCATGACCAAAACTAACAAAGCCGCCGGCAGCCAAACCCACCATTTATTTTCAATGATATCTGGTGTTCTGGCATAACCAATTAAGGTTCCTAAAGAGGGCGTTCCAATTGGTAATCCAAATCCTAAGAAAGAAAGTCCAGTTTCGAGTCCAATATTACCCGCAAAAGACAACGTTAAATTGGTGATCATTAGTGAAGAGAGATTAGGTAACAGAGAACCTAGCATAATTTTCCAATCTCTGGTCCCCATGGTTTTTGATGCCTTAATATAATCCTTAGATGCTTCCGATAAAGAAGCGGTCCTAATCAAACGGGTTTGTCCCATCCAACCAAATAAAGATATAATCCATATCAAAGTCCAAGGATCGAAGCGTTTAACGATTGTTACGACAGCAATAATAATCATGATTCTCGGTAAAACAATTAAAAAGTCTACCACACGCATAATCAAGTCATCCACTCTACCGCCATAATAACCAGCGATCAAACCAATTAAGGTTCCAAAACCTGCTGTTAATATAGTGACAGCCCAAGCAATAATTAGAGAATTTTTAGTCCCTAATAAGAGCTGTTCCAAGATACCTTTGCCCCCTTCATCCGTTCCCAGAATATAGCCTTTTTCCCCTGGAGGAGTAAAGCGGTCAAAGATATTAACGATCCCTGCATCTTGCGAATCAATAAAGAAAGCAGAAGCAATCGCCGCACCTACTATTGCCATTAAAATAATCAGCGATAAAACAGCGATTTTATCACGCGCAAATTCACGGCGGATAACTTCCCATCCCATGGGCGGAGTGGAAGTATGGTCGTGAAGTAATTCTTCATTCATTGTTACCTGTGTATTATTTTCAGCCATTTTTCCACCTCCTATTTAATTCGAATTCTAGGGTCAACGAAAACCATAATGATATCTGATAATAAGGATCCTAATAAAGTTGTGAATCCATAGATTAAAGTAATGGCTATCATTACAGAAAAATCACGCAAAGCAATTGATTCGACAAACAATTTTCCCATTCCTGGATAATTAAAAACGGTTTCGGTAAAGACTGAGCCACCTAATAATCCAGTAATGGTAAAGCCTAAAAAGGCAGCAATCGGTAAAATCGAATTACGGAAAATATGCTTACGGTACACCACTGATTCAGGTACTCCTTTGGCTTTAGCCGTCCGGACATAATCTTCTGTCTTAGCATCAATTACTCCGGTTCTTAAATATTGAATCGTACTCGTGGTGGATAAAAGTGCCATGGTGATCGCTGGTAAGATAATATGATGCAATCGTGACAGAGCAAAATCAAGCGTACCTGGTTCAATACCTGGTGAAACGGTTCCAGTGGTTGGGAACCAATCTAGAATATAACCAAATAACCAGATCATAAATAGACCCAATACGAAAGATGGAATAGCATAGGTCACAAAAGTATATAAGTTAACTGCCTTATCGAAACCAGAGTTTTGGTAACGACCAGAAAACAAACCAAGAGGTAAAGCTATTCCGTACGAAATGATAACTGTTAATAAAGATAATTGTAAGGTTGGCCATACTCTTTGACCAATAATCTTTAGAGTCGGTTGACGGTGGTGCCAGGACCGTCCCCAATCTCCGTGAAAAATACCAGTCATCCAATCGATATAACGTTCAGGCCAGGGTTTATCTAGTCCTAATTGCTCGCGCATGGCTGCTATTTGAGAAGGATCCACATTTGGATCTTGTAAACCAGTCAAAGCATCCCCTGGCATCAAAGCAGCCAAAACAAAGACAATGATACTTAAAAGAAAAATTTGAGGAATCATTAAAATGATCCGTCTTAAGATCGTCTTCCACATTTATTTCACTTCCTCTCTATGAGCAAAGCCGACTTCTTTCAAAGCCACTTGGTGATGATCATTAATTTTCTTCAGATCATAGACACGACCACTTTCCTCAAAATACTGACTGGCATTTTCATGATACTCTTTTTCCACTCGAAGACGTTCTTGACGGTGTTCTTTTCGATTATTTGGATCCACATGCGGAATCGCTGATAAGAGTCGCTTAGTATAGATATGTTGCGGATTGTGATAAATTTCATAATTAGAGCCATATTCGGTAAATCTTCCACGATACATAATTGCTAACTCATCAGACATATGCTTAACGACACCTAAGTCATGTGAAATAAAGAGGTAGGAAACATTAAATTCTTCTTGAATACGCTTCATGAAATTCAAGACTTGGGCTTGAACAGATAAATCTAAGGCAGATACCGGTTCATCGGCAATCACTAGTTTAGGATTAAGGGCGACTGCTCGTGCAACTCCAATTCTTTGTCTTTGTCCGCCAGAAAATTCATGCGGATACTTGACTAAAGCTTCTGAAGTTAAACCAACAATTTCTAAGAGTTCACTTGCTTTTCTCTTTTCTTCTTCAATCGTTAGATTGGTAAAATTACGTAAGGGCTCCGCCATGATATCCAAAATTCTTTTCTTCGGATTAAAAGAAGAATATGAATCTTGAAAGATCATCTGAACATTGCGTCGATAATTTGACCTGCGACTTGACGCGGAATTCGACACATCTTCTCCTTCATAAATAATCTTACCGTCCGTCAATTTTTCTAAACCAATAATCGCTTTGCCGATCGTTGATTTACCTGAACCTGATTCGCCAACAAGACCGTAAGTCTTCCCCGCTTCAAAGTGCATATCGACTCCATCTACCGCATAAACATAATCAGTAATTCGGTTAAAAAAACCTGACCGGATGGGATAGTGGACTTTTAAGTTTTCAATTGTTAGAAATTCTGACATGTGTCCACCTCCTCCTTAAAATAAAAATGTTCATGACAAGTACAACGTACCCAATGGTCTGGCTTGACTTCATGAAGAGTAGGATGCTCTTCGTGGTCTTTTTGCTCAATCCAAGGGATACGTGCAGCAAAACGACAACCTTGACGCTCTAGACGATTTAATGGTGGAACTACTCCATGAATTACATGCAGATCGCCCTTTTCATCAACTAAATCATTCGATTGTGGAATGGATTTTAAGAGCGAGCGAGTATAAGGATGTCTCGGATCATTGAAGAGATCTTCGACGCTGGCAATTTCGACAAATTGTCCCGCATACATCACCGCTACTCGGTCAGCTGTCTCAGCTACTACACCTAAATCATGGGTAATTAAAATAATGCCTGATTCCGTTTCTTCTTGAATTTCATTTAAAAGATCAAGAATTTGTGCTTGGATCGTTACATCTAAAGCGGTCGTTGGCTCATCTGCTATGATAATGGGTGGTTTACATGATAAAGCAATGGCAATAATAACCCTTTGGCGCATACCACCAGATAACTCATGAGGGTATTGCTTGGCCATTCTTTGAGGATTTGCAATACCTACTTGGTCCAATAAATCTAGCACCCGTTGGGTACGCTGTTGGCTATCCAGTTTTGTATGGTAATAAAGGGCTTCTTCGATTTGTTGACCCACTGTCATTAAAGGATTTAATGAAGCAAGCGGATCTTGAAAGATCATTCCAATGTCATTCCCACGGATTTTGTCATATTCACTCTCGTTATAATTGACCAAATTATCGCCTTTGTAATTAATTTCACCTGTTATTTTGGTGTTCATAGGATTATGTAAGCCAATAATTGAGGTGGCTAAGGTTGATTTCCCACAACCAGACTCACCAACAATGGCTAATTTTTCATTGCGTGACAGAGTAAAAGAAACCCCATCGACAGCATCATAATACTGATCTTTAATTCTAAAACCAGTATGCAAATCCTTTACTTCTAATAATATCTCTTTTGATTCCATGTGAGGCCTCCTTTATCAAATGGCTAAGTTTTTAATCTTACTTTTGTGCCCGTAACTGATCGATATAGGATACAGCATCCTGAATGTCTGAGAGATTTTCGATTTTTTCATCTTCAAATTCGACCTCAAATGCTTCTTCAATTCCCATCACAAACTCCACCATGTCGAGTGAATCTGCTCCTAAGTCTTCAAAAGTGAGATCTTCAGTAATTTGTTCTTCTTTGAGATCAAAGTGCTCCATCAATAACGCTTTTACCTTTTCAAATGTTTCAGTATTCAATATTTTTCCACTCCCTTAATTATTAAGTTATACCATAATGTCGGTTACATTATAATAACCTTTATTTTCTCATCTGTCTATCATTTTCAGCACTATTTTCAAAAAATTCAGCTATTTCTTCGGAAAAACGAGATAAAACGATTTCACGAGCTTGACGGATTGCATTGTAAATTGCCTCATCATTTGCCGATCCATGTGCTTTAATTACTGGCTTTTTAACTCCTAAGAGAACAGCCCCACCTTTTTTACTATCGTCAAAGTTTTCCGCCATTTTTTTAAGAGCTGGTTTTATCAACAAACCACCCATTTTGTTTGTAATGCCACCCTCACTCAAAGTCCTTTTTAATAATTTAAAGACGGATTTCAAACTTCCTTCCAGAGTTTTTAGAATTGCATTTCCGGTGAATCCATCAGTGACTGCGATGTCTACATGACCACTTAATAGTTCTTTAGCTTCGATATTTCCCACAAAATTAAGATCGGGTGCTTTTGACAAGAGTTCGTAGGCTTGCTTACGTAGCTCATCTCCCTTGCCTGCTTCGGTTCCATTATTAACCAGACTAACGCGTGGCTCATTAATTTTTAAAACATTCTTGGCATAGTGACTGGCTAAATAGGCATATTGTAAGAGGTGTTCAGCTTTTGATTCCGCATTGGCCCCCGCATCCATCAAAATTAAATGAGGAGATTTTTCATTAATAGTTGGAATAACAGGCATTAGACCTGGTCGGTCGATCCCTTTGATCCGACCAACCACTAATAAGCCAGTCGTGAGTAAAGCTCCTGTGTTACCTGCCGAAAGAATGACATCTGCGCGTCCTTCTTTAACTGCTTTAGCCGCAACCACCATGGATGCATCCTTTTTACGGCGAACTGCTTTTACCGGTTCATCCTCACCAGTAATCACTTCCGTTGTGGCAATCTTTTCTAAACGGTCTTCAAAGACATTCGGCATACTGTTAAGTGTTTCTTGATCACCATAAAGTTGAATCTCGATATCTTTATAGGCATCAAGTGCTCGAATGACACCTTCAATAACGGCCTGAGGTGCATTATCTCCACCCATTGCATCTACAGCTATTTTTATCATTTTATTCACTCCTAAATTTCTAATTTAATTAATTGAGTATATTTTTCAAGTGTTTCTGCTTCTTCGGTTGTCATGAGTTCAGGTTGTTCGAGCAATTGGCCGACTGATTGATAAGCAGCTGTCATAATGGCTTCATCTTGTAGGGGATGGCCATAGGTGAATACGGGTATGCCACTTTGATTTCGACCCAGCACGTCGCCCATTCCTCTAATTTCCATATCTGCTCGTGATAATTCAAAGCCATCCTGACTTTCAACCATCTTAACCATACGCTCCTTGCCTTGGTCAGTGGTAGGGTTGGCAATGAGAAAACAATAAGAAGGCAATGAACTTCGGCCCACTCGACCTCTTAATTGATGGAGTTGAGCCAAGCCAAATCGTTCGGCAGATTGAATGACCATTACTGTCGCATTGGGCACATCTACTCCAACTTCGACCATGGTCGTAGCGACTAAAATTTGAAGTTGATTGGCTTTAAATTCAGTCATTACCTGTTTTTGTTCTTCTTTATTCAATTGTCCGTGTAAACGCCCAACCTTAACCTGCGGAAACTCATTTTTTAAGCGGTCGCAGGTTTCTTGAACATTCTCGACTTGTTCCATAAATTCGCTGGCTTGGATTAAAGGGAGTACGTAATAAATTTGATGCCCTTTATCCAATTCATTTTGCATGCGTTCATAGACCCAATCGATATGTTTGTCACTAACTACCTGTGTTTCAATTTCAACTCGGCCGTGCGGTAGCCCCTCCATCGTTGACACAGAAAGGTCCGCATAAAGAGTCTGTGCTAAACTCCTAGGAATGGGAGTAGCCGTCATTTGTAAGACATTCGCTTGATGTCCTGATAAGCCTTTTTCGAGTAGATTTTGTCTCTGACCAACACCAAAGCGATGTTGTTCATCAATTACTAAGTAGCCTAAGGACTTAAATTGAACTGTTTCTTGAATTAAGGCATGCGTTCCAATAACCAGTCGAATGCGACCTGATTCTAAGCCTTGCAAAATATTTTGTTTATCTTTTTCTTTCATCTCTGAAGCAAGCATTTCAGCATGATAGCCGCTACTTTCGAAATAATTATTAAAAGATTGGCAATGTTGTTGAGCTAAAATTTCTGTTGGTACCATCATGGCCGTTTGAAAACCAGCTTGAACACAAGCAATCATGGTTATGAAAGCTACTAAGGTCTTACCACTACCCACATCACCTTGCAAGAGTCGATTCATTGGAAAAGGAGATAAAAGGTCTCGGCAAATTTCATTGACTGCTTTCTTTTGCGAATGAGTTAAATCAAAGGGAATCGTCTGAATAACCTGCCTTAAATCTTCTACTTGATAATGGACTTCAACCCCATTTGAATGCAAACGCTTTTGTTTAGCTCTTTGTAAACGCCATTGATAAAGGAAAAATTCTTGAAAAATGATCTTACGCTGAGCTTGAATCTTATCTTGTTCCTGCTTAGGGAAATGCATGGACCAAAGAGCCTCTTTAAGACTTATAAGATTGAATTGATCATTCAAAAAACCAGGAATTATTTCCTCAATTTCATTTTGATAATCAGTAAACGCTTGTTTTATGGCTTTAATAATTTGACTTTGGTTCAATCCCTTTGTTGCATGATAAATGGGAGCATAATCATCACCAGCAGTTTGATTAATGATCTTTATGGCCAATAGAGACTGCTTAACCTCCTGCCATTTGCCATAAACGGCACGCACTTGACCAAGCTCGATCTGCTTTTTTAAATAAGGCTGATTGAAAAAGGTCACCTCTACCACTTGAAAGTCGTCCACTGCCAACTTAAAACTTAAGCGACTTTTCTTTCTGCCAAAAAAAGTTACCACTGGCGGGCTGACGACTTGTCCCATTAAGACGACTTTTTCTTGGTCCAAGATTGTTTCTAATTCTCTGACTTGTATGTCTTCGAAACGAAACGGAAAATGAAACATTAGATCCTTGACCGTTTTAATTCCTAACTGGTTAAATAAGAGACTTGTTTTAGGGCCAACGCCTTTTAATCGATCAATGGAATCTAGCCAAGTTTTCTCCATTTATTTCCCCCTCTCTTGAGCAAAAAAATAAACACCACCTAGAAACTAAGTGGTGATCAGCTATTTTAACAATCTAATCCACCGTAACAAAATAATTGTATACTGGTTGGTCTCCTTGGATTAATTCAAATTCAATCTCAGAGTTAGTTTGTTCAAAATGGTCAGCAACTTCTTGGGCTAGTTGATGGTCACCCTCTTCGCCAATAATCACAGTTACTAACTCACTTGATTCATCCACCATTCGATTAACCAATTGGATCAGTGTTTCTTTTAAATCTTGATGCGACAGAATAATATTGCCGTCTAATATACCCATGAAATCATTTTCTTTAATGGTAAGACCATCAATTTGAGTATCACGGATTGCATGTGTAATTTGTCCAGAAGCAACACTTAGAGCATATTCTTCCATGGCACTCCTGTTTTGTTCAATCGATGCTTCAGGATCATACATCAACATCGCTGAGATCCCCTGCGTAATTGATTTTGTTCCGACTAAAACAGTGGGAACTTCACTCACTTCAGCTGCTTGTTGAGCAGCCATAATGATATTTTTGTTATTCGGTAATAAGATAATGTTTTTTGCATTTACGCGTTCAATAGCTTTGATAAAGTCTTCGGTTGAAGGGTTCATGGTCTGACCGCCAGAGAGTACCTCTTTCACACCAATGGACTGGAAAAGTTCAGTTAATCCTTGACCTGAAGCCACGGCAATCACTGCATATTCCTCTTGGATTTGAGGTTTAGCTTTTTGTTGCAGAGAACTTTCTTGGTCTTCTAAGTCTCGAACTTGCTCGCGCATATTTTCGACCTTGATTTTGATCAATTCGCCAAATTCTTGACCCAATTGCATAATCTCGCCTGGATCTTCGGTATGGATATGAACTTTCACAATTTCATCATCAGCAACGACCAATAAGGAATCTCCTTTTTGATCGAGGGTTTGTCTAAATGCTTCATAATCGAAAGCTTTTTTAGTGGTTTGCCCTTGACCAATTCTCACCATGATTTCAGTACAGAAACCATAAGTGATATCGTCCATAGACATTGGATGTTCATTAAGATCATCAAAGATTGCGTGGGCATGACCCTTTTCTTCTTCAACTATATCATCGATGATTACTTCTCCTGACAAATTAGCTAGGAAGCCTTCGTAAATACATAAGAGCCCTTTTCCACCTGAATCGACTACACCGACTTGTTTTAAGACAGGTAGCAAATCTGGTGTGCGATCTAGTGATTGTCGCGCGCTCTCAACGATTGAACGCATAACTTGGATGATATCTTCCGTTTGTTTTGCTTCTTCTTCTCCACTGACAGCTGATTCTCTAGCCACCGTTAAAATTGTTCCCTCAACCGGTTTCATGACTGCTTTATAAGCAGATTCAACTCCACCAATAAAGGCCTTTGCAAAATCTTTAGCAGTTAATTGTTCACAATCTTTAATAGCCATTGAAAAGCCGCGGAAAACTTGTGACAAAATGACACCGGAATTCCCTCTGGCTCCCATTAATAATCCTTTAGCTACTGCACCAGCTAATTCTCCAACATGTTGGCTATTGGTATTACGCATATTCTCAACACCCGATTGGAAAGTCATATTCATATTGGTTCCTGTATCGCCATCTGGTACTGGAAAGACGTTTAAAGAATTCACTAAGTCAACATTTTGAGCGAGGCGCTCTGCGCCTGCAATAAACATCTGTTTGAAATCAGATGCTTTTATTATTTTCAGTTCCACACTTTACCTCCTAAACGATCCTAATCAATGGTCACACCCTGGACATGGACATGGACATAGTCCAATTCAAAGCCCAAGAGTTGTTCGACATTGTATTTAACAGCTTGTTGAATATTTTGACAGATAACAGAGATCTTTGTACCGTATGAAACAACAATATAAACATCAACTGAAATATTGTCACCTTCTTGTGAAATCAACACGCCACGAGAATAGTTTTCTTTCTTTAGAATATCAGTTAAATTATCGCGGAAGAAATGTTTACTTACCATTCCTACAACACCATAGTTATCAGTAACTGCAGCACCAACAATCGTTGCAATCACATCATTTTCTAAGGAAATTTCTCCATTTAGAGTTTGGATATTAATAGCCATAACGAACCTCCTTTTTATTATCTCCCATAGTTTAGCATAAATTTTTATCCTTGGCACCTATTACATGGCTGAAATCTCGGTTAAAGACAAGTAACTTGTCTATTTTCATCATAATTCTCTTGCGTCAAATGTCAAATTATGGTAAATTAATTTGGTATGAAATGTAACTTTTTTATTGTTACAAGGAAAAGGAGGCAGAACCATGGCTAAAGAATGCTATTTTACAGGGCGTAAAGCTGTATCTGGTAACAACCGCTCTCATGCAATGAATAAATCAAAACGTCGTTTTGGCGCTAACTTACAAAAAGTCCGTGTTATGATCGATGGCAAACCTCAAAAAGTTTGGGTTTCAGCGCGAGCATTAAAATCAGGTAAAATTGAACGTGCATAATCAGCACTTGTCAATAAACAAACGCTAGTCGTAATCGAAAAAGATTACTGACTAGCGTTTTTTGTATTAATTTCTATTCTTGGCGCATAAACAGATTGCCATCGGTGTCAACTAAGTTTGCCTCTTCATTCAACTCAAAACTGAAATGTTTTTTATCTTTTAATTGGTAAGTTGGATTGTGAATAGTGACTTCAATCGCCATTGGCACTTCTTTAGAAAACTTTAAAAGCACATATTCTTCTTCCGTAAAGTTTCTCTCTTCTTCATCTGTACTTATCGTCAGTAACCGTGCATCCTGATTGACAGTTTCGTGATATATTTGCAGTAATGTATTCGAAGAATCGCCTTCTAAAGCTGCTTTGCTAAAATAAGATCGACCTAAAATGATCGTCAGTAAGTCCTCTTCTATTTCAAATCCCATAATATTCGAGTCTTCTTCAGTCAGATAGTTTCCCTCAAAATCAGCTCTCTCCTCTTGAGCTGCAATAGGTAGTGGTAACATTAAAGCCATAGCCAGTATCAAAACGAAAATCTTTCTCATCCCATCAACATCCTCTCATAATAAAAAACTTGATTAAATAAAACGCGAAATCCTTTTATTTAATCAAATTTTAATATACTAATGAGAGCGCTTCAATAATCTTATGATTAAAATCTGATGCTTTTATAATCAAAACCTTATTTTCCTTTTTCCCAAATTACCATAATTAAGCCTTCTCTAAAAGATAGACTAATCGGATGATGATCCATAAACTCATTAGAAACGAGCGCACGCGGGAGAGTAAAGTCAGTTGGTTCGAGATTATATTTAGCTCCTGCAATTCGTAATGATTTGGTTGGCGTCATGGATATTATTGAAAGATAGTGGCAATCATTGATATTTTCTAAGGAATGATTACCTGGAATGAAGAATCGGATCATTTGATCGAACTCAATAAAAATTAAACGTGGAATTAAAGAACGAAACCGCTCTTGATAAACAAGCCAAAGATTCCCAATCAGATGGTCTAAGCGGCCTACTCCGTGACCAATCGCACCATATACTTCAATCGGACAGCGTTCATCTTGGCTAAGAGCCAATTCTAGACCTATTTCCATATCGGTATCATCTTTCGCTGCTGGGTACTTTAAAACTTCTTGACTAGCAGACTCAATTTGAGCTAGTTGATCCTGATTCACAGAATCAAAATCACCCACTGCGAAATTTAACCGATAGCCTGCTTCGACTAATTGCCAAGCCCCTCCATCTACACCGATTAAACAAATTCTATCTGATGGCAAATCCAAATAGTTGAGGGCAGGATGCGGTGCACCGGCACAAATAATAATTTTATCAAACATAATCTTTAGTCTTGAGGTCTCAAAGAAGCAATAGCCGCAGTACGGTCTTCTTGTTTGAAGATGTATGAACCTGCTACTAAAACATCTGCTCCCGCTGCTAAACATTCTTTAGCTGTTTGGTAATTTACTCCACCATCCACTTCAATTTCGTAGTGGTAGTGTTCGTTAGCATGGCGTAATTGCGCTAATTTTTCTACCTTTTTCAGGGTTGAACCAATAAAGGCTTGCCCACCAAAACCAGGATTGACTGTCATCACTAAGATAAGATCAGCTAATTCTAATAAGGGATAAACCGCCTCTACAGGAGTGCCTGGGTTTATTGCCACGCCCGCCTTTTTACCCAAAGCTTTGATTTGTTGCAAAGCAGAATGAATATGTTGAGTGGCTTCCGCATGAACCGTTATAATATCCGCTCCTGCTTGAGCAACCATTTCCAGGTATCTTTCTGGTTTTTCAACCATTAAATGGCAATCAAAAACCATTTGACAATGGGATCTTAACCCTTGAAAAATCATTGGCCCAAAAGAGATATTCGGTACAAAAGTGCCATCCATAATGTCAATATGTAAATATTCTGCTCCACCCTTTTCGATGGTTTGAATCTCTTCTAATAAATGGTTAAAATCTGCGCTTAGCATTGACGGTGCTATCTTCATGATCATTCTCCTTTAATAGTATATTTTTTTATTTTCGATTTTTTCTAAAATCTGTAAATAATTTTGATAGCGACTTTGACTAATTGAGCCACTTGCTACTCGTTCTTTAACATGACAATTGGGTTCATTTTTATGAATACAGCTGCGGAAGCGACACTGTGCGCCTGCTTGATAAATTTCAGGAAAACAAGCAGCTAAGTCTTCCTTTTCTAAGTGGTCAAAATCGATAGCTGAAAAGCCAGGAGTGTCAGCAAGAAGTCCTTGACCAAAACGATAGAGCGTTACTTCGCGGGTCGTATGTTTACCGCGATTTAAATGATTAGAAATCTGATTCGTTTTAATTTCGGCTTCCGGTAAGAGTTGGTTAAGCAAGGTTGATTTTCCAACTCCAGATTGTCCTGTCATCACATAGATCCCTTCTTGGAAAAGCGTTTTAATGGCTTTAAGTTTTTCCTCAGATTGATCAAAGAGAAAGACTTGATAACCAATTTTTTCATAAAGATCTGTAATTTCTTTGACTTGTAGTCTACTTTTTGCTGATCCGTTTTGCTCGATCAGAAGATCATATTTGGTTAAGAGAATAATCGGTTGTATGCGGTGCGATTCCATCGATACCAAAAAATAATCTAACAAATTATAGGAAAACGCTGGTTCGATCAAAGACATTACAATTAAAGCATAATCAACATTGGCAACGCTTGGACGGATGAGATAATTGTCTCTTTCAAAAATTTCTTCCAGTCGACCCACTTGACTTTCATCCTGTTGATCCATTACAAAACGCACTCTATCACCTACTAAGGGGTTGGTCTTTAAGTGGCGAAAATTACCTCTGGGCTTGGTTACAAATGATTCTCCCTCAGACCAAACATAGTAGAAACCACTGATCGCTTGGTAAATAATTCCTTCATGTGAAGTAATAAGTTGTTTCAAATATTTCCCTCCTTTATTCCCATCATTTCTTAAAAAAAAGTTAAGAGTCAGTCCTACTGCTCTTAACTCTTACTCACTCATTAATTCGGATAGACGTCTGAAGATTCTGCCACGACATCGCCATCTCTTAATACGCGATATTGTCCCGAACCACCTTCGGGAATATATAGAACAATTTGAATTTCGCGTGATTCAGTAATCTCTAATTTTCGAGCCACTTGATTGATATTGTTGCGACTATCTCCAATAAAAACTTGAATTTGATTAGGAAGCGGATGACTTTGGTCATAATCATTCTCAGCATACTTAGGTACATAGTCAAGATAAATTGTTTCGGTAGCCGTTAGAACATCGCTCTTTTCTTCTCCTTGCGAGACTGTCACTCGAATCGTATCTCCTGGAACTATAGGTGAACCAGAAAGTGGGTCTTGATCAATGACAATGCCTTCAGGAAGATAATCATGATATTGATAACTTTCTTCAACGTACAAGCCATAAGTATCTGCAAATTTGTATACCATGTCTAATGACAAATTGGCGAAATCTTGCATGGTTGTTTGTTCAGAATAAGAGCCAATCACTAAAATAATAGAACTTTCGCCCGGCACAACTTCCGTACCAGGTGCAATACTTTGCTCTAGAATTTTGCCCGCTTCTGCTTGACTAGCTGCTAAATATCTCAAGTCTACAATAAACCCTGCATCGATTAATTTACGGCGAACTGGTTCATAGTTCTGATTGAGATAATCCCCAATTTTAACTCTTGGTTTTCCATCTGAAAAGGTTAAATTAATTTTTGACCCTCGGTTAATACGTTCTCCCGCTTTAGGCTCACTTTCAACGACTTGTCCCCGTGGAACCATATCATCCCATATAACTGTACTTTCACCCAGTTTCAGATCGTTTTCTTTTAATATTTGACTCGCCTGCTTTTGGTCGAGCCCTGCTAATTCAGGAACCAATACACTAGCTACAAATAATCGATAAGCAAAAAAGACTGCTAAAGAAAGTAGAGCGAGAATCGTTGCAAAGAATAACACTTTAAAAATACGTGACCCTAATCGATTGGATTTTTTTGCTGGTAGATCAAAGGTTGGAAATTGTTCTTCATCTAAGGGTTCAGGTCCTTCAATCGTTTCGGTAAGTACTTGTTCTGCTGCTGGAATCGGTTGAATGGATTTAAATTGCTCGGATTCATCCAGTTGACTCGTAGGAACAAACGGTTTTTCATTTAAACGTCCGACGCTTAAAGAAGAAGATAGGTCATTAAACATATCCTGAGCAGAGCGATAGCGATCTTTAGCCTGTTTTGCGGTAGCTTTAAGCACAACATTTTCTAAGCTTTGAGGAACATATTCTAAACGTTCACGTATCGTTGGGAAAGGTTCTTGGAAGTGTTTTAAGGCAATTGAAACAGCAGATTCCCCATCGTGTGGAACGGAACCTGTTATTAACTCATATAGCACCACACCCATCGCATAAATATCCGATTTGGTAGTGGCACTATTACCTTTAGCCTGCTCAGGTGAAAGATAATGAACTGAGCCTAGCAGGGTATTCGTCTGAGTAATTGAGGTGTCCGATAAGGCGACTGCAATTCCAAAGTCGGTTATTTTAACGACATTATTCGGTGTGATTAAAATATTTTGCGGTTTGATATCACGGTGTATAATGCGATTTTTATGGGCGACATCAATTGCAGCAACGATTTGACCCATAATCGAAACGACTAATTCTAAAGGGACGGGGGCATTTTCTTTAATAAAGGTTTTTAGGTCTTGTCCTTCTACATATTCCATCACAATATACTGTTGTTTTTCATGTTCATCCACATCATAAACTTCTACTATATTGGGATGAAGAAGTTGACTGGCTGAGATCGCCTCTCTTTGAAAGCGACGAATAGCATCTTTATTTTCTTGGAAGTCATAACGTAGAACTTTAACAGCAACGTCACGATCAAGAATCAAGTCATGAGCTAAAAAGACATTAGCCATACCGCCTTGACCAATTACAGAGGTAAGGACGTAACGATCGGATAATTTATCCCCTATTTCCATGAATGATGTCGCCTCCTTCATCGTTCAAATTAAAATTAGTGGCTAAAATGATGGTGATATTATCCAACCCACCCGCTTCGTTAGCCGCTTCTACTAATTGCTGACCTAAACGGTCTAAATCTGGCTGTTTTGCCATGATCTGCTCAATTTCTTCATTTCGGATCATTCCATTTAGGCCATCAGAGCATAGTAAAAGGATTTCTACTCGGTCAAGCGCAATTTCTGAAAATTCCGGTTCGATAACCATCGGAGTCCCAATCGATTGTGTTACGACATTTCGATGAGGATGGTCAATACTCTCTTCAAAAGTAATTTCACCCGTACGGATTAATTCATTAACTAGAGAGTGGTCTTCTGTTAATTGCGTTAATTGACCTTTTGCAAAGGCATAAGCACGCGAATCCCCAACATGACAAATAAGAATGGTATCTTCGACAATCGTTGCTAAAACAATTGTCGTTCCCATTCCTTCATATTCAGGATTAAGGTCTGCTTGATTAAGAATATAATTATTCACTTGATTGGTCATTTGGACCATCCAAGCATGAGCTTGAGTGACTGTCATAGGCTGAGAAACTTTTTCAAATTCTTTTCCGATGTATTCAGTCGTTCTTTGACTTGCAATATCACCGGCTAAGTTGCCACCTACACCATCACAAAGAATAAAGAGGACTTGTTGACTTTGTGAGTAAAAATAATCTGCATAATCTTGGTTAGAACTTCTTTTTCTCCCAATGTTTGAATGTATCGTTATTTGCATAACTCACCTCAATCTATTTTTTTAAGAAAACGACTGATAAAGAAACCATCTGTATCATATTGCTGGGGCCAAATGCGAAGATAACCTTGTGGAGTTAGCAAGTCATTTTGTAAAACCTCATTCGCTTGTATAGCCTCAACTTGCAGATTAGGGTTTTTCTCCAGCATTTCCTGGACTAAATACTCATTCTCTTCATAAGTCAGTGTACAGGTTGAGTAAATCAACCGTCCACCAGGCTTAAGTAACGAAACCATGTGTTGGAATAATTGCTTTTGTATTTGTACAAGGTTAGCAATAGCTGTCATCGATTTTTGATATTTTATCTCAGGTTTACGCCGCATCAAACCGATTCCAGAACATGGTGCATCTAAGTATATCACATCGAAAGCGTTTTGCGAAAGAGCTTGAAAATCTAAAGCATCCATTTGGATCGAATGAATTTTATCAGCTAAGCCCAGGCGCTTGGCATGGTCATCTAGAATCATTAACTTCTTTTTAGAAATGTCTAAGGCCGTTAAATATCCATCGCCTAAGAATGAAGCGATGTGTGTCGCCTTGCCTCCTGGCGCGGCACATGCATCCAAGATTTTTTCCTGTCCCGTCAATTTACCTAAAGGGGCCACTAACATCGAAGACTCATCTTGAATTGTGAATTGACCCGATTGATAGGCTTGGCTTTGAAAAGTTTCGCCTTCAATAATTCGAATGCCATATGGTGAAACTTGACTGGCTCTAACTTCTATGCCTTCATTTTGTAATTGCTCAATGAGAATCGACCGTTTTTGAGCCGGCCCATTGATTCTGGCACTTAAATGAGGCACTTGATTGAGACTGGCAAAGAAAGCCTCAAGTTCATTTACTGACAAGTATTGATCAAAATATTCGATCAGCCAAATAGGCACCGAATATTTAATTGAAAGTTTTTCCATCGGGTCATCGATAGCTTCGATCGATTTAAGACCTTGGCGGAAACAGTTGCGTAAGACCGCATTGACTAATTTGCCAATCCCTTGATGGCCCTGGACTTTCGCAATTTCAACTGCTTCATTCACGATAGCATGTTGGGGAATGCGGTCTAAGTATATAGCTTGATAAAGCGACAACCGTAGCAAACTTTTGACCCAGTCTTCAACTTTACCTTTTAGATAATCGCTTAAATAATAATCCAAGGTCAAGCGACGTTGGACACTTCCATAAACGACTTTTACCACTAGATTCTTATCTTGACTACTTTTTTTACTAGTAGCTAGATAATTATCAATCACTAGATTAGAATATTGGTCTTGGTTATCAATTTGATCCAATAGCATCAGCATATCCCAGCGCAGATTCTTTTTTAACTTCGTTTGACTTCTTTGTTTGATTTTCACGGTTAATTATTCCTTTTCTGTGCCAAAATGCTTACCAATTAAATGCTCAGCCGGAGTACCCTTTAGGTAGTCTTCAACCATTAGACGCTTTTTTCCGGCGGGTTGATATTCGCTAACGGCTAAATAGGAATCCTCTCCACATCTTACATAGAAGTGGTGATTATCTGTTGCAATAATTTGACCAGGCTTTTCCATGGCGAGTGGTCTTTCAATATCAGCGTCTAGTTTAACAAGCGGTTGGGCCTGCCAAATTTTTACCCTCTGTCCATCGAGCAAAGTATACGTTGTAGGAAAAGGTCTAAAAGCACGAATATGTCGGTCTAGTGCTTGAGCACTCTGTTGCCAATCTAACTGTTCTTCCTGTTTTTTAATAGTCGGCGAATAGCTTACTTGGCTTTCTTCTTGCGGACTCGCTTGATATTCTCCATCAAAATATTTAGGGAGAAAATTTAAAAGTAATTCTTTACCTACTACTGCTAGTTTTTCAAACAGGAGACCTACGTCATCCTTGTCAGATAT
Source organism: Facklamia miroungae (assembly GCF_012396555.1). Taxonomy (GTDB): domain Bacteria; phylum Bacillota; class Bacilli; order Lactobacillales; family Aerococcaceae; genus Facklamia; species Facklamia miroungae. The sequence continues at coordinate 349,782 of NZ_JAAXPS010000001.1, forward strand.
AGGAATAGTTGATTGAGTAAGTATATCCCCTGCATCCATCTCTTCCACCATTTTCATTATTGTGATGCCTGTTTCTTTTTCACCACGCCATATAGCATAATGAATGGGTGCTCCTCCTCTGTACTTAGGTAGTAAGGAGGCATGAACATTTATTGCTCCATGACTTGGTGCTAGCAATAAGTTTTGTGGAATTTTTTGGCCATAAGCCGCGGTAATGATCAAATCTGCTTGCATCTGCAATAGCATTTCATAATCTTTTGAACCTGCCAAATGATCGGGTTGATAAATTGGGATGTTAGCTTCTAAGGCTGTCTTCTTAACTGGAGAAGCGGTTAATATTTTTTTGCGTCCAACGGGACGATCTGGTTGTGTAACCACTGCTATCACTTCATATTCCACTTGTTGGATCAATCCTTTAAGAATCGTCGCAGCAAAAGGAGGAGTTCCCATAAAAATTATTTTTTTCATTCAATAACCTCTTTCTAGATAAAATACTGGGGTTCATGGTCGATTTGAACAAAGATTCCCTTGGCTTGACTTTCTTGGCTAGACATAAGAATGGCTTGAAGTTGGTCTTGCAAGCGGTCAACTTCTTTATATTTTAAAAGCAAATGAAATTGATAATAATCATTAATCCGTTCGATACCACCTGTCGATGGGCCTATCATACTTAAGTGTGTCTTTACTTTGTTCATTAATTGATCTTTAATCGCATAGATCATTTTCTGCGCTTGCGCACGGTTTTTAGAAGATACCTTGATCAAGGTCGTGAAAAAGTATGGGGGATACTGACTCAAATGACGCCGTCGCATTTCATAATAGAAAAAACTTTCATAATCATGTTGTTTGGCCAGTTGGATTACGTAATGATCTGGGTTATATGTTTGAATCACTACTTCACCTTTCAATCTTCCACGACCTGTTCTACCGGCTACTTGAGTGAGTAATTGAAAGCTTTTCTCCGCCGCTCTAAAATCAGGCATGTTTAAACCGGTATCCGCATTAATAACCCCAACCAGGGTTACCTTTTCAAAATCTAGACCCTTAGCTATCATTTGCGTTCCTAAAAGAATTGCGCCTGATTGATCGGCAAACTCTTTCAGCAACTTCTTATGGGCACCCTTTCGCCTTGTAGTGTCGTTATCCATTCGGATAATGGGTGTTTGGGGGAAAAGCTGTCGCAAACTTTCAGCTACTTTTTGGGTGCCGATCCCTTGTGTTCGAAGGTGCTTCGAACCGCATTGTGGACAAGTTAATGGTAGGCCCACTTGATAATCGCAATAATGGCATTTTAACTTTTCATCGGCTTTGTGATAAGTCAAAGAAATATCACAATGCGGACACTGAATTACATGACCACATGAGCGACATTGAAGATAGGAGGCATATCCACGACGATTCAAGAGCAAAACCACTTGCTCTCTTGCAGCAATTTTTTCAGCAATTTTATTTTCTAATAGTTGTGAAAGTTCAAGATTTTTTTGTTCTAATAAATGCTCAGTCATATCGACAATTGTTACAGGTGGTAGGGCTTGTTGATTGACCCGCTGAGTAAGTTTTAATAGATGATAATTACCGACTTCCGCCCGGGCTCTAGATTCTAGAGAGGGAGTAGCTGATCCGAGAACCAAAGGACATCCATGGTATTCTGATCGCCATTTCGCCACTTCCCGCGCATGATAACGCGGATTATCTCCTTGTTTATAGCTTGTCTCATGTTCCTCATCAATAATAATGATTCCAACCTTTTGCAAAGGAGCAAAAATTGATGACCGAGCCCCGACGACTACTTTTGCTTCTTGGCGGATGATCCGACGCCACTCGTCATATTTTTCGGTAATCGACAAACCTGAATGTAAGACAGCTACCCCCGATCCGAAACGACTCAGCACCCGTTCTACCATTTGTGGTGTTAGAGCAATTTCTGGCACTAATAGGATCGCTGATTTATTGACCTTAAGTGCTTCCTCAATCAACTGTAAATAGACTTCTGTCTTGCCTGAACCAGTCACTCCCTCCAGTAAAAACGTCTTTGCCTGGTCTTTTCCCATTTGCTTTTTGACTTGATCAAAGGCTTCTTGTTGTTGTTTAAGCAATGGTTTAGCTTGAGAAGGCTGTGTGTTTTCTAATTGATACGCCGGCCGATAAACTTCTCTTTCTTCGAGTGTTAACCAGCCTTTTTTAACCATCGTTCGTATGGTTGCTTTTGAGGCTTGAGCCATCTTAGCTAACTGGTCGAGTTCAATGGCTTGAGTCATTTGGTGATCGATCATAACTGCTAAAACTTGCCCCTGCTTATGACTTCTCTTATCCAGTTGGTCTAAAATTTCTTGGTATTCAGATACACCTCGATTAGGTAAAACATATTGAACTGTTTTATGAGTCTTTTGATCTAAGACTTGATAAGCCACTTCGATCGTTGAATGCTCTATTAAACCTTGTATTTGTTTAGAAGACAAAAACTCTTCTAACGTTTCTCTTTTGATCGTTCCTTCTTTAAATGCATTGGGTGAAAGATTAAGGGCATCCGCTAACGTATCAGGCTCGATGACTTTGAAGACGGTCTCGTATTTGACTCTTAAAATATTAGGAAGCATAGCTTGTAAAACTGAAATTCTAAAAGCATACAAAGTGTCTGCTAAGACCTTCGATAAATCCACTAACTCTTGACTTAAAAATGATTCATAATCAATTAAGCGCGAAATCATTTTGACATCACCCTTAAAATCTGTACTCTCTTTTACATTAACTACGAAGGCCATTAAGCGGCGATAACCAAAAGGAACCTCGACACGCATACCAATCTTAATCAAATCCTCCATTTCTGGATCAACTTGATAATCAAAGGTATGATTGACTTGTGCTGTAGGTATATCGATAATTACTTCAGCGATCATTCGCAAACCTCCTATTAAAAAACTACTATGAAATCATTGTCAATGATCTGCATAGTAGCCCTCTTAGATGTCATCTTATTTTTTAATGGATAAGACTCCTGCAACAACTTCTTCTAAAGCCTTGCCGACAGGTTTATCTGATTGATATTCCTGTAATTGCATAATTTTATAGTCTTCCATTTCTTTTGCTCGTTTACTTGCTAAAGCTATTAGAGAATATTTAGATGGTTCTTTTTTTAATAATTCATCAATTGATGGATATAACATCATGATTGGTTAGCCTCCTTTTCAAAATAAGCATTTATGTCCGCTTGGATTGAATTCATCACTCTTTCAACCCTTAAATGTTCACTCTTTATTATAGCATTTATTTCATTAACTGCTGTATGAATTTGATCATTAACAACCACATAATCATAATGACTCATTAATTCAATTTCTTCTTTCGCTTTATTCATTCTACGGGCAATCACTTCTTTAGAATCTGTACCGCGATCCGTTAAACGTGATTCTAACTCATTAAGACTAGGGGGTGCCAAAAAGATAAATATTCCTTCAGGCATTCTTTCCCTTACTTTGCGTGCGCCTTGGACTTCTATTTCAAGAAAAACATCTTTTCCTTGCGAGAGACTCTCTTCAATTGATGCTAATGGCGTACCATAATAATTACCGACATATTCCGCATATTCCAATAAGGCTTCTTGGGAAATTAAGTCTTCAAACCCTTCTTTACTGATAAAGAAATAATCAACCCCATCTGTTTCTCCAGGTCGACGTTGCCGAGTAGTAGCTGAAACAGAATAAACATAGTCACAATTTGAATCTTCAAAAATAGCGCTGCGAACCGTTCCTTTTCCGACTCCCGAAGGACCAGATAAGACGATCAATAATCCCCTTTGTGTTGACATGACTTCCCTCCATTACTTCATGTTCTATATAGTACCACAATTCATTCCTTTCATAAAGGCGAGCTTATAATATTAAACGCTTACTTCCTAAAAGATAAATACGAAACTTTGTTCGTAAAACACTTGACAGAGGGAACTTTTGTTCGTATAATTAGGCTACAAACAAATGTTCGTTATCAAAGGAGAGGTTTTATGGAACTACCAATTAAAAAGCAAACTCAATGGCTTAACCGTATTAGCCAATCCCTTTTCCATCCCTTCTTTCAACCAGCCCCATTGGTTGACGAAGATATTATTATGATGCCTATTGGACAAGTTGTAAAAATGCTACAAGATGCCTATATTAAGCAAACTCCTTTGCAACTATTGATCGAATATTATTTACCAGACCATTCCATGGCAATGACCGCCATTGAAGCTTATATCTTGAGCCCTGTTCACTCACAGCAACTTGTTAGTATTCAAGTAGGCCACGATCGTTTCCACCTTAATATAAATCAAATTATTAATGTGACTGCCATCACAGAAACTTTGATCGCTTAAGTCCATTTAAATGATCAAAGATTTGATTGAATACAGCCAAATCCCCGCTGTATTTCCTAAGAAAACCCGTCATCGAAATTGATGACGGGTTTTCTATTATTCCAAAGTCATTTCTATTAATCATTCAATAAACTAGAAGTTTCTTTTCTTGACAAGTATTTACTGCGTTTAGGAATAATTAACTGAGGCATATACCGAGCCATTAAGGCCAGAAGTCCCCCTGAAATCAGCCATGACACGACAAGGCCTAACCAATGGTTAAGATTTGTCCATTGAAACTGAGGCTCATTACCTAAGGCAACTGGAACCACGAATTGGCTAATTATGATAAAAAGTCCTAAAACCAAAAGGCTACCTGTAAAGATATTTAAATAGGTTGAAGAATAGCGCTTATTATTTAATGTCTTCTGCGTATATTTGGCAAATAAACCCATTACTCCAACCGAAAGCAACGGCGCAATCCACTGGCTAATAAGAACGATCCAATCCTGTGTGCCAGATTTAACGATTGCTTGAGCCACCCCTACAAAAACGGAAGCGATGATGGCACTCGGCGCTCCATGACGCAAAGCAAGCCACATCAGTGGGATTAAGGCTACTATCATTCTTATTTCTGAAATAGTAATAGCTGTTTCGTCGGATAAGAAAAACAACATTAAGGACAAAACAATAGCGATCACACTATCCCAAAATTGTTTAACACTTCTTTTATTCATAGTTACTTATCACCTTTTTTAACTTGATAGTTGGAAGCTTCCATAATGATTGGTAAAATTACCGGACGACGTTTCGTTTCCTTATAAAGATATTTACCAATTTTTTCGCGCAGTTCACCTTTAAGTTCATTCCAGTCAAAATCATCCGAAACAATATGTTTTTCTAAAACATCTAAAGTGATGTCTGAACAAGCTTCAATTAAATCAATGGACGTTTTCATAAAGACGAAACCCCGTGAAGTGATTTGTGGGCCAACGAGGATTTTTTTCAAACGACGAGATATAGTCGCTACTACAATGAAAATACCATCTTCACTCAGTACCCGACGATCTCTCAAGACCACATTCCCAATATCGCCAACTCCACTTCCATCCACTAGCACATCACCTGCAGTTACTTGTCCTGCTTGAATGAAATGCCCATTTTCAAAGCTTAGCACATCACCAATAGAAGGGATAATAATTTGGTCTTCAGTCATTCCCACTTGCAAGGCTAAGTCCCCATGGGCTCTTAGCATGCGATATTCTCCGCTAACAGGAATTAAGTAGTCTGGTTGGATAAAGTTTAACATTAGTTTTAAATCATTCGGTGTCGCATGACCAGAGGTTTTAAAATGATCAGTGACACTCAAGACCCTAGCCCCTGCACGGTAGATCATATCTTTAGTTCTAGATACTGTTTTCTCCATCGAAACAGATGGCGTCGTTGCAATATAAACCGTATCATGTTCTTTTAAAGTTACTGTTGAATGCTTACCCTGAGCCATCGCTTGAATGGTCTGAATAGGTTCTCCAACATCCCCAGTGGCAAGAATTACTATTTGATCATCTTGGTAATTTTTTATATTTTTAAAGTCGCCAAAAACATCTCGACTTGGAATTGTTATTTTATCTAATTTTAAAGCCACATCGACAATCTCATAAAGATCTTTGGTTGGGAAAAAGATTGTACGATGAGAAAGATGAGCCGCCTCTAAAACTTGTTGAATGCGCATAATATTAGACCCGATCGTTCCGACAATTACGCGTCCTTTCGCATTTCGAAAGACTTCTGTGATTTCTTCGGTAATTACACGGTCATTAACATTTTCCACGGGAGACTCTGCTTCAGCAGAATCACTTAATAAGGCTAAAATCTTTTTCTTACCCAAATCAGTTAAGCGTCCAAAATCAGTTCGGTAACTTTCGGCAGCGGAAGGATCAAACCGGAAGTCACCTGTAAAAACAATGGCTCCTTCTCTGGTATCAATCACGATTCCGACTGAATCAGGAATGGTATGGGTGGTACGGAAAAAAGAAACATTAACATCATCAAATTCAATTTCAGTTTCCGCATCAATGACATGAAAATTTTCAAGCCGGTCATCATGTCCTTGTTTACGTGCAGAGATCGAAGCTAACTCAATGGTCAATTGGGTACCAAATACAGGGGCATCAATCTTATCTAATAGATAAGGTAAAGCTCCTACTGCATCTGCATGCCCATGGGATAAGAATATACCCACTACTCGCTCTGCATTTTCTTCTAGATAGGTGAAATCTGGGATCACCATATCAATTCCTAATAAATCATCTTGGGGATAAAGTAAGCCACAATCCAGCACAAAAATAGCTTGGTCGACCTCCACTAAATACATACTTTTCCCTTCTTCACGAATTCCACCTAAGGGAATCACTTTAATTTCACTCATAATACACCTCAATTATTATTTTTTATTTCTATTAAACGGGTAACAGTAACTAGCTTTTCAACCAGTTTCCACTGTCTTATCTTAGCTATTATAACATAGACCACCTTAAATTAAAATTTGATCCTCCTTTCAATCTATTTTTATAAGCATCGTTTATCTTTTAATGGCTAAAATCTAAAACACCCCCTAACTCCTATAAAAGGAATTAGGGGGTGTCAATGTCGGTTTATTTATATTGATACGGTTTACTCCGGTTTTTGCATTAAGACTTTTCTGGAAAGATCAATCCGACCTTTTTCATCAATCCCTGTCACTTTGACCGTTACTTTATCGCCAATACCAAAAACATCTTCAACATTTTCAATTCGGCGGTGGTCAATTTGGGAAATGTGAAGTAAGCCTGACTTACCTGGTAATACTTCGACAAAGCAGCCATACTTTTCAATACGGACAACTGTTCCTTCATAGACCTTGTTTAATTCCACATCTTCCACTAGGCCGAGAACAATTTCTTTAGCTTTTTGAATCATGGCTAAATCAGATGAAGCGATGCTGACTTGTCCTTCTTGACTAATATCAATTTTGACACCTGTTTGATCAATAATTGAATTAATTGTATCGCCACCCTTGCCGATAACAACCTTGATCTTTTCGGGATCAATTTGAACCATTTCAATCTTCGGTGCATAAGGACTTAATTCAGGTCTTGGCTGAGCTAATTCGCTGGTAATATTATCCAAGATTTCAAGACGAGCCTTCTTAGCTTGATCTAAGGCTTCTTCTAAGATCGCTTTTGTGATTCCTTTGATTTTGATATCCATTTGTAAAGCAGTGATACCTTCGGCGGTTCCTGCGACTTTAAAGTCCATATCGCCTAAGTGGTCTTCTAGTCCTTGAATATCAGTTAAAACGGTATAATTATCGCCGTCCATAATTAATCCCATGGCAATTCCTGCGACTGGTGCTTTAATTGGGACACCTGCATCCATTAAAGCTAAGGTTCCAGCACAAATCGACGCCTGTGATGAAGAACCATTGGATTCAAGCACTTCTGCTACTAAACGAATCACATAAGGGAAGTCTTCTTCACTTGGAATGACTTGAGTTAAGGCTTTTTCACCCAAGGCACCGTGACCTATTTCGCGACGGCCTGGTGACCCGACACGACCTGTTTCACCGACTGAGAAATTAGGAAAATTGTAATGATGCATGAAACGTTTACCTTCTTCCAGACCAAGACCATCAATGATTTGATGTTCAGATAGAGGAGCTAAAGTAGCTACTGACAAGGCTTGGGTCTGTCCCCTTGTGAAAAGACCAGAACCGTGAGTACGCGGTAGGATACCGGCAATTGATTCCAACGGTCGAATCTCATCAATTTGACGGCCATCTGGACGAATCCGGTCATGGGTTATCAAATGACGAACGACGTCCTTTTCTAAATCATGCATGGCAGAAGAAACGTCCTGCATCTTCTCTTCTAGATCTTCGGCCTCTGCATATTTTTCACTGAAATAAGTTTCGGCTGTTTCGATTAATTGACTAACTGCTTCATCACGCGCTTGTTTTTCCTGCGTTTTAACAGCTGTCTGCATTTTTTCATAGAATAAACGATTGACTTGGTCCGTTATTGCTTGGTCTACTTTAACTAATTCAAATGCAAATTTTTCCTTACCAACGGCTTGAACGATTTCATTTTGGAAGGCTACCAATTCTTGAATATTGGCATGTCCAAATAGTAAGGCTTCTAACATATCTTGTTCAGAAGCTTCTTTGGCTGAGGATTCAACCATGTTGATCGCTGTGGCTGTGCCCGCTACGGTCAAATCAATTTCAGAAATTTCTTTTTGACTTGGCGTTGGATTGATGATGAATTGGCCATCTACACGACCCACATCTACCCCTGCAATCGGTCCATCAAAAGGTATATCTGAGATCGCTAAAGCTAAAGAAGAGCCAAACATTGCAGCCATCTCAGGCGAGCAATCTTGTTCGACTGAAAGAACCGTATTTGTAATTTGGATTTCGTTACGGACACCCTCGGGGAACATTGGACGAATTGGACGGTCAATTAAACGCGCAGTAAGTGTTGCATTATCAGAAGGTCTGCCTTCGCGTTTTAAGAAACCACCCGGCACCTTACCTACTGCATACATTTTTTCAATATAATGAACCGTTAAGGGAAAGAAATTCATGGATGATGGGCTTTTAGACGCGACAGCTGCTGTTAAGACCACCGTATCGCCATAACGAACCAAGACAGCACCATTAGCCTGCTTAGCCATTTGCCCCACTTCAACGATTAGGGGACGGCCTCCCCAGCTTGTTTCAAAAACTTGTTTAGTTATCATGTAATAACTCCTTTTTAGTGTATTTATCATTCGGAGTAGCACTAAACAAAAATCAACCGTCTATTTTATTAAACGACTCATTTTTGTATAGTGTGAAACTCCGAACAAATCTATATGTAATATAACAAAAAGGATGGCTAAATGCCATCCTTTAATCGAAAGGATTAACGACGTAATCCTAATCTTTGAATTAATTCACGGTAACGGGTAACGTCTTTGTTACGTAAGTAAGCAAGTAAGTTACGACGGTGACCAATTTTTTTCATTAAACCACGGTAAGAATGATAGTCTTTCTTATGTGTTTTAATATGGTCGTTTAAATTGTTGATGTCTTCAGTTAAGACAGCAACTTGAACCTCAACAGAACCGGTATCACCTTCGTGACGTGCGTATTCTTGCATCAATTCATTTTTACGTTCTTGAGTAATCGCCATATTTTTCACCTCTTTCTCTTTTATTTCCACAAGCTAAGTAAAGCGTTGGTGATGCGCAAAACCGAGCCAGGGCTTTATTCTATACTTTCATACAGAACAATAACTAATTATAATTGAACCTTTTTCAATAAGCAAGATTATTTATTTAATAATTGAAAATAAATTCTGAATTCTTCAGGTGCTTGGTCATGATTTAACAAGCTTACGGGTAATTCTGAATTTGCCTGATGCTTTAATTGACCTTCAAAATAATATCTTAAATCAATATGATGGTGAGGCCCTTCAGATTTCAGTGGATTGGCTGGTATGTCAAAGATATTGATATCTATTAATTGAACTTTATCAAGTCTTTCAAATTGAAAACCTGTTTCTTCAAACAATTCGCGCAAAGCGGTTTCTTGGCTGGTCTCGCCTTCTTCGACATGACCGGCTGGCAGTAGGGTTTTGTCGAGATAGGGATGATGAATAAAGATTAGCTCTTTTGCTTGAAAAACTAAGGCAGAGGCTGAAAGATGTAACTTACTTTTCCGATTTGACAGTTGGTGGTCTGTATCTTCTTGCAAAAGTGCTGTTAACTTCGCTAATTTTGACCGATTAAAAAAAGGTGAGTCTGCCACTAACCGATCAGCCAGTTTTAACAGCTGTTGTAAATCCTTAGTCATCAAAAAGATCCCTCACTTTTTTAATTAAATGAAAGGAACCTACTACAAGAACAGGACGCGTAGAATCTTCCATCAAATCAATTAAACAACTGCGACTGTCTGGGCAGATAGTCGGCGTTACTCCTCGTTCTTCAAACATGACGGCCAACTCTTCACTTGCCATTGCTCTTTCAGGAAAATCAGGCTGGGTGACATAAAAGTTGGCTGGTAAGGTAATCAAGCGATCTAAAATACTTGCGACATCTTTATCCTTTAAGAAGCCACAAAGAATATTAAGTGCTTGGTTGGGATAAGATGCTTGAATACTTGCGACAAATTCTTCAATCGCATCCAGATTATGTGCTGCATCCAAAATGACTGTTGGATCGGACTGAACCTGTTCAAAGCGACCAGTCATTTTTATTTTTTTAAAAACAGAAGCTAGGTTTACCTTTTCTACTTTCTCATCTTCTACTGATAACCAGACTTGGTACCATTTCATAACCGTTTTTAAATTTTCGGTTTGGAAGCGGCCTAATAAAGGAAGGTATAATTGATACATTTTTGTTGAAAGCTCTACTTGGTAATAATAAGGGCGCACAAAATGCACGACTTGGTCTGAACTGTCGAAAAGCTTTGACCCCATTGCGTTAGCCTTTGTTTTCAAGAAAGATAATACGCCATCTTTCTGGTGAGGAGCTACCACTACTTGCTGGTTGGGTCGCATAATACCTGCTTTTGTCTCGACAATGGCTTGTAGAGAATCTCCTAGTAAATTAAGATGGTCCATACCAATTTTGGTAAAGATCGCATAGTCTGAATGACTAATAGCATTGGTGGCATCTAATGCGCCGCCAACTCCACATTCCAGTACTAAATAATCACAAGCTAAATGCGCATAATAGACCATAGCAATTAAAAAAGTGGTCTCAAACTGTGATAAATCGGTCTCAGGATTTAAGCCCAAAATCACAGCTGCCTGATGGACCTCAATCATCACACGGTTAAATTCTTCCTGATTAATCATCTGGTCATTCACACGAATGCTCTCACACTCCGTGTATAGATGAGGGCTAGTAAATATACCCGTCCGATAGCCATGACCTAACAGAAGATGAGCAATCATGGTTCCGGTCGACCCCTTGCCATTGGTTCCCGCCACATGGATAATTTTCATTGTCTGATCAGGGTGTCCTAGTTGTTTTAAAAGAGCTTTTAGAATCGCTAAACGATCACCTTCGCCATAAAGAATACTTGGTAAATTATCCGTTAAGCTGTTCATCATAGAGAATTCACCTTAGGTAAGGATTGGAGAAATTCATTTCGCAATTGAACATCCTCATTAAAAGCTCCTAAATAGTAATTCGTACGCGTGATCGAATTCACTTTTTGAACTCCACGCATCTCTACACACATATGACGCGCATCCACCACTACAGCTACCCCTTTAGCATTCGTGATAGTCATTAAAATATCGGCGACTTCGCGGGTGATATTTTCTTGAACATTTAACTTTCTAGAAGCATAGTTAACCAGTCTAGGAATTTTTGATAAACCAATAATTTGACCATCTTGCGGCAAATAGCCTACATGTACATTACCGAAGAAGGGTAACATATGGTGTTCACACATAGAATAAAAAGGAATATTGTTGACCGATACCATTTGCTGGTTAAGGCTGGATTCGGTTGGGAACATTTTGCCTTCGGTAAATTCATCTAAACGTGTAGAAGCTGTCGTTTCCATTAAGGATTTTGCCACTCGGCGAGGAGTTTCGACTAAACCATCACGGTCAGGGTCTTCACCAATTTCGATTAATAATTGACGAACAAGTTCTTCAATACGGTCTAAATTAATTTCTTTCATCATTTTCAACTCTTTCTATTGCTTGATCTGTAGTGGCTTGGAGTTCTTCAACGGCTTTGATAATCCGTTCATACTCATAAAAATCATTATGGATAATTTCTAAGAGAGGGATTAAAACAAATAAACGATTAAGTACTTCCGGATGTGGCAGGGTCAATTCTGGATCCTGAGAGCTTAAATTATCATAGTATAAGATGTCAATATCTAAGGTTCTTGGTCCCCAGACAATGAGACGTTTACGTAATAATTTGGCTTCAATCTCATGAAGATAGGCCAATAAATCATAGGGATTTAAGGAAGTTGAAATGGCAATCGCTTGATTAATAAAATCATCTTGTTTCACACCTCCCACTGGAGATGTTTGATAATAGGCAGATGCTTTCAACAATTCGATCTGGGGATGGCTGAGTAAAAGGGCTTGTCCTTTCTTTAAATTCGCCATCCGATCACCCAAATTAGACCCTAAACTGAGATAAACTGTATGTATCACACCTAGCCCTCCAATTCAATTTCAGCCGAATCAAGAATGCCATCGATGGGCAGTTGTAATTTACGGACATTCACTTTGACGTGGTCAATTAGGTCACGATTTGAGTCTTTAATCAACTGTAATAGGTCAAAAGCTACGGTCTCAATTAAATCCACCCGTGTCTCTTGAATATATTGTTGGATTAAGTCATAAAAATGCGCATAGGATACCGTCTCATTTAAATCATCACGTTTCACAGTGGCTTTCATGGTGACGGTCAAATCAATGGCAATCTTTTGGCCTAATTGCTTTTCTTCAGGGAAATAACCGATATGAGAGTAAAACATCATATTATTTAATTTTATTTTAAACATAAGTCCTCCTATTTAATGGGATATGCCGCAAAATGTGTATCGTCTAACGTATTAGAAAGACGAAGGTTATTCCCAATCAGTGCAGCAATGTGATGAGGCTCTCCGACATGTACTCGAAGCATTTCAATCCCCATAAAAGCAGCGATGGCCGATAGAGCCGCTGAGGCCGCGTCTCTTTGTCTAAAACCTTCTTCTGTTGCAACATCCACTGAATAACCTGCTTCATTTAGAGTATTTTGAATGAAACGTTTACGCGAAACACCTAAAAAACAAGTAAAGCCTCTTTGATGAATGCGTTGTGATTGATGAATTAATTCATAATTTTCGCGTTTAGTTAGACCAAATCCAATGCCGGGATCTAAAGTTATCCGTTCGGATGCTATTCCAGCTGCTTGGGCGTACTCTAATGACTTGTCAAAGTACTTGTCGATTAATTCAACGGCATCCATCTTTTTAAAAGCTTCTAATTCTTTAGGACTAAAAACACCATGGGCACCAAATTGAGGAAAAACCTTAGCAGACGGATGATCTGGACGCACAATCACTGGGTTTGCCATTACGATTACACCTGCTGAAGTTGGTGCGATGACCGAAGCCATGCGAGGGTCACCCAAAAGACCCGTAATATCATTAATGATATCAGCACCCGCATCAATAGCTGCTTGAGCAACTTCAGACTTCCAAGTATCTACTGAAATAATGACATCTGATTCAGCTCTTAAGGCCTTGATGACCGGAACTACTCGTCTGATTTCTTCTTCCACTTCGACATAAGTTGAACCTGGTCGGGTGGACTCCCCACCAATGTCGATCATCTGGCATCCTTCTTGAATCAGCTGGATCGCTCGTTTATAAGCCTCTTCAACTCCAAACCACTTCCCTCCATCAGAAAAGGAATCAGGTGTCACATTGACAATCCCACAGATTAGAGTTGGATCACCATGACGAATGAGACGATCCTTAAATTTAAAAATAGGCTGACTATTTTGAACAGTAGGCATAAGAAATTCTCCTTACTCGATAATTTGATCAAAAAAAGAGCACTCTTTCAAAAAGAGTGCCGCCAAAAAGTAAAACAGCGGAGGCGATCATCCATCGCGTGAAAGTCACTTCGTCTTCTAGCGACATCCCATCTAGAAGCACTTTACGTAGACAACCTACTCTGTTTTTGAAATCTATTCTATTGTAAGGGAATACAGTCAAGAATACAATCCTTAGAAATAAAACCCTTATTTCATCTTAAAGTGAGCCTTGAGTTCCATAATTAAATCGCGCGTCTCGGCTGCCTTTTCAAAATTCATTTCTTTAGCATAAGACTTCATTAAAAGAGTTAAACGTTCTAATTCTTCTTCCCTTTGCATGCGGGATAATTGTTTAAAGTCTAGTAAGACATTCTCTTGGCGATCTTCAGCTTCGACATCGTGAGTGATACGAATTAAATCGCGAATATCCTTTTTAATAGTAGTCGGTGTAATACCATGTTTTTTATTATAAGCTATTTGAACCTGACGCCGTCTCTCAGTCTCATCAATCGCTTTCTGCATTGAATTGGTGATACGGTCTGCATACATAATAACGCGACCATTTTGATTTCTGGCCGCACGGCCTATCGTTTGAACCAGGGCACGTTCTGACCGTAAAAAGCCTTCCTTGTCAGCATCTAGAATAGCGACTAATGACACTTCCGGCACATCTAACCCTTCACGCAGGAGGTTGATCCCAATTAAGACATCAAAAATACCTAAGCGTAAGTCACGAATGATTTCAGTACGTTCGAGAGTTACTATATCGGAGTGTAAATACTTAACCTTAATATCTAACTCTCTTAGATAATCGGTGAGATCTTCTGACATCTTTTTGGTTAAGGTTGTGATAAAGACCCGTTCCTGTCTTTCAACCCGCAAACTAATCTCTGCAACAAGATCATCGATTTGTCCTTTAATGGGACGGACTTCTATCACTGGATCCAATAGACCGGTTGGTCGGATAATCTGTTCGACATATTCATTATTCGTTCTTTCCATCTCGTAAGGACCAGGTGTAGCCGAAATATAAATGATTTGGTGAACATGGTCTTCAAATTCATTAAGCTTCAGGGGCCGATTATCTACTGCCGATGGAAGACGGAAGCCATATTCAACCAATTGCTCTTTCCTTGCTCGGTCTCCGTTATACATGCCTCGGATTTGTGGCATGGTAATATGCGACTCATCAGCCACAATTAAGAAGTCATCTGGAAAGAAATCTAATAAGGTGTAGGGTGCCTCTCCGGGAGCTCGACCATCCATATGACGGGAATAATTTTCAATTCCTGAACAGTACCCCATTTCCAATAACATTTCAATATCATAGTTGGTTCGTTGCTCTAATCGCTGAGCTTCTAATAATTTATTTTCTGAGCGTAAAACCTCTAAACGCTCCTCAAGCTCCTGGCGAATGCTTTCGACAGCCCTAAGGGTCTGATCTTGATTCGCCACGAAGTGAGTAGCAGGATAAATAGGAAAATGTTCGACGTCATTCTTAATTTCACCCGTTAAAACATCTACTTCTCGGATGCGATCAATTTCGTCACCAAAAAATTCGACCCGAATAACTTCTTTATCTCTTGAAGCAAGAAATATCTCTAAAACATCGCCACGAGCTCGGAAAGTTCCACGTTGGAAATCAATATCATTACGCACAAATTGCATATCGACTAAACGAGCCATGACTTCGTCACGAGCAATTTCTTGTCCTTGACGTAGAGAAAGAACATGTTCGCGATACATATCTGGATTTACCAAACCATAGATACAAGAAACAGAAGCCACCACAATGACGTCATTGCGCTCTAGCAATGAGGAAGAAGCTGAATGTCTCAATTTATCAATTTCATCATTCACACTGGATTCTTTCTCAATATAAGTATCTGAAGAAGGGACATAGGCTTCTGGTTGATAATAGTCATAGTAAGAAACAAAATATTCTACTGCATTATCAGGGAAAAATTCTAATAACTCGGAATAAAGTTGCCCCGCCAGCGTTTTGTTATGGGCTAAAACCAAAGTTGGTTTATTGACTTCTTCTATCACTTTAGCTACGGTATATGTTTTACCTGTCCCGGTCGCTCCTAGTAGTACTTGTTCTTTTTTACCTGCCTTTAAACCTGCAGCTAATGCCTTGATGGCCTGAGGTTGATCACCAGCTGGTTCATAGGGTGACACTACCCGAAATTTGTTTGTTTTCAAAAAATCGCCTCCCATTTCTTACCACCTACCACAAATTACTCGACTTAATATTAATTTACAAGTTTAATGATTATGCAGTAGGCTATGAAAATTTTTTATTGCAAGTTGACTTTGACTTCTGTATAATGTTTCTTGTTGACTAAGTTTTCAGACTTAGACTAGATTTATTGAAAAGAGGTGACCATTCATGGCCAATACAGCATCCGCACAAAAACGTACCCGTCAAACTGAAAAAGTTACTAGCCGTAAGCGTGCACAAGTTTCTGCTTTGAGAACTGCAATGAAAAAAGTTCGTGTAGCAGTTGAAACTGGTGAAGGTGATATTCAAGCATTATACCAAGCTGCAGTCAAAGCAATTGACTCTGCTGCTACTAAAGGTTTAATTCATCACAACAAAGCAGCACGTGATAAATCACGTTTAGCTAATTTAATTGCATCTGCAAAATAATAACTGAGCTTCCTTTGGGAGCTTTTTTATTTTATCGCAATAATCTTATAAAGCATCCCTATTGATCACGAATCGTCTTACTTAGCTTACAAAATCAAATTTGTTTGAGCCAAGAGAGGAATGATTCATCATAGGGATGCTTTTTCTTACTGGAGAGCAGAATATACATTATAAATATTGATCAATTAAGTCTTGACGGTTTAGCTTGCTTAAATAAGAAAGCGGTATGTCTAACATGGTCAATGCGCCTGTCTTACCTTCTTTTGCTAAGCGAAAAACAGCTCTGGCATATGCCATTAAGATATTAGCTTGGTAGCTTAAGGGATGACTCAGACATAAGCTTAGATCATAAGTTGTTAATTCTTTCTGGTCTGAACTTGATCGAATTAATCGTCCTGCTTGCTTGTCTTGTGAAAGTTTTGCCAATTCTGCTGAAGAAACAAAATGTAAATGGGATTGCGCTTGAGAGAGATAATTAGGCAATACTTGAATTTGGTCATGTATTTTTTCAGGATCAATCCCCTCTTCTAAGACAAGATAGGCTTCTCTTTGATGATAATCGGAATAGTTCAGATTAGGATTTTGACCTGCTAAGACTGCTTCTAAGCTGGTAGGTTCAGCGTTAAGAAAAACTTTTGCCTCCGCAACCCCTTCTATCTCCTCTAAAAGCTCTGTCATCTTTTGGCTCCATTCATTTTCCACAAAATGATATGTTGTGGCATTGGGAATTAAAGATTCCGCCATTATTTGGTTGAGACTATATAGCCCTGGATTCCAACCCACACCAATAAGGGCTAATTTATTAGGCGGTGGACTCATGGACTCCAGACTATTAATCAATAAATTCGGTTGCGCATAAAAATTATACGCCTCTACAACATTATAATACCGCGCATAATCGGTTAAATGACTTGGATAATCGATGGTTGACCCGCTGCAAACGATTAAAACATCAATCTCTTGTTTAAATTCAAACACTTCATTCATAGAGTGAAGCGGTAGTGTCTGAAATTCTGACGACAAATCTTTTTTATTAAAATGAGTAAAGACGCTCGCGATCATTAAATCCTCTTGTTTTTGAACAGCTGATACGATTTCTTGACCCAATTGATCGAAACCAATAACTCCTAATTTGATTTTTGCCATACTGTCACCCCCATAGATTATAATTGCATAATTTTAGTTAAGATTAAATAAAAAGAAGTATCTTTGCTACCCAGACCCGTTTTCATCTGATAGTCGGCTTCAACTAATTGCAGATAAAGTTGACTTAATTCATTTAGATGCATTTGACGACTGGCTTGAAGGGCTAATTTGACCCGATAAGGATGAACCGCTAAACTTTTTGCAATCTCATCTTGACGCATTCCCTGCCTTTGTAAAATTTTGACCTGAACGAACAAACGAAATTGCGAAACAATCAAGGCATGTAATTGAATGGGATCATGCTTCATTAAGATTAGGTCTTGATAAATTTGAATGGATGGTTCTAATTTCCCAGCTAAAATCGCGTTCGTTAATTCAAAAACATCTGAAGTTAAACTGCGTGTGACTAGCGATTGAACTACCTCTAAGGTTACTTTTTGACCACTTTGAGCAAATTGTTTCAATTTTTGAACTTCGGTAACTGCTTGACTAAGCTGATAATCTACTCGCTGTAACAACCCTTTTTGGGCTTCAGGAGTCATTTCAAAAGATTGACTTTGGATATAGGTCTGAATAAAAGTTTGAACGGCGTTTTCTTCAAGGGGCGAAATATTAATATACCTTGTCTCTTTAACAAAACACTTGGTTAACTTACGTCTTTTGTCTATTTGATCAAAAGGGACAATAAAAAGGATACAAGTTGAAGGGTTGGGATCTTTTAGATAGTCGACTAACCGTTGTGTTTCTGACTCAGTCATCTTTTTATTTGGTTGACTAATTAAAAGATCCACCTGGTCGACGATAATCAAGCGCTGATCTACAAAAAAAGAATAGGTCTCTGCTTCATCCAAAATGGTATCTAGTGACACCTCATTCCAATCAAAGCTTGTCACATCTAATTCTCCTGTGCTTGTTTCTATTTTTTGAGCTAAGGCTTGACGAAAAGTTTGCTGAAGATAGACTTCACTTCCTTGGAGACAATAGAATGGCTTCACAATTCCCTTGTCTAATTCCTGTATTGCATTTTGAAAATCCATAGCAACCCTCCTTACCCTCTTTATTTAGTTTACCAAATAATCTTCTCTTTGTATGCTTTAAAGTCTTTAAATTTAGCATCGCTTTCTTGTATAATATGATTAAATATTTACGTTTAGAAAGGAACTTGACATGCAACCAATAATCGCAATCACCGGAAGTATTACACCGATTCAAAATGATCCGAATTATGCAGCCTTCGATGCCACTTACACGCCGCATTTTTTCGTTGAAGCTGTTATTGAAGCGGGAGGGATTCCTATCATTCTTCCGATTAATAATAACTATCCTGTTGAAGCCATTCTTAACAAGGTCGATGGCTTGCTTCTAACTGGTGGACATGATGTGGATCCACGCTTTTATCAAGAAGAACCTCACGTAAAAATAGGATCTTTAAATCTGGATCGCGACCACCATGAATTAAAATTAATTAAGCATTTTATGCAAGCGGGAAAACCCATGTTAGGCGTCTGCCGTGGGATGCAATTAATTAATATCCTTCAAGGTGGAAGCCTGTATCAAGACCTTAGTTTATATCCGGATTGGGCCATTCAACATGTTCAAAAATCCGAATTAGATCGGGTCACTCACCGAGTAAAAATCGATCCAAATTCGCGGTTAGGACAATGGATGGGAACCGGCGATTATGTCAATAGTCTTCATCACCAAGCCATTAAAGACTTAGGTCAAGACTTAAAAGCGATCGCTTGGTCAGGTGACCAGCTCATTGAAGCAATCGAATCGACAAATCCCGCTGTCGATCTCCTAGCGGTTCAGTGGCATCCTGAGTTAACCCACCAGAATCAAGAAAGCAGTCGCGCCATCTTTAAAGATTTAGTTGAACGGGCCAGTAATAAAAAATAAGTCAGACTTTATAACCAAGAAAAAAATCCCTTAACGGGATTCTTTTTCTTGGTTTAATAGTTACTACGATCATTATACATATAAGGGTCCTCGCTTGAGAACATATATGATCGATGGTGGTACCGCATTGAAAGGATCAAACCCACCCCAATCATATTAGATAGAATAGCTGAACCCCCTTGAGAAATGAAAGGTAACGGTACACCGGTAATCGGAAGTAAGCCTATGGTCATACCCACATTTTCCAATACGTGGAAGAGAATCATTGAAATAACACCAGCAGAAATATAAGTATAATATTCATTTTGTGTTTCAAAACAGGTTTGAACCATCTGATAAATTAATACAAAATAGATCACTAAAATGACGGCTGAACCAAAAAAGCCAAAATTTTCACCAATCGTTGTGAAGATGAAGTCCGATTCACGCACCGGCACCGGTACTTCAGAAATACCAAAACCTTTGCCAAACAATTGTCCTGAGCCTATCGAAAGAATCGATTGAACTAATTGATAGGACTCTCCCCTAGTATCCGAAAAAGGTTCCAACCAAGTAGTAATTCTTCCTAATTGATAAGGTTTAAACCCAATTTCTAATAAAGCATCTGGAAAAATAACAGCTAAGAGAATCAATCCACCCCCTAAAATGAGCGCAATTGAAAAAGCGGGCAATAGTATTTTCCATGAAACACCAGATAAAAGGATGAGACCCCCAATGATCGAAAGCATTACTAGGTTCGTTCCTAAGTCGTTTTGTAATTGTACCAACAATAAGACGGGTGCCGAAGCTAGTAGTAATTTGCCAATTAGCATAAAATCAGAACGAATGGTTCGAGCCTGATTTTGACTATTATGTTCTGTGACTAAACGCGAAAGAAAAATGATCAAGGCTGGTTTCATCAATTCGGAAGGTTGAAAGGACAGAGGACCTAACTTAAACCAAGACTTTGCCCCTGTCATAATTGCTGTTTGACGGTCATGGAAAAACAAAACCATAATCAGTAGCAGAATTCCTAGACCATAAAAGTAGATCGAAAGTTTCCAATATTGTTCACTATCAAATTGCATCACCACAATCACAACTAAGGCTCCTAAAGCATACCAAAGTGCTTGTTGGAGGGTCGGACCAATTCCTTGACTTGCAATCATAGCTGTCGTCGCATAGACGATGGCTAAACCCATTAAACATAACAGTAAGACGGTTAAAATGACACCATAATCAATTCGATTTTCTTGATAATTGGCAATTCTTTTATTAATTTGCATCGAATAATCTTCCTCCTTCTTGGATTAATCGCTTGTTAACCCGCTTATTATTTAGTGATGGTCTCTTTAATCTAGTGATCGAATTTTTTCCTTATTTAGATTCCTTAAATCAATAGCCACCACATTTACATAGGCCCCCACAAAAAAAATCATACAATTGAGGTAAATCCAGAACATAACCACGATAATAGCCCCCAAGGCCGTATTACTATTTAAAGACTTATTAAACTGAATAATTGTTCCGAATAATTTGCCCAAAAGGGTAAAACCGATTAGCGAAAATAGTGAACCGGGAATAGCTTTTGAAAACTTTAAATTATGATGAGGTAAATAGGTATAAATCATGACTAAAAAAATGAACAAGAATAAGAGCGATCCCCAGCTTCCACCTTTTATCCAAGCAGCTAAAAAATTGAAATCCCATTTCAAATTTTGATCTAACCATAAAAGTAATTGTTCACCGAAAGTAAAGATGAAAGTTGAAACTAAGATGACTAATACACTTAGCAAAGTAAATAGATAGGCAAAGAGTCGTTGGACAAAAAAGTGTCTCTTACTCTTTACGAGGTAGATCTCGTTTAGCATACGCTGTAGAGCATTAAAAACATTCGAAGCTGGCCACAAGGCTAAGGCCAGCCCGATTGGTACCCAAGTCGTTGAGGCCGTTTCAAAATACTGTTGAATCATGGGAATTAGTGGACGTGCTACTTGGCCAGGTAAAGATGTTCGCAGAAAGCGAATCACTTCTTCATAAGAATAAGGTAAGAGCACAATTAAGTTGGAGAAAGCTAAGAGAATCGGAATAACGGCTAAAAGAATATAATAAGACACTTCTGCTGCGTAAGAGCCAAAAGACAGTCCATCCAAACGCTCTTTAAAAACGGAAAAAACCCTTTTAGATTGATCCAAGTATTTCATCATTTTTTGCTCCACTCATTCTACACTCCCTTCTAATAACCTCTATAGGTTACCATATTCATCCCATAAATGCACTTGATAGTCTGACCTATTTAGTGAAAAAATCGCTTCTGCTTTAGACAATCTTTGGCAATAAGGTTATAATAAAAAGGAAAAAGAACGGAGGGAAATTATGGCTAAAGGTGTTACATTTTATTTTATGCGACATGGTGAGACTTTATTTAATCATAATGGACAAATTCAAGGTTGGTCAGACGCTCCTTTGACTCCTAAAGGAATTGAACAAGCCAAAGCATCGGGGCGTGGTATCGCTGATATCCATTTTAATGCCGTTTACTCGAGTGATTTACTAAGAACGCAAGATACTCTCCGCTATGTTTTGGAAGAAAATCACCATAAAGATCATTATCAAGTTCAATTGATGAAAGAATTGCGTGAGGTCTACTTTGGATCCTTTGAAGGTTTGCCTGCTTCTACTTTATATGATGCTGTCGATGACCATCTTCTAGCAGCAGGTATTGATGTCAAGAAAATGGAAAAACCACTTGAAATGCCCAAATTACTCAAATTAGTCAAACACCTCGATCCACAACATTTGGCTGAGAATTATGCTGAATTTTGGGATCGAATTGAATCCGGTCTTTTGATCCTTTTGAATAAGCATGCTGGCACCGATCAAAAAATTTTGATCATGAGCCATGGGATGGCGATTGGCAACCTCATTCACGGTTTGGTTGCTGATTTTGAAGGAGGACAACCTCTGGCTAATTGTTCCTTATCGATTGTCGAATATCGCGAGGGTCAATTCCGTTTAAATTCTTTTAATCAAACGGATCACTTTATTGAATAATCATAAAGATATAAAGTCAGTGTACATGGATTCATCATTTATTAATAAAAAGCATCTGAGAAAAACAGCTCAGATGCTTTTATATTTTTCTATTTTTAAATCGAGAATTAAGAAACTTTAGCTTGCATACGGTACATTTCAGCATACTGACCATTTAAAGCCATTAATTGGTCATGGTTCCCTTGCTCTTTAATCTCACCATTATCCATGAGAATAATTTGATCGGCATGTTGAATGGTTGACAAGCGATGAGCAATAATAAAAGTTGTTCTTCCTTTTTGTAAAACTTTCATAGCTTCTTGAATAACATTTTCTGTTTCCGTATCAATATGCGAAGTCGCTTCATCTAAAATCAAAATTTTAGGGTCAGAGGCCAGGGTACGTGCAAAAGAAATTAATTGCCTTTCTCCTGATGACAGGGATTGACCTTTTTCGACTACTTCTTCATCAATTCCTTTTTCTAATTTAGCGATCATATCCTTTGCACCCACTTGCTCAATCGATTGCAAAATTTTCTCTTTGCTAATCTTCGGGTCATTCATGGAGACATTTGACGCAATGGTGCCAGAGAATAAATAGGGCTCTTGAAGAACAATCCCCATGTCCGCTCTTACACTCTCACGGGAGTAGTGCTGAATATCTTGACCATCGATCAATATCTGTCCTTCTTGGGGATCATAAAATCGAAAGATTAGATTGATAATCGAAGATTTACCCGAACCCGTATGTCCGACCAAACCAATGGTTTGACCAGGCTCAACTTCAAAATTGATATTTTTCAAAACTTTTTGATCGCCTTGATAAGCAAAATTTACATCTTTAAAACTTACTCGTCCCTCTCCCATTTCAAAAACATTTGTTTGATCTTTCTCACTTGGATGGTCAATTAATGCAAAAACTCGAGAGCCAGATACTAAAGACTGTTGGAGCATGGTCATCAAGCGTACAATTTGAGTAATTGGATCAAATAAACGCGAAACATAATTAATTAAAACATATAGTTTTCCGACTGAAATACCTAAAACACCCTCTAAGTATTGTGTCCCTAAATAAGTCACTACCAATAAAATACCAATATTTTTTAATAAATCAGCCAAGGACCAAGACAGTCTAGAATCAATCTTTTGTGATTGAATTCGGGATTGATACCAGTCCTCATTCGTTTCTTCAAACTCTTTACTTAACATTTCCTCTTGCCCATAAGCTTGGACAATTGTTACTCCTTGAATAATCTCGGCCGTTTTACTGTTTAGCTCAGAAACACTTTCACGCCATTTGGTGTTAACTGGCGTAATTTTACGCATATAAATTATTTGCCAGACAATAAAAATGGGAATAAAAAGTAAGAAGAATAAACCAATCTTCAAACTGACATAAAGTAAAGCAACGTAGATACCAATAACCGTCATCAAATTGATGAGCATGCGGTTACAAAAGTTCTGATAGAAAGACTGTCTGAGAACTTCAGTGTCATTGACAATTCGAGCCGCAATTTTTCCAGCTGGTTTATCATCAAAGTATGAAACCGGAAGCGTCTGCATATGTTGATGGGCTTGGTCCCTAACTTTCTTACTTAATTGATTAGCTACAAAAGCCATTAAAATATCCGCTGTATAAGAAAGGACCGCAGACGACACTAAAATTAAAACATAGCGAACGAAAAAATTAACAACCCGCGCTTGTTCAATTACCTGCTTATTTGTTACTTGATTGGCGGCATAGTCAATTAAATCTTTTGCCATTAAAGGAGCATAAACGGAAAGTCCAACTGAAAAGATTAGAAAAAGGACTCCTAAGGCAAACTTCCATTTAGCATATTTTAGATAGGATAACAAACGTTTAAGTGTTTCCATTAGATCCCTCCTCCGTTTGTTGATTGAGATACTGTTGATAATACCAACCCTTGTTCGCTAATAACTCGTCTGGCTTACCTCTTTCGATGATGCATCCTTCTTCCAATACGAGTATTAAGTCGGCATGCGAAACCGCTGATAAGCGGTGGGTAATTATAATATTTGTTTGACCCTCACGGGCTGCTTGAATATTCTTGATGATGGCCTTTTCTGTCTTTGCATCCACCGCCGATAGTGAATCATCCATGATCAATAATTCTGGTTGCCGGATTAAAGCCCTAGCAATCGCTACTCTTTGCTTTTGACCACCGGAAATTGCGACCCCTTTTTCGCCAATGAGCGTTTCTAAGCCTCTACTCATATGGTTAATATCTTTGGTAAAGTCAGCTGCTTCAATCGCCTGATTTAACTCTTCTTCCGTCGCATCCGCTTTTCCAAATAAAATATTATCTCTTACTGACCGTGAGAATAGAACGTGGTCTTGCGGGACATAGCCAATTAAACCAGCTAATTGTTCCGATTGATAGTCTACAATTGAATGTCCATTTATCTTAAGCGCTTCAGGCTTAACGATTGGGTATTGACGTAAGAGTTGGCGAACTAAGGTAGACTTCCCCGAACCTGTTTTCCCTACAATCCCTAGCGTCTGTCCGGCTTTTAAACTAAAATTAACCGTTTGAATGACTGGTTCTTGGTCACTTGGATAAGCAAAAGAAAAATTTTGAAAATCAATTTGATCGATATGATCAATTGGTAAATCACCTTCTTTGCCAAAAAGATCGTCGGCATCTTCGATTTCTTTAATCTTACGGTGAGAGACTTGTCCTTGCTGATAGATCGCAATCAAATCTGCCATGCCCCATATCACTTCGTTGAACATACCTAAATAAATTTGAAAGGTAATTAGTTGGCCTATCGATACTTGCCCTTGATTCACATAATATGCCCCCAAGGTCAATCCGATACCTGTTGAAAAACCAGAAAAAACGCGAGCTGTTGGGCCAAATAATCCAAATAAGAAGTTCAAAACATTGGATTGTTTAACCACATCTCTGGTTCTTTCTTGAAAGCGCGCTTGTTCCAAGTCTTTTTTTCCATAAGCCCGGATAACCCGTACACCGTCGACCGTTTCCAAAACTTCATTGGATAATTTTGCAACGGCGTCGCGGCTCGCTTCATAACGTTTATTGGCTTCTTTACCCAAGAAATGAATCAAAACCCCAAAAATGATCAAAGGAATAATTGATATGAGGGTTAATTCCCAGGAAATTGTGATAAACATGACTAAGAGAATAGCAATTAACCAAGACCCATCAGAAATAATTATTAAAAAGCCGTATGCTAAGGTCTCGCCTAAACTATCAATATCTGATGTCATGCGTGTCATCAAATCGCCCGAACGATAATTTTCGTAAAATGGCAATTTCAAATAGGCCAGTCGTCTAAACAATTTCTGACGGACTTGTTTTGTAAAGAGCGAGGACCGACCAAACAAAATGACCAGCCATGACGCTTCCACTACATAATTTGAAACAGCGGCAACAGCAAATATGGCTAAATAAAGAGCTAGAGCTTTTGCATCGAGCGATTGTTTAACAATCGCATCGATAAATAACTGAATAATATAATTTGGAACAATTGCTAGTAAACCTGAAATAATAGCCAAAAGGCCACCAATAAAATAAGCAATCTTGTGTTCTTTAATAAACTGAAATAACGCAGATAACATTTCTCCCCTTCTTCCTACAATCTTTCATAATAAATAGGCACACAAAAAACACCTATTTAAGAGACTCCTTAAATAGGTGTTTGAAAACATGACTACAGACTCCTAGACGGGCTAGTGAGACTTCCTATTTATTATGAAAGGAGTTTTGATAATTCGTGATATGCTTGTTACTATGTTGATGTTAATCATCTTATTTAAACTCCTTTCTTAATTTGATGAATCTATTGTATACCTTTTAAATATTTCTGTAAATACTGATTTGCTTTTATTTGCAATTAATTTCTTTTCAAGTATCGTATAAATTAAGAAAGCATTTAACAAGGAGGTCATTATGAAAATTGTAATATTAGAAAGCTTAAAAATTCCAGAAGAACGCATCCAAGAATTAGCACAACCCCTAATCGAGGCGGGGCATGAATTTAAATACTATTCTGAAAAAACGACAGACCCAGACGAAATGATTAAACGCTGTCAGGGAGCAGATATAATAACTTTGGCAAACAATCCTTTTCCCGAAGAAGTCTTAGATCAATTAGACATGGTGAAATATATTAATGTCGCTTTTACCGGTGTCGATCACATCCCTTTAATTCAAGCCAAAGATAGAGATATTCTCGTTTCTAATGCAGCAGGCTATGCCAATACAGCAGTAGCCGAATTAGTCCTAGGGATGACGCTTAATTTATTTCGTCAAATCAAGGCTAGCGACCAAGAAGTACGCATGACTCAAGAATTCCCAGGAATTCGTCAGGGGTTTGAAATTAAAGGCAAGACAGTTGGCATTATTGGGACTGGAAAAATTGGCAAGGAAACCGCTAAACTGTTTAAAGCCTTCGGTGCTCACTTAATGGGCTTTAATCGAAGCCGCGATCCAGAATTAATTCAAATGGGAATGAATTACTCTTCATTAGAAGAATTATTAGTGAAGAGCGATATCATAACGATCCATCTTCCGCTCAATCGTGAAACCCAGCAATTCTTTGGTGAGGACCAATTAAGAGCTATGAAAAAGTCAGCCGTTTTAATTAATTGTGCACGTGGTCCAATTGTTGATAGTGACGCTTTAGCTAAAGCCTTAATCGAAGGTGAAATTGCAGGAGCTGGTATAGATGTCTTTGATAGTGAAGCTCCACTCCGTGAGGACCATCCCCTTTTATCAGCGCCCAATACACTCCTATCCCCACACATTGGTTACTTTACACATGAGGCTATGGATCTTAGAGCTCTAATTGCATTCGAAAATATTTACAAATTCTTAGGTAACAAACCTCAAAATTTAATTTAAAAATTTTTTAATGCATTGAAACACTAAATAAAGGCTCCCTGTCAAATAGACAAGGAGCCTTCTTAATTTCGCTTAATTCATTTAAATCTATTTAATAGAGATCATAAATGACATCGAACAAGTCTTTATCTATTATATACATGCATTGTTCTTAATAGTAACTAATAAATAATTATTTATTGTTTATTCTGATTCACTATCACACTCTTTATAAAACCATATAAAACAGGTTTAAGAACAGTCGTCCATTCATTTTTTATTATAAAAAATTAAAGCGCTAGATATCTAAAACCAACTCGATATGAATATAAATAAGACCTTGGTCAAATGACCAAGGTCTTTAAATTATGAAGGAACCCCCCCTTATTAATTACTTCTCTTCCCGACGTTTAATAGATACTAGCACATATCCAGAGCTTAAACTTAAGATTCCAAGAATAGGAATAAACCATAAATAATTTTCTCCCGTAGTTGGTAAATCTTTATTGCTTCCTTTACTTCCACCTGGTCGACTTGGTGTCGATACAGATGGTTTATTAGGGCGTACTCCTGGAGTTGACGGAGTTGGTTTATGACCCGGTATATTAGGTTTGTTAGGCCTGCTAGGTTTGTCTGGTTTTGTTGGCTTATCTATAATCGTTGTTTCTACAGGTTCTTCTGTTGCAGTTGAGTGTTCAACTGTTGTCGTTGTCTCTACAGATTCTTCTGTTGTAGTTGAACTTTCAACTGTTGTCGTTGTCTCGATAGTATCATCAGGGATCAATGTATTAATGATGTTGTTTCCTTTATATGTGACCTTATATCTTGATTGATCTTCAGCCAACAATAACTCTTCGACATGATAAGTATATGTTTTGCCTGTTGAATCTTTACTGATTACATTTTTGAAGCTAAACTCCCAATTCGTTTCTGCGGTTACTTTAATTGAAGCTTCCACTGCATGGGTGTCATCATTGATGAGTTGAACATAAATGTAATCTGGTCGTTTTGTTCTATCATCGTTATCTTTCCAAATCTTCTTACCAGTTATTTCGGTATACTCGGTATCCGCTGGAGGATTTGGATGCTCTGTCGTTCGAGTATTGGTAATTTGATAGTCGGCTCCGTAGCTTGCAACATACCCTGATGGTGTAAGCTCATGAAGACGATAATAATATCTTACTTGGTTTTCATTTTTCTTGAGAATATTTTCAAATCCAAACTGCCAATTACCATCAGCGCTAGCTGTTGTAGTGGCAACTACGTTATCGGTGAAAATATCAATCAACTCAATCTCAATCGATTCAGGTCGGTCTTCTATAGAATCTCCTACCCAATGCTTCGTTCCTGAAATATTCATGTATTCAGATTGTGGAATTTTGGTGTTTTCAACATGAACGATGGTCGCTTCAGAAGGTACTTCATTAGGTAAACTAAAGTGATACTCTGTCTCTAGATCAGCTCGATACCCTTCAGGTGCTTTTATTTCCTTGAAATAATAATCGCCTTCTTCCATGTCTCCCAAACTTATCAATCCATTAGCATCTGTTGTATACGTACCAATTAGTTGATAATCAGCCTGACTCGAAGCCGCTTGTCTACTTAGCACTTCATCTTCAGAGCTTTCTAATAGTTGAGATTGGGAATCATCGGATACTTGATCATCACTATTTTGATCGATTTCAAGATTTGCAATTTCTGATTGAATTTCACCAAGTCTCACTTGCAGTTTTTGAACTTCTGGTTCAGGTAGAAGCTGACTCATAATCTCATCGTATTCTGCCTGAGCTTGAGCGAGTCCTTGGACTGCATTTTCTAAATCAATTGCTTCAGCTTCTGTTAAAGGAACCGTTTCAGCATAAGCATTCATCTGAGAGATATAAGATTGCGTTTGATCTATATAAACCTCAAATTCTTGGACCTTTTGAATCAATTGATCATTATAGGCAATTTGATCTCGAATGGCTATTTCTTCATTTTGAAGTTCCAATAGCCTATTTTGAACAGTTGTTGTTCTATCAACTATCGGTGCCCTTTCAGATTCATCGTCTAAATTCTCTGAATCTGCAGCTTCTTCTTTAGGAGCTAAACGTCCCCAAAGTTCAAATACTGCGCCTGGTAGGATTTCTTTGGTGTCTTTATCAACCTTTTGAAGGACTACCCCATACTTTTCATTAGGGATGTTAACAAATAAGTATCCTTCCTCCAAACCAAGTACCGAAGTGGTAAATCCTTGAATTGGTTCTTCTTTAGCAGAATATGTAATGACTTGATCATTATCATCGAGTACTGGAAGATTTTCAAAGATATGCGAGTTGTTACCTTGTAAAACAATCGTTTCAATTGGTGATCCATTCGCATAAAGAGTGAAATTAGCAGAATAGGCTTTAGCTTCTTCATTGGTCATATGTGCCCATATCTTGCCTATTTCAAAGCTTCTCAACGCTTCACTTGGTTCCTCTTCATCACTTCCACCCGTGTTAGTAATATGGAAACCATTGATGTAATCACCAGTAACTACCACTGAATATTCAGTTCCATCGATCACGACCTTACCTTGGTCATCTACACCAGCTTCTTTCACTGTGTAAATAATAATTTGACCTTCATCATCATGTTTAGGTAAATCTTTAAAAGAATCAGTCCAAGAGTTATCATCTGAGAGCTTAATCTTAGAATTAGTTAATTGACCATTAGCTAATAGGTTAACCTCAATTTCTGTTGCTTCACTTGGAACTTTTCCATTCCAATGTTTTGTTACCTGAATATCTAATGGTTGTGCATCTGGCGTTTTATCGGTGTTAATAAATCCTCCTTCATCAGAGTAAGTAACACTAGGGGTTAACACACCTTGCTCGTTTCTTACTGTCACTGTGACGGTGATAATCTTTTCGTCATAGGTGATATTCGAGTTCGTGCCTTTAACTTCTTTGATGGTATAAGTTTTCTCTCCAACCTCTTCTAATGGGATAGCTGGGAAGATTACTTTGCCTTCTGAGTCATTAGATGTCCGTTCGACCACTTTGCCACTTTCATCAATCAGTTCGAAGTTAAACTCGTTGGCAACAAGAGCTCTCCCTTCTAGAGTCTTCTTACTTTCAATCACCACTTGACCTTCTGGCTTGTAGCTGTTGATAAATCCTGCTGAATCTGAAAGGGTTACCTTGCCTTCTAGTTTTCCATCGGTATCTGTAACTTCTACGGTGGCTGTGATTTGTTTCTGATCATAAGTCATGCCTACTTCTGGAGAAGTCGGGATAATTTGTTTAATCACATAAACCTCTGAACCCACTTTCGTTAATGGAACATCGGTAAACGCTACTTTGCCATCTGCGTCATTTTTTACTATCAGTGGATTGCCTGATTCATCTGTTACAGGTGTTATGCCATCAGCTTGGTAGAGGCCAAAGTCAAAGGCTTGATCGGCTAGTTCTTTACCCTCTAATTTTATTTGAGTCGCAATATCAACAGCGTCTCCACTTGCTTGATAAATATTATTGAAGATGGTATCGCTTGGATATGTGACCGCGGCGGATAGAACTCCTTCATTATCCGTCACATCGACAGTAACTTTAACAGCTAAGTCATCATAGGTCATTCCAGCTTCTTTATCCTCTGGGATGATTTCCTTGATCACATAGTCTTTCTGTCCAACTTCTGTTAACTCTAATGCAGGGAAGATAACTCTTCCAGCTTTTGTATTGGTAGCTGTTACATTCGTTCCACCGAGTGTGACTGGTGTTGTGCCATCACTTTCAAATAAGCCGAAAGTGAATTCTCCCGCTTGTAATGGTCTACCTGTTAACTCTTTCGTTACTTCAAAGACAACTGTGCCGTCTGCTGGCTTGTAGGTGTTAATAATAGCTGTAGACGAACCTTCAGACTCAGATCTGGCAGTATGGGTTTCAAACTTCCATGTATAGTTTCCAACCACTTTGTTTGAATCAGTAATAGAGATGCCATTAATCTTAGTTTCTCGTGCGATATAAACAAAATCAATTCCATCACTATCTTGAGCTGGAAGTCCAGACCAAGTATAAGCATCTATAATTCTTACTGGGTTTTGGATGTTTGCCATATCTTGAGTAACTTTAACGGCTTCTGCTTCCGTTTGATTGGCTTTAAATCTGTACAAAGTAACTTCAATTTCCGGCTTGTTATTCTCATCAGTCATTCCTTCCCAAGTCTTAGTTACAGAGTGAGAAGTCATTCCTGGCTGATAAATATTTTTGATTTCATACGCTGTTTCAGCACTTAAGCCATCGCCCCCTATAGATTCAGAAATATAATTAGCTGGAACAGTTGTTTCTTCAACAGTATATTTGTATTCGAATCCATTAGCATCTGTCTTATCTAAACCGTCCCACAAAACTTGACCATTAACATCTGGCATTTTTGGATTTTCTATTGTAGGTATCATCGTCCTATCAACTACTACACCGTTACGTTTAAGGGTAAATTTAGCTCCAGTATGACTATCCTCTTTTCCGCCATCCCAAATTTTCTTAGCAAATATTTCTGTCTTAGGACTTACATACTTATTAGTGATTACAGTTGTGCCGTGGACATTTAGCGAGTCCTTTTCAAAATGATTTGAAACGAATTGATAATCTCCGGCAATATTATTAACAAGCTCTTGCCCGTTAATTTTCGTTTCTTTGGCAAAATAGATATAGGATTTGCCATTTTTTTGGTTTTCTGCTGGAAGGCCTGTCCAAACGTAAGTTTGGGCAAGATCAACCGGATTTTCAATTCCAGCAACCATTTCGTCTGTAACTATTTCCGCATCATCTATACTTTGTCCATCTTCATATCGATAAAGAACAACTTCCACTGGCGGCTTAATAGCTGGTCCATTTTCCCAGATTTTTGTTACCTTATGAGAAACTGTTCCAGGCTCATAAGTATTTTTGATTTCAAACGGATCGGATTCGGTACCACTTCCACCAACCACTTCCAACTTATAATTTAGTGCTGGTGTTGTTTCTATTATAGAGTAAACATAATCTTGTCCATAAGGATCTGTCTTAGGTTGATTGCTCCAAGAAACTATTGTGGTTCCTTGACTTAATGTTTGAGGAGTTTCAACAGCCTGCCCATTTCTGTGAAGGGTAAATACTATATCCGGTCTGTTGTTTTCATCTCCACCTTGCCATATTTTTTTAGCGTAAATCGTAATTTCTGGACTATGATACTTATTGGTAATCGAGGTTACACTACCATTAGTAGACTCTTGAGATTTTTGATAATTTCCAGCTATACCAGTATCAGTAAATGTATTTTCGCCAACCTTAGTCTCTTTAGCGATATAAACACACTTATTACCCTCAGAATCTTCTGCAGGAAGACCTGACCACGTGTAAGTATTTATTCCACTGGTTAGGTTTACTGGATTGATTAATCCATTCACCATATTTGAATCCACAATCTTTTCTACTCCATCAACTAGTCTGTAGAGGGTTAGCTCAATTGAAGGATATTTAAGGCTATTTCCACCTTCCCAAGTCTTGTTCACTGTATGAGAGGTTACTCCCGGAACATAAGTATTCTTGATTTCAAATGGTTCATCTTGGCTACCTTTTCCACCAACAAACGACATTGTATAATTCTCAGCTGTCTTAGTTTCAGCAACAGCGTAGTCATAAGGTTTTCCATTCGGATCATTTTCTGGAAGATTATTCCATTGAACTGTGGTTATTCCATTTGATAATTCAATTGGATTTACTTGATTTTCATTAAGTTCGGACGCTCTCACTGCTTCACCATTTCTAAATAGAGTAAATTCTACACTTGGCTTATCAGTTGGTCCACCTTCCCAAGTCTTTTTAGCAAAGATAGTTTTCTTATCACTTTCATAAGTATTAGTTATAACATAACTATCCCCAATTTGTTCAACCTTGGAAGTATAACCAGAATTATCTGCTAAAGACTCTGTAACAGAATATTCGATTGCGTTACCTGAACTATCGAAGACTGGTAGATCGGTAAATTCACCAATCAAGCGTCCATTTTCATCAGCAACAAGATCTGCTAATCGAATTTTACTGATTGGAATTCTGCTATCAGGTTCAAGTTCATTACCATTAGCAAGTAATTTAATAGTCGCTTCTGGTCTGTTTGCTTGATCTCCTCCTACCCATATTTTTTCAAAAACGAGAGTTTTTGTATTGGTTAAAGTATTGGTTATAATATTTTCTTCAATCGATTTCTCATAGCCTGGAACCTCTACTTCATCAACTGTATAAATAAATTTATTTCCATTTTTGTCAAATTCTGGTAGGTCATTAATAGTATAACTTCCTGTATCACCTTTAATTTCAAAGACTTCTGTAAAAATTTTACCTGTAGGAATTAAATCATCTGCGGTATCTTTTATATTTTGAATAGCTTTTAAGGTGATTTCTGTTGGTCGTGTACCCTCTGCGTTAGAACCATCTACCCAAGTCTTGGTAATATCTACTGATGTAGAACCTACATAAGTATTAATAATGTCATAGCCGGAGTAGGATACTTCGTAGTTAGTTGGTACATTATTTTCTCTGACTGAATATTCATAATCCTTTCCTTGAATATTTGTCCTTGGTAAGTTTCCAAAATCGTAAGTCCATGTGTTATTCGTTCCATCTGCTGAAACGATTTCAATAACAGCTGGTTCTAATGATTGACCATTTCTTAACAATTCAACTTCGATTGAAGCTGGCCTAGATGCAGCGCTATCATTTTCCCATGTTTTTGATCCTCTTATGGAAAGTTCAGGTGATTGATAAGTATTCGTGATTTTTGTTGAGTTGGAAACATCCGATAATTTTTCATAAGAAACGGTATAATTTCCTGCCACATCATTTTCAACTAGAACACCACCCACTCGAACTTCTTTTGCAGAATAAGTGATCGCTTTTCCGTCTAAAGTTGTGATTGGTAAACCATCCCAAGTATAAGTGGATGTTGTGCTTTCTTCCGTCAATGCTATGGGGTTATTAATTCCTGGAACCATTTGTTCCGTTACTTTTTCGGTAATACCTTCAATCGTTCTGTAAAGCTCAATTTCAGTATCTGGTTTTGGAGCCGGCCCATTTATACAAACATTATTAACGGTATGACTTGTCATACCCGGTGTATAGGTATTGGTTATTTCAAACGGATCAGTTTGTGTTCCTGTTCCAGTTGTGTCAGATTTTGTATATCCTGTTGGAACAGAGGCTTCTTCTACAGAATAAGTATACTCTTGACCAAAACCATCCCTTGAATCTACTTCCCAATTAACTTTATTCGTCCCATCTAAAACTTTCGCTTCTCCAAATGCTAGACCGTTTCGATAAAGTTGGAAAGAAACCCCTGTATGGGATGAATAATCTCCTCCAGACCAAACTTTCTGAGCATAAATTGTTTCTTTCTCAGACTGATAAGTATTGGTAACTTCTAATCCATTATAAGAGACTATATAGTTAGCATTAGTCCATTCCGAACCATCTCGCTTCACTTCTTTTACAGAGTATGTGATAACTTTATTTTCCTCTGTTACAGCTGGAAGATTTGACCAGATAAGCTCTGATTTATTGTTTAGTGCCATTGGATTTGCAAATTCAGCATCTGTACTAGTCACTTTTACAGCCGTATTGACTGCATCACTTATCATGCTACCATCCGTGGATTGATAAAGTTCGAAATAAACGTCCGTTGGTCTTTCTAATGTATCTCCACCGACCCAATGTTTAATAGCTTTTACATCAATTGATTCAACACTAAATGTATTTGTTATCTTAAAGCCAGTCACTTTACCGTTAGTATCACTTAATGTTTCATAGCTTGCTTGGTAGCCAGCAGGTGGATTAATTTCTTTAACTGAATATGTATAAAGCTTACCATTTCTATCATAAATTGGCATTGACGTCCAAGTATCTTTCCAATCATTTGCATTATTTAAAACGATTGGATTACCCACGAATTCTTGGTTTCCGCCATCTACTTTTCTAAATAGTTGGATTTGTACGGCAGGTTGATCAGAACCACCCATCCATTCTTTTTCCACAGTTAAGTTCTTCGTTTCTGAACCATATGTGTTGGTTATAATGAATGCACTTCCGACATTTTCAATCGAAACTGTATAGTTTCCAACCTTATTATCAATTACTTCAATTCCATCTACTGAAACTTCTGAAACGGTATAAGTGATAAGTGATCCCTTATCATTATATCTTGGTAAGTTTTTAAATACTCCCTTAGTGGTTCCATTAGTCAAGGTTATATCTGAGATAGGTTTTCCATCCGCATCTTTGATGTCTGTTAAAGTTTGCCCGCCTATACTAGCATTTAATTTGAATACAGCATTCGGCTTTTCATCCGGCCCATCTACCCATCTCTTTTCAAATGGCAGAGAAGTAGTCTCAGCCAGTGTATTAGTGATCTTATAGCCTGTTATACTGCCATCTTCATCCGTTACTGGTCTAGGATCACTTGTTGTATATCCTGTTACTGGAATTTCTTTAACCAAGTAAGTAAAAGGCATTCCCTGGTCATTAAAGGCTGGAAGGCCTTCGAGCACATATTCCCCTTCTTCATTAACTCTAAATACCTTATCGAAGACTTGCCCTGTCGGTTTATTTTCTACTGTTTGTATCGCTTGGAAAGTAAGCGTAGATGGCCTAGTGTTAGCTGCATTATTGTCGTCTACCCATATTTTATTCACAGTTATAGCAGTCTCACTCGGAGTATTATTCACGATAATTGAAATAGCAATCGTTTGATCTTTTTTAATAGTGAATTCATGATGGATATCGTCTAGGACATATCCTTCTGGGGCCTTTGTTTCTACAAAGTAATAATCTCCCGGTTCCAAGACATTTTCTAACTCTATCTTGTTGTTGGTACTGTTAACACTAAACACTTCAACGTCACCATTCTTGATTAATACATCACCATTAGTATCGACTTTATAAAGTTTAAATTCAGCTGTTTGATTTCCGCTTAATTTTTTGCCATCTACTAATTTTTCAAGTATCACGTCTCCAAGAGGTGGTCGTATGGTAGTGTCATTAGATTCAGCAATTATGCGCTCTCCATCTGGATTTATGGTTAAAACAGCCTTATTATGAACTTTTCTTTCTATATAAGATGTGAAGTCTACATCTTCAGCAAAGACCGCTGGAATTTCTACACTTATCGTTTTACCTGCATAGGCTTCAAAAGCACTGCCAAAAATTGATGAGGCAAAGCCTTTATTAATTATAAGTTCAAGTTTGTTATCAACAACTTTTGCTCTTAAATTACCCTCAATTTGGTTATTCACTTTTACCTTGATAGCATCCGTATCCGGTAGGATAGCTTGATCAAAATTATCTGTTAAAACCAACTGATCTATATCAGCAACATTCACGGGTACATTAAATTCTATCATATAAACAAATTGATCTTTCATATTTGCCAATATGTCGTCAGTTTTACTATTTACAGTTTTCACTACTGTTGGACTTTCCATAGGTGGTGTAACTGTAACTTTATTAGATATCCGTTCTGTACCGTTAGATAGGAGTACTGCTTCGTTTGGAATCATAGAGTTTCCGTAAACATGAGCTATTTCATCAGAACTTATAGCAGGATCAATCGCTGCATTAATAACTAAACTAATTGTTTTACCAGCATATGTTTTATATGTCCCATCAGCATCCGCGGGAATAGTTACTGATACTAGTTGATCGTTATTATATGCTGTTAAATTGCTTTCAGTATTGTCAACTAAGACACTTACATTTCCTACTTTTAAGAAAGTTTCAAGAGTATCTACTATTTGTAGCGATTTTATACCATTTACATTATTAGGAACTTTCACATTTACTCGATAGGTGAATGGAGTGTTCTTAGTCGATAAGTTCAAGTTTCCACTTGTTATATCTTTAGGATTTGCTACTGTCTCAACTGATTTGGCAATAGTTGGTTGTTCGCCAGGTGGTATGACAATAACCTCATTTGAAGATACCGGTTCTTCATTATTAAAGGTTAAACTAGCACTATTAGGTATTTCAATTTCTTTAGATGATAAGTTTATGAATTTAGCTAGATCATTATTAGTTGCATCTGATTTAATATTAGCATTGATAGATAGCCTCATAGTTTTTCCAGCTATTTTTGAGTAATTAAAGCTAGAAGGTAAAGTTAGACTCACCTTATTACCATCTATCGTCAAATACTGATTAAAATCTGCTCTCAAATCATCATCGACATACACAGCAATTCTCTCATCAGCTGTTTCTAACAGAGTATTTAATTCATCAGTAACAACAAGCGTTTCGTAACCAGTTGTATTTACTGGTATTGGAACTCTTATATCATAAAAGAAAGTCTGGTCTTTTGTTCCAAGACGTCTTAACTCAACATTATCAACTGATTTTGTTATAGTAGGCGCTGGGCCGGGAGGTGTTACTGTTACCTGATTAGATGATGTACGACCATTTCCAACTTCTAAATTTGCATTATTTGGAATTTTACTGTCTGAGTATGCAGCTTTTATTTCCTCAGTTGTAATACCATTTTTTATTGTTGCATCAAATGTAAGGATAATAGTTTTTCCAACTAGTAGTTTCACTTTATCCATTTGAGTATATTCAAAGGTGATTAAGCCTGTATTTTGATCATAAGTAAATACATCAGCGTCTCGGACTTCATCAAGGGTATACTCTTTTCCATCAAATGTCACTTTGATATTTGTAGCTGTTAATAATGGATCGACCCTATCTGTTAAGGTGAACTCTTTCCAATTTTGGACATCTTTTACGTCCACCGAAACCTTATAAGGAATACTCTCGTTTAATGTTTCCAAATCTTTGTGATCAAGTTCTTCTTGACCGTCAACAATTTTCTTAGTAATAGTTGGATTTTCAGACTTTTTATTAATAATTATGAAATCAGTCTTGTCTGAAAAGTTAGATTCTGCCACCTGTTTAACATTTCCATTCTCATCAACTTCCATTTTAAATACTCTATTCGCTTCATCAAGAACATACCCTTGTGGTGGAATAGTTTCTTTAAAATAGTATTGCCCTGGTTCAAGGTTTTGAACAATAATTCTATCTGCTCCCAAAGCATCTTTAGCTGTTACATAAGTACCTATCTTAATATCTGCTTCATCTATCTTTGTATTTTCATCTACAGCACCTATAACTTTGTAAAGATCAAAGGTTGCAGAAACACCAGCTGGCAGTGGATTATTCTCTCCATCTCTCTTAACAAGCGTAGCTGTTCCAGTTGGAACTTTTACTCTAACCTCATTTGTTGAAATTGGTGTTTCTCCATTAATAGAAATTTCTGCAGTATTAGGAATTCCATTTTTCTTGTAATCTTCAGATAATTCGTCATAAACGAACCCATCTTTTAACTTAACCTTAATTTCAAGAATCAGATTACCTTTAGCAAGGTTAACTAAATCTTCTGTGGATGTCACAGATACTTTCACATTTTGACCTGCAACTACTGGTTGCCCTTCATAATTTCCATTTGTTGAAATTACATTTGCTTTTTGAATTTCAAACATAGGATCAACCGTATCTTCAATCTCAATAGATTTAATATTTTCTACCGAATCGATTGGTGTTGAAATTCTAAAGATTTTTTCCTCGCTGAAATTAGCAAAGAAGTTTTTATCAACTGATTTGGTAGATAAAGGTTGTTTTGTATTATTTAGAGTCACTTCAACTTTTTCAGTTTCTTCACCTGATATTGTGAACGACTTAGGTTCTGTTGAGATGTATCCTTCAGGTGCTTTTGTCTCTGTTACCCTGTATGTTCCTGGAAGTAAATCACCCAGACTTAAAGAATCGAAAGATGCAACAGTAAAACGATCTTGTCCATTCACATGAATAAGAGTCCAATTAGCACCTACTTGTTTTTCCAATTTAAATTCGGCTTTAATCCCCGTAGGCCAATTCGTTTCTCTATCAAGGGTCTTCTTGAAGCTTACTTGAACGGTATTAGGCGTAATCGTTGCTGTATCTTCGGCGATTAGAGCCTTGTCTACGATAATTTTAGCTGTATTTGGAAGTTTCCCATCTACTATATACTTAGATAAATCCTGGGACTGATCCAAAATAGCTGCAATGGTAAGTTTAACTGTTTTACCAGCATATTTAGCGACATTTTCTTTTCCAGTAATGGTTGCGGTTATAAGACCCTCGTTTTGTGCGACTTTAACTAAGCCATCAGTATCTTGATTTTCATCAATTGTAACTGTAGCTGTTTCAATTTTAAATATTTCGCTTAATTGATCCGATATAGTAAAAGTATTATAACTGCTAGTATTATATGGAACTTTTGCATCAATGGTAAATTTGATGGTTTTACCTAATTGAGTACCATTTAAAACAATGTTATCTTGACCATTAACTTTCTTATCAATGGTTGGATCTGACATTGGTGATATAGTAGCTTTTTCAGATTTACCCTCTATTCCGTTTAACGTAACAAGCGCATAATTAGGAACTTTTATTTCTCTAAACAAGATTCCTTCTTTATATTCTTCAAGTTGTTCTTCTGTTACACCAGATTTCAACTTAGCTCTAAACTCCATTGATAATGTAGTTCCAGCTATGTTTGTATAATTAAAATCCTCTCCAAAAACTACTTCTATTTGCCCATCATTAACGGTATTAGGATCCCTATCTGTTTTATTCGTAAGAGTATAATCTGATGATTCTTTTAATGGAATAATAACGCCATCAGAATTTGTATAAGTAAGTTTAATTCCACCCTCAACTTGTATTAGCTTAGCAAGGGTATCCTTGATGACAAAAGAATTATACCCCATTACATTTTCCGGAATTTTTACATCAATTTTATAGTTAAATAGTTCATCGTTTTCTCTAAGTTTGTAGTTTTCTAATCCATTCACATGTTTCGTAAGGCTAGGTGCTTTACCTGTTGGTGATGGAGTCAAATAAACTTTTTCAGATGTGTTTGATTCTTCATTAATCTTGAGTGTCACGTCGTTTGGAATTCCAGCGGTATTTTCTGGTAATTGGACAAAAGCATTTAAATCATCAAGCGTCTTCCCTTGTGCCACTCTCGCTTTAAATTCTAAAATAACCGTCCTATCAGCAATTTTTTCGAAGTTTTTATTCATTACAAAGCTGATTCGATCATTTCTTGTATCATCGTTCTTTGATTCAATCTTCAAGGTTCCAAATGAAGAAATATCTTTAGTATCCGCCGTTATAGTGGCTGAATTGGGAACTATTTCTAATAGATCATTGACAGTATCTTCTAAATTGAAGCTCGCATATCCTTCAACAGAGGTGACCGGAACTTCCACTTTATATGTGAATACTTCATTTAAAGACTTTAATGCGTATGAATTTGCATTATTAATTGTTTTAACTGGTTTGGGTGCTATCGCTTTCTTATCTACAATTTCTAAGAAATATCCTGTATATTCAACTTCCTTCTTAGCAGATGGATTTGCATCTGTTGGTGCTGGTTCAGTCCTTGTCAGTTCTTGACTTGTTAAGCCAGAATTTGTTCCGTTCAATTGTAATGGTGTTCCATCAGCTTTAACAGTGAACCCACCTTTATTGTCTACGGAAATTTCATAGACTGTTTCATTTTTTTGATACCCTGCTGGAGCTGTAACTTCTATCAGTTTATAGGTTCTATTAGGAATTAGCCCAGATAAATCGATTTGACCGTTTTGATCATCAGTAGTTAAAGTTCGAACTATTTTATCCCCATTATCGTTCTCGTATGAAATATTAAAGACCGCATGAGTAACTGGATTTTTTTCAGCAGTATCGTCTACCTTTTTCAATATAAAATTTTTCGTTGAATTCAGACTATTAGTTATATCAATCGCGTCTGAAAAAGCTTCACCTTTGTAAAAAGGATACTCTGAATTAACTGTATAACTAGGAGTATATCCTTCGACCGGATCTTCTAAGACATAGTAATTATACTCCACACCCTCATCATTGTACCTATAAATACCTTTCCAATTAAAATAGTTTGGTAGCAAGGAGGTTGGAATAGTTACGTGAAGATCAGGATTATTTTTAGCCATTGAGTTAAACTCATCATCTAATTTATCGGCAATATCTTCTTCGGATGCTGGGACCAAAACACCTTTTTCTGGGTCAAGAATATCAGGTTCGCCTTGGACTGTGGCTCTCTGTAATAAAAATGATAATCTTTCTGGCCTTAAAGCATTGCTATTATCGTCATCCTTCCAAATTTTATTAATTGGAACAAAAATTAGTCTCCGATTCGTGATTTTAACTGGGTCTTCACTTGTTCCAGCGAAAGAGCCAATCAGGGTTTCTACATTGCCACTTTCATCTACATTATATAGTTTGGCTGTCATATGATCTGTCTTTTCATCAACAAGAATTTCTATTACATACAGACCTGTACCTGCTGAATAGCCTGCTGGTATCTGATTACCATTCTCAATAAACCCTTCTGGTCTATAAGTTTCTATTAAATAATACTTTCCTGGTGCTAAACCTTCTGGAATAGAAAACGTTCCATTTGTTCTTGAAGACGAGAAACTTTGACTCTTGATATCGGCTGGAATCTCTGGTCCTTGGTCAGGATTCCCTTCTTTATACCTCATTAAATTAAACTGAGCGTCATAAAGTGGCTCGCCTTTTTCTCCTACTTTTATAAATTCAAGACCATATTGTTTAGCTGGAGAAAAATCTGCATATGAATCAATTGTCCATTCGTTATTTAAAGTGAGGGTAACTTGGTTTCTAACAACGTCAAGGCCATTTTCATCATTAACAAATTCTAAGCCCGATTTTGTGTTAACTGTATCAGCAATTTTAGCAGTTACTTTTACTCTAATTGTCTTATTAGCAAGATTATTAGTAATATTTCTATCTAAAATGGACCAGTCAGAAATATAGGAAATCGTTTTCGGATTAATGCCAGTAACTTTAATATCTTGACTTATCTTTCCTTGACGCGTTTGTGTATCAGATAATGCTAGAGAAACATCATCGGTACTAGGAGTGAAGTTCCCATGATCATCTAAAGTTCCCAGCGTCACAAAAGGACGTGTTCCAGCCACTAAATCAATTCCTGTCGGTAAAGAATCTACTAAATTAACAGCATTATAGTTAGAAACATCCGAAGGTAGAGATATATCTATATAATAGTCAAACTCTTCTCTCCAAGTTTCTAATTGTAGATGCTTGCTATCGATTGCAGGTATTGCATCTTTTTTTACGATTGTCTTATTTAACTTCGGTTGCTCTGGTGATTTATTAAT
Organism: Facklamia miroungae; assembly: GCF_012396555.1. Lineage (GTDB taxonomy): Bacteria > Bacillota > Bacilli > Lactobacillales > Aerococcaceae > Facklamia > Facklamia miroungae. The sequence goes on from NZ_JAAXPS010000001.1 coordinate 392,521, forward strand.
GATAGTTGGCGTTCTGTCGGCTTCAGAAATTGTCGTCCAAAGAGTATTAGAATCATCATTTTTATAAACATTTAGTTTGCCATCTTCTTTAACCAATTTCAGCATAAAAGGTTCTCCTGGTCTTCGGAAACCATAAGGTGCTTTGGTTTCTGTTAACTTATAAGTCCCTTCATCTACGTTATCAATAGTGATTTGTCCTTTATCATCTGTAACTAAATCTCCACCAACTTTTACATATCTTCCATTGGTTAATCTTTCTATATTGAAGGCTGCATTGTATACACTTGGTAAATTTGCAACTGTTCCATCATTCTTTTCAATTTGTTTTTGGAAAGTAATTGAACTGAACTGCGGCTGAACGTAAACTGTATTAGTCAGCAAATCATTTGGCACATAATCATTGATCCTAACTAACCCAGTGTTTGGAATTTTCATTTCAGGATACCTGCTAGATTCTCCTTTAAGCTTCTCCGCCGTATAAACAACTTTAGCTTGCAATTCTAAAATAATCGTTTTATTAACTATATTTTCGAATTCTTGAGGACTATCAATTTTATCTACTGTATATTGGGCTCTTCTTTCCTGGATATTGGACTCATTTTTAAAATTAGCTGATAAATCATCGCCTGTTTCTTTATCATAAATTTTTATTGAATCAGCCTCTATTTGAAGAGCAGGATCAGCAAAGTCAGCAATGGTCAACTTTTCAAAACCTTTACCAGCACCGACAGGGAATTCCACTCGATAGGTGAATGTTTCATCTAGTGAATCGATTTGGATAGTATCTTTTTGAATTTCACCACTAACTTTACCTGCCACTTCATTTTCAGCTATATCTCTTGTCACTGTCTTACTCGGAGTATACCGCTTGTAGTTAGAAAATCTAATTACATTATGTGAAGTACCATTAATATCAATCTCTTCAAATTTATACCCCGAAGTGAGAGCTCTAACGCCACCGTCGTCTAAAATTTCCACTTCAACAACTGTACTATCCAGCACATACTGACTATCTGAAGTTGATAATTCGCTTAAACTATAAACGCCCGGAACTAATCCCTCGAATTTTATAATCCCATTGTCTCCTGATTTAACTTTATAAGCTATCTTCGAATTATTCTTATGTTTGAGGTCAAAAGTCGCACCTTTTAACGGTTCATTGTTATCTCCATCCAATTTTTGAATCTCAAATGAATAATTCTTCAATGTATTAGTTACAATAATTGTTTCATCATTTTCGTCAAGTTGATTACTGTAGTTGGTAATATAATTTGGCAAATAATTTTCTTCTACGTAGTACTCATATTCATATCTTAGAGTATTATTGCCTTCTTGATATTCAACTTCTGAAAATCGAGGTAAAGGTTTGTCATTACCATCAAGCTTAAATTCTACCGTTTCTACATCTTCGGTTCCATATAGCTTAATTGAAGGGGATCTAAAATCGCTATCCTCACTGCCGTTTATCCTTCTCTTAAGTGTGAATACCGTTTCTGTTCTAGTATTTTGGTCATTGCTATTGTCAATCCACTCTTTTCTCACTTTAACGTTTCGATTTTCATTATTAAATATCTTAATTTCGCCATTAGTATTTCTAGCAGTGTATTCGACTGTTTTATCTGTTAAGTCAAGGTTTAAAATGCCTGTACGCTTGTCCAAATTAACATTTAGAACATACTGAGTATCATCCTTAAGATATTTAGAATCAGTAGGGCCTTTTACTTCTTCAAATCGATATTTTCCGTTTGGAACTTTGTTGAAGGTAACAGAACCGTCATTTAATGATTGGCTATTAAACACTAATGTTTTCCCAGATAAGTCTGTTTGACCTTCTAAAGCTGTCAGTGTAAATTCGGCACCAGGCACGGGAATTTTTCCTTCTCCTTCCGTTTTTATCACCTTTACATCAGTAAGTATTGATGGATTTATGATAGCTGATGAATCACTTTTTTCTGTACCAAAAGTCATATGAGCGGTATTTAAAAGCCTGTATTGATTATCAGCATTTAAATAATTTTCCCCAGGATTATCCGGATCAGCTGTTGTCAATAAATTTGTTCCTGGTTTCACCCGCATTTTAAAACGGATTTGAATTGTTTGTCCAGCATATTGACTAACAGCATCTTCTTCAGTCAATTTAAATACTAGGGAATTCGGGTTGTTCGCATCGGACCTCTTCAATTTCTCATTTAGAGCAGTATTAGAAGTGAATACTCCATTTGTATCAACTGTTCCAACTTCTGGATATCCTCCGTTTACATATTCCAAAGCTCTAGGAACCAAATCTGTCACAATCAATTCAGAATCTGTGATTGTTTCCGGAATTTGAATATTGATAGTATAAGTAAATTCTTGCCCCAGTTTAATGGAGATTTCACTCTTTCCGTCTACCTTCTTTGTAATTGAAGGAACCAGAGATTTCAAGTTATTGACTGCCCCTAAATCAAGGGTTTCTTTTTCATCACCTGTAATGTTAAAGCCTCTTTCAGGGATTGGTACTTTTTCTCTTACATAACCTTCTGGAGCAGAGATTTCAATAAAGTAATATGATCCCTTTTCCAAATTATTAACAATAACTTTCCCATCTTTATTGGTGTATGAGCCTATATAAATGTCTTTTTCTGAAGAGTCGCCACTTGTATCCATGGCTCCTATAACTCTATATAATTCAAATGTAGCACTCTCTCCATCACTAATCGGTTTTAGTGCTTCACCCTCTTTTAAGTTTTTGGTAAATTGAACGTTCCCTACCTTAAACTGAGATGCTACAACATTCGATTTTTGTGGTTCAGTTTCATTTAAAGTAACGGTTGCTTGATTTTTTAGAATACCAGAAGGACGTGCCGAAATAAGCTTGTCTAGGCCTTTTGTTTTGTCCAAATTAGCCTTAAAACTGATAACAATAGTTTTGCCTTGATATTTGCTAAAATCTTTATTGATAATAAACTCTAAGATTTTTCCGTTATTTTTAAATTGAGGGTATCCATTCACTAAAGTTGAATCTTCTTCCACATAAGCTCTAATCGACGATCGATCAATATTTAAATATTCATCAATCGTATCTTCAATAACCAACTCATTATAACCATCTGTAGATTCGGGTAATGTAACCCGAAGTTTATATTCTAATTTCTCGTCACTGGATTTCATCTGGTATGGATTTTTTTCAGTATATTCCGCTAAATCATTCAACCTTTTTTCTATTGGCGGAGAAAGAGCTTTTTTATTCTTGATGATTAAAAGATTTCCACTAAGTTCATCCGTGTCATCGGCTTCAGTCAATTGACTTTGGTTTCCATTAGATATTTTAACTATTTCTAATTTACCACTCTCCAAGACCTTGATTCGATATTTTGCTTTTTCACCAATATAACCACTTGGAGGTGTTTCTTCAATTAGTTCATAAGTGTGCCCTATATTTAAATTGGTAAAATTAGTATCTAAATCCTTAGTTGTAAAAGCAGTGACAGTTGGATTGGCGCCTTTAGGAGTTAAATCTTTTAGAACAAATTTTGCTCCTTCAAGTTGAGATAAATCTTTATCATCTATTTTTCTAAGACTTATATTAGGTAAAGGAAGGGTTACTCTCGCTACGTTTGAATCTTTCGATACCTCTTTTTCCAATGAATCTTTTATAGTGTAATCAGCTATATTTGGAATAATCGTCCTTTGAGATACTTTATCTAAATAATTAGTTAACTCGGAGCTATCTTTAACCTTAACATCAAAAACAAGCTTCATACTAACTATATCCAAAGTTGTCCGATAATCACCAAAATCTCCATCATGATAGATAGGACTAAAAAGATACGGATTTACCGATTCATTTTCGTTTATCGAACCATCCTCATTTATATTGGTCTTAGTCACTACAAGAGATAATAGGTTCTCAGTATTTACTGTTGGTTCATTGCCAGTTAAATCAATGCTGTGTTCTTGATCTTTTGAGTCTTTCCAAGTCAATTTAGGATTCCCACTATATTCTAAAACTGGTTCAAGTTGATCCTTAATGGTTAAATCTCTAATGCTAGAAGTATCTACAAGATACTTACCATTAACATAAGAGCCAAAGTCTGTTAATTCAATTTGATATTTAAAGGTTTCGTTACTGTTAAGTAAAACGCCGGAGTCGCCTTTTCCAAGACTCGTAATAATTTGTTTTTTAATGCTAGGTTCTTTATATACTGGCGGTACCACTCTGGCGATATTGGAATCAACTGTATAGCCTCCTACAGTAACTGTTGAAGTGTTAGGAATCCCAAGTTTTAATCCATTAACTTCTTGTTGCATAAGATTAATTTCTTCGTTAGTCACACTATCTTTGATCTTTGCTTTAATAACTAAATAGTAGGATTTGCCATCCAATCCACCATAAGGAAAATCTACTTCCCCAATTTTACCTGGCCTTTCCGGCATTACATAGCTGACCTTATTGTTGCTTTGATCAATGACCAAATTTCCTGATGGACTTGTATACCCACTATTTGTTCCGTCGTCTTTCCAGTATGCAACTCGTTGATTCAAAGGAGTTGGGCCTGAAGTGGCATCAATGCCAAGATTTGAGTTAATAGTCCCATCTTTATTCACCCCATCATCTAAGGTGGTTACTAACACTTCTAAAATATTGAGTCTCGGATCGACATCATCAGCTAAAATTATTCTTAATCCCTTATTATAGTTTTCCTGAGTGATATCTTGGACAGTAGAGTTAAATGGCACTTTTGTCACGAATTCAAAAGGTTCCTCTCTCGAAACCAACTCTAAATATCCACCATTGTTAGGTTCCTCCCCTTTCAAGCGAGTGACATCTTTTATTGGGGTGATTTCACAATCAGTCTTTGTGTTCCCAGGAACTTCAGCGTTTGCAGCTGGAACTTCGATATCGAAAGTTTTATTTTCAAAAGTCATTGAAAGTGTAATTGGAACATTTGCTTTAGCATGTAATTGATCTTCGGTTATATGATAAGTCATTCTATACCTACCAGATGTCATCACCTTGCCATTACTATCTGCCCGCATATCGATAATAGACGCCCCAGCGGACACCTCTGTTTCATCATAAGGAGCTTCATCAGTAGAGTTCGTTTTAATCACCCTTGTGTTTTCTCCTTCGATTTTTTCCAATTTATAATCATCAAGCAATTTATATCCAGGATCAACTGATAATTTCACTTGGTCAAAAACTGTTTGGTCCATACTTCTAAAGATTCTGATTAACTTATCTGATAAGATATTAACATCACTTGATGTGATAAAATACTCATCTCTACTAACAATATCTTTCATACCTGAAATGACATGCGGTTCCATTTTATCATAGTTAATATAGGTAGATGATAAATCGTTAGAAAAGAATGCCGTTGCAAACTCAGCGGAACTATTATTAATACCTCCTCTTTTTCTCATATTGTCCGCTTGATAACCTAATGCTAACAGCTGAGAATTATAAGCCTCATATTTGCCCTCTCGACCTTGCAATTCACCTCCATATTGTGTGTCTATCTTTTTATTAGTTAACCAATAATAAGTAATAGACGGCGTTTGAACAGCAGAGGTCCAATGTTGATCTTGTTCGTAGCCATACTCATTTCTTATTGAAGGTGCTATGTTTTCCGGTTTAGAAGCATTGGCTAATCCATCTGTAACAAGTAAGTAAATCGTTTTTCTGTTTCTTTTTTTTCCATTAATTTCGTAGCTTTCCTTATTAAATGGTTCTTCCGCAGAGGTGTTTTTTTTGTAAAGTTTTTCTGCATTTACCATACCATCTAAAGTAGGGGTGCCACCGTACGTAAAGGATTGATTATAATATTTGTTAACGAATGCAAAAACGTCCTGTTTATTAGAGTACAATGGTCCGTTATCACGCGGATCAGTAATGTCTCTACCCGAACGTCTATAATAATTATATTTCACACCATTTTCTACTCTATAATCAATTTCCCCTTCATCCCAAGTACCTTGATAGGTTACAAACATCATTCGATCTTTAGGAGATTTTCCATCAATATCCTTACCAAAATCAAGACCATCTGCAATTTGTTTAATTGCATTCCCTACTGTAGAAATACTACGATTAAAAGAGCCAGAAAGGTCCTGAACGACAACTATGTCTAACATTTCATTTGGCTCAGGCCAATCAAATTCAATTACTCCTGTTAAATTTCTGCGGCAGAGGTCCTCTGAAATTGGATCTACTGTTATTTTATGAGTGATATTCTTAAAAGGTCCCTCACTAATCGAGACTATTTCTTCTTTTTCAGTTTGAGCTTGGACTGTGGTTGGCATATAGGTGGATACGCTACTAAACAGAGTGACTCCAATTAAAAAAAGCTTGTTTAGCTTTTGGATAAGTTTATTCTTCATATTTCTTCCCTTCCTTAAATAATTAAGATGAATGTAAAATAAAACGAAAGAGTTTAGTGAAATAAACTTCTTCGTTTGAGCTAGAGACTGATCGTATTTAACAATTGATCAAATATCATTTACCTTTAAAGCATTAAATTATTTTATAACTTTTAAACCAATTAATGAAATCTATTTACAAATTCTAATTATAATAAAAAAGTTCTAACTACCTCATTTCTATATAACATATTCTGATTTTATATTTATGCTCACACTTTTCCCATAATAAATTCTACTATTATTTAAATAATAGCAGAATTTAGCCAAATATTCATCATAAGTTTATATAATTTTTTAAAAGAATTAAGGATATATGATCCTTTATTTGAAAGTATTCTATTCTTTTAAATCTGACAATCAATCTAAAAAACGTTTAAATGTTATTATTCTAACATTTAAACGTTTTTTTAATTAACTATAGAATCTTTTTTAAACTTGCTTTATCTTAATAGAGATCATAAATGACATCGAACAAGTCTTTATCTTTTTCAATTTTAGCTTTATTACCGATGACTGCTAGTGAATAGTCTTGTAGGGACTGGTCTAGTCCGTCGGCTAAGTCCTGCAATTGGCCATTCGTTACTGCAATCATTTCTTCTTTTAACTGACTAATCATCTGATGATCAAGGCCAGTTAGATGTAAGGTGAAAGCTTCCACTCCTTTTTCATGGGCTGATTTAGGACGTTCTAATGGTGAAAGACTACCGATGATATTCTTAAGAATTTCACTTTGTGAAAGGTCTAAGTTACGAACATAGTCTGGGACGCCTAGATAGGCTTCAACTGTTTGACGGATATTGGGATCGCGATAGGACATCATATATAAAGAACCTAATCGATCATGACCATAACCTGAACCGTATGCTCCACCTTGCACACGAATGGTATTCCATAAGTATCCCAAATTTAATTCATTCACTAGAACTTTCGATACTCCCGAATAAGCGAACTTCTTATCAACATCAGTAGCAAGTCCCACATAGTTAACATCTTGAGCAGTGACAAAAGCTTCGTTTTGTTTTTTGCCCGCTTGATAGCTTTGAGTAGATTCTAGTTCTTGAAGCGGTAGTTGCTCAAAGGCTGCAAGAATCTTATCTTTAATTAAAACAGCCCGTTCTTCACTACCAGTATATAAAATATTCAAGCGGTTGAGGTTGAGAACTTTTTGATAGCTAGCATTCAGCTGGTCAATCAATTGATCGGCTTGATTATTTTTCAATAAGTCACGACACTCTTTGAGATGATTAAAGAAATCAATCCCTGAAGTCATCTCTTCTATCTTAAGCGCAGGCTTATATTGGCTAAGGGCCCGTTTGAGTGAAAGAACATGAGCTCCAAAATTGATGCGGTTTTCAAATCCGGCAATTAATTCTTGAATAATTCGCAAGATCTCTTGCTGGTCATTAATGATGGTAGAAGTCATAATTTCTTTCATTAAATCAGTTAAATGGTCAAGTGACCCTTCTAATGCTTTACCATTCAAAGCAAAATAAGTTTGAATACCACCATCTAATTTCGGAATGATATCCACGGAAGCCAGGATTCCACCTGTATGTGTATCTATTTGCCGCTGCAACTGATCAGATGTATGCTCTTTGGTCTCAAGATTCGATAAAAGTTTGGCAATTAATGACAAGTTTGCGTATTCTTCCATCGGTAGGTCGCGAACATCCCAATAAAGTGATAAATAATCAATTCCAGAAGTAAATTGATCAGCATGATAAAATTTCCCTTGACTCTTTTCAAGGTCCGTAACTTCAAGTGGTAATTCTTCCGTTTCAGTTGTCAGATCTTCTTTGGTCAGCATTGGAATCTTCGCTAAGTCTTCTGGCTTATCTGCTGACATTTGTCGTTCTATTAAAGCCTTCGTTGAGCTCACTAATTCGTCTAACGCTTGATCGGATAGTTTTGCTTTATAGGCTTGCAATTCTTCATGTTGTTTGGCTTCTTTTTGATCATTAAGACCTGGTGTCGCTTTTAAAGTGACCGCAACATAATGATCATTATTTAACATTTTTTCAGCAATTAACTTTTCAAAGTAACCTTCTTTAGCTAATGAATCTAAGTCTTCTAAGCGTTGAGAGAAAGATAAAATTTCAAATGGAGAGTAATCATATAACCAAGTTTGATAAGCAGATAGAGTATAAAAAAGGCCTCTTGGTCGTGATTCTGAGATCACTCTTTCTTTTAAACGAAAACTAATCTTGTTAATTGAAGCTTGGATAATTTCTGGATCAATACCGTCATCTACCAATTTACTTAAGGTGTCTTTAACGACCTTTTTGAAGTCTTCCATTTTACTTGCTGAAGAAAACTTAGCTAAAATCATAAAGACTTCAGGATAGCCTGGAAAATCATGTCCTCCACTAATATCCCCACCTATTTCTGCGTCTAGTAGGGCTTTCTTCAATGGGGATTGATTATTACCAAAGAGAATTTCTTCAAGTACTTCAAAGGCCATGGCTTCTAGCAAATGGTCAGCAGTTGAGACATGCCAAGCTAAACATAGATAGTCCTTATTGCTCGGATCATCGCCTTCTGTGATCGAGTATTCTTGCGTGATTTCATTATTAGCGGGTTTTTGAATATCAAATTTTAAATCAACTGGTACCGTTTTACCTTTGCCCGTAAAATACTCTTCCAACATTTCAAAGGCTTTTTCAATATTAAGATCACCGTAAAGCACGGTTAATGAATTACTTGGATGATAATATTCTTGATGATAGTCAACAAACTCTTCCTGGGTTAAATCCGTAATAGCAGATGGTAATCCACCTGATTCATATTGATAGATGGAGTCTGGATAAAGCGCTTGGGTCATCGTATGATACATTTGCTCATCAGGTGAAGCGGTAGCCCCTTTCATTTCATTGTAGACTACGCCCTTGTAGATTAGTGCATCTTCAGGCTTTTCTAAATGAAAGTGCCAGCCTTCTTGAGCTAAAATCTGCGGATTTTGACGGAAATTCGGTGCAAAAACAGCATCCAAATATACACTCATTAAGTTCGAAAAATCTTGATCATTCGTTGAGGCGACTGGATAAATGGTCTTGTCAGCAAAAGTCATTGCATTGACAAAAGTATTCATTGACCCCTTAATAATCTCAACAAAAGGTTCTTTGGAAGGGTACTTTTGAGAACCGTTTAAGACGGAGTGTTCAATTATATGTGTAATACCATTATCACTATAGGGGGGCGTTTTAAAGCCAATCGTAAAAGATTTATTCTTATCTTCGTTTTCTAAATAGAGTACCTGAGCACCCGTTTCTTCGTGAACATATAAATGTCCAATGGAATGAATATCTGGTATATCTTGACTTTGTATTTTGTTAAATGTCATCTTGTAACCTCCTAATAAAATATTTACTTTATTATTATGTCATAATTGTAAGCCCTTTTAAACATTTAAGAAGTATTTTACCAATATTATTTCTGCTATAATAAGGTAAAAGGAGTGAGTGTATGAAAAATATTTTAACAACAACTTTAATTGTACTGGTGTTAAGTTATGTGATTCCAGGTATTGTCGTTACTAGCTTGCTATCTGTTATCATTTTTTCTATTTTACTTGGTTTAGTAAGCGGTACTTTAGGTCGTTTATTAAAGTTCGCTGGTTGTGCGCTTAATATCTTAACCTTTGGCTTTTTCAACCTAGCAATCAACGCTTTTATGATCCAATTAGTAGATAACATGCTGGATGGCATTCATATCGAGAACTTTTGGATTGCGGCTCTATTAGCAATCGTTATCAGTCTTTTCTCAACCCATAATCAAAATCAAGATCTTAAAAATGAGAGACTTTAGAATATTGCACAAAAAAAACCGCCAAATTTGCCTGGAAGCAAATTTAGCGTTTTTTTTTTTAATTTCCCCTATTAGACATGATGACGGCTACTTCTTCTGGGTTCAACCCCACCATCGCTTCACCTAAATCTTCAGACACTTCAGCAATGATTTTGGCATCTCGATAGTTTTGAACTGCTTTGACAATTGCTGCTGCCCTTTTTTCAGGATTACCCGATTTAAAAATACCTGATCCGACAAATACACCTTGCGCTCCTAATTGCATCATTAAAGCCGCATCGGCCGGTGTGGCTACACCACCCGCTGAGAAGTTAACAACTGGCAATTCGCCTGTTTCATGAACTTCTTTTAATAAGTCAAATGGTACTTGAAGATCCCGTGCTTCTACATACAACTCATCTTCATCCATTGCTTGGATACGCTTGATACCGGCTTGGATTGACCGCATATGAGTCACCGCTTGAACAACATCTCCTGTTCCTGCTTCACCTTTAGTCCGGATCATTGAAGCTCCTTCTTGAATACGACGCAGAGCCTCGCCAATGTTTCTCGCTCCACAAACAAATGGCGTCTTAAAGTTAGTCTTATTAATGTGATGATCATTATCAGCCGGTGATAAAACTTCTGATTCATCTATAAAGTCAACATCGATCGCTTCTAAGATTTGAGCCTCCACGAAGTGACCAATTCGCACTTTGGCCATTACTGGAATCGATACTGCTTTTTGTATCGATTTGATTAAAGCTGGATCGGACATCCGACTCACACCCCCTGCTTGACGGATGTCTGCGGGAATTCGTTCTAAAGCCATCACTGCTACCGCTCCTGCTTTTTCAGCAATCTTTGCTTGTTCAGGATTCATAACGTCCATTATCACGCCGCCAACAAAATTCTTAGGATCTACTATTTTTTTACTCACAAAATCATTCCCTTCTATAGCTTTATCTTAATCGTTTTTGGTACTATATAAAGTACCAAAATAAGATAATGTGAGGGGACCAGTTTGTTATACTTAAATTTATATAATGACATCAAACAGAGAATACTCGAGGGACACTTAAGTCCTGGCGAAAAACTTCCTAGTAAACGACAAATGGCAAAAGATCGCGGTGTCAGTATAAACACCGTTACGGCTAGCCTTGATCAATTGGCTGCTGAGGGATATATCGAAGCGATTCAACGTAAAGGCTATTATGTTTTAAGCCAAAAATTAAATTTAAAAGAACCTGAACACTGGAATGTCAATGAATTAAGGCAGGAAAACACACCCAAAATTGATTGGCGCTATAAAGGAGTGGACCCTGAATTCCCCATTGCTACCTGGAAAAAACTAACGCTTGAATGCCTAAACCTTAATCCTAATTATTTAACAGAGAAAGGTCCAAAACTTGGTGAACATTCGCTCAGACAAGCTATCTCTACTTATTTATGGAATGCTAAAGGGATTAAAGCTTCTCCCAGTCATATTATTGTTGGGTCTTCGACTGAAAACTTACTGCTTCTTTTAGTCAAATTAATTGGTAAAGCCAAAATTGGGGTTGAAGATCCAGGTTTTCATCGTTGGGGCGAATTTTTAAGAGCCAATCAAATTGAGCAAATTCCGATTAGACTCGATGAAGAAGGAGCCAATCCTGATTCATTCGATAAAAACAAAATGGATTTGCTGTATGTGACCCCTTCCTATCAATTTCCTACTGGTTCAATTATGACAATTGGACGTAAACAGGCTTTGTTGGAATGGGTTAATGACGACCAAAAATGGATCATAGAAGATGAATATAATGGCGAATTCCGCTATGAAGGAAAACCTATTCCTCCCTTAAAAGCGATCGATTATCAAGACCGAGTCATATATCTTCAATCCTTCTCATCCCTAATCAGTCCTGCCCTGAGAATCTCTTTTATGCTTTTACCTGATCAACTTATGCAACAATTTAGTAGGTATCCCTATTATTTTTCCTGTCCAGTTCCCCGCTTAACTCAAAATGTATTGGCGCAATTCATGTCAGGGGGTTACTTTACTCGCCATGTCAATCGGATGCGACGTAAGTACAGTAAAAAAAGACAGATGATTGAGAAGTGGGCCAGTCAGTATACTGATTTAAGAATAATAGGTACGAATGCCGGCCTTCATTTACTTTTAAGTATTTCAAATAACCCCCTATCGGAGAAAGAAATTATCGACGCAGTCAAAACACATGGAATGGCGCTTTCACCCTTATCCGATTATGAAATGATTAAAAAAACAAGACCAGCTAGTTTTGTGATCGGCTACGGAAAAGCCAGTCTATCCGAATTAGAAGCAGGAATGAAAGTCTTAGAAGAAGTACTTCAGCTAAAAAAGAATTGTTAGGAGAAAACAAAAAGATTGACACGAGAAAAAAATTCGCTAGAATAGTTCTCATGGTAACTAATATTACGGAAGGAGTTTGACATGCTATATCATTTAAAAAAAACGATTCATCAGGCAGAGCAATTAAAAATGCGTTATGCGAAATGCCATGATTATACCCATTTAGATGGTCCTCAAGGTCACGTCATCATGTATCTTTATTGTCATCGAGAAAAGCCAGTCTTCCAAAAAGACATCGAAGACCATTTAAAAATTTCAAAATCAGTAGCGTCGAATCTTATTCAACGAATGAAACGCAATGGTTTTATTGAAACCCGTCCTTATCCAGAGGACAAACGTCATAAAGTGATTCAACTTACCTCTTTAGGAATTGAAAAATCGATGCGAATTGAGGACTTTATTTCTAAGGTTCGAACTGCTCTTCTAGAGAACATCTCACCTGAAGAAATTTGTCTTATTCATAAGATTTTTTCTCAAATCGACCGTAATATTATAAAAGCCAATCAAATGCTTGACAAAAAGGAGGAAGTACATGATTAAAATTTTTAAAAGATTAAGCTTCAAAGAGCTAGGTGTGATGCTGACAGCTATTATATTAATAATAGCTAGCGTCTGGGTAGAGTTAAAAGTTCCGGGCTATATGTCTGAAATTACTCAACTTCTCCAAAATCCACAAGTAAAAGTTTCCGACATTTATGATCCAGGTTCAAAGATGATTGGACTATCGGTTATCGGTCTTATTTTATCCATTCTAGTAGTATTTTTATCCGCCCGTTTAGCAGCGAGCTTTGCTTCTGAACTGCGTCGAGATGTTTTTGACAGCGTTATGGACTATTCGACGGCTGAACTGCAAGACTTCTCAATTCCTAGCCTTTTAACTCGGACAACTAACGATATCGTTCAGATTCAAATGTTCTTAGCCATGGGATTACAAATTATTGTACGGGGACCCATGATGGCCCTCATGGCTGTCGGAAAAATTTCCACCAAGAATGTAGAATGGTTGTGGGTCACTTTTGCCGCTTTGGCTTTAATGTTAACAACCATCATCATTCTTTTGTCTTTCGTTTTGCCTAAGCAGAAACTTGTACAAGGCCTAACGGATCGTTTAAATCGAATTATGCGAGAGTCCTTATCAGGAATGCGGGTTATTCGAGCCTATAACGCAGAAGATTACCAAACTGATAAGTTTTCTGAAGCCAATCAAGAATTAACTGGTATCAACTTATTCATCTATCGATCCATGAGCATTATGAATCCTCTAATGATGATGGTTTCCAATGGCTTGACCTTAGGTGTTTATTGGGTAGGAGCTTACTTAATTTCAGCTGCCGTTTTCCAAGAGAAAATCGTTTTATTTTCCGACATGATTGTTTTTTCTTCGTATGGCATGCAAGTAGTGATTGGTTTCATGATGATGACTATGATCTTTATCATCCTTCCACGGACCATGGTTTCAGCTAGACGAGTAACTGAAGTGCTGGATACAAATTCAAGTTTAATTTATCCATCACAAGCGCTACAGGAAATAGATCAAGGTTCTCTAATTTTTAAAGATGTTTCTTTCGCTTATCCCGATGCTGCCAAGCCGGTTCTCGAAAAAATTTCCTTTCAAGTAGAACCCGGACAAACACTCGCTTTTATCGGTTCTACTGGGTCAGGTAAATCCAGTTTAATTAATTTGATTCCACGGCTATTCGATGTAACTAAAGGAGATATTATCCTTAATGGTCATTCGATTAAAGACTATCCTCGGCAACGTTTAAATGAAATCATCGGCTACGTACCACAAAGATCCGTTCTCTTTTCGGGAACTATTCAATCCAATATTGATTTTGGTGATTCCAGTCAAAGTCCTTTAGACGAAGCGGCTATTTGGGAAGCGATCGATATTGCACAAGCCAAAGATTTTGTGAGTGAAAAAGAAGAACAATTAAATAGTCACGTGGCACAAAATGGCACCAACTTCTCTGGTGGGCAAAAACAACGTTTAGCCATTGCACGTGCTATCGCCAGAAAACCGCAAATTATTATTTTTGATGATTCTTTCTCAGCTTTGGATTATCAAACAGACCGCAAACTACGTCAGATATTACTTGAAAAAACCAAAGAGATGACCAAAATCATTGTCGGACAAAGAATTTCGACTATTATGGACGCAGATCAAATTATTGTTATCGAAAAGGGCCAAATTGTTGGTAAAGGAAGTCACAAAGAATTATTAGAGACGAATAAGGTCTACCAAGAAATAGCCTATTCGCAATTAAATAAGGAGGAACTTGATAATGGAAAATAAAGCAGTCACTTTAAGAACCTATAGCAAGGGATTCCGTTTGATTTTTTTCTTAGCCATCTTATTCTCAATCGCTGGATCCTATATTTCTGTCATTGGTCCTGATCGTATCCGAGAGATCACAGATTTGATAGCTCAAGGCATGATGACCAAGATGAATTTAGAAAAAATTAGTCAATTGGCTACCTATTTAGCTATGCTTTTTGCTATAGGAGCTGTCGCGAATTATGGCGCCTCTTTTATCATGGCAACTATCTCTCAACGTTTAACTCAAAAACTGCGTGAAGGAATCGGCCAAAAAGTCAACCGGATGCCATTAAATTATTTCGATCAACATTCACAAGGCGATACCCTATCCAGAGTAACCAACGACTTAGATACCTTAGGACAGACTCTTAATCAAAGTATGTCTACCTTGGTCTCTTCAACTACCATGCTGATTGGTACCTTGATCATGATGTTCCGAACAGATCTTACCTTAACGATCGTTTCGATCTCTACGGTAGTGATTGGCTTTGCGATTACTATCTTCCTAATGGGTAAATCCAGAAATTTTTTCAAAAAACAACAAAATCATTTAGCCGAAATTAATGGTCATATTGAAGAAATGTATACGGGTCATGCCATCGTTCGATCTTACAATGCAGTCGATTTTGCTAAAGAAACGTTTAGGAATATCAACGAAAAACTAGCGACTAGCATCTGGAAAGCTCAATTCCTTTCCGGTATAGCTATGCCTTTAATGACATTTATTGGTAACTTTGGATATGTTTTAGTTTGTATCTTCGGAGCCACGTTAGTCATTGAAGGAAAAATTACTATGGGAGTCATTGTTGCCTTTATGATGTACATTCGCATGTTCTCTCGTCCCATTCAACAATTAGCGCAGTCCAGTCAAGCACTTGCTCAAGCGCGTGCTGCCATGACACGGGTCTTTGAATTTCTCAATGAAGAGGAACTTGAAAATGAAGACCATAAGGTACGTCAACTTGACCATGTAGAAGGATTGGTTGAATTTGACCACGTTCAATTTGGTTATGATCCCGAAGAAATCATTATTCATGATTTTTCAGCTTATGCAAAACCAGGTAAAAAGATTGCCATTGTCGGACCAACAGGAGCTGGTAAGACAACGATTGTTAATCTCTTAATGCGATTTTATGAAATCAATAGTGGTGAAATTCGTTTAGATGGTAAAAATACCCAGGGCATGAAGCGGAGTGAAATTCATGAATATTTCGCCATGGTCTTACAAGATACTTGGTTATTTGAAGGGACTGTTCGTGAGAACTTACTCTTTAATAAGAAAGAAGTTGGCGAAGCAGAAATGATTGCTGCTTGCCAAGCGGTTGGAATTGATCATTTCATTAATACTCTACCTAAGGGCTATGACACCATTCTCAATGAAAAAGTAACTCTTTCAGTTGGTCAGAAACAATTATTGACGATTGCGCGAGCACTAATCAAAGATGCACCGCTCTTGATTCTTGATGAAGCCACTTCATCCGTCGACACACGAACTGAGGTCTTAATTCAAGAAGCTATGGATAAGTTGATGGAAGGACGAACTTCCTTTATCATTGCCCACCGCTTATCAACAATTCGTAATGCGGACCTTATCTTGGTCTTGAAGGATGGTAACATTATCGAACAAGGTAACCACGATCAATTAATTGCTGCTCAAGGTTTTTATGCAGACCTTTATAATAGCCAATTTGAAGCTGCGTAAATTATGCTAAAAGAACTTGTCATTGAAGGCGGGTTCAGACTGTAGACAAATGCTGTTTGAGTACATACTCAAACAGCATTTGTTTTTATTTATAAATTTCATCATCAATTCTTATGACTCTATCTCTACTTTGTTGTCATAGCATTAATCAATA
This sequence comes from Facklamia miroungae, assembly GCF_012396555.1. GTDB lineage: Bacteria > Bacillota > Bacilli > Lactobacillales > Aerococcaceae > Facklamia > Facklamia miroungae. Next base: position 409,259 of record NZ_JAAXPS010000001.1, read on the forward strand.
CAATAACAATTAAAATCGACATCAAACCTTTCCTCCAAACGGTGATAAAAAAGGCAGTGATTTGCCCACTTTCTCTTTCTAACCCGCTATGCTTTCGCTGTTAGAAAGACTTCATTTACTATTAAGTCTCCTTTTAAGAACGCGCTTGATTAGAGGGAAGATTTTCATCCGATTGACCATGAAGACCATCGCCTACTTATCATACAAAAAGTGCATCAATCGATTAAATCATCTTCTAAAACAACCTTTGCTTCCTTCCGCATCCCATCCATCAAAACTTATTAATCCTTTTGAACTTTTCCAGTCACTTATGCTCCTATCTTATCATCTAAAATATATTTGGGAGGTGTGAGATAAACTCAAAAAAATCCATATCTATTTGATTCATTAATAGTCAGCAATCAAAAAATAAGGACTCTGATGTTTCAAGGACTTATCACATTTAATTTTGATATAATTTTTTCGTATCTTAATTAAAGTAAATTAAATTTAATTGCAGACTGTGAAAAGAGTTTCTGAAATTTCAAAAACTCTTAATAATATCTATCCATTTAATTTTATTGCTTCGCTACATCATAGACAATTTCACCATCAATGATCGAAAGAACCACAGAGTTAGCTTCAGATGGATTAACGAGATTAAAGGTGTATTCACCTTCTAACTCCTTAGCTATTTCAGCATAGGCCGCTTGAAGTTCTTGACGCATTTCTTTCCAAGCTGACAAGATATCTGCATTCCCATCTGCTACGAGTGCAATTGAGTTTTTAAAATCTTCATCGATCGGTGTAATGGTAAAAGTTTTTTCTTTTTCATTAAAATCAACTTCCGCAAAACCTTTATAATTATCCCTTAAAACTAATAAAGCAGCCTGTTCTTTTAAGTCATTACTGAGTGGTTGATCTTCAGTAGAAAGTATTTCTGATGAACTTTCTAAAGAAGGTTGCACTTCTTCTTGAGAGGATACAATTTCTGTTCTCGAATTTTGTATACGATTTTCTGGAGTGTTTGTATCTAATTGAAGCAAGTAAATTGGGACCAAGATAATGATCATTAATAGAATAAAAATAGCAATAAACCATTTCCAACAGCCTGATTGATTTTTGAGCGAACGATTTTTTGGCATAATAACTCCTTTAATATCCCCAGTTTTTCTCTTTTAATATTATTTTAAATAGAGTCTAAAGATATTTCCTTAAGATTAAACATTTACATCTGGCTTTCTAACCACTCGACCGCATCTTCCATAGGATGATCAGTTAATACATCCGGTTCGATCGGTTCTTCATAGAAAACTTGGCCCTCTTTGGTTCGCATCATATGTGTTACTAATGAAACAAAACAATCATAATTAATAGGTATACCAGTTAGATAAGAGTTGTATCCTGCAGTCGGATGACCAAATATTTTAACATTAGGCATATCCATAAAACACATTGTAATTGCTTCACCAGCACTTGCTGTAAATCGACTCGTTAAAACAGCGATTGGAACTTTGTCCACAGGGGTATGTTCAATATTGAGAATCAAATCATTTGAAATGAAATTGTTTCCAATTTTAGAGAATCTATCTGTGATCTCTCCCTTTTTATTAATCACAGAGAAGAACTCCCCTTCATCTAAAAGTGGAAACAGCCCCGGAATCATCGTGAAATATTGTCCACCTGTGTTTTCTCTTAAATCTATAATAATCCCTTTGGGATGTTTAGGACCAAATTCATCGTATGCTTTTAATAGAATATCGCTGTATTCTCTATTATTATATAAAATACTATATTTTGGAAATTTACTGTAGCCTGGTACATTCAAATAGACTATCTGATTTTCATATGAATAGGACGGTAACCTATCTTCTCCTTCTGAATCTGAAACTTGACTTTGAAGGTTGATTATCTCTTTCGTTAAGGATCCCACTTCAAATTCATCATTTTCATTTTTTGAATAAAAGGAACTATGTTTACCTCCGGATAAATAAAGTAAATTTCTAAGTAGTCCCTTAGCCTGATTAATAGTTTCAACAGTTTCCTTTTCACTTTGGATAGCCTTTTTTAAACGATCAAATTTTTCCTCATTCTTTTCTTTAAAATAACCTAATTCTAAACTTGCTATAGTCCGATCAATAAAAGTTTGAGGAGTTTCAGCTGGCAAAGGAAATTCTTCATTAATTTTTTCCACCGCTTTTTTAATTTCATCTTCTTTTGCAAAAGCAATAGAATTAAAAGGTATCATACACAAAATAGTCAAAATAAAAATGAGCTTTATCATTATTTTTTTCATATACGTCCGCTCCTTTAAAATCTTAAATGAATAGAAAAAAGTTACATATGGCCTTCTAACTTGTCCACAACAATTCCTTTGCGATGACAAATTATTACTTTTAATTTTCATATTACTAATTAAATAGACTACTAAGAGAGTTTGGCAAATTTAAGACTTTTTAATTTCTCGTAATAAATATCTTTTTAATCTTCCTCATAGGCATTCTCCTCTATTAATCAGGAATAAAAATAACTTTTATAATAATTTTCAAAATAATAATACTACATGATAAAAACGTTTTCAATATATTTTAAAATTGGATGAAAAATTTTCCCTTATTCGATTATTCACTTAATAAAGGGAATTTATAATAGTTTTATTTTATTTCAATATTAATTTTTCCTTTAGCATGGTGGCTTTCACTTACTTTATGGGCCTCACTTAATCCTTGAGCAGTCAATGGAAACTCGTGGCCGATATGAGGTTTCACACTTCCTTTTTCAATTAGGGCAGCTAGTTTAGACAACTGCTCACCATTTGATTTAGCCGAAAGACTCTTGACCATTATATTTCTCATTTTAGCCTCCCCTTCATCGGGCTGACCGACCGTTGAAACAATTCTTCCTCTGGGTTTTACCAGGTCCAGACTTTTAGCTAGCGTCTCACCACCTAAAGTATCCAAGACCAAATCTAAGTCTTTAGCCACGTTGGCGAAGTCGGTGGTCTTATAGTTGATAAACTCATCTACTCCCAAGTCTTTAAGTAATGATTCATTTTTCCCACTAGCCGTTGAAAAGACGAAGGCGCCAAAGCTTTTAGCGATTTGAATAGCAAAACTACCTACTCCCCCCGAACCTGCATGAATTAAAACGCGATCTCCTTTTTTTACTTGGCCAAACTCAACGATAGCTTGTCAAGCGGTTAAACCAACCATGGGCACAGCTGCTGCTTCTTTAAAAGTTATATTTTTTGGCTTATGAGCGACTAAAATCTCGTTAACTGCCACAAACTCTGTATAGGTCCCACTTTTTAAAGATGAATTGGCAAAGACTTCGTCACCCACTTTAAATTGTGTGACGGCTTTGCCAACCTCAACCACCACCCCAGCGGCATCCAACCCTAGAATAATAGGAAAATTAAAGGAAATAACTTCTGCCAATTCACCCCGTCGAACCTTAGTATCAAAGCGATTAATTGATGTTGCATAGAGCTCAATTAAAACTTGATTCTCTTTTATCTTTGGTTTTGCAACTTGAGCTTCAACGAATTGATCCGTCTCGCCATACTTATTTATCACAATAGCTTTCATAAAAGTATCCCCTTTTATTGATATTGAATTTAAAATGAGTCTTAAATGTATTTTTACCTACCACTTAGAGATTTTTTTCGAGCCACTCTTTGAGAACAACTGCTTGATTATGTTGTTCGTCTTTAGCCCCATATACTAAGGTGACATGATGCTTCGTTAATTGCTTAGAGACTTTTTCTAACAATTCATCTTTCATGGAATGATTGTCCAATTCTTTTTGATAATTTTCTTTAAAAGTAGAAAATTTTTCAGGATCATGATCGAAATCTTGACGTAAATCTTTAGAAGGAGCAATTTCTTTGGGCCACCAGGAGAAACTTAATTCTTCTTTTTTAATCCCTCTTGGCCATATACGGTCAACCAATATGCGATAACCATCATCTCGCCCTTTTTGATCATAAGCGCGTCTTAGTTTAATTTCAGCCATACTATCTCCTCTCCTTAGATGATTTAATTTGTTTGATAATACCATGCTACTGCTAAAAAGAAAGTCAGACAATTCTTTTGCCTAAAAAAAAACGACACAAAAGTGTCGGCGTAAAATTAATAATTAAGACGAACAATATCCAACACATGGTTACTTGCTCCGACTAATTCCTGTCTTTCACAAATAGCGTAGTGGTAGTTAAGATAATGGTTGAAAGTTTCTGAATCGTAATTGTAGACATTAGTCTCGTCTGAGAGAAAAGTTATCCTCAAGACATTACCTTCTTCAATCCGTAAATTATCTGCTGAACTTAGCTTGAACTTTAGGACGTCAATATTCTTTTGCACTAATTCTACGGCTGTCACATCATAAGCTTTGCGTGATAGGTAGAGTGAATATTGACCCGTTCCAAAACTTATCTATAAAATTCTAGCATCGGGTGCTAAATAATCTTTAATTAATTTTAAGGAGTTAAAAATCTACTTCATAATGATAAAAATTCACGGTTATCTTAATTTTATAAATCGTTAAGTCAAGACTCTAGTCTATGTATCGCTTAACTAAAATATTAAAACAAAAATTTAATAATTTCTCTCTATTTGAACAGATCTAAAATCTCATCTCCTTTAATTTCTAAGAGTAATTTATCTTCTTAACTAACTTTTTTTTTTAAAATATTAAAGAATACTAAACTTATGAATTTAGATTATTTATACGTCCTAAAATATGAATAATTTTGTATATTTTTTCACGATTTTTTACTATAAGAACATCCTTTTGTAATCAGATATTGCATTTGAATCTACTTGATAATTTCCCTCTATAATGTAATATTTCATGTATAACCTTGGTTCGTTAGGCAGACCAATTTCTTGAATGCGGTGAGTGTCTTTTTATAGAGAAGATACTTTAAAGCATGCATTATTTAATAGTTATCATCATGCTATGGTATTTATAGACAATCCGAAAGAGTGATAATATGAGTATTTTTATTTTTGAAGACAACATTATTCAAGCACAGAATATTAAAAGAATAGTGGAAGAAATTTGTAGTAAGTATTATTTACCCTTTAACTTTATTGATGTAACTAGTAAAAGTACAGATATAATTAATAAAATTCCGATGACAACATACATTCCAATTTACTTTTTAGATATTGAAATTAAAGGGGAATTGCGAAAGGGGTTAAATGTTGCACAAGAGATTCGCAAGTATGATAAAGAAGGCATAATTGTATTTGTTACATCACATTATGAATTTGCACCAATCTCATATCAATACATGGTATCAGCTTTTACTTTTATTGATAAATCACTATCTTACAATGAGCGTTATCAGTTAATTGAACAATGTTTACTTCATTATCAAGCACGTAATACAACTCATATTCTTACAGATGATTTCATCGTTGAAAATTCTAATACCACTGTACGGGTACCGTTCAACAAAGTAGAATATATTAAAACAGATGAACCTCATCGCTTAGTACTAGTCACATCAGATCGTTTGATTCATTTTTATGGTGCCTTAAAAGAAATTGAAATATTAGACAAAAGATTATTTCGTTGTCACCAATCTTTTGTTGTGAATAAAACACAAATATTGGCCTTTGATGCAAAAGAAGCAATGATTGTGTTAAAAAGTGGCAAAAAACTCCCCGTATCACGGCGTTTTAGGCAGAAAGTTCGTCAAATATTAAGGGGGAAGTTATGATGTATATTTATGATTTAATCGCCACTATACTTATTGTAATTAGCCATCTATTGTTTTACTTTCAATTAATTCATTATAGCCGACCATCTTATATGGTCATAATCTCTTTGGGAACCGTTTTCACATTATTTCTTAGATTTGTTATTGAAGTAACAGGATTTCCTGAATTAAATATGCTTTTATGTCTACTATTTTTACTAAGTCTAGGTTTATTACAAATTGACCTGAATTTTACAAAAAACTTATATTTTGCTTTAACTAGTATAGTTATTATTACATTATTTAATATGGCTTTGATGGAATTGAGTCAATTATTATTTATGTGGTCTCCATTTAATTTATATATATGGACATATAGCATTATTCATCTTGGTATTTCTATTATTATTCTATTAAGCGTTGTGATGCTAAGTAGACCTAATCAAAGGTTAGCTAATTTTATAGGAGATAGTCATCTTTATCCCATTAGCTTTGGTCTTTTGGGTATCGGATTCATTTTAATACTTATATTGAATAGTCCTGCTACTCATTTTTTGGCATCCTTAAACATTAAATATTGGAGAATTAGCTATAATGTTGCTTTTTTTATTTTTTTTATATTAATCTTACTGATGTTAATCGGTTTTCAATTAACAAAAGAAAAACTATTAGATGAGCACCAAAGCCGTTTGGACAAAGAAATGTTAGATTATGTTAAAAAATTAGAAATTATGCATGATGAGTTGGCGAGATTTCGTCATGATTATAAAAATCTGTTATTGTCTTTAGATGAAGCTGTGCGCACAAAAAATATCATTCAGATTGAACAAATATATAATGAAGTTATCGCTCCGACTTCTAATATGATTAATAATCATGAGCTGGATATTACAAAATTATCGTATATCAATATTCCTGAAGTGAAAAGTATATTAAGCGTTAAATTCATTGCTGCTCAACAACATCGTATGAAAGTTTTAATAGATATTCCTAAATCAATTGACAGTATAGATTTACCCATTGTTGATTTTATTAGAATTATTTCAATAATAGTTGACAATGCGATAGAGGCGGCTGTTGAAAGTAAGGAAAAAATAATACAATTTTCTTTTTTTAAAATAAAAGAAACACATTATTTTATTGTACGTAATAGTTTTAAGCAAACACAAATCGATTTAGAGAAAATATATGAAAAATCTTATTCAACTAAAAATGAAAACAGAGGATGTGGACTCTATTCTTTAAAGCGTATAATTGATCAAACAAAAAACGTTACTTTAGAAACTAGCTTACAAGAACCATTCATTACTCAAACAATAAAAATAAAAGATAGTAACAAAGAAAATAATTCTCTTATTTGATGAATTAATTAAAAATTTATTTTACATTGTTAATTCTAGATAATAATTCAAGTTCGGACTGTTAGAACATAGTTTATTTTGCATTTAAAAAAGCATGCAAGCTGTCAAATTAGACACTATCCACTTATGTCACTTTACCAGACATTAAGCGAATTATGACTTAAACTTAATATTTTAAGCTTATAGAATGAGATCAGGACGAGACCCCGATCTCATTGTGAGAAAAATTTGATTAGTAACTTTAAATAAACAAGAGTTCAAACACAACTTTAGTATTTTTTTGTAATAATTCTCTACCAAATATGACCAAATTTGAACCGAATATGATCAAACTCTTCACCTATATACTAAAGTACAATATACTTAGTTCAAGAGGTGAACTTGATGTTAGAAATTTCTTTTGTCTTCTGCATAAGTATCGGATTACCGCTTATCTTATTAATTTATGCATTTCTAAAAAAGCGATATGTACCCTTTTTCCTAGGAGTTTCAGCATTTGTAATTTCACAAATTTTAATTCGTATACCACTGTTACAATATTTTGAGAGACATTCAATCTCTTATTCCATGTTTAGTGCATTAGAGCCTGTATTATTTGCAATGATTATCGGTATGTCAGCAGGCATTTTTGAAGAAGGTGCTCGCTATTTGATAATACGTTTTTTTATGAAGCAACGTGACTGGCTCTCAGGTTTTCTATTTGGTGCGGGCCATGGAGGAATAGAAGCTGTCTTACTCAATGGGATTGTTGCATTAAAGATATTTTTCTCACCCAAAATTAATACTTACAATGTTAGTTTTTTTATTGGTGGAATCGAAAGATTTTTTGCAATGCTATTACATATTGGTTTATCCATTATTATTTTAAAAGCCGTAGAACAAAAAAAAAATATTTACGTTTTAATAGCCATTTTTACCCATGGATTTGTAGATATGTTAATAGGGATATTACCCTTATTCCTATCTCCAAATGTTGCAATAATAAGTTTAGAAACTTCATTAGCAATAGTTGCATTAGCTGTCTTTGGTTATAGTTTGAATTTAAAAAATAAGGGGGAATTATAATGAAAAAAAAATTGTTAGCAACGTTGTCAACTATTGTCATTTTAATGCTGTGTGGATGTGGCAACAAGGTAGATGATACTACTTCAGAAAAATATATTTCACAGGCAAAAGAAATTGTCAGTTTAATAAACGAAAGCAACTATGATGAAGTTTACACTATGTTTAATGATGAAATGAAAGCAGCTTTACCAGTAAAGAGTATGAGCGAAATAACACCATTAATTACTGACTCCGGTGTTTTCAAAAAAATAGATAAAGCTTCAGTAGAAGAGCGAGACGGTAACTATATTACAGTTCTAGTTGCAAAATATAGTAAAGGTAATCGTATTTATACAATTACCTTTGAAGATGACTTAGAAGTTGCTGGACTATATATTAAATAAGTTTTTTATCACCTTGTTTCTATGTCCTTCATTATGAATTTGATATGTTTCACATTTCGACAATTAAGTTATATTCTGGAAGAATACAAAGTCATTTAAATTTCAATTGAAGTTGAAGATTCCCTCAAAAGTGAGTTTAACAACTCTACTTTTGAGGGATTTTCAAATCATATTAAATATTTTGCTTAATGAAGTTTTATGTTTTAAATCTTACAATATCCAACACATGGTTACTTGCTCCGACTAATTCCTGTCTTTCACAAATAGCGTAGTGGTAGTTAAGATAATGGTTGAAAGTTTCTGAATCGTAATTGTCGACAGTGCTTTCAATATAATGAGTGAATAAATCCGTTGCCACTAATTTTTCTCTTTGCAGATGACAGCTGTCATTTAAGGCATTAATCTCTTCAATTCGAATCATTTGGAAAATATCTTTTTCTTGAGAGAGGCAGTGAAAATCCTCTGTTAGCATCCCCTTAGCTAAAATATCTTTAAAATTACTGCCGTCTCCTTTTAAAGCCCATTGAACAATTGTCGATTCATTCATAATATAAGCAACCATCATGATACCTTGCGGCTTTAGTCGTTTTTTAGCTTGCTCGAGCGCTTGGATCCTATCGGTTTGACTATATAAATGATACATGGGACCTAGAAGTAAAATCAGGTCATAAGTCTCATCTAAGAGAAAATCCAGCTTCAAAGCATTGCCTTGTTCAATCCGCAAATTGTCTTCAGCGGTTAGCTTGGACTTTAGGACGTCAATATTCTTTTGCACTAATTCTACGGCTGTCACATCATAACCTTTGCGTGATAGGTAGAGTGAATATTGACCCGTTCCGGCACCTATCTCTAAAATCTTGGCATTAGGTTTTAGGTAATCTTCGATATATTTTAAAGTGGTTAAAAATTCTACTTTACCAGATTGACTGCAGAAACGCTGTTCTTCCGCTATGATATCGGTGTAATATTCTTCCAAGAATGAGGTCATTCTCCACCCTCCTATTTCATCGAATTTTTTCATTTAATTTTTATATTAAAAAATATATATAATAGTTTACACACGTATATTCTAAATTACAACCATACATTAAAAGCGGCTACTCTTATGAGCACCGCTTACTAATGATTTAATTAATTTATGGATGGAGTGTAAGTGTATGATCGACTTGAATAGCATTTAAATCAACCTTAGTATATTCACCTTTGATCCAGTTGTCTATTTGGTCATCATAATAATCACTCAAAAAGTGTCCACTCTGGCCTGGCGTAACAATATGCTCTCCAATATTGGTTGAAAAATCATAAATAAACCGCCAACTGGCTCCATGATTGACTAAGTCGTCACTATTTTCTCTAGCTGCCATGACCGTGTATTTAGAACCTGACATTTTAACCTTTTCCGGCGAAAAGAGGCGGTCTAAAATCGGACTGGCCCCAGCTAGTGGATGCTTAAGGTAAAGTTTATGCGACTGACCCCACTTCCAATTGGCTGGATTGCCTCCTTGCTTTTCTTTTAAATCTTCAATGGTTTCTTTATAGGAATTTTCAAGTACAGTTTGAATACCACCTAACCGCTCAACTAATTGACTTTCTTGCCCGCCAAAGACTTTACGTAAAATAATATGAGCATAGTGGTCCTTGTACTTCATGAATTCAAAGGCTTCTTTACTCATAATATTCTCAAATAGATAGGCTTGGGTTTTATACAGCCACTTATTAAACACAAGAGCTGCTAAACTATCTTTACTGTCTTTTTTATCCCATGCTTTTAAATCGTTTAAAATACTTTTATCAATGACAGACGTATCCATATTCTCTAAGAACTTGTCCAAAAATTCTTCAGCCGCTAAGTTTTGAATGTCCATCTGTAAGTCTTTCATATCTTGAGTCGTAAACTGCTTGTCTTGTGATAAGACTTGATCAATTCGATCCATACGATAAGGCTCCGCATAGATATTCGAAGTATGATACGCTAAATTCTCATCGGTTTGAACATTAGCAGTTGCCAGATATCCTTTTTTTGGATTGAATTGTTTAGGTAATTTATCAAAAGCTACATAACCATCCCACCCATAGCTACTATCATACCCAGGGACTAACAAGATACCATTACCTTTTTTGCGAATAGGAATATTACCGTTCGATTTCATTCCTATATTGCCTGCTTTATCAGCATAAACAAAGTTTTGAGCTGGTGTTGTGAAATTTAAGAGTCCTTCTTCAAATTCTTGCCAATTTTCAGCTTTATTCAGCGCAAGAATAGCATCCAATTCAGTCGAAGGTTCGTGCGCCGTCCACTTCATTGACACACTGGTATTCGAATTCTTGATCTTGACCAAATCATCAACGATAATACCATTCTTGCTGTATTCAATGTTAAAGGAAATCGAATCTTTTCCTTTCACTTTGATCTCATGTTCTACCACTTCAGAGTCATAATACTTACCATCCAACTCAAATTGACTCAAGTCGTTTGGGTTACGCTTTTCAATAAAGAGATCTTGGACATCTGGACCATAGTTGGTGACCCCCCAAGCAATATTTTCGTTATTTCCTAAGATAATACCAGGTATACCGGTAAAAATCACACCTGAAACCTTTTGACTGGGAGACTTTAAGACCATTTGATACCAAATCGAAGGAGTCGAAAGCGTCAAATGAGGATCATCAGCTAAAATCGGTTGACCCGTTTCAGTCTTAGCTCCTGACAAAACCCAGTTATTACTGCCATTATAAACATTTGGCAGGTCAAGACTAGCCATTTTTTTACTAACTCCCACTTGGTACTTTTTATTTACTGTAATAATTTCTTCAATATCTTTATCTTTTGTAATCGCTTCTTCATTCAATTCGACAAATAGCTCTTCACCTAAGTCATTAAGTGCCCAATTATTAAAAGCTTGATAATCAAAATGCCCCCCTAAGTCATAGGCCATGTATTTTCCGATGGTGAGTGAGTCAACGACTGACCATTCTTCGGGCTGATAACCTAGCATTTTAAATTCATAAGGTAGTTTATTATTTTCCTTAGCATAATGGATATATTCATTAACTCCTTTTGTAAAAGATTCAATCACTGCTAGCGTTTCGTCTGAATAGGCAGCTAGTGAACGTTCAGCTGCTCTTCTCAAATCAAAAAGTAAGAACTTTTTATCATTTTCAATTGCTGCTTCGCCTACTACTTCAGAAAGACGACCGCTAGCTTGACGTCGTGCCATATCCATTTGAAAAAGACGATCTTGGGCTTGGATAAAGCCCTGAGCAAAATAGAGATCTTGGTCATTCTTTGCGATAAGGGTAGGAATCCCCACTGCATCTCTGGTGACTGTCACTGGTTGGCTAATTCCATTAATCTGCAAGTCACCATCTAACTTTGCCTTACTCGATTGCACTGTAAAGTAAAGAAAGGCAAAGACTACACCAGCAAGTAATACTAGACTGATAAAAATATTTTTTAGTAGTTTCTTTTTCATAAATGCTCCTATTCACTTTATTTTTTGATGATATTATTAAAACCTTTTCGTTGGATAATATATTCGGATAATAAGCGATAAGCAAAAGCAATGGTCATTGTTGAAAGACCAATCGTATCATCCATCACAATTAATTGATTAAAGATAATCTTATTTTTCGATTTTTTAACTGCTGAACCAAAGACAGATTGGATGGAGTGTTCCAATTGATCCGCAAATAAATTATATGCTTCAGAATAATCCATTAACTTATTTTGCAACCTTGCCCCTTCGACAATATCTTTAATCGATATGACTTGTTTAAAAATGCATATGACAATAATAAAGGCAACTTGCTCTTTGGAATATTTGCGTCCTTGAGGAGCTTCTATCATTTTCCATTTAACATAGTTTCTAATCATATCTTGAGTTAATTTTTCTTTCTGAGTGATTATTAAATGAAAATGCTGATTAAAATACTCCACAATTTGTGAACTGAAGACATTATCAGGTAATTCTTCCCAACGTGGACACGAAAATTGGTAAATATCCTCTAATGTTTTATTCATCCTTACCTCCTATATCTAGTTATAATAACTCAATATAGTATAGGTTAAAATTTGCTTTCTGACAAGCAGAAGTAAATAAAAACTTTCAAAAAAAAGGGAGCATTCGCTCCCCTAGCATGTAGTAATTATTTATCTTCAAAATTGAATAAGTCATCCACTTTAACGCCTAATACCTGTGCTAATTTAAAAGCTAAATTCAAACTTGGGTCATAGCGATTATTTTCAATCGAATTGATAGTTTGTCTGCTAACGGCACATTTTTGAGCGAGTTCTTCTTGTAAAAAGCCTAATTGTTTGCGATATTTTTTGATATTGTTATCCATAAACTTACTGATACTTCCTAGAATTTATTAGATAAGCGGTATTAAAGACGATTGATACTAAACCAAGATAAATGGCGGGATTACTTTCTAGTCCAAAACTGGACTCTTGCTCAAAGAAAATCTTCCAAATGATGTGAATGACAAACAGTATAACAGCAGTTATAAATGCACTAATAGCAGACTTATTTAGTATAAGTCTCTTTCTCTCATCACCTCTTTTGATTAATAGTATAATCATTACCACTGTACCTATCATTGATACAATAAGAAATAACCACAATAGACCTAATAATAGATTTTGACTTAACCCAGAAACACCATCTACAGAATTCATGGAAACCTCCTCCTTAAATGTAATGTTCTTTTGACATTATTATAATTTATACTTTCCCTTATGTCAAACTTATTTGACATTTCATTTAGCTTTTAATTTCATAAAAAAAAAACGACTATGTGTCGTTTGGACTCGATAAAAATTATCGATAAAGTTATTATTTCTTCATAACAGCTTATTACTTATATTTTTACATATAGGTCAGCAACTCGGTAATCAAGGACATGGCGTGTGTTAATTGATTAGCGCCCGACTTTTCGGCTTGACTATAATCGAAGTTCTTTTCGAACATAATCGTTTAATTTTACCTACTTTGATCATCCAAATGCTTTATCCACGTTATTAACGTTTATCCTACACTCTCTCATGTCAAGTTATTAAAAAAGTAAATAGATCGATAGAAAATTATGAACAAAGAGAAAACCATTCAATAACCCTCTTTCAAAGACTTAATATAATTTTTAAACACTTTAAAGGTGAATGTTTCTTAAAAACTTTACTTCATGAGTAAAAGGATATATCTTTAGCTTTAAACTTCGATAGAATCTAAATAATTCTGAGCTTCTTCCCTTTTTTAAAAATCACAATTTCTTTATCTGCGTATTTTTCTATTAATTTTAGAATTTCAAGCTTACTTTGCGAATTAAAATTTTTAACAAACTCATTAAATTCCTCGTCAATATGATTCTCCGGCTCAATCCAAGGTAAATCAAGTCTTTTTTACCTTTTCTGTTCCTTATTCCTTCCAAACAAATAGTTGTAGGATAATCCAAAAAAATGATTGTATCTGCTTCAATAATCCTTTTTTCCATTGAACTCCCATAATTTCCATCTATGATCCATGAATCCATATTCAGTATTTCTTCTAGACGATCTAATAAAATTGACTTTTTAACGTTTATACCATCTTCATTCCAATTCAAAAGGTCTAAATGATATAAAGGTATTTTTGTGAGTTTGCTCAACTTTATCGAAAATGTACTCTTTCCACTGCCTGGGCAACCAATTACTATCATTTTTTTATTATTCTATTCGTAATTCTCCTAGTTATTCTTTATTGATATAGTCCTTAAAACTTAAAATGCTATCTTTGTTTCAACTTCTCTTTTTCAACCACATTGCAACTGATCTTGGAATCGTTACGATAAGGATAACAGGCCAATATATTTCTTGGTTCTCTGTCAAAAGATTGAATAGTACATTTCCTAAAAGAAATCAGATAAAATCACGCAGAAATAAAAGATATATGGGTGCTTTGATTTCGATTGATTCATCCTAACCCTCTATTGAGTTAATGAATAAAGTAAGTAGGTTTAAAGTTATCTTCGGTTACCCTCAAAATCAAAATGCTTTTTTAAGGCTCTTTCTGTTGGTACGATTGAACCAATTAATACTACCAACTGAAGCATACAAATAAGAAGACCTACATTCGAAATGGTTTCATCGTCTCTCCCTCAAACAAAAGCCATGACCATTATAATTAATAGCAGTAAAATGAGACCAAACTTTATCCAAACGTTCCCACTGTGCTGATGGGCAAATTGCCAAGTCTCTTTATTTTTCATCGACATCTTCGTACGGTACCCATATAGACTGTTGATCTTATTGGGGAGCTTTCTTTTTGAAAACATAACCAAAAAGCACCATTACTACGGGAATCAGCAATGATGAAAAAAACATAAAGAACCAGTAACTCATTCAATCCCCTCCACTACTGAAATTTATAATAAAAGGATATCATTTTGATCAGCAAGAAATATCTTAATAAAAATTAAAACTGTCTAGAAACTTTTTTTCGACCTATTTTAATTTTACTGGACGAATAAAATGAGCATAGGTTAAAGCGGTCATTATCCATATAATTAGTTGGAATAAAAAGTATCTTTCGCCAGCAAGTAAGAATATAACTATTTGGATCAAAGAAATTCCGACACCTATCGGAGCCCACTTTTTCTTATTCATTCTTACTTTTTCCCAATCATACTGATCCTCTATATTCCACCATTTTCTTTGTTGATAATCAAGGCTAACACTCAGCATTGTTTCTACACTTTTAATTGCCGCATGCGATTGACTTGCATAAATAAGAGTGGATAACAATAATACAACCATTGACACATTATAACGATTCACTTCAAGAAGATCATAAAAATCTGCGACAAGTGATAGAATAAAAATGATTGCAAGAACAGTGAAAAATTTTGTTCTGTAGGATAGCTTTTTCATATCTTTACCTCCAAATTATTTTCTCATTATCTTTCTAAATGATTCCAATCTAATCTATAGTTCAGATATTCGTGTTATGCAATCAGAAACCACTTACCTATGATTAAGACGATTTTAAATTCAGGAAAGAAATTTGCAAACATTCAGCAGTTAATTAATTGTATATTTACATTAACAATTTATATAGTTTATCACTTGTAGGGTCATTATTGAACTTACTCATTGATATTAAAAAAGAAGTCGCTTTTTATCTTCGACTTCTTTTAGAATTTATTTTTTCAAAGGTGTTCACCCATTAAGGTCTAAAATAAGCCTCGAAGGTCTGGACGTTAATCATTTTTTCATTTTCAGTAATCAGAGTTGTATGTTCATTTTTTATAATTTCAATTGCTTCTTCTACCGAAATTTCCTGGTTATGAATCGGCGTCCCCATTCCTTCCCAGTGGGTGAAACGAATTGGTTTAGTGGCTTGCTTAATTTGATTGATCACTTCTTCTTCTGAAACATTGGTCCCTAAATCTGTCGATGTATAATGAATCATTTAAACCCCTCCCTTTTAGTATATTATATCATGATCGCAAGATAAAGGCATAGTAATTCAACAAAATTTTTCCTTAATTTTTATCAATATGATTAATAGAATTTTTGGTTGACTTTTTTTCATAATTAATTTCTTTTATGTCTAAATTTTTTTGAAATCAGTTACTTTAAAAAATAAATTTTTACTCTATAGGTTCAATACCAAATATATTGAATTAATTCTTTAAAAAGAGTACGCTTACATTGCAGGTGAAATTCATTATCTTTTGGGAGGCATTAGATTTGAATAACATTAAATACATAGGAAAAGACACTACAAAATCAGAAAATGGAAAAATCCATTTAAAAGAAGGTAGAAGAACAGGGTGTGGGGCTATAATAGAAGATAATCCAGAAGACTGGGTTGAAACAAACGAAGCGATTACTTGCAAAAAGAGAGGCTGCAATAAAGCTTAATTTCATTTCAAATTTTTTTTAATTAAAACCAACTTACCTGCAAAAGCGATGTGGCTATTCCACATCGCTTTTTTTGTAATTTATCTATAAAAAGTGGTTATTAGTTAAAATTATATCTTCCTTCTCTATCCTATATTAAAATGGTATACTTCATTATTATGTATAGAGCTTTGGAGGTAGTAGGTGGTGAATAAATATTATTTTTTTATTAATAAGCGTTCAAGGAATATCGAGAGTGTATTGAAAAAATTAGAATTACTATTACCGGAACATATTGTAAGCTATCAACTAATCATATCAAATAATATTCAGCAACTAAGTATTTCACTCTCTAAATTGAAAGTAACAATTCATCCAACTGATTATTTTATTATTGTGGGTGGGGATGGTAGTCTCAATCAATTTATCCATATTTATACCAAAAACAATTTCACTAATCCAATAGGCTATATTCCTGCCGGTTCTGGTAATGACTTTGCTCGTACTCATAAAATTCCCACTAATACTGCAAAAGCCCTACAACACCTATTGACTCTTCAAGAAGGACAAGAACTAGCGATTATAGTAGCAACAGATAATCAGAACAAATATATAGCAGTTAATAGCATGGGCTTTGGCCTTGATGGATTAATTACTCGTAATATTGAAAAGAAAAAACAAAAAGAAAGATTAGGTGCTTTTTCTTATCTACTAGGTATACTTTCTGGGTTTATCAAACAGAGAAAATTTTCGCTTCGATTGAAGATCGATAATCAATCTTATCCATTTTATAACGCTAAATTAGCAGTAGTAGCCAATAACCCCTACTTTGGTGGAGGAATAAAAATTGTCCCTCATGCTACAAATCACGATGATCTATTAGAGGTTTTGATAGCAGATAACGTTTCTTTAGGAAACTTATTTTCTATTCTTGTTAAGTTGCTAACCAACAAGTCACACCTAGCTCATCCTAAGCTTCACACTTACCAAGCAAGTGAAATAATCCTAGAAATTAACTCGAACCAATGGGCACAAAAAGATGGTGAAGTTTTTCAGCAAGATAACTATTATATACATTTTCAGACTAAAAGAGTCCCTTTCTGGATTTAACATAAAAGCGACAGCAAATAGATAGATTGCTGTCGCTTTTTGTTTAAAAAGAATTGCCTAATTTACCGAAAAAATAGATAAAAATAGGTAAAAAGACTATTATATTTATCACAATTAAAAAAATACTTATTCTTTTAAATATTATTCGTTTATATAGGTCGTGTTCTTTCTGCCAAAAATAAACGGAGAGACACATTAGTATAAAGAGGCTAGCTAAAAATAATAGATTGGTAGACACTTATCATACCTCCTTTTGCAAATTGAATTGATCTTAGTAATTACTATATTTATGCCATTTTATTTAATTATAGCATAGCTCCCCTACTGCTTCTATCTAATCTACCCCGCTCGATTAATAATATGTTTGGAATATCACCTTTTATTTCTATGCAGATATCTTTATAAACAATGATTTAAATTAAAAACAAGTTTCCTCTTGCTTTTTTAAAAGTAATGGTTTATACTTAAAAATAGAGATATACGAAAACGAGTTAAGTTACTTAAAGTAAGCGGTTGGTGATGATTCATCGTAATATATTACTGCTAAAACTTCAAATTTACGTATATTCTATAATCATTTACATGATTAAAAAAATTATTAGGAGTGGGAAAAATGGGATTATTTAGTAAAGAAGAAAAACGCGAATTTTTGGATATGATTGAAAAGAGACGGACAATCTACGATCTTAAGCCGGCTTCACCAATTAGTGACCAAGAAATTGAAAAGATTATCACTGAAGTCATTAAACATACACCTTCAGCTTTCAACTCACAAAGTACCCGAATTGTATTGTTATTAAATGATAATCATAAAAAATTATGGGATTTAACAACCGAATCATTAAGAGATATTATGGGCGATGCTGATTTCACTGCTACACAACAGAAAATGGATGGCTTTAAAAATGCATATGGGACTGTACTCTTTTTCGAAGATCAAAATGTAGTTAAAGGATTACAAGAACAATTCCCTATTTTTGCAGATAATTTTCCTACTTGGGCACACCATACGAATGCTATGCACCAATTAGCTTTATGGACAGCCTTCTCTGAAAGAGAATTAGGTGCTTCATTACAACACTATAATGGTGTGATTGATGAAAAAGTTTATGCAACTTTTGATATCTCTAGTGATTGGGAACTTGTTGCGCAAATGCCATTCGGTGCAATCGGATCACCAGCTGGCACAAAAGAAATCAACTCAATTAGTGAACGTTTAATTGTTAAGAAATAAAAATTAATATTTAAAAAACAGATCCTTTGAGATCTGTCAGACTGAAGACAAACCCTGTGTGAGTTAATCTCAAATAAGGGGTTGTCTTTATTTTAGTTATAAATCACATGAAAATAAAAAAATGCGAAGCCTTTTTAGCTTCTCATCTCCAATATGTTTGCCAATTTCTTCATGTTCAAGCAGGCAAAAGTGAGCCCTGCTTTGAATTCCATCAAGGCTTTCC
>NZ_JAAXPS010000010.1 GCF_012396555.1 Facklamia miroungae
TTTTCGTATATCATGAGTCATAGCACAGAGTCCTTTCTATTTTGGTTAGCGCTTTTAATATATCGGACTTCTGTGTTTTTGTGTACCAAAAAATAGGGTTGAAGGAAGTATTTTTCTTCCATCAACCCTATTTATTATAGAACCTAAAAAAGCCAGCATCTATTGGATACACTTAGATGCTGGCTTTTAAATATTCTTAAAAAAATTTATTATTTAATAACATTAAGGTGGGTTTTTGAATTGTTCGAGTGTTCACGGTATTGTGATAGAAAAAGTAGATCTAAATGATCAAGCACTGCATCATAGGTAACTTCATCTTCCAATAAAATGCCTTCATCTTCTGTACTTGAATCAAAGATAACGAGACTGGGTGTCAATTTTACTCCCATGGCATCGGCTATTTTTAAATCATCAAAATAGAGTTCTTTTGTATAGTCAGAATGAAAGTCATCAACAAAAAGATCAAGATCGAGTCCATTTTTTTCGGCTACATCTAAGAGCAACTTTTTATCTAGTATAGAAAGATCATAATAAATATTTCGTTGAAGATCTTTTAAGAAGTGGCGACCTTTTCTTTTGCCTTGGAAGTGAGCAGCTTTTACTGCTAGAGCAGCTGTGTAAAGCTTACAATAAAGTTCATTGCGCACAGCTAAGCTCGGTTTATAGATACCTAATCTTTTCATAAAATCATTTAAGATGTCTTCGTTATGAATACAAAGAATATTAATATCAACCTTCGACGAAATGATTTTCTTTGCTTTATTTATTTCTTGTTCGGAATAGTAGCATTTTCTACCGAGCGGATTGACGAATAAGTAGAAGTCAAAATATTTCGCATGACCATTAAAATGATAATCAATTAAATAATTCTCCATTACTATTCCTCCTTATCTATAGTTCTGTTCCTACTATTATCAGATTAACATACTCTGTTAGCAAATTATAATGATACGCATTTTGAAAAATCTTCACAATTAAATAGTATGCCTTAATTTAAGAGAAATTTCAAGTATTTTTATGTATACGGCAAAGGTCTTAATTATGGTAAAATAATATCTGTATGAAATATAAGAATTGAAAGTTAATCTCAGTTATACTATATTGTTCAATTGGGTTGACGAAGTGAAGGAGGGAATCATGGGAGAGCAGTTCGAAAAAGAAATACCTTTAGTTGATGATTGGCCACTTTTTTTGGCACCCTATGGACAAGCAGTTGAAGAATTAAAATTAAAACTCAAAAGTATTCGTCAGGAGTATATTGATCTAGATAAACATGCCCCTATTGAATTCGTTACCGGAAGGGTGAAAACACCCGAAAGCATTCTTGAAAAGATGGCTGTCAGAAAGATTGAAGCAAAAAATTTTCTTTATGGCGTGCAAGATATTGCTGGTGTAAGAGTAATGTGCCAATTTGTAGAAGATATCTATGAAGTTGCAGAACTGTTGTTAAAGAGAACAGATTTCAAAGTGATTATGATTAGAGACTATATTAAGAATCACAAACCAAGTGGTTATCGATCTTATCATATGATTCTTGAATATCCTGTTGAGCGTATTGAAGGAAATATCTCTGTTATTGTCGAGGTTCAAATTAGAACATTAGCCATGAACTTTTGGGCGACAATCGAACACTCTTTAAATTATAAATATGATGGAAAATATCCAGTAGAAATTTTAGAAAGACTACAAAGAGCATCGGAAGCAGCCTTTTTATTAGATGAAGAAATGAGTCAGATTCGTGAAGAGATCCATGAAGCAACAAAGCTTTTTGATTCCAAGTAATTCTCAAGCAGTGAGGAGAATTTTATGAAAAAAATAGGAATAGTATATAATCAAAAACCGCTGTCTATATCTTATGCTCAACAATTAAAAGCAAAACTGCCTTTATATGGTTTAACAGAGATATCAGTAGGTGAAACGCCTGACTATGTTATTTCAGTTGGTGGAGACGGAACACTCCTTTCAGCTTTTCACCAATTCCAGTCATCGATTGATCAGATACAATTTATCGGTATTCATACAGGGCATTTAGGTTTTTATACGGATTGGTTAGGATCTCAAATTGATCAAGTGTTACAAGGGATCTTGGAAAATGAAGCAGACTCCGTTTCTTATCCTCTTCTTTCCGTAGATATTTCTTTGGCTAATGGTCAAAAACATCATATTCTAGCACTTAATGAGTGTAGCGTGCGATCGCATCGCAAAACAATGGTTTGTGATGTGGAAATTAAAGGGCAGTTTTTTGAGACTTTTCGTGGAGATGGACTCTGTATCGCCACGCCAACGGGGTCAACTGGATTAAATAAATCTTTGGGTGGTGCGGTCATGCATCCAAGAATTGAGGCTTTCCAAATGACTGAAATGGCCTCAGTGAATAATCGAGTCTATCGTTCTTTAGCTTCGCCAATTATACTGCCAGCAGATGAGTGGTTAATTTTAAAGCCCGATCCTTCCAATGAGTGGATTGATATCACAACGGATCATCTTTTTTGGGCAGATCAGACGATTGAATCGATACGACTAGAACTAGCCAAAGAACGTATTCACTTCGCCAGTTTTAAACATATGCACTACTGGAATCGAGTAGAGTCTTCCTTTATTGCTAATTTAAAAAATGATTCAAACTATAAATAAAAACTTGTGAGGTTAAAGATGGAGCTAGAATGGATTTATAATCAGGATCAAGAAATAACTATCAAAGAATTCTTAGCTCAGCAGAATTTGCCTAAAGCATTTCTAAAAACAGTTAAATTTGATGGTGACATATTGCTTAATCATCTTCGTGTTCCGATGCGTTATAATATTCGAAAGGGCGATCATCTTCGATTAATTGCTCCAGTAGAGAGGGGACATGACACCGTTCCACCTTCGCAAGAGCCGATAAACATTATCTATGAAGATCAAGATTTATTAATTCTCAATAAACAGGTAGGGGTTGTTTCGATCCCTTCATTAGCTAATCCCGCTGGTTCAATTGCTAATCGGGTAAGAGGCTACTATCAAAGACAAGGTTATTCTGACCAAGTGATTCATATAGTGACAAGGTTGGATCGTGATACATCGGGGCTAATGTTGATTGCTAAGCATCGTTTGGCACATGCTTTGCTCGATCAGCAAGTACGAGCTGGCCAAGTATTAAAATATTATCATGCCTTAACCAGTCGTAATCAGTGGCCAGACCATGGTGTGATTGAAGCTCCTATCGCTCGTACTGAAGCTTCCATCATTACACGCCGGGTTCATGAAAGTGGTAAATATGCCAAGACGGAGTATTGGTGTCAGCAAATTTATCCTGATGGAGCTTATCTAAGATTGAGGCTCCATACAGGACGAACTCATCAAATTCGAGTACATTTAATGCATATGAAGGGTCCTTTAATTGGAGATGATTTGTATGGAGGACCATTAACGAATTCTATTCAACGCCAAGCACTTCACTGTGGAGAATTAAAATTTATTCATCCGATTACACAAGAGCCTTTACATTTTATAATACCTCTACCACAAGATATGCAAAATTGGATGCAAGCCCAAGAAATTGACCAAGGGAGGAAGAGCTATGGAAGTATTTGAAAGAAGCTTTGAAGAAAGTGTTATTAGTTTTAAAGCTATGTTGCAAAGCAATCGTATGACACGTTTTCGGACTGAGTTTTTAGCCTTGCATAATTATGATCAGGCAAAAATTTTTACTGAATTTGCAAGTTCTGAACGCAAAAAGGTTTATCAATACCTTGCCCCGAATGAATTAGCAGATGTCTTTGATGCTTTTGAATCGGATATTCTTCATTTAAGTGAAGAGTATTTTTTGGAAATGGAAAATGCTTACGCTGCGATTGTTCTTGGTGAGATGTATGCTGATAATGCAGTCGATATTTTAAATAATATTGATAATAAAGAAAAAGTAAATATGTATATGCATCTGATGCCCAATACTTCTGCACGTGAAATTTCGCGTTTGATTAACTATATCGATGAAACAGCCGGATCCATTATGACCACCGAATTTGTCACAGTGAAAGAAGAATACACGGTCAAACAAGCCTATGAACATTTAAAATTAGCAGCTGCACAAGCTGAAACCATTTACTATGTTTATGTTATTGATGAAGATAGTCGTCTCAAAGGTGTGATCTCATTAAGAGACTTAATTGTTCATGATGACCAAACGTTAATCTCAGAGATTTTGAATCCGCGTTTGATTACTGTAGAAGTCAATGATGATCAAGTTGAAGTTGCAAAGATGGTGCAAGATTATGACTTGTTAGCCTTACCGGTTGTCGGATTTGATCGCGAATTATTAGGCATCATTACTGTTGATGATGTTTTGGATGTTATTCAAGAAGAGGCAGATAGTGATTATTCTGGTTTGGCTGCGGTTGATGTTAATGAGATACATACCACGCCTATTAAGGCTTCAAAAAGTCGTCTACCATGGTTAGTGACTCTTTTATTTATGGGGATGGGAACGGCTACTTTAATTTCTCAATTTGAAGGTCTCATATCTTCAGTGCCAGTTTTATCTAGCTTTGTAACTTTGATTACAGGAACGGCAGGAAACGCTGGGACACAATCTTTAGCGGTGGCTGTGCGCAAACTCACTAATAAATCAGAAGACGATCAGTTTTTCGACTCCTTTGGTTTTGAACTCTTAACGGGAGTTGTGACGGGCATAGTTGTCGGAATAACTATTGCTTTGGTTGCAGGTATCTGGAAGGGAAATCTCTTTTTAGGATTAATCATAGGGATTGCGATGGCTTGTGCGATTGTAGTTGCCAATTTAGCTGGTGCTCTCATTCCTAAGTTAATGTTGAAATTGGGCTTTGATCCTGCAGTGGCTAGTGGCCCTTTTATTTCTACGCTGAGTGACTTAACTTCTGTTTTTATTTACTTTACTATTGCCAGAATGTTTTTATCTTATCTATCCTAAATGGATACAAAGTTTTTATTTTCTGTATGGCTACTCTTGCTCTAAAAATTTCTACCATTTAACAAAGGGTCAAAATTTCCAAATGTATTTTTTAAAAAATCTATCAATTTGCTTTTGAAAATTTTAGTAAGTGTTGTATAGTAGAATCAAGCGATTACAAAGATTGATCTTTTTAGATTATTCATACAAAGGAGAGAAAACAATGGTAGAATTGAATTATCAATTATCAGAAACAGATCGTGTGCGCTTAGAGCGAGTGAAGCAATTAACTGAAATCGCTTCACCAACTGGCTATACCGGTGAAATTATGTCCCATTTAATGAATAAATTCGATCAGGATAATGTGGAATACTCTAAAACACCAAAGGGTGGGTTGTTGGTTACATTAAAAGGTAAGAATAGAGAGCGTCAACGCTTTATTACTGCCCATGTTGACACATTAGGTGCCATGGTCCGTGCCGTTAAAGCAGATGGCCGTTTGAAGTTAGATTTAATAGGTGGATTTGTTTATAATTCTTTAGAAGGTGTATATTGTAAAATTCATTCTGCTAAAACAGGTAAAGTTTTCGACGGTACCATTTTGATGCATCAAACATCTGTTCATGTTTATCGAAATGCAGGATCCTTGGAGCGGAATCAAGAGAATATGGAAGTTCGTTTAGATCACCCTGTCTTTAATCCAGAAGACGTAGCTGAATTAGGAATTGAAGTTGGGGATTTCATTTCATTCCATCCACGTGCAGAAATTACGAATTCAGGTTATCTAAAATCTCGTCATTTAGATGACAAGGTTAGCGTTTCACTGTTATTAGAGGCTATTGAAGCTATAAAGGCAGGCGATCTCACTTTAGGTCATACGACACATTTTTATATTTCTAATAATGAAGAAATTGGTTATGGAGGAAATTCTAATATTGTTCCAGAGGTAGAAGAATATATTGCCGTTGATATGGGAGCACTTGGAGATGACCAAACTTCTGATGAATATACAGTATCTATCTGTGCAAAGGATGCTTCTGGTCCATACCATGTAGGATTGCGCAACCAATTAGTTGCTTTATGTGAAGAAAATGAGATTCCTTATAAGATCGATATTTATCCATATTATGGATCCGATGCGTCTGCAGCCATGCGCGCGGGTGCCGATGTTCGTCATGGTCTTTTCGGTGCAGGAATTGATGCGAGTCATGCCTTTGAAAGAACGCATATTACTTCTGTGCAAGCAACCTATGATTTAATAAAAAATTATCTAGAATCAGATATGGTTGAGTAAAATTTTAAGCTAGAATTGTAATCTGAATTTTTCTCACTAAGAGAAAATTCAGATTTTTTTATTTTGAATCAGTGATGTCATAGAGATCTAAAGTTAAATTGTTATATTATCCTATTCAAAGCGGGTGATTTTTGTTAAAATTAATAGATGGAAAAGAAAGTTATGAGGTGACTAAATGGACCGTATCAGCGAAGTGTCTGTGAATCTATTTGGCTATAATCGCAAACAAGTCAACCAATTGGTAGAACATAAGGACGAAAAAATCAAATCCTTAGAAAAAGAATTAGCAAATTTAAACCAGAAAGTTCAATCTTTAGAAGAGAAAATTGTATATTTCCAATCGATTGAAGCTGCTTTAAAAGATGGTCTAGTAGATGCTCGTAAGACGGGGAATGAGATTATCGCAGATTCAGAAGCAGAAGCTGAAAAACTTATCAATCGAACGAATGAGCAAGTTACGCAATATAAAGAGAATTTTGCATACTATAGTAAAGAACTAGCTAATACAGGAACAGATCTTAAAGATCAGCTGAAAATGATGCAATCACAAATGTTAGACATGATTTCAGATTATGAAAAATTTGTATCAGCGACAAATTTTGATGAGATTTTCCCTAGTAAACAAGTGGATCGTTTTATGAATCAAATTGCAGATTATGAGCAAGATGACCTGCAAGTAACGAACCATCCTAGAAATTTTTCAGCAGAAAAACAATTATCTGATAAAGAAAAAGCGGAGTTACAGCGCCTAATTCAAGATGTTATTCAAAATGAAGATGCAGTAGCAAAGACGAAAGATAAAAAACTTGTTGACTTCAAGAAAGCTCATGGTTAACTAAATGATGAGAAACAGGCTGGGGCCATCCCGGCTTTTCTTGTCCTTAAGTTAGAATTAGAAATGAGGGAAATTAATGATAAAAAATATAGAAAATGAAGTCCAGCGTAGAAGAACGTTTGCTATTATATCGCATCCGGATGCTGGTAAAACAACAATAACAGAGCAACTCCTATTGTTTTCAGGCGCAATTCGTGAGGCTGGAACAGTAAAAGCCAAAGGAAAGAAATCGAATAAATTTGCTAAATCAGACTGGATGGATATTGAAAAACAACGTGGTATTTCTGTAACCTCTTCGGTTATGCAAGTTGACTATGATGGTTATCAAGTGAATATCCTTGATACCCCAGGACATGAGGATTTTTCAGAAGATACTTATCGGACACTTATGGCAGTTGATGCAGCTGTTATGGTAGTAGATTCAGGTAAAGGGATCGAGCCTCAAACTAAAAAGCTTTTTGAAGTGGTTTCTAAACGAGGGATTCCCATTTTTACTTTTATGAATAAATTAGACCGTGATGGGCGAGAACCGATGGATTTGGTGGCTGAGTTAGAAGAAGTTTTAGGAATCGATGCCTATCCTATGAACTGGCCGATGGGAATGGGCAAAACTTTATTAGGATTGTATGATCTCTATAATAAGCGCGTAGAAATACGTCGATCTGATGATGAAGATTACTTTATACCTCTTGACGAAGAAGGTCATGCTCAAGGAGAGCATGCTTTTAAATCCTCTTCCATTTATAGTCAAGCTCTTGACGACGCTCAACTTTTGCATGAAGCAGGGAATAGTTTTGATCGGGAAGCTATTTCACAGGGGAAACTGACACCCGTTTTCTTTGGTTCAGCTTTAACGGGGTTTGGAGTCCAAACTTTTCTCGATGCTTTCGTTGATTTATCGCACGAGCCAGCTCCTGCTCTCACAGTGGCTGATGAGTATATTCACCCAACTGATGAACGTTTTACCGGTTTTATCTTTAAAATTCAAGCGAATATGAATCCCGCCCATCGCGACCGAATTGCTTTTGTTCGAATTGTGTCGGGACGTTTTGAAAAAGGAATGACAGTGACTTTGAATCGTACTGGTAAAACAATTCGGATGGCTCATACGACCCAATTTATGGCTGATAGTCGTGAGGAAGTTCAAGATGCTTTTGCTGGAGATATAATTGGTCTTTATGATACGGGGAACTTTCAAATTGGGGACACGATCTATGCCGGAAATCAGTCCGTACAGTTTGAAGAGTTGCCTCAGTTTACCCCTGAAATTTTTATGAAGGTTGCTCCAAAGAATGTTATGAAACAAAAATCATTCCATAAAGGAATCGAGCAATTGGTTCAAGAAGGGGCTATTCAACTTTACAAAACGTATCATACGGAAGAATATATTTTAGGCGCAGTAGGTCAATTACAGTTTGAAGTGTTTCAATATCGGTTATTGAACGAATATAATGCAGAAGTAGAAATGACACCCATGGGTTCTAAAATTGCGCGCTGGATTGATGAAGAGGATCTCGATCCGAAAATGTCTTCTTCGCGGAATTTATTAGCAAAAGACCGCTTTGGTCAGCCTGTTTTTCTTTTTGAAAATCAATTTGCAGAAAATTGGTTTAAAGATAAGCATCCGGAAGTTAGACTTAAGAAATTAATGTAATTTCTTTCTATGTGTTTGAGTGAAGTTATTATATAATATAATCTTAGCTTTTAATTGGGGTTTTGTGTATAATAATGATAGCGTTTGCCTAGGGTTTACAAAGACCTAGAAAGATGAGCTAAGAAAATTATGTCATAATGTACGTAAGTAAATGTTTTATAAGGAGACGATAATATGGAAAAAAAAGAATTTCACGTAATTGCTGAGACAGGGATTCACGCAAGACCTGCAACTTTGTTAGTGCAAGCAGCAAGTAAGTTTTCTTCAGATATTAACCTTGAATATAAGGGTAAATCAGTAAACT
This sequence comes from Facklamia miroungae, assembly GCF_012396555.1. Lineage (GTDB taxonomy): Bacteria > Bacillota > Bacilli > Lactobacillales > Aerococcaceae > Facklamia > Facklamia miroungae. The sequence continues at coordinate 8,994 of NZ_JAAXPS010000010.1, forward strand.
TAAAATCTATAATGGGTGTTATGTCACTTGGCGTTGGTCAAGGATCAGATGTAACTATCACTGCTGACGGCTCTGACGAGAAGGAAGCGATTGAGATGGTAGCTGAGACTATGAAGAAAGAGGGCTTATCTGAATAATGACTAATAAACTAACTGGCATTGCGGCTAGTGACGGGATTGCAATCGCTCCCGTTTATTTATTAGTGGATCCAGATTTAAGTTTTGAAGAAAAGATAATTGAAGATTGCGAACAAGAACTTGTGCGTTTGTCTATCGCTGTTGATCAAGCAAAAGCGGAACTGGAAAAAATTCGCCAATTAGCTTCTACTCAATTAGGCGAAGCAGAGGCACAAGTTTTTGATGCCCATCTTTTAGTGCTATCGGATCCAGAATTTCTAGCCCAAATAAAAAATCTAATTGAAGATGAAAAAATGAATGCAGAGGCGAGCTTGCAAAAAGTGGCAGATATGTTCATCGCTACGTTTGAAGCAATGGAGGATAATCCATATATGCAAGAACGCGCTGCGGATATACGAGACGTAAAGCAAAGGTTAATGGCAGCCTTATTAGGAGTTGAATTACCAACTCCTGCAACGATCGATCATGAAGTAATAGTGGTAGCCAGGGACTTAACACCGAGTGATACCGCTCAATTAAACAAAAAGTATGTTAAAGCTTTTGTAACAGAAATAGGAGGCCGCACTTCTCATTCGGCCATTATGGCTAGGTCTTTAGAAATTCCAGCTATCGTGGGTATTAAAGGTGTGTCTGAAGCCGTAACTCAAGGGCAAAAAATTATTGTTGACGCGATAGAAGGTAGTGTTATTTTACAACCCACCGAGTCTGAGCTGAAAGAATATCAAGATAAATCAGCACTTTTAAGACAAAATAAGGAAGAACTAAAAAAATTAGTATCTGCTTCCTCTTTAACTAGTGACGGGAAATCGTTAGAAATTGCAGCCAATATAGGTACACCTCAGGATGTTGAGGGAGTTATTGCAAATGGTGCGGATGGAATTGGTCTTTATCGGACAGAGTTTCTTTATATGAATTCTTCAGATTTCCCAAGTGAAGATGACCAATATCAAGCTTACCGTCAAGTGCTTGAAGCGGTTGATGGAAAAGGAGTCGTTGTGCGAACAATGGATATAGGCGGCGATAAACATCTCCCTTATATGACATTACCGCAAGAGTTGAATCCTTTTTTGGGGTATCGCGCCATTCGGATCTCTCTAGATAAACAAGAAATGTTTAAAACACAGTTGAGGGCTCTTTTGCGAGCATCTGTTCATGGCGATCTAAAAATAATGTTTCCTATGATAGCCACTTTATCAGAATTTCACCAAGCTAAAGCCATATTGGAAGAAGCCAAAGAAGAACTCGCACAAGCTCAAATAGCATACTCTGATAAAATCGAAGTTGGAATTATGGTAGAAATTCCGGCAGCAGCAGTTTTAGCTGATCAATTTGCTAAAGAAGTAGATTTCTTTTCTATCGGAACCAATGATTTAATTCAGTATTCAATGGCTGCTGATCGTATGAATGAACAAGTTTCTTATTTGTATCAGCCATATAATCCTTCAATCCTGCGGTTAGTAAAATTTGTGATTGATTCGGCTCATCAAGAAGGTAAATGGGTGGGTATGTGTGGTGAAATGGCAGGCGATCAGATGGCAGTGCCTATTTTAGTTGGTATGGGATTGGATGAGTTTTCAATGTCTGCTTCTTCTATCTTAAGGACACGTCAGTTAGTTTCGCGTCTTGATAGCCAAATGATGAAAGAGTTGGCTGAGCGTGTTACTAAGGAATGTAGTTCATCCGAAGAAGTACTAGACTTAGTTAAGAATTATTTAGCGCAGTAGAAATCTTTAAGTAGATCTAAAACTGGCTTGAGACCCAATTGATAATTTGTGTTATTTGAACATTTAAGAATGTTTATGATACAGATGATCAAGCCGGGTCTTTTTTTAAAGTAAAAAAATTCCTGTTAAGTTTGAAAAACATTTACTATAATAGATGTGAATAGAAATAAGCTTTTTAGGAAGGAAGCATTATGAAGATAGGCATGTTTACGGATACATACTTTCCTCAATTAAGTGGTGTATCAACTTCAATCAAAATATTAACGAAAGAACTAAGGGCAAGAGGGCATGAAGTGGTTATTTTTACCACGACTGACCCGAATGCAGAGGCCGAAGCAGATGTTGTTAGAATCTCGAGTATCCCTTTTTTAAGTTTTTCTGATCGAAGAATTGCATACCGAGGCTTTGATCGCTGTTTAAAAATCGCACGTTCTATGAATTTGGATATTATTCATACACATACTGAATTTAGTATGGGATTGGCTGGGAAATATGTAGCAAATCGTTTGAGAATTCCTAATATACATACGTATCATACTATGTATGAAAATTATACCCATTACATTTTAGATGGACTTTTAGTTCAAGCCAGCCATGTTCGAGTAATTTCACGGCAATATTGTAATCAATCGAATGCAGTCATTGCCCCTAGCCAATTAACGAAGGATACATTAAGGTCTTATGGTATTCATGTTCCAATCAAAATCATAGCTACAGGAGTAAACATTCCAACTTTTAAACCGGAAGAAGCTAATAGCTTCAAGAAGGAGCTTGGGTTTAAGGATGATGATCGTATATTGTTATCTTTATCTCGTTTATCCAAAGAAAAAAATATACTCGAAGTTTTGCAGGCCTTTTGTGAATTGAAAGAAAATGATCCTCGTTTAAAGCTAGTTATTGCTGGCGACGGTCCAGAAAGAGAAAACTTAGAACAATTTAGTCGGAAGCACGAATTAGATGTACGGTTTGTTGGATTTGTCGACCACGAAGAAGTTTGGCGTTATTATCAAATGGCTGATTTGTATTTAAATGCTTCAGAGTCGGAGTCTCAAGGGTTAACTTATTTAGAAGCGATTGTCAATCGTTGTCCTATTATTGCTAAAAGCAATGATTATCTTAAGACGGTCATGCAAGAGGAAGCTTTTGGAAAATTGTATACCGAGGAATATCCAATGGTTGAGGCGACTAAAGATTTCTTAGAAAGGGTAGATTCCAATCAAATGCGTCCAATCAATCCAGAAAATCTTTATGAAATATCAGCTGAAAAGTTTGGTGACCAAGTTTTGGCATTCTATCAAGAAATAATTGAGCGTTATATTGAAGAAGAAAACGGTATTTTTGATCGGGTTTTTGGTAAAGTAAAAAATATTATTCGTGAAATTGTCATTGGAGGGAAAGTATAATGTATCAAAATATTAAAGTAGGTTTTATTGGTTTAGGCGTAATGGGACAGTCGATGGCTGAGCATATTTTGAAAGCGGGTTATCCACTTTATGTATATAATCGTACTAAGTCCAAGTCTGATAAACTGGTTGAACTTGGTGCTGTCTGGCAAAATACACCCCAAGAAATTGCTCAAGTATGTGATCTCGTTTTAACAATTGTTGGATATCCTGCTGATGTTGAAGCGGTATATCTAGGTGAAAATGGATTGTTTGAAGGAGCACGCTCAGGTCAAGTCTTTATCGATTTAACTACTTCACGTCCAAGTTTGGCTCAAGAATTGACAGCAAAAGGCAAGGCTATTGGCGTAACCGTTTTGGATGCCCCAGTTTCCGGCGGGGATTTGGGCGCTAAAGCAGGTCGATTAACCGCGATGGTGGGCGGAGATGCTTCGACTCTTGATGAAGTGCGCCCGGTTCTAGAAACATTTAGTGCAAGTATTCAACATCATGGACCTGCAGGCTCAGGACAACACGCTAAGGCTAGTAATCAAATTATGATCGCTGGTACTATGACTGGTATGGTTGAAACGTTAAGATATGCTAAGGCAAACGGTCTAGATCTAGAAAAAGTAATTGCTACCTTAACAGGAGGTGCTGCTAAAAATTGGTCTTTAGCTAATTATGGACCGCGTATATTAAAAGCAGATTATTCACCAGGCTTTTTTGTTAAACATTATATAAAAGACTTGGGGATAGCGCTTGAAGAAGCAGAAAAAGCTCATTTAGATTTACCAGGCACGAGCCTTGCTTATGATTTATACCGAGAGCTCGCCAGTGAAGGGCATGAAAATGAGGGAACACAAGCCTTGATTAAACTATGGTGGGATCAAGAATAGCGATCTTCAGCTTTATTCTATGGGTATTTACCAAGATTTTTTTCTTGCAATTTCATTTCAGTTTGTTACTATACCATGTATAATAAATATTATCTTCGTGGTGAAGAATGGAGGAAATCATGAAAGCATCTGTACTTACTGGAATTATCCAACGATTAGAAACAATGGCTAAGTCAAAAGATGAAGTTGAAGTTCGTCGATTTGAATTAGATGGGATTGAAAAATGCCAAGTTACTTATTTGCCAAATGATGATGCTTTTGAAATGACAGAATCTAAGACGGGAACCGTTTTCCGTTTTGATAATGTTGATTTAGTAGCCATTGAAATTTTTGATCTGCTAGGTTAAATTTAATGATTAGAAAAGAGGCCTGAGGACAATTAAACCTCAGGCCTCTTTTATTTTAGTTAGATGCTTTTATCAGATGAACAAACTGCCAGGTGAAATTACAAAGGTTATTGAGAGTCGAATGACAAATATACCTGAACAGACCTAGTGAATCATGCGTATAAGCTACAAAGAATATGCTATAATGATTTTAAGAATGAACAAACGAAAGTTATCAATGTAGAAAATATAAAGGTATAGGAGGAATCATGAAAAATTTGATTCAACCCACATGGTGTCTTAATTCAATTTACCGTTTAACACCTTCTGATTTAATGAACCAACAAATTAAAGGATTAATTGTTGACCTTGACAACACATTACTGGCATGGAATTGTTTAGATCATACACAAGAATTAGCCTTATGGGTTACAAGTATGAAAGAAGCTGGGATAAAATTATTTGTTTTATCGAATAATCATCCTGAACGAGTTCACCGGGTGGCTAATCCTTTAAAAATACCATATTTAGGTCATGCCTTAAAACCTTTGAGGCGCAGTTTTCAACTAGCTATGAAAGCGATGCAAGTTGATCCAGAGAATGTCTTAGTTGTAGGTGATCAAATTATGACTGATGTAATAGGCGCAAGGAGTTTAGGCTTAAAAGTACTCTTAGTGAAACCAATTGTTAATAATGATAATATATATACTTTAGTTAATCGAAATCTAGAAAAAATGGCGCTTAAATGGATAGGGATTGATCGCCACGGAGATTGGGGGGACCAGCTTGAAAGAAGTGAATAATTTAGAAGAAAACTACCAGTGTATTGGCTGTGGAGCTGAAATCCAAAGTGAAAATCCAGAAGAGATGGGGTATTTACCAGCCTCTACGCTAGAAAAGAAAAAAATAGAGGGGAACTTTTATTGTCAGCGTTGCTTTAGATTGCGTCATTATAATGAGTTGCAAGATATTCAATTATCGGATGACTTATTCTTAGATCGACTTTCTTCCATTGCAGAAGATGACGCTTTTGTTGTGAATGTGATTGATATATTTGATGTTGAAGGGAGTATGTTAACAGGATTACAACGTTTTATCGGTTCTCAACCTTTTGTTTTAGTAGCAAATAAGGCGGACTTGTTACCTAAATCAATTAAGCTAGCGCGTATTACTCACTGGTTAAAACAGCGTTTCTTTGAAAATGGTTTGAAACCAGAAGAAGTCTATTTACTTTCTGCAAATAAACCAGCCAGTTTGAAAGCTTTAATCGACCGTATTGACCAAGAAGTACGGCAACACAATGTCTATATCGTGGGAGTCACCAATGTTGGAAAGTCAACCTTGATTAATCAATTGCTACGCCATTATGGTGGAGAAAAAGAAATTATCACTACCTCGGATCATCCAGGGACGACACTTGATATGATTCGCATTCCTTTGACGGAAACAACAGGTATTATCGATACTCCCGGTATTATTAAAGAAAATCAAATGGCTCATTATTTAGATCGCAAAGGTGTGAAAAATTTATTGCCTAGTCAACCGATTAAACCTAGGATTTTCCAATTAAATCCGGGACAAACGCTCTTTTTAGCAGGAGTAAGTCGCATAGACTTTTCGGCAGGTCAGAAGACGGCTTTTACTTTTTACGTATCAAATGATGCCTATATTCATCGAACTAAAACTGAAAAAGCTGATGATTTTTATCAAAAGCATAAGGGCCAACTATTGAGCCCCCCTTATCAAGATCAGCTAAGTGATTTTCCAAAATTACAGGGACGTGATTTCCAATTAAACCCAAATCAAGACATAGCAATTGCAGGTTTAGGTTGGTTTACCGTAAATGAACCCGTTCAAATTAGAGTTTGGGCACCTCAAAATGTTCAAATTTCACAAAGAGAAAGTATAATTTAAATATTAATAAGTTTTTTAACTAGAAAAGGAGTCAAAATGACCGTATTAAATAAAAAACAAATTAAGTTTCTAAGGAAGAAAGCTCAAAAGGAAAAACCAATCTTTCAAGTCGGTAAATTAGGAGTAACAGATGTTTTTATTCAACAAGTCAATGAGGCAATTGAGAAACGAGAGCTTGTTAAATTTAATATCTTACAAAATTCAGATGAAGAAATTAACCAAGCTGCTGAACAAATTGCGGAGTCCATTGATGCGGTGATAATTCAAACAGTGGGGCATACCGCCATTCTTTATCGCCCTTCGCGCAAAGAAAAATATCAGCGACTGAGTGAAGAAATAGCAAACATCCAATAGAAAGGAGACCTTCATGCGGACGATCATTAGCGAGCAAACGATTTTAACCCTAGAGAGAGAATGTGCCTTCGCGACTTTAGGGCAGATAGAAGTTTTATCATCCGACCATGATCGCCAACGCATTGGCATTTTAGGCGGAACCTTTAATCCGCCACATTTAGGACATTTATTAATGGCTGAGCAAGTGGGAAGGCAATTGGATTTAGATGAGGTTTGGTTCATGCCTACTGCCAAACCCCCTCATGCCCCAGGTAAACAAACGATTGCTTCGCAACACCGTATACAAATGGTTCAAAGAGCCATTGAAGGGAATCCGCTTTTTAAGTTACAAGCTTATGAAGTGAATCGCGGTGGCAAAAACTATACGGTGGATACGATGAAACATTTCATTAAAAAATATCCTGAAAGTGACTTTTATTTTATTATCGGAAGCGATTCAGCTAATGATTTAGATACATGGCGCGATATCAGTGAACTCGCTTCAATCGTTCAATTTGTAGGGGTTCGACGTCCAAATGAAGAAGTATATGGCGGATCTTATCCAATTATTTGGGTAGACAGTCCTTTGGTAGAACTTTCTTCAACAGAAATACGTTTGAGAGTTTATCTGGAACAATCGATTCGTTATCAAGTACCTGAAACTGTGATGGAATATATTCATCAACATAATCTTTATCGTCGATTGGATTAGTTGAAAGAGGAGCATTTATGATAGAAGAATTGATATATCAACAAAATCTCATTAATATGAGCCGACAGGAACTAATTAATCAATTAGACAAGCGCTTATCTAAAAGTCGGTTTAATCATGTTATGAGAGTTGAGAAAAAAGCGCTTGAGTTAGCTGAATTATATGGAGCAGATATAGAAAAAACCTCAATCGTGGCCTTGATGCACGATTATGCCAAAGAGATTGATGCAAACACGATGTTACTCTTAGCTAAAGAATTTTGGTCAGATGACCGATTGGATGAAGCGAATGAAGGGATTTGGCATGGTTTCGCCGCAGCACAAATTTTAAAAAGAGATTTAGCATGTCAGGATGAAGAGGTTATTCAGGCGGTAGCTGCTCATACAACAGGTTGGCATCAAATGTCACAAATTGCTAAAATTCTTTACATTGCTGACTATACGGAAGAAGGTCGTGATTTTAAAGGCGTCAATAAAGTTAGAAAATTGAGCCTTATTGATTTAGACAAAGCTTGCTTATTAAAAATGCGAATGACGGTTAAACGCTTGATGAAGAAACAAGAATATCTTTTTCCTTTACAGATTGAAGTTTATAATAGTTGGATCAAGCATTATCAAGAAAATAAAGTTATTTAGGAGGAACTATGACGTTATCAAGTAAAGAAAAATTAGAAGTGATTGTAAAGGCTGCCGATGACCGTATGGGACAAGATATAATGGCTTTAGATGTTAGTGAAATGACTCCTTTAGCTGAATATTTTGTGATTATGCATGCTAAAAATGATCGCCAATTGAATGCGATTGTGGATGAAATCATTGAGAAATGTCATCAGGCAAAGATTAATATTAAAGGTTCTGAAGGCAAAGATGGGGGAAGATGGATTTTAATTGATATTTACGAAATAGTTGTTCATGTCTTCCATTATGAAGAGCGAAGCCATTATAATTTGGAAAAAATTTGGCGAGACGCGCCATTAGTTGATATTTCTGAATGGGTGAATCCTTAATGGGCTTTACCGAAGTAGCTTTGATTTATGACCGTTTTAATGATTTAAGTGCATATGATCATTGGTTGGCTTTTACTCAAGAATGTGGAGGGAAAGAGGTTAAAGCTGTTTTAGATGTTGCTTGTGGAACAGGTTATTTTACACGTCTATTAGTACAACACTTTCCACAGGTAAAGGGTATCGATTTAAATGAAGCAATGATTACAGAAGCTAAAGAGCATTCAAAAAATATTTTGGATAATCTTGTTTTTCAACAAGGGAATATGTTGAATCTCCAAGCAGAACAAGGCAAATATGACCTAGTGACTTGTTATGCTGATTCGTTATGTTTTTTGGCAAATGAAGAAGAGCTTAAGCAAGCTCTTTTTTCAATGGCTAATTGTTTAAAACCCGGCGGACGATTGCTTTTTGATGTTTGGACGCCTTATCAACTGAGTCAAGGGTTTGATCAATTTTCTTATCATGACGAGGATGAAAACGGCGCTCTTTTATGGACTTCTTTCACAGATCCCGATGAGTTAAAAGTTACTCATGAACTGACAGTCTATAATTACTCCCACTTTGAAGGTAGACAAGCCTTGTATACGCGTCATGAAGTGGATTTAGAAGAAAGAACCTATCCTTTGACGACTTATATAAAGTATTTAAATGAAGCTGGTTTTTTATCTCAACAGATACAAGTTAGGGTGCAATTTGGTGAACGACTTTACCATGAGTTTCAAGATCAGCAAGCAGATCGCTGGTTCTTTGTGTGTCAAAAGGGGGAATAAGCCTTGAAAACCATAGGTATTATAGCAGAATACAACCCCTTTCATTATGGACACTTTTACCAACTAAAAAAAGCAAGGTCTTTGACCCAATCAGATTGTGTGATTGTCTTGATGAGCGGCAACGTAGTACAAAGAGGCGAATTCCCCATTCTTGATAAGTGGCAAAGAGCCGATTTAGCTCTTCAAAATGGTGCTGACTTAGTGCTCGAACTGCCTCTTAAATCGAGTCTTCAGTCAGCGGATTATTTTGGGTCTTTTGCCGTCGAGATAATGAAGCATTTAAAGGTTGATTATTTAACTTTTGGAACAGAGTCTGCTCAATTAGAAAATTTACAAGCGTATCTGGATTTTTTAGAATCAGTCGATAGTGATTTACAAAAAGAAATTCGTGTCAGACTCAAGGAGGGAAAAGCCTATCCTGCAGCTTATCATGACGCTGTAAATCATGAGTTAAAGAAGAAAAATAAAAAATTTAATTTTAATCTTTCGGCAGGGAATCACATGCTAGGGTTACAATATTTAAAAGCGCTAGAAGGATCGGATATTAAGCCCTTGGTTATACCGCGTCTTAAAGCAAGTCAAGAACTTATTAAATGGGTTCACCTACCTTATGAACTGCAACCAATTAGTATGCTTTCAGGTAGCCAAATTAGAAAAGAAGCCCAAACAGGAACGCTGAACCCAGTTAATGTTCCTATAATGACCTGGCAAAAACTCCAACATTCCTTAGTTGAATGGCAAGATTATTATCAATTACTCAATTATGCCATTTTAGTACTGGGAACAGAGGGCCTTGCAAAGATTCAAGGGATGGTAGAAGGAATGGAATTTGCTATCTATAAACAAAATCTTCGAACCCATTCTTGGAGTGATTTAGTGGATAGCCTTACTTCAACACGTTGGACGCGATCAGCTGTGCAACGATTATTAATGATGGTATTACTAAATATTGATCAAACTACTTGGCAAGCTTACCTCGATAAGAGCCAAGATCAGCAAGTTATCCGGATTCTGGCTTTCAATCAAGCAGGTCGACAATTTCTAAGTGGTTTTGAATCTGAAAATATAAGACTTTTTTCAAATTTATCTAAAGATATAATTAATTCTTACCATTTAACCTTGCGCTTAGATCGAGTGTTTCAAGCCAATCCAATAAAGAATATCGAGGAGCAGGTGAACGGTAAGCATCCTATATATTTAAAAAAACACTATGAATCGTAAGCTAGTATTCAATGAGTTAATCAGTTATACTATTCATGGGTTCGAATTGATTATTGTGATTGACAAGTTGTCTTTTCTTAAGTATAATTTATTTTGTCGTTTTAGAGGTGATATATATGAAATGGACCCTTCGTCAATTACGTGAAGTTTGTCGTGATGGTATTTATTCCTTTGATGAGCGAATGGATATTCAATCCCAAATGAGTGAACGTAAGTCGGATATAATCGATATAGATGAAGTTCATGCTAAAGGATATTTCCTTTTGCGTGATGAAGAGTTTGTGCTCCACTGTCAATTTGATGTGGATGTAACCTTGCCTTCTACTCGTAGTTTAAAGCCAGTAGTAGTTCCCTTGTCTATCAATGTAAGAGAACGCTACGTTGATAGAAGCTTAGACTTTAATGCCCAAGATTATGAAGAAACAACTATTGTTCTTGAACATGACTATATTGACCTTGCAACGTCAGCTGTTGATAATATTCTTTTGAATATACCAAAACAAGTCATTGCAGAGGATGATATCCATCTTCCTTCAGGTAAAGATTGGGCAGTCATACCCGAAGAAGAATATAATTTTCAAAACCAAGCAGAAGAGGATCAAATTGATCCACGATTTGCAGCCTTAAAAACGTTATTAACAGACCAAGATAATTAAAGGTCATCAACTACCAGGAGGTGTAAATAATGGCAGTACCAAAAAGAAGAACATCTAAAGCAGTCAAAAGAAAGCGTCGTACTCACTTCAAATTAAGTGTTCCAGGCATGAATGCTTGCCCTGAGTGCGGAGAAATGAAATTGAGCCACCGTGTATGCGGAAATTGTGGTTTCTACGCAGGAAAAAATGTAGAAGAAACAGCCAAATAATAACAACGAAGATCGGGAAACCGGTCTTTTTTTTATTTAAAGAAGAGCTGATTGAACCATTATTTGATTCTTTATTATTTGCCAGTCAACTACTGAGTCTGATTGTTAGTTCAACCCAAGAAAGTGAGCTCTTATCAGAAAACCCTGCTGTTGTTGATATTATTAAAAATGAGCAAGTTGCCGCCTAATCACATTCAAACAGGTTAATCCAACTATTCAAACGGCTTTCAATTGGTAAACTTCTTCTCAGCCAGAAGAAGAGAAACGAGAACCAAAAGTTAACGGTTATTAAACGGATAAGAAACTTTCTGGGTCAAAATTGACATCAGGAGGCTAAAGGCCCAATGACCTTAGATGATGTTATTGAATATCTATATAAAGCGATCGCTGAAGAGTTAGATATAAATACAACCCATTATTATTAGGATCTCTCAGAAACTGGTGATTATTCTCAAAAAGCCCCATATACAACTATTCGTGATGGAGCAAAAGGATTCCATTATCCAGTTACTTAGAATGGATATTAGAATGAACATATTCGTTTCGAATCAGGCTTGAATAAAGAGACAATGGATCTCGAAATGGGTAGTTAACTTTTGATAATCAAATATGAGTCAATGAATATCATGATAACATATCCTCGATTTTCAGAGGGTGAGACTTATGTAGACGTTTCTAATAAGCAAGAAAAATTGTGTGTTATTGGAACACTAATTTATTGCTTATTAAAAAAAATTAAATTAGAAAAGCAAAGTGTGTCACTGTTGCTAAAAGAAATTAGTGTAATCCTCAAAATAGTCTGATAGTTTATGAATAGAAATATTGATAGAGTAAAAAATAAGATAATATTTCAGTAGCAAAATGGTACTTGCTTTAACAAAATAGAGATATTCCGTTTGCTAAAGCTTGATTATGGATAAAATATAAATGGTGTGACAGTTATAAACCCAACAATGTTATAAGAGTATATAATTTTTGTGGTAGTTAGATGTTTAAAAAAGATTCTTTCCATAAAGTTATAAAACATTTATGGAAAGAATCTTTTTAGAGAGCACAAATTAGCCTAAAGCTCAGGATCAGGTTATAAATTTGAGAGAACTTATCATTCACTCGTTGACAAAATTTAATAGGAATGCTATCTTTAGTTTTACCTAATTATTTATTTAGGTTAACCTAAAATATAGATTTTGGAGGAAATTTATGAATAAAAATAAATTCTTAATCGGTAGCATGTTAACAATAAGTAGTTTTGTTTTGGTTTCGCAGTCTGCGATATTTGCTGAAGATGAAAGTAATATAGAGGTATCTATAGAGAATATACATAATAAAGTTGCTTCATCTGAAAGCGATACTGTAAGAAGCGAGTTAAAAGATGTTCTGGTTTCAGAGGGACATCAAATAGAGACTCTTGACGAAAAAAATCAAGACGATTTAAACAAAAGCTCTGATAAAAACGATATAAAAAATGAAAATAAGGATAGTATTATCAATAATGAAGACCGAGAAAAATTATTAGATTCTGGTCTTAAAAAACCAATAAATGTTTCTAAAGATAAAGAAACAGAGTTTGAAGGTAATAAGTCGTCAGAAATACTTGCGCCTACGACCTCAAGAGAATCTGATAATAGTTTGGAGAGTTATTCAGAAACTGACACTAATCTTTCGAAAGAGAATTTAAAATCAACCTACGTGAATGATCAAAACGCTCAAATCCTAGGAAGTATTATTACAGATAACCAGAATCTAGTTTATAAAATCTTATCATATAAAGACGGAGTAGGAACTGTTCAATTAGGTGATGGTGAAAAAAGTCTCATATGGAATGATGATACCTTAAGAATTTCTGATGTTATTCAAAATGAAAAAGGTACATTTACAGTAACGGAAATTGCTAGCAATGCATTCTATAGTGTAATTGAAGAAGTATCTGGTCAGAGAATGGGTCCGAATGTTTCAAAGGTTATCATACCCAACTCAATCTTGAAGATCCAAGATCGAGCATTTTTTTCAGCTGAAACCGTCAGAAATGTTGAGTTTTTGCCAAAGTCTAACTTAAAGCATATAGGAAAAGAAGCTTTTTATTTCTCAAATCTAAAACATATAAAAATTCCGGATTCTGTTGAAACAATCGGAGATAAAGCTTTTTCATTTAATGAGAATCTAACAGATTTAGAAATTGGAGAAGCTTCTAATTTAAAGACTATTGGTAAGAGCGCCTTCTCTTCAAACAAAAAATTGAAGCGACTTTACATTCCTAAAGGGGTTACCTCAATAGGAGAAGAAGCTTTTATAACAACTTCTGATTTAGAAGAAATAAGGGTGAGTTCATCAAATAATAATTTTAAAGATATAGATGGAATTTTGTTTGATAAAGATGAAAAAAATCTTATAAAATATCCGTCAAGTAAAGTAGAAAGAAACTATGAGATTCCTGAAAAAGTAATGTCTATAGCCGATTATGCTTTTGACAATAATGATAATCTTAAAGAGTTAATATTCGGGAAAAATGTTAAAAGAATAGGAGATTTTGCGTTTAAAAATGCAGATAAGTTAGAAAAAATTAAACTAAATGAGGGACTTGAAGAAATTGGCAGGTTGGCCTTTTATTATATGCCATCTTTAGAGAGCGTTGAATTACCAAAATCGTTAAATAGTTTAGGAAGGAATCCTTTTTATGGCTTAGATTCTTTAACAACTATTATTTTTGGAGAAGGAGTCAAAGAATTTTCAAATAGTACTATTGCTGGTCCTCTTGGATCATTGAAAAAAATTATAATTAAGGCGAAAAATGCCACTTTTGCAGAGGATAGTTTTAACCTTTCGGATAATATAAAAGGTACTGTTAAAATAGAAGTTGCTTCAGATAACATCAAAAATAAAATGGTGGAATTAGGATTTAAGGAAGAAAATATTTTAATTAATCTTGACGACGAGACGCCAGATGACGGTACTCCGGATGAAGAGACGCCAGATGATGGCACTCCGGATGAAGAGACGCCAGATGACGGTACTCCGGATGAAGAGATGCCAGATGACGGCACTCCGGATGAAGAGACGCCAGACGACAGCACTCCGGATGATGGCACTCCGGATGAAGAGACGCCAGACGACAGCACTCCGGATGATGGCACTCCGGATGAAGAGACGCCAGACGACAGCACTCCGGATGATGGCACTCCGGATGAAGAGATGCCAGATGACGGCACTCCGGATGAAGAGATGCCAGATGACGGCACTCCGGATGAAGAGACGCCAGATGACGGCACTCCGGATGAAGAGACGCCAGATGACGGTACTCCGGATGAAGAGATGCCAGATGACGGTACTCCGGATGAAGAGACGCCAGATGACGGTACTCCGGATGAAGAGATGCCAGATGATGGCACTCCGGATGAAGAGACGCCAGACGACAGCACTCCGAGTGAGGGTACTCCCGCCGACAGTAGCCCTAATGATGGTGTGAAAAATGGTGATGAAAGCACAAAGGTTACGAAATCAGCTATTCTTAGTACATCTTTGCCTAAGACAGGTGAAAACGATCCATATTTAATTTTTTCAGCATCTGTTTTAACATTGCTTGGTGGACTAGGTTTATATCAAAGAAGTGTAAGCAAGAAAGATAATTTTGTTTAAAGGAATGGTACCTGAATATAGTAAAAAAATTAATAAAAGCTGTTAGTTTTAATTAGTCTCGTTATAATACGAAAGATAAATAAATAGCGTTTAAAATGTCCTTGAAATTTCATTCTTTCATCAAAAAAAGCTTAACTTGTTTTTTAAATCAAGTTAAGCTTTTTTTAATATAACTTTTCAGTTTATATGGAATGTATTTTTAATTTGGATGATCTTTCGAAATATATCTTTCTCGTATATGGATAAAAGAATTAGCTATACATTATAAGACCAACATTTTAGTTTTTTGATATACTATTTAAGAAGGAGGTAGGCTTATGGTATCGATTTTAGTTGTTGAAGATGATTTACAGATTAATAATATGTTATTAGAAGCTTTGACGAAGGAAGGATACTTAGTGACTCCTGCTTATTCAGGGAGCGAAGGTCAACTTTTATTCGAGCTATCAAATTTTGATCTCATATTATTAGATTTAATGTTACCTGGGTTATCAGGTTTAGACCTACTTAAAATAATTCGTGGGGAAAAATCCATTCCGGTGATTGTTATTTCAGCTAAGGAACAAGTTGATGACAAGGTAGAACTTTTACAAGCTGGAGCAGATGACTACTTGGTGAAGCCGTTTGATCTTAAAGAATTAAAAGCGCGTATTCAAGTATGTCTTAAACGCCATCAAACTAGTTTAGAGGAAAAAACATCGGATAAGAGATTGAATTTCGAAGGGTTAATGATTGATTTTGAGACCCGAGCAATTAATTATCAAGGGCAGGAATTAAATTTAACGCCTCAAGAAAGAAGGATCTTAGAATTATTATTAAGTCAACCAAAGAAGGTTTTTTCAAAGTTTGAAATTTATGAATATGCTTGGGGAGCAGACTATTTGGCGGATGATAAGACGTTAACTGTTCATATGTCAAATTTACGCAAGAAATTAAATCAAATAAGTAAAAGACCTTGGATTGAAACGGTTTGGGGAATTGGTTTCCGTTTGATTTCGCTGGAAAATAAAAAATAGTTAAATTGTATTGAATATATCAATTTATTTTATTTTCTTTTATGTTTGTATCTTAACCTTTTCTTAGTACTTTCTTTGTTTTTCCTTTGCCATTTTATTTTTGAAGGAGGCTATAATATAGATAACAAAGGAGGGAAGAAGATGGAAAGCATTCTTAAAAGTGAAAATTTATGTAAAGCTTATAAGAATCAGTTTGCATTGAATAATGTCAGTATGAATGTTCAATCGGGTGATATCTATGGTCTGATTGGTCGTAATGGAGCTGGTAAAACAACCTTAATGAAGATCATTAATCGTCAGATTCTACCGACTAGTGGAAAGGTTTGGATTCAAGACCAAGAAATGGCTAAAAATGACCATTTTCAAGTAAGAATTGGCACTTTAATTGAGGCGCCAGGACTTTATATGGGACTCACAGCTGGGCAGAACCTTGAACTAAAATGTAAATTGTATGGAATTCGTCGTGCAAATTATATAGAAGAATTATTGAATTTAGTAGGTTTACCCATTAGTCAAGTTAAGAAAAAGAAAGTAAAAAAATTTTCATTGGGCATGAAACAGCGATTAGGTCTTGCTTTAGCTTTAGTAGGAGATCCGGATATTTTGTTGTTAGATGAACCTACCAATGGAATGGATCCGCAAGGTATTAGTGAGTTCCGCGAGACGATTCTTAAATTGAATAGCGAACGTCATATTACGGTTGTGATATCTAGTCATATTTTGGGTGAATTGGCGAAACTCACGACTCGAATTGGTATTATTAATGAAGGCACCTTATTAAAAGAGGCAGATATGGAGGAATTAAATCAGATTAATCAAGATTTTATTCGGATTAAGGGTGGCAATCAGGCCCAAATAATGGCACATTTACAAGAAAAATTTGATCTTCATCAAATGAAGCAAGTGAGCGATTCAGAACTGCGTGTATATGAACACTTAGATAATCCGTCATTAATTAGTCATGAATTAATTCGCTCAGGCATTCTTTTTGAACAATTGGTAGTTGAACGAGCGAGCTTAGAAGATTACTTTATCCGCTTAACAGGAGGTCACAATAATGGTTAATTTTATTCGCTTTGATTCCTATAAGTTGTTGCACATGAACGCTACTTGGATTACGCTATTGATCCTATCGTTGATATTCTCTTTATTAACTTATGGCGGCTATGTAACAACACACAAATCTTACGAGGACTATCAGCTATCAATGGCTTCGAAAGAAAGCAATGAAGAAGGTAATTTTAAGTTAGAAATAAAATCGATGCAAGAAGGAGAAATTTTAACAGAGGAAGAGTACGAAACAAGTATTCAAGAAGAAAAAAAAGCCTATCGTTTTTCCGATAGTTTAATTGCTAATTACAGCTTGAGCCTTCTTTTTGTTTATATACTTTCAGCTGTTTTTATTGAAAGTGATTTTTCTTCTGGTTATTTAAAAAATATGTTAGCTATTAAAGGAGCGAAATGGAAATGGGTGACTTCTAAACTATTTGTCGCCTTGTTAATATTCTTCATATTTCAAGTTGTTTGTATTGCTTTTTCAGTCCTAATGGCCGGTGTGACAGGTCAAATAGAGTTTCCTATTCATTGGCAAGATCATTTAGCTTTACTATTGCCACAAGCTCTTATGTACCTTATTATTATGTCGGTGACAGTAACCTTAAGTTTATTGCTACAAAGTAAAGTGGCAATCATTGTCTTAGCTTGCCTAATGGGAGCAGGTTTTCACAATCAAATCATTGGATTTATAGGGGATATTGTTGGTTTGGATCTTACAAAACAATTATTCTCTATTAAGCTAATGTCAATGGGTCCAAATTATGCAGAGCAAGCCATGTCAGTGGTAAGTATGGGTGTTATATACCTATTGGTACTTTATCTCTTGAATAGGTGGTATATTTATCGAATAGACTTTAAGTTTGAACATTAGAGCATAGAAAGTAGGGACCGTCAATGATATATTTGTTATTGATTTTGATAATTCTAGCTATAATTTGCTATCATTATTACTATCGGCGTCAAGTGTTTGATTTGACGAAGCAATTAAAGGCTATCAGTAAATCCCCTACGAATCAATTGTTGACACAAGAGATTTTTTCATCAGAAATGAATGAACTTGTTAAAAGGATAAATTTGGCATTAATTAAAGAAAGAAATATATATAGAGAATTGCAAATTGAGCAACGTTCAAAGCAAGAATTAATGATTAATCTTTCCCATGATGTGAGGACACCTTTGACCTCACTTATGGGTTATCTTCAATTAATGGAAACAAGCGATGATGAGAATGACAAGCGGCGCTATTTTCAGATTATCTATCAAAGAATCGATCATTTAAAAAATTTGTTGGATCGGCTTTTCTTATTAGAGAGGTTGCAAGACACAGAGTTTGAATACAAGAATGAAATCTTGAATTTAAATGAAATCATTACTCAGCATGTTTTGTCTTTCTATGATCAGTTAAAAACGGCTAATATCGAAGTTGAACTGGACTTATCGGACGGTGGTTTTTTAATTACATCGGATGTCAGACTGTTGAACCACGCGCTAGATAATTTAGTAAAAAATGTGTTAGATCATGGCAAGGATTACTTAAAAATAAAATTGACGGGCCATAAAGTTGAGGAAGAATTAACAAGTCTTAAGCAAGAAGATTTAATTAATCAAACAAAACGAGAAGTTTTACCAGATAATGCAAATGTCGTTAGAATCATTTATTGTAATCGACTTTCACAACCAATTAATGAAGATCCTAATACTTGGTTGAATCGCTTCTATCAACCTAAAAACAACCAGTCGAGGACAAAACAAAATACGGGCTTAGGCTTAAATATAATCAAAATAGTTGTTGAGAAATTAAGAGGTCAAATTTATTTGGAAGCAAAGGGGTCTGATATACTGATAAATCTCTACTTTCCAATCTAATCAGCGAATGATTTTATGATCAGGTAGAAGATCATAAAACTTGACCATTCTTGACCTAATCCGTTATACTATTGAAGTAAATTGAAATACTCTGATTAAAGGAAGGACATATAATGAATTTAGTACCAACAGTAATAGAACAAACTTCACGCGGAGAACGCGCTTATGACATATATTCGCGCTTGTTAAAAGATCGAATTATTATGTTATCAGGTCCAGTTGATGATCACATGGCTAATTCAGTTATTGCACAATTGTTATTCTTAGATGCTCAAGATCCTGAAAAAGATATTTACTTATATATTAACTCACCAGGTGGTAGTGTTACGGCTGGGTTGGCCATTTATGATACCATGAACTTTATTAAAGCGGACGTCCAAACAATCGTGATTGGACTAGCAGCGTCAATGGGATCTGTCCTATTAGCTGCAGGAACCAAAGGCAAACGTTTTGCCTTACCGAACGCTGAAGTAATGATTCATCAACCATTAGGGGGAGCGCAAGGCCAAGCCACTGAAATCGAAATTGCGGCTCGTCATATCCTTAAGACTAGAACACGTTTAAATGAAATTTTGAGTGAAGCGACTGGCCAACCACTTGAAGTAATTGAAAAAGATACTGACCGAGATAATTTTATGACGGCTGAAGAAGCAAAAGCTTATGGTTTAGTGGATGAAGTAATGTCTAGTCGTAAAGATAAGAAAAATAAGAAAGACTAAAAATTAATGATTTTTTAAAGCACTAGCTATCTGCTAGTGCTTTTTTGAATCCTTGTTTTAAAGATGGAATATGTTAAAATAATAATTAGTTATTTAGCTAAATGTCTAAATTAAAGAATATTAAGTCGGAGGTGACATCAATGAGTTTTCAGATGCTTTTTAAAGCTTTGAGTGATCCCAATCGAAGGAAAATTCTTGAACTATTGAGACCTGGGCCGTTAACTGCTGGAGAGATTGTCAGGCACTTTAACTCTGCTGGTTCAACAATTTCTAAGCATTTGTCGATTTTAAAACAAGCTGATTTAGTAATTGATAAAAGAGAAGGTCAATTTATCTATTATGAATTAAATACTTCAGTTTTAGATAGCGTTATTCAATGGTTAATTAATTTAGAAAAATAGAAGGGGTCTGATCTTATGATGAATAGCTTTTCAAAATATATTTTAAAAAATTGGCTACTTGTACTTATATCAATTATACTTGCTGGTTATTTCTTTTTAAATGCTCCTGAAACCGTTCCTACGCATTTTGATATAGCGGGGAATGTGGATAGATATGGTTCCAAAACAAGTCTCTTATTCTTTCCTGGTTTAATGATTGGGCTTAATCTTTTAGCAGAAATGTTGAAACACATCGATCCAAAACGTGAAAATTTTCAGCGTTTTGAAAAACATTTTTATCTGATTATTTTTGCGACGAATTTCTTCTTTCTTTTTACTCAAATTGTTATGGGAGCTTATATTTTGAACTGGATTAACCAACTTCCTTCCTATATAGAAGGTAGTCTAGGGATTTTGTTCATAATTTTAGGTAATTTTATGCCTAAGATAAAATTTAATTATTTTATGGGCATTCGGACCCCATGGACCTTAGCGAATGAGCATGTGTGGTATCATACCCACCGTTTGGCAGGTAAAGTGTTTGTTTTAATGGGTGCATTAATCATATTAACAATTCTATTACCAGCGGCCATTAAAGAATGGGCTTTTCTTGTAATTACGCTTGGTGGTGTAATTGTTGTGAGTATGGCTTCCTATTGGTTTTATCGCAAAGAAAAGCGGTAATGTCTTCTCTTAATAGTAACCCGATGTCTTTTATAAGAGTTGCTCTTTTTGGTTAACAAAAAAATTTGTTGTTTTTGATAGCGGATAAATATATTTAGGTCCAGTTTAGAGCGAATCAGGACATTATACGACCAACAAAACAAAGGGTATTTATTGTAATTTAGAGTATACAGTGATAAAATAGTCAATATAGAAGAATTAAAAGCTTTTCTTCTTTTGTTATTTTAGGTCGCTTAACGACCAATAGGAGGCTTGGGATGGATTTAATCGATGTGTTAGGTACACTTGCGCCTGAATTAGATGAGATGTTAGATATTCGTCTAAATATCTTAAAGGCTTTATCTAAACATCAATTACGAATTGGTCGTAAGGTTTTAGCGGAGCAAATCAATTTATCCGAGCGGACTTTAAGAACAAATTTAAAAGTTTTACGCGATCAAGAACTGGTAGACGTTAGTCGTGCAGGAATTCGGATTACTGATGAGGGGCAAAGAGTAGGTCATCTTATTCAGCAATTAAGAATGGGTCAGGATCGTTTGCCAGAGTATGAGGCGTTCTTAGCGAAAGAGCTCGAAATTCAAAATTGTTGGGTAGTGGCTGGCAATGTCGAAAATGACCCAACAGTCTTTCAAATGCTAGCTGAAGCGGTACAAACGATTCTAGGTCAAGAATTGCCGCAAGAAGCTGTTGTGGCTGTTACAGGCGGATCGACCTTAGCAAATGTAGGACAGTATTTTACCAAAGAATTGTCGCAAAATAGACATTTATCATTCGTACCTAGTCGTGGCGGAATGGAAGGGTCTTTCCATATTCAATCGAATACGGTTGCTGGTATAATGGCTCAAGAAACACAAGCTGATTATGTTCCCTTGTACGTTCCAGATCGTTTGACTGATGAATTAAGCCAGGAGATTGTTAAAGATCCAGCGATAAAAAAAGCCTTGGATTTAAGCCGAACAGCTAACTGTCTTTTGTTAAGTGTAGGTGCTGCGCAGATTATGTCACATCGAAGAAAATTGACTGATCAACAAGAAAAGAAAATTATTGAAGGTCAAGCAGTGGGTGAAGCATTTGGTATTTTTTATGATGCTGATGGGAAAATTGTTTTTTCTATTCCACGTCTAGGCTTACAACTTGAAGATGTTATAAAGTTTCCGTTATTATTAACCATAGTAGCAGGTGAACAAAAAGCTTCTGCTACCCGAGCTTTCTACAAGATGATGCCAAAACAAACCTGGCTCATCTGTGATGAAAGTCTCGCTAAAGCTGTTTTAAATGGGGTTACCCAATTTAAATAAAATATCCTAAGGGGGAAATTATCAATATGTCAACAAAAATCGCAATCAATGGTTTCGGCCGAATTGGACGTTTAGCATTACGTCGTATTTTAGAAAAAGGATCCGATTTAGAAGTCGTAGCAATTAATGATTTAACAGATAACGAAGATTTAGCTTACTTATTAAAATATGACTCAGCGCAAGGACGCTTTCCATATTCTGTAGAAGCTAAAGGTGATGTGATTGTTGTGGATGGTAAAGAGATCAAAGCTTTTGCTGAACCGGATGCAGCAAAATTACCATGGAAAGATTTAGGGGTTGAATTTGTCTTAGAATGTACTGGTTTTTACAATTCAGCAGAAAAGGCTCAAGCCCATATCGATGCAGGTGCTAAACGTGTCTTAATCTCAGCGCCCGCTAAGTCGCCTGAAACGAAAACAATTGTATACGGTGTAAATCACGAAGTTTTAACAGCGGATGATGTGATTGTTTCAGCAGCTTCATGTACAACGAACTGTTTAGCTCCGATGGTGAATGTTTTACACAAAGAATTCGGACTAAAATCTGCCCAAATGGTGACTGTCCATGCTTATACAGCAACTCAAAAATTGCAAGATTCACCAGGTGGACGTAAAAACCGTGCAGGTGCCTTCTCAATTATCCCAGCTTCAACTGGAGCTGCTAAAGCAATTGGAAAAGTAATTCCTGAATTAAATGGCAAGATTGATGGTGCAGCTTTACGTGTTCCAACAATTACTGGCTCTTTAACTGAGGTATACGCAGTCTTAGATAAGGAAGTAACAGCTGAAGAAGTCAATGCAGCGATGAAAAAATATGAATCAGATGCTTTTGTCTATGAAGAAGATGAAATTGTTTCTGCTGATATTATTGGTTATCCAGCTGGATCAATCTTTGATGCAACACTTACAAAAGTAATGGGGGAAGGCGATGATCAAATCGTCATGGCAGCATCATGGTATGATAATGAGTACGGCTTTACAGCAAACATGATTTCAACCTTAGAATATTTTGTTGAACTAAACTAATCGAAAAACCCACACCAGCGGGGAAGCAAACGCGCTTCTCCGCTTTTTTCATAAGGAGGAAGAAGAATGGCTAAGAAAACTGTTAGAGACTTAAACGTTGAAAACAAAACCGTATTAGTACGTGTCGATTTTAACGTTCCGATGGATGGCGATAAGATTACAGATGATAATCGAATTGTAGCTGCTCTAGATACAATCAAGTATTTAATTGATCATCAAGCCAAGGTTGTTTTATTTTCACATCTAGGTAAGATCAAATCGGCAGAGGATTTGGATAAAGCAGATCGCAACTTAAAACCTGTAGCAGATCGTTTATCAGAATTATTAGGGCAAATGGTTATTTTTGTTGAAGAGACACGTGGTGAAAAATTAGAATCAGCGGTTAAAGACTTGCAAAAGGGTCAGGTACTATTGGTTCAAAATACGCGCTTTGAAGATGTAAAAGGTAAAAAAGAATCCGGCAATGACCCTGAGCTTGGTAGGTATTGGGCTAGTTTAGGTGATTTGTTTGTTAATGACGCTTTTGGAACAGCCCACCGTGCCCATGCTTCGAACGTGGGGATTGCTTCTCACTTAGAATCAGCTGTGGGTTTCTTAATGGAAAAAGAAGTTAAATTTTTAGGCGAAGCAGTAGATCAGCCACAAAGACCTTTTGTAGCTATTTTGGGTGGTGCCAAGGTTTCTGATAAGATTAAGGTGATTGAAAACTTATTAGACCGAGCGGATAAAATTCTTATTGGTGGAGGTATGGCTTATACGTTTTTCAAAGCTAAAGGTTTTGAAATTGGACAATCGATTTGTGAACCAGACCGTGTTGAGTTAGCTAAAGAAATTATGACGAAAGCAGGCGGCAAATTAGTACTACCGATTGACAATGTTGTGGCTAAAAAATTTGCTAACGATGCGGAAACCAAAGTCGTCACTTCGGAGGATATTCCTGCTGATTATATGGGTATGGATATTGGACCAGAGACAGTCGAATTATTCAAAGAAACTCTAGCAGGAGCCAAAACAGTCGTTTGGAATGGACCGATGGGTGTTTTTGAAATGGAAAACTTTTCGAAAGGAACCATAGGTGTTTGTGAGGCTATTGCACAATTAGAAGATGCAACAACGATTGTTGGAGGTGGAGATTCTGCGGCCGCTGTTAGTCAACTAGGTTACGAAGACAAATTTACGCATATTTCAACAGGTGGGGGAGCTTCCTTAACTTATCTTGAAGGGGCAGTATTACCTGGCGTGGATTCAATCAATGATAAATAATTTAGAAAAGGAGAAAACTATGTCACGCAAACCAATTATTGCTGGAAACTGGAAAATGAATAAAACAGCTAAAGAATCGCGGGCTTTTATTGAAGATGTCAAGTTAGATATCCCTTCAAATGATTTAGTCGATGCAGTGATCGGAGCTCCTGCTATTTTCTTAGAAGCTATGACCGAAGCTGTACAGGGAACTGATTTACAAGTAGCGGCGCAAAATTGTTATTGGGAAGATGAAGGGGCTTTTACGGGCGAAAGCAGTCCGAAAACGTTATCAGATCTTGGGGTTGATTATGTAATTATCGGACATTCTGAACGTCGCCAGTATTTTCACGAAAGCAATGAAGAGATTAATAAAAAAGCTCATGCTATCTTTCGTAATGGAATGAAGCCGATTATTTGTTGCGGAGAAACGCTCGAAACCTACGAAGCCGGAAATGCTGAGGAATTTGTAGGCCAACAAATAACGGCAGCTTTAAATGAATTAACGGAAGGACAAGTACAATCATTGGTAATTGCTTATGAACCAATTTGGGCTATTGGAACAGGTAAATCAGCAACTAAAGATGATGCTCAGAAAATGTGTAAAACCATTCGCCATATAGTTGCAGAAAACTTTAACCAAGAGGTAGCTGATCAGGTTCGTATTCAATATGGCGGATCAGTTAAACCAGAAAACATTGCAGAGTACCTCGCTTGCCCAGATGTTGACGGAGCTTTAGTGGGAGGAGCTAGTTTGCAACCTGAATCTTTCTTATCATTATTGGAGGCGATTAACTAATGGCAAAAGCACCTATTGCTTTAATTATTATCGATGGTTTTGGTATTCGCGAGGAAGCCTATGGGAATGCCGTTAAAGCGGCTCATAAACCCAACTTTGATCGTTACTGGAAACAATTTCCCCATCAACAAATAGAAGCTGAAGGAGAAAATGTAGGTTTGCCGGAAGGTCAAATGGGTAATTCTGAAGTAGGACATATGAATATCGGAGCTGGAAGAATAGTCTATCAATCCTTGACACGAATAAATAAGGCCATTCAAGATGGAAGTATAAAACAGATTCCTGAACTCACTAAGGCCATCGAGCACGCTAAGCAAAATGGTGGAGCACTGCATTTAATGGGTTTACTTTCTAACGGTGGTGTTCATTCACATATCAATCACCTCTTCGG
Source organism: Facklamia miroungae (assembly GCF_012396555.1). Lineage (GTDB taxonomy): Bacteria > Bacillota > Bacilli > Lactobacillales > Aerococcaceae > Facklamia > Facklamia miroungae. The sequence continues at coordinate 34,392 of NZ_JAAXPS010000010.1, forward strand.
TTTAATTGAGTTAGCCAAAGAAATGGATTTAAACAAAGTGTATATTCACGCTTTTCTAGATGGACGTGATGTTGGGCCTCAATCCGGGATTGGTTTTATCAGAGATACAGAAAGTTTTATTAAAGAAAAAGGAATTGGTGAAATTGCAACGGTCTCTGGACGTTACTATGCAATGGACCGTGATAAGCGTTGGGACCGCGTTAAATTAGCTTATGATGCTTTAGTTAGTGGTCAAGGACCTCAATATGCCTCTGCTGAAGCAGGAGTTCAGGCTTCTTATGATCAAGAAGTATATGATGAATTTGTTCAACCTTTTGTGGTAGATCCAGAAGGACACATTAAAGAAGGCGATAGCGTCATTTATTATAATTTCCGCCCCGATCGTGCAATTCAACTATCAACGGCTATAAGTAATCCAGCTTTTGACGGTTTTGACACATCCACTCGACCAAAAAATTTACAATTTGTAACCTTTACTAAATATTCAAAAGATGTTCTAGCCGAAATTGCTTTCAAGAAAGTTGATTTAGTGAATACGATTGGAGAAGCGATAGCGAAAGCAGGCAAAACGCAGTTACGTATTGCAGAAACTGAGAAGTTTCCTCATGTCACTTTCTTTATGTCAGGTGGCCGTCATGAAACGTTTCCGGGAGAAGAACGTATTTTAATTCCTTCTCCTAAAGTAGCTACTTATGACTTAAAACCTGAAATGTCAGCTTATGAAGTCAAGGACGCATTGATAGATAAAATTAATGAAGATACGATCGATGCAATCATTCTTAATTTTGCTAACCCGGATATGGTTGGTCATTCCGGTATGCTCGATCCTACAGTTAAAGCCATTGAAGCAGTTGATGAATGTTTAGGTCAAATCGTTGACTTGATTCTTGCTAAAGGTGGAGCAGCAATTATCACAGCGGACCATGGGAACGCTGATGAAGTAACCACACTTGATGGAAAGCCGATGACGGCTCATACAACCAATCCGGTTCCAGTAATTGTGACTAAAGAGGGCCTTACACTCAGAGAAGATGGTATCTTATCTGATTTAGCACCAACAATGCTAGAACTTCTTGAAATTGAGCAGCCGAAAGAAATGACAAGTAAGAGTTTGATAAAACATGAATGAGATTTGATTGAATTTATAGATTTAAAACAATAAAATATGATTGAAACGATGACTGTTTCAATCAAACTAAAGGAGCGAATAAAATGCCATATATTACAGATGTTTACGCACGCGAAGTTCTTGACTCAAGAGGGAACCCTACTATTGAAGTAGAAGTTTATACCGAAAGTGGTGCTTTTGGACGCGGAATGGTACCTTCAGGGGCATCAACTGGGGAACATGAAGCAGTAGAATTACGTGATGGTGATGAAACACGCTATGGTGGTAAAGGTGTCAGCCAAGCGGTCGACAATGTAAACCACTTTTTAGCGGAAGCTTTATTAGGGTTTGATGTTTTACAACAACAAGCAATTGATCAAATGATGATTGAGATGGATGGGACACCAAATAAAGGTAAATTAGGCGCTAATGCCATTTTAGGCGTATCGATTGCTGTTGCACGTGCAGCCGCTGATTTTTTAGATATCCCATTATACCAATATTTGGGTGGTTTTAATACTAAAGAGTTACCTGTACCTATGATGAATATTGTCAACGGTGGCTCACACTCCGATGCTCCGATTGCTTTCCAAGAGTTTATGATTTTACCTGTAGGAGCTGAAAACTTTAAAGAAGGTTTACGTTGGGGAGCAGAAGTTTTCCATGCTTTAAAATCAATCCTTAAAGAACGTGGTTTAGAAACTTCAGTAGGTGATGAGGGTGGTTTTGCGCCTCGTTTTGAAGGAACTGAAGATGGCGTTGAAACAATTCTTAAAGCAATTGAAAAAGCTGGATATAAGCCAGGTCAAGATATCTATTTAGGTTTTGACTGTGCCGCTTCAGAATTTTATGTTGATGGTGTTTATGATTATGCGAAGTTTGAAGGAGAAGGCGGTAAGAAACGCTCAGCTCAAGAACAAGTTGACTATCTTGAAGAGCTTGTTAATAAATACCCAATAATTTCAATTGAAGATGGTATGGATGAAAATGATTGGGAAGGATGGAAGTTATTAACTGAACGTTTAGGTGATAAAGTCCAATTAGTTGGAGATGATTTATTTGTTACTAATACCGAAATCCTTTCACGCGGAATTGAAGAAGGTGTTGGAAATTCAATCTTGATTAAAGTGAACCAAATTGGTACCTTAACTGAAACCTTTGATGCGATCGAAATGGCTAAGCGTGCAGGTTATACAGCAGTTATATCTCACCGTTCGGGTGAAACAGAAGACTCAACCATTGCGGATATCGCGGTGGCAACCAACGCGGGACAAATTAAAACTGGCTCTCTATCACGTACAGACCGTATTGCTAAATATAATCAATTGTTACGTATTGAAGACGAATTAAGTGAATTAGCTCAATACAATGGCAAGAAAGTTTTCTATAACTTAAAAGATTTTAAATAAGAAGTTATATATTAACTTAAATCTTATATACGATACTTGCTTTTGTATGTATTGCTAAAATTAATTATGTTTCTATTTAAAAGTACGTACAAATAGTTTTAAGAAAACCTCTTGTTTATTAAAAAATAAACGGGAGGTTTTTTTGTGTGGAATTAAAAAGTTTGAAAGAGGAATTCTTAATAGATTGTAAGATAAGGAATCTTTCTCCAAGAACGATTGAAACTTATGATAGAAATATAGCGATAGTTATTAGTTTGTTAAAGAACAAGGAGATATACTCTGTAGAGAAGGTAAGTAAGGTAGCTATGAATGAAGTAATTCTATATTTAAAGGAGTCAGGTAGAAAAACTTCTTATATCAATACAATTTTAAAATCTATTAAGGTTCTCTTTAAATATGCATATGAAGAAAGATATATATCAGAAAATATTATGTTAAAAGTCAATCTACTAAAAGAAGAAAAATTAGTTTTAACCACATTTTCTGATGAAGAAGTAATTAAAATGATAGACTATTATAGTGGGAAAGGTTTCTTAAAAGTTCGAAATAAACTTATTATTGAAATGTTTGCAGATACAGGTTTAAGGGCATCAGAATTAAGAGGAATAAGAAATAATAGAGTGAAAGATGGATATTTAATTGTATGCGGCAAAGGGAATAAAGAAAGAATTGTACCGCTTTCTCCTTACTTAGGAAAAAGGATTATTAAGTATAAACGTGTTAAATATGATTATTTCAAAAACTTGCGAGTTCAGAGAGAGTTAGATGATTTCCTTTTTCTCACTAAATCTGGAAATATGATTCGTTCAAATGTATTGCTTGAACTAGTTGTAAAAGAAGCAGCAATTTCAGTAGGAGTGAGAGAAGAAGTCAAAAGAAAATCGTGTCATAGTCTCCGACATTACTATGCTCAGAATTTATTAAAATCAGGAACTAATATGTATATAATAAGTCGATTACTAGGTCACTCAAACTTAAAAACTACTCAATTGTATTTAAATTCATTAACAGATGAAGAAATAATTAATCATATGTCAGAGAACACTCCTCTAATGCAAATGGTAAAAAAATTGAAACGTAATTAACTCATATCAAGATATTAAAAATCTTATAAATTATAACCTTTAAAAGTAAAATGAAAATAATAAGCATTAGAGAACAACCTACGTTCCTTAATGCTTATTATTTTCATTTTAGAATAAAGAGATAGTAAGTCCTGCATACTATTGTTTTAAAATGGACTCAAATTACAGTACCCTATTTAATAAGAGTACCAGAAATAGAAATATAAGTTTAACAGCTCTAGCGGACTGTTTTTATTTACTATTTATATATCTACTTAAATCTTAATGTTTGAAAATTTAATGTAAAGCTTGACAAAGAAGAATAAATACGATTCCACTTGACAAATCGCATCAAATATGTTATAATTGCTATAAATTATACATTAATAACCAATTTTATTATAACACAAATAAAAAATGGATTCAAGTTAAAATTATACTAATTTTACTAAATTATATTATTAACAAATTTAAAAAAATAAATAAAGGAGAGAGGATAATTGGCAGAAACAAATCGAAATAAAATGTTAAGAAAGGAAAGAGAGAGTAATTTTACAGCTCCCATGAGAAGTTATACACTTACGTCAGACAATCCAACCAGAACCGATTATTTTGAGATAGGACAGAAAGGTTTTTTAGAATCAAAAATAATTAATAATAAAGACTATAATCTTTTTACATGTATGGAAGATATTGCTACTTTAGTAGTGATATCAAGTTTTAATGTAAAAGATTTTACTTCATTTGCTCTTTATACGCATCAGATAACTCCATTTATGATTGCTTCAAGGTTTGGATTCAGAAATCTTTCTAGAAATTATAAGAGGGTTCTCGAGTCTGTAGAAAATTTAAGAAAGAACAAGGTAATATCTATTGTAGATTGTATCACTGGGGAAAAATTGAAGGATAATAAAAAATTAGAAAAGCATTCTTTAATTAAAATTTATCAAGACAAGAGATTATCTTATATTAGTAATATAAAAAGAAGAAAAGATGGTGAAGAAGAAAATCATGTTTTCTCTTCAATGCGACAAACATATTTTAGTTCAATAGTAGATGGTCATCAATTCAAAGATAACGAAAAATTCTATCTACTTGCGACATATGCAACAATAGCTTCCAGAATTAACGCATATAAAAAAGAATATAACTATGTCGATGATGTTCTAGGTCCTTACTCCAAATTTAATTGTCTCTTGCAAGTTATTAATTATGAATCTCATGCAAAACAAGCAGAAAGAGCACACATTGACAGAAAAACTTTTGGAAAATATGCGAAAAAACTTGTAGATTTAAAAATTCTAAATAGAATAGCTGTCCAGCGGGACAATCAGGATAGTAAAATTTCATATTATTACTCAAAATATTATCACAGTAGGCAATTAAACGATTTTGTTTCTATGTGTTCTGCTTACTTTGATGAAAATTGTGTTCCTCCAAATTATTCATACCTTAAGGTGAAAAGAATAATACCATACCAAGAATCAGATTTAACACCTAATCAACTTGACGAAAGCTTGGAAATTGACTCTAATTTATATAAGGTCAATAGAGATGGCTTTGAAATTATATCAAGAGAAAATGAAAAAGAATGGAATAAACTTTTAGCTGAGAAACCTAGCTTTATGAAAAGGTTTGTTACTAAAGATGATAATGTTAATTCTGGAAAAATAAAGAATGAAGAGTTTACAGATGCTAGTTGATTAATATGATAAAGTATAATTGAATGGCTATTAGTTAATTAAATTCTTATTAACTAATAGCCTATTCTTATTTTTTAATTTTCAACACTAGATTTTATTAATAAATTACTAATTTTTAATTATAACTTCATTAATAGCCCCTCTTTTTTTAGCATTTGCATTAATCATTCGATTAGCATTTATTACCATAATAATTTCTTTGTAATCATCGAATATCTTATAAATGAATGGACGCTCTAAGTTTGACAACATAACGTTTACATCTTTACTATCAAATCAATAAAGGTATTTCGTGATTTTATTTGGTTTTGAGATATAAAACCTTCTTTAGTATATAATGTAACGAAACTGCTAATTGATAATGGTATGTATGGAGGGTCAAGGTAATCGAAATCTCCTTGATTAACCGTGGTTAATGCATTAACAAACTGAGTATTAAGCATTTGAATGTTCGAGTTGTTAAAGAATTAGTTTATAGCTATTAAGAAACTTTCATTAACAATTTTCGGGTTTTATTATTTTCCATATGGAATATTGAATTATCCTTAACTATTCACTCTATAAAGACCTTTGAAATTAACTATAAGCATGTAAATTAACCTAGCAACATTTTCAATCTCAGTCATTGATTCATAACGTTCTTCTCTATCGGTTGCTCTTAAACTTAAGTAATAATCTCTTGAGTTTTTTAATTCAGGATATTTTAAAATATAAATCAACTATTGTGTCTAATTGTTGCATCTAAAGTAGTTCCAGTCCCCATAAAGCAATCTAGAATAATGTCCTTTTTTTATTGTTTGATAAAATAATTCGTTGCATTACGCTAGAGGTTTTTGAGTCGGATATTTTCCGAAAACTTTTCGCATTTTATTATTGTTGATGTAATACAAACGTCTTTCATTTGCTTTCTGCCATAAATTTCTTTCATTAACTAATAATTAAAATAATGTTTACTTTGAAAAGTTTTCTTTACTCAGATAACTGTTTCAGTGTAATAAGTGAACATTCTACATGATAGATCAGGTGCAATATTGCATTTTTGCCAAGTAATATTATTTAATAATTTTTATTTCAAGTTCACGAAGCAAATGACCTAAATAATTTATATTGTGTATAGTACTAAAACCCCAAATAGTTCCATCTTTTTTTAAACTCTTCTGGCTTCTTTTAAAAAGTTTCGTTAAAATTCCTCAATAGAGAAGGTCGTTTTATACCAGTCTCCTTTATCAACTGAGACCATCTTTCCATTTTGACAAGTTATTTCTCTATTGGATAAAAAGAAAGGAGGGTCTGTTGCTATTACATCAATACTGTCATCCTCAATTTGTGTTAAGATTTCGAATAAATTTCCGTTATATATTGTTATTTTTTCTGTAAGAATAAGTTTCAATTATATCACCCCGTGTTCTACATTAATTAATATAACACTTATGAGTTAATAGATTTGCTTATACATATATAGTCAATTTAATTTTGAGTTTGGTCTTTAGGTATGATCCAAGTGACTTTATTCAAAAGACTTTTAAGTATCTATCCACATTGTCACCAAATTTTCTATAGGTTCTGAAAACAACTTTTCAATTTGTTTGCTATTATTATTGCAGTAAATAAGACTACAAACTTTTGACTTCGAAATTTTCAAGTAATATTTTTAGGTATTCTCTTTTTCTACTTTCATTTTCGCACCCATAAAAACTTTGTTTTAATCTGATTTAATAACTAAAATTCATGATTTTAAACTTTGTACATACCAAAATAATATTTTCCCTCTATCCTAATCAAATGGTTATATACTTCTCTTCATTCAAACAATTTGCTAAATAAAACAATTATAGGGATATTGTAATAAATAAAAAATAAAAAAATATCCCTTCAAATTCATTTTAAATGAATCTAGAAGGAATATTACTGTAAATGAATATGTCAAATCTCTGACTTAAACAAACCTATATTATCTGTAGTCCTTTATGATATTGGTTAGTTCTCTTACATATCTTTCACCTGTTTCAAGTGCAGCTCTATATTCTTGACTATTTACCGGTTTTCCATAATATCCTTTTCCACAAGTAACTTCATATCTTTTGAAATTACTATTCTCTAGTATAGTAAAAGAAACTATTACACTTTCAGCAATCTCTACACTGGTTTGACCCTCAATTTGATTCCATTTTGGATCTATAGCTTTATCAATCAATTGGTCTGAAAGTAAAATTGAGTTGGAATTTCTCCTCTCGAATGTTGCTTCTTGTTTACTACCTGTGTACAATTTTACCGAATCTAATGATGAAAAGGAAAAATGTTGTGGCAATAATTTTCGGAAACTAAATTGTTTTTTAGACTCATCTATAATAAGATCTTCAATAACTTTAGTAGCTGATCGTTTAGCAACCCAAAATCTGTTTTCTTCCTCAAGTTCTTCTTTTTCATTTCTTTTTTCTGTTTTTTTTGAATCATAAATAAGGTATATAGCTAAACCTATAATACCTAGTCCAATTATTAATGCACTAGTACCACCACCACCCATAAAAGCAATTATCATAAAGAACCCTACTATGAACATAGATAAAAGACAACCAATCTCTAAAAGCATTATTAATTCTCATCTCCTAAATTTATAAATATATTTTAAAATCAAAGTTTTTCATTATGCGACTAAATCTTATAAATTTACCTTTTTGAAAAATTTGAAATCAATATGTATTATATAATATCTTTTAAAATATATCTATATAGAATATAACATTACTAACTCTAATTTTAAATTCATTAAAATTTTCTTTTTCTTTTATGAAATATACAATTAATTTTTAAAGTTATAAATGTTGCAGTTCATGGATTAGGTATATGGGGTAGTGTCTCAATAACTATTAAAAAAATAGATAATGACAATAGTCTGAAGAATGGTTAAAAAGAATAAAGGTTTTTGTGCTTAATTAAAATGACGAATTTCCATTAAGAAAATATACTTTAGATTAATTCTATTGAATCGAGTTTTCTCAATTCTAGGTTTTTTTATTACTAATTTTAGGTGGGGGATAATTAACTCATAGACTAACTAATAATTATTTCCGCATCAATGTAGTACCCTTATTCGTTCGATGAAATAAATTTTTATTTAATATTTGTATAAATTATAAAATTGCATTGCTAAAAGGAATAAAAGTGTACAATATTAAAAAAATCATGAATTGTAAACGTGAGGGCATAAAGCATCTTAACTAAATATTTGGATAACACTATAAGATTTCTATTACGTGTCTGAAATAAGTTGAACAAATTAGTTAAATATATCAAAAGAGATCTTTTATAACATAAAAGAAAAAATTTAAAATAAAATTGATGTTATTAACTCGTGAACTCAAATTAGATCGTATTCAAACAACTTTCATTCTAGTTCTAAATTTTCTATGTTAAGGATAAAAAGTAGGTTTTTTTAACATCAATATATACTGTTAAATTTATAGGACTTTTTCCGATGGGAATCGCAATCCGTTTTTAAAATGAAGAGTTGTTATGAGCCGCATAGACCGATAAAATGAACTATATACAGTATTATTATATTGAAGAAGAAATCAATGCTAATTTTAAACACTCTGAGAGAAGAGATATAAAATTTCATAAAAATTAAAACTTGAAGAATAATATGTCGGTTACTTTCAAAAATGAAGTTTTAGAACAACTAAATTCTACTTAAAAAGAGAATTATAGATTAAAAATGCTAAAATTAAATATTTGTAAATACTATGCGGTAAAGTTTCATATTAAATAAAAAAGCGGTTCCGTTACTTCTAGGTAAAATATATTTAATAATGAACTATTATAATTTTATCTAAAGAACATTCAAAATACGGCAACACAATGAAATGAATTTGGATTATGTATTATTAAAAATTAATTTACTTTCAAAGTATAAATAAGTATTTTGAGAAAGTTTAGAGTTTCAGATATTGAAAGGAAATAAATATGGCGTATATAGAAAAAGTTTATATTGACGGATATAAAAAGTTTAATGATTATTGTGTTGAATTTAATAAAGAAATGAATGTTTTAATTGGAGAAAATGAATCTGGTAAAAGTACAATTATTAATGCTATTGATTTAGTTATTAATCAACGATATTTTGAGATTATGAATTCAGAACAAATTTTCAATAAGAATAAATTAAATAAGTTTAAAAATAATCCGATTTATAATAATCTGCCAGAAATATTAATTGAAATATTTATAAACTTTGATGATGAGAATAAGCTATTAAAGCAAGATTTTATGGGATTGCTTTATAAGAATAGCAAGGAACAGAAATGCGGAATTAGTTTTGCTTACAGATTTGATAGTGATTTTGAACAAGATTTTAAAAACATTGATTTTTCTGTTAATACAATTCTTCCAATAGAATTATATAAATTGGAATGGAAAACTTTCCAGGGTAGTACGTATAAAAAAAGAAAAAACCCTTTAAAATCATTATTAATTGATAACTCTCTGTCAAGACATGATATATATGGAAGTTATGCAAAACAGATTTTTGAATCTAGAATTGACGATAAATATCAAAGACAATTGTCATACAAATTGAAACAGCATTTCAATGAATTTTTAGATGAAGAAAATAAAATATTATCTTTTGGAAACCAGACAATTGGAATTGATGAGAAAAAATCAAGTATTGAAAAACTAATTGATATAAAAGAAGATAATATTTCTATACAGAATATGGGAAAAGGTAAAGAGAATTTAGTCAAAACTGAAGTTGCTCTTCAAACCGAAGCTAATTTAATTATGATAGAGGAGCCTGAGAATCACTTAAGTCATACAAATACTCGTAAACTCATAGAGGAAATAAAAAAACATTCAAATAATTTACAAATGATAATTAGTTCTCATAATCCATTAGTGATTTCAAGATTGAATTTGAAGAATACTATTTGGATAAATGAAACAACAGCCGTAAGTTTTAATAATTTGAGTAAAGAAGTGTCTGATTTTTTTCTTAAAGCAGATAATTTATTTATACTTGAGTTTATATTGTCTAGTAAAGTTATTCTTGTTGAAGGGGCTACTGAATACATTTACATACCAGAGTTTTATAAGAAAATATTTGAAAGTAGTATAGATAAATCAGGAATTCATGTAATTTCAATGTCTGGCATTACTTATAAAAATTTCGTTGAGATTGGTAAAATGTTAGAAAAGAAAATTTTAATAATTACTGACAATGATGGTAATCAAGAACGCATAGATGAAATTAAGAAATGTAATGAAGAATTTAAACATATGGGTATAAATATTAATATTAAATGCTGTAATTCTGTTGAAGAATATACATTTGAAAAAGTTTTATATGAAGAAAATAAAGAATTACTGGACGGTTTGTTTCAAAATAGCCGAGTATCACTTGATTATAAAAAAGTTAAATTAGAAAGTAAAGCTTTAGCATGTATGTTAAAACAAAAAACAAATTCAGCAATGAAAATAATCAGTGATGATGTTGTTATGGCTAATTTAGAAGTTCCAAAATATATTAAAGAGGGGATAGAATGGCTGGAAAGATTGTACTAGCTAGAGCTGGTTCAGGTAAAACTTACTATATAGCTAATGATTTTGAGGAGAATAAATCAGTTTTATTGATTACATTTACTAGACAAAATGTTAAAAATATATATTCAGAATTAGAAAAAAGATTTTCTGGTAGTATACCAAAGAATATTAGAGTGACTACTTTTAGTTCATTCATTTATTCATGGCTATTAAGACCTATTGAACCTTTATTGTCATTTGAAAACGTTAAAAGCTCGGGAGTAGATATATTTAATAAACCTCCAGAAAACACTTTCAATCCAGTAACAAAAAAACGGAATCCATACTACATAAAAGATTCAAAAATTGAACATTATATTAACCCTGCTAATAATAAATATTATTCTGATAGAATTTCTAAGTTAATTTTCAAACAGAAAAAATATATTTGGAAGACAGTAGAGAAAAGATTAGATTCATTGTTGGATATTATATATGTTGATGAATTTCAAGATTTTAAAGGTTACGATTACAAAATTTTGTTGTTGTTATTAAAATCAAACTTAATAAATATTACTGCAGTAGGTGATTTTTTTCAACATTCAGTTTCAATGAATAATTTTAAAAGTAATAATCCTTTTAAAAAAAATAATGTTTATATTAGTGAAGAAAAATATATTGAATCTTTACCAGCGCATATTTCAATCGATAGAAACTCATTAATAAAGAGTATAAGAGTTCCAAACGTAGTATGTCAGTTAATAAAGAATAAGTTGAATATTTCTATTGAATCTAATAATTCAGTAGATGGAATTCTTGAAGAAGTAACAGATAGTGAAAAATTAAATAAACTTTTAGTAGATATTAATTGCGTTAAATTAGTAAATAAAAATAGTAAAAAAATGGTATATAAACCAGCAATAAATTGGGGATATTCAAAAGGAGATACTTATCCAAGGGTATTGATAATATTGACAGGGACTTTTGAAAAATTATTAAAGGACGATTTTAATGCAGATGATTTATCGCAAAAAATAATTAATGAATTGTATGTTGCATTAACGAGAAGTAATAATGAAGTGTATATTTGTAGAAAATCTGTCTTTGATAAATTTTTAGAAGATACTACTATGATTTATAATAACTTGTTCTAATGTTAAAATAATTATTACTATAAAAAAATTAAGAAAGGCATGTTTGTTATGAAATTCCAATTATTCTGATGACTATAATTTTACTAAATCTATTAATTGTATTTCCCAGAATAGTATACTCTTGCGACAGATTTCAAGAAAATCATTGAAAGATAATTAGTAGAATTAGAAAGAGAAATATTAGTAGAGCGTTTAAAATATAGTAATATTATGAAAATATTAGAGTTATTTAATAGATAAAGGGAAAAAATAATAATATATGATGAGCCTTTATTCAGCTTTAATACTAGATATTAGACCTAGATAAAGTTTGGTTTGATATGTTAACTTCTTTGTTTAGCTATATTTCGGATGCTGAAACAAAATGTTAGATAGACAAAGGCAGTTATGGAGGCTGCTAAATCTTAAGGAGTTTATAAAGGTAGCTTGCCAAAGTATAATTATGAAAAAAAGAGAGCAATTTAATTTAATATTATTAATCGACTAAAAAATTACCAATTTAGAAATAGATGAAGGTGACGAAGTAACTAGAAAATTAGTGTATCTAATAAACAAAGAAATTTAAGAAATAAATTATCAGCCTAATAATTTGTGCAGTAAATTACAACACTTACTTGGACATTGAAATGATTCATATAATTAAGAATTTCTTTTCTTTTAAAAAATGTCATATAATCTATGATGAGTATTCAAAATTAATTAATTATTAACTAAAATAGAGGTGCAATATGAAAAAATTAATCTTAATTGTTACTGGGTTTAGTATTTTATTTATTAACACTTCGAAAATAGTTTACGCCCAAAACAATGATATTTCAGATTTAAATGGTATATACAATGAAGTTAGTATTAAAGATAAAAGATCAAAAATTTATGAAGTTGACGAGTCCATCAAAACTATTGAGGATTTTTATATATTACCTGTTGAAGGACAGCGTGCAATTCTATATGAATCAATAAACAAAATTACGCAACATTATTATTATGGAGAACATGAAGATCTAGGTCTAGATACCTTACAAGTTGAGAGTGACGGAACTATATTTTTAGCCGAAGAACAATATAAATCAAAAGATAGACATGAGTATATTAAAGTTAAAGAATTTAAGATTAAATACAACTTAGGAGAAAAAATTTTTGAGCTTTCTAATAAAAGACCTGAACTAAATGATTACGGCATATTTTTTTTAGTTGTTCATGAAGATTTATTATTCACCGTTAACCTTATAGAACTTGAAGATGGAGAAGGTTTAATAACGTTTTCTAACAACTATTTTAAAAATAACTAATATATTATATTGAGTTACAACTTGATTTTGAATTTTAATTACTTTTGCTAAATAAAATATTTCGATTTGTCCATTAAGCTATAAGTTAAACTAAATTTTGTTTAAGCACTTAAATATAATGAAAGATGGGAATAAGCATGAATATTTATTTACGGCGTCACAAGTATTTTTGAATGTATTACTAAATACATTCAGTCTCTAATTACATAGTACATAAGTAAAATGCTTATTGATTTATGCAAATGTTTTAAGTTAAAATAGATTTAAATATACAAGAGGTCTTTCCTTTGATGCGATCGAAATGGCTAAACGTGCAGGTTATACAGCAGTTATTTCTCATCGTTCGGGAGAAACAGAAGACTCAACCATTGCGGATATCGCGGTGGCAACCAACGCGGGACAAATTAAAACTGGCTCTCTATCACGTACAGACCGTATTGCAAAATATAATCAATTGTTACGTATTGAGGATGAATTAAGCGAATTAGCTCAATACAATGGCAAGAAAGTTTTCTATAACTTAAAAGATTTTAAATAAAATAGTGCATTAAATAATTCAAATATGCTCTCTCTATGACTGATAGGGAGAGCATTTTTGAATTTGAAAGCAAAATATTCTATAAAATTAAATAAATGGTTTATACTTGATTAGTCAACAATTGATAGAACAATTATCGGAAGGAGGCTTCAATGAACTTAAGAGAAGTGAGCAAGTTGTTTTACCAATTAAAATTGGCAAATCAAGAAATGATCACTAAGTTTGAAGATGAAACATGTTTTAGTATCACGCGATATGAATTAATGATGGTTTTAAAAGTAAAAGGCCCCTGTTCTCAAACCACTTTACAAAAAGAACTGAAAATTGACAGGGCAGCGATAACGCGACACCTACAAATTTTAGAAGCAAACCACTTTGTTATTCGTGAGAGAAACAAAGAAAATAACCGACAAGTTTTTGTTCAAATTACTAATGAGGCATTGGAAGCGTTGAAACGTTGTGAAGAGAAACATTATCAAGCAAATAAAAGATTTGAGCTAGCTTTAAGCGAAAGCGAAGCTCGAACATTATTGGAATTATTAAGTAAATTAGTCAACTAGAAGAGGAGAAAGATATGTCAAAAGAGGTAGTGAATAATAATTTTTCGGAAATTACTTTTGGAAGAAAATCGATTCGCGATTATAATCAGACCTTTAAAATTAGTCATGAAGAGATGTTGGAAATGATCCAAGAAGCTACCACAGCTCCTTCGTCAGTCAATATGCAACCTTGGCGATTTGTGGTCGTTGAAAGTGAGGAGCAAAAGGCCAAATTAAAACCCCTAATCCGTTTTAATACTAATCAAAACGACACCTCATCGGCTATGATATTAATTTTTGGTGATATGAAGTGTTATGAATTAGGTGAAGAAATATACAATCAAGCTGTTAGAGAAGGTAAAATGCCTGCTGAAACAAAAGATCAGCAATTAGAACTTATAATACCTTACTATAAGAGTTTTACAAAACAAAAAATGAATGATGTAGTAAAGATTGATTCAAGTTTAGCAGCTATGCAATTGATGTTAGTGGCTCGTTCACATGGCTATGACACAAATCCAATTGGTGGTTTTGAAGATGATCTGTTAGCGGAAACGTTCGGTTTAGATAAAGAACGCTATGTACCTGTATTAATCTTATCAATTGGAAAAGCAAAAGAAGTGGGTCATCAATCGGTCCGTTTAGCAGCTGAAAAAATCACAGATTTTAAATAGAAAACAATTAAAAAAGACTTTATTTACGAGTGCAACCTCTCCCTATATTAGCCACTTCAAAGTGGGCAACTATAGGGGGAGGTTGAAGTTTTATAATCTAAAACCTATAGTCATAGTTTGAAAAAAAGGATCAAAAAAAAGCCGTCAACAATAGGCACTTATCGAATGAGATAAAAGGAAGGTTAAAGTAACATCACTGAAAAATTTAAATATTCTAGATAAAAATGTCTTATATGAAACTAATAAATATTGAAAAATATCTCAATGACTATGTAAATTATGGCTTATAGACAAATTGCTATCTTAGAGACCCTCAAAAATGATTCTTTTAAAAAAGGCTTTTAATAGTTGCTGTACAAACATTCATATTATATCTGATATTCTATCAAAAAATAAATAAATAATTATACAGTAATTGTTTGACTAAATCAAGAGGATATAATAGCATATTATTATAGTATTGGCGCTATACTGAAAAAGATGTCGCAATATTAAAAAAAGAAGCAGGAGTGATATTGTGGTTGGGAAAAATAATGAATTTTTAAAACAGAGGAAGCTATCTAATAAGGACAACAAGTATTCAATTAGAAAGTTTGCGTTTGGGTCCTGTTCTGTTTTGATTTCATCTTTTTTTATTTTTGCAGGTGGTAGTCAAATTAGTGTCTCTGCCCAAAATATTTCAGAAGAAGTTTCATCAAAAGTGCCGACGGATGAAGCAGCAGAAAACCAGTTGACCGAGGAAAATAATTTAAATGAAGCAGCATCTTTTGATTTAGTAAATGAATCAGAAGATAAAATAATTAACGAAGAGATAATGACTTCACAAGAAGTGACTACATCAGAAGAAACCAGTACATCAGAAGATGATGTCTCATTAGAAGAGTTACCAGCTGATACATTATCCTCAGAAATAGCTGCTGAAAAAGCAGCGATAGAAGCTGCTTTGGCCGCAAAAGAAGCAGAAATAGCCGTTGAAAAAATTTCAAAAGCGACAAGTGCTATGGAAGCCGAAAAAGCAGCGGGCGAAGCTATCTCTGCCTTTAATAGGGCTCAGGCAGCAGCAGAAACAGCTAAAGAAGCAGCAAATAAAGCTGGAACAACAAAGGCTTTAGCATCAGCTCAAGCTGCGCAAGCTTCAGCGACTGAAGCTGAAACCTTGGCAAATAAAGCTATGTCTTTAGCAGATTCGATAAAAGAAGACAGCCTAGTAAGTTCAGCAACAGAAAAAACGGGATCAGAAGAGGGAATTGCAACTAATCAAGAAGATGTACCAGTAGTAACTGAAAGTAAAGCTTTGAATTCAGAGGAAGCTTTAAGCAATACCTCTCAAGATGAAACAACGCCTACTCCAGAAACGTTTGCTGCACGAGCAAATATTCTGCCAGCAGATCAGAATGTAATCGGTATTGAAAACAAAATGCAAAATGGAGAATATGATCTCAAGTACTTAAAACATCATTTAAGTGGCAGAACGTATGTCGATAATGCAGGAAATACAGGAATATATAATGGCGATAAAGAACTCATTAAATCTCAAAATAACCATCAGGTTAATGATAAAAATTTGATTAATAATCAAGATTATTTAGTGGGGAACGTACCTTTATATATTCAATGGATGGATAGAGATGGTACTTTGTCGCCGATTTATACATTCAAATCAAATGATAATGGTTACTTTGCAGTAAATCCAGGGGTATTCACAGTTGAAAATCCTGACGGAACGAAAACAAATCACGAATTTCTGGGTAAACAGTTGGAATCTGTATTATATTCTGCTTTTAAATACCGTATTTGGGCGGACCAAAATTGGTTAAATACTAATAAATATGACAATGTGCAGACAAGTAATGGTAACCCTGGCCAATGGGGAGGCTATAGTCAAGGAATTAATGGTATATGGACACCCATTTTGCAAGACGTTGCAACCATGCAAATTCAAGATGTAGCGGTAGTCTTACAACCTAAAGATCAATTAACGCAACATAATAAAAATAAAGTTGTTGAAACAGAAAAATTAACTACTGATATCGATCATTCGAATTATGCAAATGATAAAACAATTGTTGGAAATGTTTATTGGGAAGCTGGTTATGTACCTGGAATTACCTCACAATATCCAGCTTATGAAGAAAAAACCGGTGATAAATTTGCTGAAGATATGACCGTCTATCTGACTATTCAAGATGTTTTGAATCCTAATAATAAGGTTACCTATAAAACAAAAACCAATCAATATGGCGATTTCAAGTTTGACATAGCTAATGTCCGAGAGATGCTAGGAATTAAGCAAAGAAAGAATGCTTCTCTATGGCATCAAGTTGTTATGAATATGTCAGTAGCTGATCCTCAAGGGAATAAGTTTGGTAAAGAAGTTTCAGTCTTCTCCAATTCAACTTTAGATGGTCAATTTTACAATGGGAAAAATCTTAAATATGATACAGGAGGACTTGATGCGCCAAGCTACATTCTCGTATCGAGATATGATTCTGAATTCAGAGATTTCGCTACTTCAAGTAAACCTACAACAGCCTTATTATATTCTCAAACGAATTCTTCAGGAAGAGATGAATTTAAAGGAGCTGGCTTCCAATTTGTATTAAGAAACACTATCCCATCACTTGATATCACTAATTATGATTCAACTGATAATTATGCAGCACCTGGTAATAAAGCTAATGCGAAAGTTACTGGAGCAGTACCGGACGTCGAATACATTGTTCGTTGGTATGAAGTTCCTGAAGATTCATCAAAAGCTCCAAAATTAGTTCTTGAAGGAACCCCTTTTACTGTTGGAGCTAATGGAGTTTTTCCAGATCAAGCATTTGATGTACCTGCTAATTTACCACGAGAAACAATGTATATTGCTCAATTAGAAACGGTAAATACGGGAAACGTGATAGCCATTGATAATTTCTACGCGAGGTTAAAAAATGAAGCAGATACATTTGCTCCCGTTGCAACTGTTGAGAATATCAAAGTAGGAGAGACAGTTAACTTAATCGACAATGTGACTGTTCCTAACTATAATGGAAAACCAACATTTGAGGATATTACTTCTGCCGGTTCGATAGATAATACAAAACCTGGTGAATATACGGGTACGGTCAAAGTAACCTACCAAGACGGAAGTTCTGAAACTATTCAAGTACCTGTAGTGGTAACCGCTGCAGACGTTCCTCATGATTCAATTTATGAACCAAATGTAACTCCGGAGATAATTAAAGTAGGAGATACGATTGATTTAGCAGATAACGTAACTGTTCCAAACTATGTGCAGGATCCAAAACATAACGGTGTCCCTAAATTTGAGGATGTGACATCGGCTGGAGCGATTGATAATACAAAACCTGGAGAATATACAGGTAAAGTTAAAGTGACTTATCCAGATGAATCATTTGAGATTGTTGATGTACCAGTTACAGTAGTCGATAAGAAATCAGATGTATATGATCCAGCGGTGACACCGGAAGTTATAGAAATTGGAGAAACCCCTAATATAATAGATAATGTTATTATACCCACATATATTCAAGATCCCAAATATCCAGGTGTCCCTCTTTTTGAGGATGTGACTTCGCCTGGAGCGA
The DNA here is from genome assembly GCF_012396555.1 of Facklamia miroungae. GTDB lineage: Bacteria > Bacillota > Bacilli > Lactobacillales > Aerococcaceae > Facklamia > Facklamia miroungae. Next base: position 52,977 of record NZ_JAAXPS010000010.1, read on the forward strand.
TTGATAATACAACTCCTGGAGAATATACGGGTAAAGTTAAAGTGACTTATCCAGATGGGACATCTGAAATTGTTTTTGTGCCAGTTACTGTAAAAGCACCGGAAGCTTCTCAAGCAGATGTTTTTGTTCCACAAATTACTCCTGAGATTATTGGTATAGGAGGGACACCAGACTTACTAGATAATATTAGCATTCCTGATTATGTAGTGAATCCAAAATACCCTGGAGATATAATTTTTGAGGATATTACTCCTGCCGGCACAATTGATAATACAAAACCTGGCAAATACACAGGTCTTGTAAGAATCACTTATCCAGATGGTTCAATTGAAACCGTTCAAGTTCCTGTGACAGTAACTGAGCCAGAGATTCCTCAAACAGATGATTACACCCCAGCGGTAACGCCAGAGGTGATTGAAGCTGGTGGCACCATCGATTTAACAGACAACGTGACGATTCCAGGTTATGTAGTGGATCCAAAACATCCAGGCGCCCCAATCCTTAAGGACATTACGCCAGAAGGAACGATCGATCTAAACAAACCCGGTAAGTACACAGGCATTATAGAAGTGACTTATCCGGATGGTTCAACTGAAATTGTTCAAGTGCCTGTAACTGTGACAACACCAGAAACGCCACAAAAGGATGATTACACCCCAGCGGTAACGCCAGAGGTGATTGAAGCCGGTGGCACCATCGATTTAACAG
>NZ_JAAXPS010000011.1 GCF_012396555.1 Facklamia miroungae
GGAAACTGTTTGGACAATTCTCCGATGGAGAACTTTTTCGGGCTACTAAAACAAGAAATGTATTATGGAGAACCGCTGACTAGTTATAAGAAACTAAAGAATAAGATCAATCAATATATTCACCACTTAAATATAAACTCCAATTTTTGGGGTTCACATCAATTCCTAACGACTTTTTAATTAATTAATCAACTATTTTTTATGTTAAAATAATGAAAAAATGTTAGGGAAAATAATGAATAAATCAGCAAAAAAAAGGTTAGAAACTTTAGAAATGATAGGTCATCTACCCAAAGAAAAAAAGATAAATTTTAAAAATTACAAATTTAACATTAAAAAGATAAGAAAGATTTTGAACAGTTTTCAGAAAAAATAAAGCGTGAAATTGGGGGATGCAGTTTTTATAAGTGAAAGTTATTTGATAAAAGAGATATTGAAGGAGATTTAAAAAATGGAGAATAAATATTCAGTAAGTAATCATTTTGGTGTGTATGGTACTGTTACCGATAATGGAAAGATTTTATGCATACATAAAAATGCAGGGCCTTATAAGAATAGATATGATTTACCGGGGGGAAGTCAAGAAAATTGGGAAGGATTAACAGAAACATTATCTCGAGAATTTGTTGAAGAGACGGGATATACAATTAAAAAATATTCGAATCCAAGAGTTTATGATACTTTCGTTCGAGAAAAGGGAAATTTAAATGTTGTCCATCACATTATGGTTTTTTATGATGTTGAGCTAGATAATAACATCGAAAAACAAGATTTACCTTCGTGTTTTTTAGATGGATTTAATGACTCTGATGGTATTGCTCGGGTACCTTTCGAAAACTTTAATGAAGCAAATTCTTCTCCGCTTCTTATAAATTAAAAAAAGAATATGAAGGCAGGATGGAAATTGATAAGTCTCAATTTTTTGATTGGCATGTAATTGAAAAAAAGATAGAAAGCTAGATGATATTTAATTAAATTAAAGTGAAGAATTTGTATAGAGAATTTAAAAAGGGTCTCAAGACCTTATTACTGCTTTAAAAGGTATAAATTTTAGTGTTTTTAAACGAGAGATTTTGGCTTATTAGGACCGAATGGTGCGGCGAAAACAACCACAATTAAAATTCTATCAAAAATTTTGCTTCCTTCTGATGGGAATGTTGAAATAGTTGGAAACAGTGTTTATGATGCAGAAAAATTAGAGAATCAATCAATTGTGTTTTAGATGGAGAGAGAATTTTATACTGGCGCTTATCAGCTAGAGATAATTTATATGTTAAAATAATGAAAAAATGATAGGGGATTAATATGAATCGATCAGTAAAAGAATGAATAGAAACTTTAGAAATGGAGGCTCATCCGGAAGGTGGCTATTTTCGTGAAGTTGAAAAATCAGAGAGCAAGATAGAGGTAGATGGAAAAGAACGCGCACTTTACACTAGTATTTATTTTCTGTTGGAAAAAGGGGACCCATCACATTTTCACCCACTAATTGCTGATGAGATATGGTACTACCACTACGGACAATCATTAACAGTTCATATGATTTCACTAGAAGGTGTTTATTCTCAAGTCACTTTAGGATTAGATGTTGCGAAGGGGCACGTGTTACAATATCGTGTGCCTAAAGTGACCATATTCGGTTCTACTGTTGAAGAGGGGTTTTCACTTGTATCCTGCATGGTTTCTCCAGACTTTGAATATGATGATTTTGAGTTATTTACATACAATGAACTCATCGAGCAATACCCAGAGCATGAAGAAATAATCAGAGTATTAAGCAAATAATAGATTAAGACCAACAGCATAGCTCATTCTCTTAGAAAAAAGTTCAGTAATTGTTTAAGTTTCTTACATTCGAATAAAAAATAAGACCCTAGCGTGGAGACACAACATAATAGGTCTTTTTAACTAAATAAATTATATTAAAATAAAGGGTGATAAAATAAAAGAAAGTTAAATTTTGAAGGAGGGTTAACATGTTTTCATTACAAATAAGTGAATTGCTTAAAGAATTTATTGAACAATCCAGAAATATCTTGAACGACAATTTAGTTAGCGTGTATTTACATGGATCCGCCGTTATGGGTTGTTTTAATAATCAGAAAAGTGACATAGACCTAATTGTTGTAGTCAATCAACCACTAGTAAATAGTGTAAAAAAAGAATACATGGACATGGTTATAAAATATAACGATTTAGCACCTGAAAAAGGGATAGAAACTAGCATAATCCTCAGAAAGTTTTGTGATCCATTTATTTATCCAACACCATATGATTTGCATTTTTCCAAAATACATTTAGAACGATATAAAGCCAACCCATATAAATATGTTCTTAATATGAATGGTGAAGATATAGATCTTGTAGCCCATATTACGATACTCAAAAAAAGGGGTATTTGTTTGTATGGACTTCCTATTTAAAGAAGTGTTTGCGGATGTGCCAAGCTGTTATTATTTAGATTCTATATGGAAAGATGTTGCTAATTCTAAAGATAACATAACAAAAGATGCGATGTATTATACCTTAAACCTAGTGAGAATTTTGGCTTATATAGAAGAAAAACTTGTTCTTTCTAAAAAAGAAGGTGGAGAATGGGCTATAAAGCACTTGCCAGTTGAATATCACAGATTAATTAAAGATGCCTTATGTGAGTATTCTAAAAATGAAACTATTATCTATGATAAAGTTGTTTCTAAGCGTTTTGCTAAATATGCAATAACAAAGATTCAAAAATCATTAACTAGATAAATTTTGTGTGTTGATAGTTAGCAATCAATCCGAATAGATAGAGAATTTATACCTATAATGTTTGATGTTATCTCATAAATTTTCTTGTGGAAGTGGTAACTTTCTAAAAGAAACTTATATTTCTCTTTGTAGACTAGAAAATGGAATTCCTAGAGATTTTATGGGAACTAGAGGGAAATGGGAAAAATGCACAATCCTATTAATGTTTCTATTAATTAGTTTTATGGAATTGAAATCATTGATTTTGCTGTTTCACTATCAAAAGTTATTTCCTGTTAGAGATTGTTGTCAAGATTTTTTACGGAAAGAAAAAGTATCTTCTTAGTTTTGGAAAATAGTATTTAAAAAGAATTCATTTGTCAAATTAAGCTAGAAATCTCAATCTATTAAATAGCTTTGCTTGGCTAGTAATAATTACTCAGTATTGATTTTGGGGTCAAGGTGGAAAGCATAGCGAACCTTGACGCCGAAATCTTACACTGAGACAATATCTGAGCCATGCATAGCTTGAGATACATGTTCTAAAAACACCTCCAAGGGTGTCCGATAATTGAGAGATTTCCTTGGAATTCTATTTCTACGGTGACTGACGGCTTGTATAAATTCCTCATCCAGTTCATTAAAGTCTGTTTGCTTAGGGAGTCCGTCCCGTCTCAATAAACCATTGGAATGTTCATTAAGTCCCCGCTGAGAGGGTGTACCTGGATCCGCAAAATAGATATCAATATCATGGGGATTACTGATTTCTTTCCACATTGAGAATTCTTTACCACAATCAAAGATGATTGATTTGAATAGGTATCGTGGTACCTCCTGTAGCCACTCATCCAACCGCTTAAGAATATCTTCGGCTTTTCTTCCCTCTGGTTGGAGAGAAATAATACATTTTGATAGCGTTTCAACTAAGGTAATTACACATGACTTGTGATTCTTTCCAACGATGGTATCCCCTTCAAGATGGCCAAATTCTTGCTTATAATTCGGATGATCTTTCTCCCTATCCTTTATCCCATGGCGAAAAGCTTGTTTGCCTCGCTTTTCCTGATGGTGATTTGGCTTACGCTTTCCTTGCATAGGTAAGTCTTCAACGTTAAATCGATCATCATCTTTTATTAAACGGTAGAGGGTTTTGATGGAGCAGGGTATATCAGACTCACCCCGGCCGATAATCGTGTCTGGTGTCAACCTAAGGTTAATTTATCCTTAATTTCTTGGATATGTTGGGTAGATAGTTTAACTTTTTTGCGCCCACAATTCGCTTTATTCTGTTTATAGCGGGCATAGTAGCTGATAGCACTACCGCCTGCTTTCAAGAAGTTAACTACATTATAGATTGTTTGTAGAGCACGCTGAAGGTGCTTTGCGATGTCTGAAACTTTGTGTCCTTGATGATAATAAGTCTCTATCCAAACGAGCTCATCTCTGGTAAGATGGGTGTAGGCCACTTTTGGTCACTTCTTTGTTATTTTGTAGGAATTTAACAAATTGAGTGTACCAAAAATGGTTTTATTTTTCATTGTAGCTTAATTTTACAATTCAGGAAAGTTTATGTAAAATTAAACTAGCAAGTTGTTCTGCTTCATTTCGTCAGTGATAATTGAGTTATCAAATATTTGAAGTTAACAGCTGTGAAGAAAAAATTTAGTTTATTAGTAGTCCTTTCTCTATTGGTATCTGTTTTTTTAACGTATTTACTGTAAGTGCTCAGGAAGAAACAACTGAAATTGAGAAATTGAAAGTTGCTTTTGTTCCATCACGTGATTCTGAAGAAAAGCGAATGATTATCGGTAATGAATTTATTGAAGTGTTTGCTGAAGAGGCACGTAAATTAGAAGGCGTGGACTTCTTAGCTCAAGGAACCATCTGGCCCGATATTTTAGAAAGTGAAGACGGCATCAAGGCCCACCACAATGCCGGTGGTTTACCAGAAGATATGAATTTTGAATTAGAAGAACCTGTACGGATTCTCTTCAAGGATGAAGTGCGTATTGTAGGAGAAACTTTGGGACTCCCTCACGCTATGGTTTACCGTCAACCATTCCATGGAACAGGCTTAGGTGTTCGTTGTTTAGGGGAGATTACCCGTGATCGTTTAGAAGCAGTCAGAGAATCCGATGCTATTCTACGTGAAGAATTTGCCAAGAACGGTTTGGCTGAAAAAGTATGGCAATACTTTACCGTGGTTCCTGATTTCAAATCAACTGGTATCAAAGACGGTAAACGTACTTATGACTGGCCAGTCATTGTGCGTGCAGTCAATACCAAAGATGCCATGACAGCAACTGTTGAAAATATTCCTTTCGACTTAATGCAAAAAATTGTTGACCGTATTACCCATGAAGTGCCAGGAGTCAGTCGTGTGCTTTATGACTTCACACCAAAACCAACAGGAAGGATTGAGTGGGAATAATTGTATCCAGCACAAACCTTTATTTTTAAAGGTTTGTTTTTTTTTGAGTCAATATTGACTCAAAATTCTCATGATTCTATAATTAATTTTAGTAGGAAATTTGAAAGAGGTAATTTTATGGAAATTAAATGGTATATAGAATGAATACAAATACTCTTTTAGACAAATTTGAAATGGATGTTTATTGGAAGATAGATGAAGTGGATATATATGGTAAATTATTTTATGAAATTGAAAAAATTTATGTAGAATTTCCAAATGCTGATTTAGAATTTGATAGAAAGTTTCCGAACTTAGTGGGAAATTCTATTAATAAAATTATTTCACTAGTTGATTGTAGAGTTTATCAAACTAAACGGGGTAATAATTGTTTTTCAAAGCTAAGTGCTAAACTTATGATAATTGACTCAAATCCTTATTTTTCTATTGAAGAAGTAGCTTTTAATGAAATTTACTTTTCTTTCAACTATCTACCCGCATTTATTAATAAAAAAGCAATTAAATATGAAGATGGGAGTTTTATAAAAAGTACGGAAATAGAACAAAAAATTATTTGTATCAAAACAATTCAAGCTAAATTAAAGGAGCATATTTCCCCTAGAATATCTTCAAAAATTACCCTTTCAGAGGGGCTTGTAAATCGATTATCTACAGATTATGCATACAAATTAATTTATGATGAATTAAAGTTATGGAAAAATATAAAAAAAGATTTAGACATGTTGAAACAATTATTCACTTTATTTTTTGGTTTTTCGATTAGTTACTCTTATTTTTATTTTTTAAGCGATTCAAAAGATTTGTTAGGAAAAAGAGTTCCTTCAATTGGAAGAATTTACTTCCCCCAATCTGTAAAAACAATAAGTATGAATTACCCACATACTAATTACAACTATGATTTACTATTAGAGAATATCGAAAACATAGTAAATACATATTATGAAAATTATGAAGATTTAAAAACTTCAATATTAAATATGAATGCCAATATAGATTTCAAAAATCTAGTTGAAACTCAATACTTCGATGCCATAACTAGTTTAGAATCATTCCATAACAAATACATGGTGTCTAATAGAAAATTAAATGAAGACTTTTCCAAAAATTATGAAGGGCTTAAAAAATTTATTAAAGATAACTTTAACGAGCCTGATAGCAAAAGACTATTTAGTAGTTTATCGCACATCAAAGAGAAAAATTTTAAAGAGAAAATCGTGGATATTTTGAAAAATATTCCAAATGAACTAACTGACTTAATTGATTTCAGTAGTTTTAACTATGAAGAAGATAATATAGGGAATTTTATAAATGACTGTAAGAAAACACGTAATCACCATGCTCACGGAAATTATGATGATAAGCCAGGGGTTTTCAAAGGGGAACTATTACTTAAAGCTACAAAGATATTAAATATTATCAATGAATATAACCTGATGAACAAAATCAATGTTCCTAATGATGTAATAATAAGTGGTATATTAGCAAACAAAAATTATAGTAATGTATTAAATAGAAAAAATAAGTTTTTATAATTAAATACATATATTATGAAAAAAATTTTTTAATAAAAATTTCTGATAATGTACATATCATTTTGTAAACCGTAAGAAATTGTAGAATATTTATATAATATTTTACTCAATATTTTGAATTTAATAAACTATTCTTATACTAAGTTCATTTCTTTGTAAAGTTTATGTAAAATTGAACGAGCAAGTTGCTCTGTTTTATTTAGTCAGTTATAATTGATCTATCAAATATTTGGAGGGAAACGTCCGTGAAGAAAAAGTTTAGTCTATTAGTAGTCCTATCTCTATTGGCAAGTGTTTTTTTGAATGTATTTACTGTAAATGCCCAAGAAGAAGCAGTTGAAATTGAGACGTTAAAAGTTGCCTTTGTTCCATCTCGTGATCCAGAAGAAATTATTACGACAACCGAGCCTTTAAAACAGCTCTTAATTGATGAGTTAGCTAAAGAAGGATTCAGTGTTAAGAATGTCGAAATTACTGTAGGAACATCTTATGAAGCAGTCGGCGAGGGTATGGCTGCAGGAACAATTGATGTTGGTTTAATTCCCGGTGGAACTTATGTCTTATTCGAAGACGATGTGGACGTAATTCTTACATCTACTCGTCAAGGTCTATCTAAAGATTCTGAGAATCCAGCAGACTGGAATGACGGTCAAGCAACAGAATTAATTGAAGATCAAGTTTCTTACTACAAAGGCTTAATTATTGCAGGACCTTCTGAAAAAGGTCAAGAATTAGCCGAGAAAGTAAACAATGGGGAAGAATTAACATGGGAAGACGTAGATTCTGCTAAGTGGTCAGTGATGTCATCCTCTTCTTCGTCAGGCTACATTTACCCTTCCATTTGGTTAGGAAAACAATTTGACGGTAAACAAATTTCTGATTTATCAAATGTTGTTCAAGCAGATTCATATCCTTCTTCTATTGCTCGTTTAGCATCAGAACAAGTAGACGTAGTGGTTGGTTTTGCTGACTTACGCCGTGATAATGAGGAAGCATGGATGAAAGATATGGGACGCGAAGCGAGCATTTGGGAAGAAACAAATGTGATTGGAGTTACTCCAAATGTATACAATGATACTGTTTCTGTAAGTAAGACTTCAGAAATAATGACAGACGAATTAAAAACAGCCCTTCAAAATGCTTTCATTAATATTGCTGAAACTGAAGAAGGTAAAGAAGTAATTGCTATCTACAGTCACGAAGGCTATAAACCAGCAAAAGCTGAAGATTATGAAACAGAACGCGAAGCACAAAAGATTTTACGCGAACAAGGTGAATAATAAATACAGTTCAATCGATTAAAGTACAACACCCACTTGATGGTGGGTGTTTCTTTGGTTGAAAGAGTAAAAAGGAGAACGCTATGATCAAATTTGAACAGGTCTATAAGAGATATCCGAAGGGTGTTTTGGCATTACAAGATATTAATTTAGAGATTGATCAAGGAGAATTCGTCGGAATTATCGGTTTATCGGGTGCAGGAAAATCAACACTCATCCGAACCGTTAATAAGATGCATTCTATTTCAGAAGGCAAATTAACGGTTGATGGAGTGGATGTCAACGGTTTAAAAGGTAAAAGCTTACGTCAATTTCGCCGTAAGATAGGGATGATCTTTCAGTCCTTTAACTTAGTGACTCGGGCAAAAGTCATCACCAATGTCTTATCAGCTTTTGTGCCTGATTTACCTTTTTGGCGCGTCTTGATCGGTTTTTACAAGAAGGAAGAAGAATTAAAAGCCTTGGAAGCTTTAGACCGGGTAGGAATTCTTGACAAGGCATATACGCGAGTAGACCACCTATCGGGTGGTCAACAGCAGCGGGTGGCACTTGCTAGGACTTTGGCTCAAGATCCGCGGATCATTCTAGCCGATGAACCTGTTGCTTCTTTGGACCCTGTCACTGCTGCTGTGGTGATGCGAGATTTTCAAAACATTAATAAGACTGATAACATCACTGTCATCATTAATATTCACCATGTGGAATTGGCTCTTGAATATTGTGATCGTATTATTGGCATCAGAGAAGGAGCGATTGTTTATGATGGGCCTTCAAATGAAGTCACCCAAGAAGTCCTCGATCATATTTATAAAGGACAGAGTATAGAAGAGGAACGTGGGGCCAATGAATAATCAACTACTTTCATTTATGCGATCGAAAGAAATAGTTCTATCAAATGGTAAGAAGGTCTATAAGAAACGTTCATATACCCTGTTAATTGTATTATTGATTGCTTTATTGATTTATTTGTCAGCTAAAATGACTGGGTTTGATCTCCAAGTATTAATAAAGCGTGGAGAAGAATTCTTCGTTATCTTAAAACGGATGGTGCCACCTAATACGGCCTATTTTAACGAGGTAATACCTCCGCTGCTCGATACGATTAAAATGTCTGTACTGGGCACATTTATTGGTGCGCTTTTGGCAATCCCTTATGCCATGTGGTCTGCCACCAACTTAACCAGAAATCACTGGATAACCAGTCTTTTGAAGTTATTGTTGAGTCTAATCAGAACCTTACCAACATTAGTGACCGCTCTGATTTTGACTTATATTTTTGGGTTGGGGACTTTTGCTGGAACCCTAGCGATTGCTCTATTCACCTTTTCTTTTGTAACTAAACAACTTTATGAGGCAATTGAAACAGCGGACATGTCGCCCTATGAAGCCATGGAAGCTTTAGGAGCGAATAAATTGTATAGTTTTCTTGGAGCGATAAAACCTCAAGTGCTTCCGAGTTATTTATCAGTGGTCTTGTATACTTTCGAAGGAAATGTCCGCCACGCTGCTATTTTGGGTTATGTTGGAGCAGGAGGAATCGGTATTATTCTTGATGAGAATTTAGGTTGGCGAGAATATCAGAATGTCGGAATGATCCTGCTTTGTCTGTTCTTAACGGTAGTGGTTATTGAAAGTACTAGTCGCTATCTAAGAACAAGGTTAACTTAGGAGGTAGTCATGGTAGATAAAATTAATCAAATGTATGAAACCAAAGATACTCAGCGTTGGCAAGCACTTGCTTGGACTCTGTTAGTAGCGGGACTGGTTATCTGGTCTGCTTCAACCATCAATGAGGTTGGGATAGCTAAGCGGGGCATAACTTTTGCTCTGAGTATTATAAAAGGAATTGTTAATCCGGACCGGGAACTATTATTCAACATGACGAAACAGTCTGTTCCCTATTTATTATTAGAGACGATGGCGATTGCCTTTTTAGGGACTCTGGTCGGAGCAGTTTTCTCATTTCCTCTTTCCTTTTTAGCATCGAGTAAAGTGGTTCCGGTACCGGTTGTAGTGATTACCCGTTTTTTGGTGATGGCGATTCGAACCATTCCAGCCTTTGTCTATGGTCTAATGTTTATTCGAGTGACTGGTCCAGGACCTTTTGCAGGCGTTATGACGATCTCAGTTACTTCCATTGGTATGTTAACCAAGTTATTTAGTGAAGCCATTGACGATATGGACAAGTCCATCTTGGAAGCGCTAGATGCAGCTGGCTGCAATACTTTCGAGAAGATTCGTTGCGGTATTATTCCACAATTATGGTCCAGTCTGATATCAACGATTATTTTTCGTTTTGATATGAATTTGCGGGATGCTTCTATTCTTGGTCTGGTAGGAGGGGGAGGAATTGGTGCACCCCTTAAATTTGCCATGTCCTCCAACCGTTGGTCGCAAGTAGGAGCCATTCTAGTAGGACTCGTTGTGCTCATCCTGGTAGTTGAATTTTCTTCTTCGTCTATCCGTAAACGGTTGACAAATGGTTAAGTAGAAGATAAAACGCGGACTTAGGTATTTAATTAGCTTAATATCGGACTGAACTAAATAATAGTACAAAACTTAAAAACACTCCCATTGGATTCATGTAAAATGAATATGATGGGAGTATTTTTGTATTAAAAGAGTCTTTAATTCAGATGAAGCGAAACTTATGTAAATATTCCGTTTAAAATCATAGGTTTTAATTATATAATTAAGAAAACTGCCGAAACTTATCCAAAAGAGCAAGTAAGAAAATAAGTAACGAAAGAAATTAGAATTCATTTGGGAGGAAGTGCGTTTCTATTATAAAAGATAATGAGTTGAATGAAGCACTACTATTTACTGCAGATTACTTTATCCGAAGTAATCATAATCAAGGAAAACCTACTTTTTTTACATTCGATAAGAGTTGCTCAACTTGCTCTCAAAATGAATTATGAGAGAGAAATTGTTATTGCTGCTGCATTGCATGATCTTATAGAGGACACAGATTGTACAATTTTAGATATTCAAAAGAAATGGGGATCATTTATTTCTAAAATAGTGGATTCATTGACAGTTAAGAATAATGAAATGACTAAATTAGAAGCATTTCAAGATTCTCTAGAAAGAGCAATCATAGTAGGAAAAGAAGCGTTAACCGTTAGAGTTTTAGATGTTATCGATAATATGGATTATTTTGATCTTGCTGATGAAGAAGATAAAAAATATCTTCGAGAAAAGTATAGTTGTTTGTATGAAGTCTGTAAAAGAGAAATACCAAAAGAAGCATCTTTTCTATATTTTCAGGATCAGTTGCAAAGAATGTTTTTTAAACATTAGCAATAACTTTTAATGAAGTATTAGTTATCAGTTATTTGACATTGAGAATACTATATAGCGTTTCTATAGCTGTATTAATAATTGGAATAATTGTAATAAAAGTAAGCTGAGATGGTGGATATTAATCGACTTTGCAATATATGACTGAAAAATTTTTTGAGGGTTAGGTCTTGGTGTCGTGAATAACTTAGACTGTTTAATTGATGAAGTGCTTAAAAAGTAAAATACTAATGATAGATATAATTAACACAGCAGATTTAGAATTTAAAAAAATTTTTCAAAGCAGCAGATAAATTAAGGGGAAATATAGATGCTGCTGAATGTATGAAAAATTATAGACGATAAAAAGGAGAATTTCATGGGAATGAAAAATAGATTTGAAAATGAGCAAGAAAACACTCTAGATGTTTTTACTCCTGATAAATTTGATAAATTGATAAGAGGAAAAAGCATAAATTTTTTAATTGGAGCTGGAGCAAGTACGCCTATGTATCCCACTTTAAGCTTTGGAGAGGGTTACCCAACATTTGAAGATTTGATAAGCCACAAAGATTTAGAACATTACACGAGAATCTTTATGTATACATATTATTTTAAAAAATGGATAAAACCAATGGGGTTAGATCGCACGAATTTTTATGAGAAGTATGGAAAATGCAAAACTTTAGAAAGCTACCGAAGGTTTATTTCGTTGCTTTATAGCTTCTTGTTGAATGAAAGTAATGAATTACCTAAAAGGATAAATATTTTTACTACAAACTATGATTTAGTTTTTGAAAGAATTTTTGATGAGTTTTTAATAGAAAGACCATTAATTTATTTTAATGATGGATCGAGAGGGTTCTTTAAAAAATATATTAGTAATAAAAATTTTTATATGAATGTTACTCATAGTGGATATAATGATAATTTTAGAAGAGAAGTTCCAACAATTAATTTATTTAAGTTACATGGATCTATGTCATGGACTGTAGATGAAGATATAAGTAAACAAGACAGAATTTTTGTAGAGGAAAACAATCAATATTTAAAAGATCTAAAGAATTCTGTTAAAGATATTAATATTTCACTTGAAGATATTGAGCAAACTGTTAATAACTGTCTTTCTCAAGATATAGATCTTTTAGTTAGTAATCTTAATAAGCTAGTAGGTCAGTTAAACTTAACTAATGAATCCTTAGAAAGGTTTTATGAAGACTACTCTAATTTATCGATTATTAACCCAGATAAATATAAGTTTTCAAAAACTGTATTAGAACAACATTACTATCAATTAATTCGCTCTTTTAGCTATGAATTAGAGAAGAAAAATTCTATTTTAATTGTTTTCGGATTTTCCTTTGCAGATGAACATATTAAAGATGTTTTTGAAAGGTCTTTACTTAACCCAGACTTATTGGTCTTTGTGATTTCTTTTTCAGCTTCTGGTCAAATAGAATTAAAAGAGAAATTCAAAGGATATAACAATATTATTTTCTTGCCAGAGAACTTTAGTGAATATCAAGGAGATTTTGAGTATTTGCTTTATTTATTAGGTGATAATGATGAAAAATAACTATGTTATTGGGAATGTAATTTCAGTTAACGGACTAAAAATAAACATATTAATGAATGAACAATCAAACCTAGAATCGTTTCACTATGATGGGAACATTTACGATGGGATATCGGTTGGCAGTTATATAGGGATAATAAGGGGTTCAAATAAAATTATTTGTAGAGTAGATCGTGAGTTTTTAGAAGATAAATATAGAGAACCTTCTATACATGAGTTTTCTAGAGAAAGATTTGAGCGAGTAGTAGAAGTTAGCTTAATTGGAAATATGTACAGAGGAAATTTTGAGTTTGGTATTAAAAGATTTCCAATGATTTTCAATGAGGCAGTTCTTCTAACTGAACTAGAAATAAAGGATATACTCCAAAAAGATGCTTCAAAATCTAATCATAGAATGTCAATAGGTAAAAGTGTAAATAACGATATAGCAATAGAAATTGCGTGGGATAAATTATTTAACACACATGTTGGAATCTTTGGGAACACTGGTAGCGGTAAATCAAATACACTTGCAAAAGTATACACAGAACTTTTTAATAAACAATGTTATGAAATAATTGATAATTTTGGAGGAAAAAGTAAGTTTGTAGTTCTTGATTTTAATGGAGAATATGTGAAAAATGGGATATTGTCTAATAAAAAGAAGGTGTTAAATCTATCAACTCGTAGCAATAGAGGAGATAAAATTAAACTTAGATCAAATGTATTTTGGAATATTGAAAACTTATCTATTTTGTACTCAGCGACAGAAAAAACTCAGCAACCATTTTTAAAGAATGCAATTAACTACTACTTGGATAAAAATAGTTATAATATAACGGCAGAAAAGATTATTACAGGAATGGGAAGTGCTTTCTACAATGTTTTCTACCAAAATAATAATAAAGAATTATTAAACTTGCTTAATAAATCATTGGAAATTATTGATTTCAATCCAAAAGATAATTATTTTGATGGCGATAAACCACTTGATTTATCATGGCTCAATTCATCATGGCATTCAACAAACAAAACATATTATATTAATAATCGTTATTTCAACAATAGAGATAATGTTCCAAGATCAGATATTTCTAGTAAAAGAGATGATTTTGAAAAAGCACTTTCTACTAAAGTTGTGTTCTCAAGGATTGAAAACCTATCTTCGACACAAAAACTTAAAATAGCTACAAATACTTATTTAATATATTCTTTGGCTTTTGGTAAGGTAAATTTTGAATTTATCAATCCTCTAATTTCTAGAATTGACTCAAGATCTAATTTTATAGAAAAGACTATAGAGATAACAGATGACAATGTAGATGAGGATTATTTAACGGTTATTAGTCTGAGGAAATGTAATTCTGAGGCAAAAAAGATGATTCCTTTATTAATCGCTAAACAATTATATGAAGCACATAAAGTTAATGATGAAGATTTTGAAATTAAGTCTACAGTTCACTTAATTATTGATGAAGCCCATAATATTTTATCTTCTCAATCTGCTCGTGAGGCTGAAGGATGGAAGGATTATAGGTTAGAAGTGTTTGAAGAAATTATTAAAGAGGGGAGAAAGTTTGGATTTTATTTAACCTTAGCGAGTCAAAGGCCAGCAGATATATCACCAACTATAATGTCTCAGTTACATAATTATTTTATACACAGATTAGTTAATGATCAAGATTTAAGGATGATTGAAAACACTGTTAGTTCATTAGATGAAACATCTAGAAAACAAATACCATCTTTAGCATCTGGGCAATGTGTAATTACAGGCACAAGTTTCGATTTGCCTTTATTAATACAGGTTGAAAAATTATCAGAAGAAATTTCTCCAACTAGCGAAAATGCAAACTTAATAAAACTATGGTTGGCGAGAGAAGAATAGATTAGATATAAAGTTATATACAAACATCTAATGAACTATAGATTTAAAAGAAGCTATTATCTTTTTTAAGTAAAAGAATCTTATTGATGGAGCATGGAAGTGGAGTTACAGAAAAAAACTAAACCGTTGTTAATAAAAAATATATACAGATTGAAATTCCGTGAAATGTTTTTTGTGCCTATTATATTTTTTATAATAAGACTGGGAGTATGATTTTTAAAAGAAGAGTAGCGTAACATCATCTTTAAAGATTTCCAGGTTTAACTTCGATGAAATGAATAGAAGTGGATTCTAAAATTTATAAAAGTTGATGTAAAACTTATTAAGTTTTGTTATTTTAGGTTTTTGTAATTAATCAAAGTTATTTTTTATATTTTGGTAATCTTTTAGGAGTTAATATAAAATGGAGAGTTAATCACCTTAGATCATCTCTTATACAATAAGATTATCGAATATTTTAGCCAAATAAAATGTTTGTTGCTAAAAAAGTATTGAATTCGTTAAAGTCAAGATATTAGTGTCATTGATTTTCAAGTTAAAATCTTCGATGGCTAATCATAAGAAAGTTTATAAGAAAAAATGTTTTTATTTATATCTTAATTTAATGCATTCGTTATTAGACAATATAAGAGCACGATATTTTGGAGATTGACTAACTGTGTTTTTGTTTATACTACTCTATTAGAAGAGGGAAAATTGATAATTTAGAATATCAGATCAAAAAGAGATACCGAATTATTTGAAAGTTGATGAGGGATGTGAGCTTATTTACTGAAGCATTTATGAGTAACAAAATTTAGAATTTCCGAATGATTATATCAGTAAAATATGTAAGATCCGAAATGATTCGAATCTTACATATTTTAAAAATGATGATAATTATCTATTATGGAATCCAACAAATAAATCTCTCGTTAATTCAATTATAGATACCAAATAGTGCTAAATACTGCGAGTCATATGAATATTCCACATTTAAATAACCAAATATATCGTAAGATTAATGCGTTATTTTAAATAATTGTTCCATATCATTTGTGCTTAGATCATCAAAGGTATTAGCTAGCTCTTTTAAAAATAAGATTTGATATGAATTTTTTGTATGATTTGAAAGTTGATATTCTTTTATTTTTTCTTCTATGTGTTGAATAACTCTGCCCTTACCATCAACATTATTTAATGAACAATAATAGTTAGTCCATGTATTGATATATTTATAAAATAATAGAGTGCTCCAATCCTGATATCTGCTTTTTAAATGAAATATTTTTATGGTATTTTTAATACGGATTGATTCAATGTTGTTGGATTGTAAAATAAAAGGATTCACTTCAAATGTTACAACTAATGTGTTGTCTCTGATTTCAATATAACACTTAAACCAATCTATCTTGTTATAATCGTGATAGTAAGGGTGAATAACCTGTAATGACTTTTCACCTTTATATTGATTACATCTATGACATGAAGGTATTAAGTTGTTAGGTGTAATAGAATAGATAGGGTATTTCTTTTTTGGGAAAAAATGGTCTATTTCATCTGCATCCTTTTTTTCACAGTAAGGACACCTACCTATCATTGCTAACGATAATATTGATTTATATTCTTTATTTACTTTTTGAAACCTATTATATAAATAAGATATGTCATTTGCATCCAAAATAATGGTAGATTCTGTTTCACCTGTTATATCATTAATTTTACTTGTGACAAATTCTTTATCATCACACAAAAAATCATGAGTGTCCTCAACAAGACAAGAGTCATAATTGTTTTCTTCAGATATGAATTTGGAATATAAATTTAATAAATATGGTTTAATCAAAATAGCATTATTTTCATCTAAATTTTTCATTTTTTTCATAGGAGTTACTAAACCATCATAAAAGGATTGTATATTAAATTTCGGCTTAGTCAAAACATTCATCGGATCCATCCTCCAAATTTCTATCTCTTGATACTATCTTTGAGTAAAGGATACTTTTTCCTTCATCACCTAAATGATCATTGAATAGTTTTAAAGATTCTGATATGCTTAATTTCTTTTTTACTACGGTATCAATTATTTGATAAAAACCCGAATCTTCGATTTCCAAATTAAAGACTTCCTCAGTTAATAAGCTAATATTAGAACCAAAAGTTTCCAAATTTGGTCTCTTAATAATTTGATTCTCATAGTTCCCTTCCAATATATAAGTGCAATTTTTTGGGGTCTCTTGAAGAATAATTGGAGAATGAGTGACTAAAATAGAGAATCCATTTACCTTTACCAGCAAATCAGATAAACTTCTGATAAAACTACCTAATAAAGGTGGATGTAAATGAAGTTCAGGCTCATCAATAAGTAATAAAGTTTTTTCTTCAGCAAATTCGACAAGCTTTGTTATTATCAACAATACAATTTTATGACCTGAACTCAGTTCATTAAAAAATTCTTCCGCAATTTTTTTAAAATCTTTCTCATTTTTATCTGTATATTCTTTAAAAAGAGTTCTTACACGTTTCATTCTAAATAGTGGATCTGAATCCAATAACTTTATCGTACGTGCCCACAAGATGGGCTTAGATTCAAAACAGTATAATAAACTTTTATGAAACATATCTTCGTGAGAAATCTCCTCAAAACGATTGATCTCTGTATCTAAAATGTCCATTTTCTTCGAATATATCGTTAAAATTTCATGCTTTACTTTGTCTTTTAACCCACTTTGTGTCAATCTTTCGATGGATTGATAGATTTCATTCCCCTCAAACCCACTAAAATTCACATATATTACTTTCGAAATGTAGTTTTCATCAACTTTAGTATATAATCCTTCAGAATTAGTATAAGTATCAACTGATTGCGATTTAATATTGATATTCTTAGAATTTTTGGTTAATAACTCTATAAATAATTCTTTTAGTAAAAATGATTTTCCAACACTATTTCTTCCAATAATTGAATGAATATTAGAAGGTGGAAAAGTATCGGGCTGTACTGAGAATTCCATTGAATTATTATTATGGTTAAACTCCAATAAATACTCACTTTTTTCAACAGTCCCTAAAGCTAATCGTCTAAATCGACCTAAAATTGTATTAGTTGGAATATCACGAGATAAAGATTTCTTAAATACTTCAGTATCTTTTGCTATTTTATATATATTTTTATCAAAACTTATATCGTTTAGTGCAAATAGGACAGCTTCTCTAATATTTTTAAAGTCTTCGTTAAATTGTATATAGTAATTTTCATCAGTACCTAGAGAAAAATATTCCTTTGAAAGATTCTTAAAATTAGGTTCTAATTTAGGTGTTTTCCCTTCCATATTTGAACTTCCTATTTTCACAGCACCGATAGCCTTTTCGCTGTCTGTTTCACTTCTCTTATAGTATAGTAGAAATTTTGTTTCATATTGGAACCAATCGTCCCAATTGCTTTTAATTAAATAACATCCTTTTTGCTTTTTCTCGGCAATATCATTTAAGCTATTGATTACATAAAATTCCATTAAATTTCCTCCCAAAAATTCTTATCAAAACAACTCTTCTAAATATTATACATTAAAAAATTGTTAAGCTATCTTGGTAAATAATTTTCTTTTCTTTTTCTCTTTTTTTATCACATTTAGGAGAAAGATATATATATTAATACTTCTTGACTTGGGGTCTTTAAAATCTACTGGTTTTAAAAGTAATTAAATTGAAATTGACTTGATAAACTCTTTCTATCATTTAATTAACAAAAATTTAATCAAAACATACAGTTGTTCTCTCTTGTCATATATGAACTCGCTTGATTTAGTGAGGTTAGAAGAAAAACTATCATGGCTTCATTATAAAAATGTTTCTAGAATTAAGAGATTTAGAAAATTATATTGACTTTTTTCGAAAATGCATTGAGTATTAAGGAATACTTTAGTACCACTTTAAATTCGAACAAGGATTTAGGCGCGTTTTTTGTCATTTTTTTTAAAGTTAGAAATTACTTATTAAATGATAAAGAAATAAGAGCTTTGTCCATTCTAAGACGATTTTACCTTAGTTTAAAACGTTTGGTTCCAAAGAAATAGACGACAATAGTACCTAAAACAACATACAATATTACAAATAGAAGAAAGCCGAATACTAGCTTTTGAATATACAAAGATAATCTAACCATACTAAAATACAAAATATAGAGGACAAAATTGAGAATTCCAGTATAGACAGTTTTTTTCACCTTCATTTGATTGGTAAAGGGTTGAAACATATAATAATCAAAAAGAAAATGAAAGGTCATAAAGACATACCCACTTATTAAACTGATGACCATAACTAAAACGCTTTGACTATCGAATATATCCCAATGATAACAGGTGAATAATAGACCGATCAAAGTGACAATGAAGGGTAGACTATTTTACTCAAGCAACTTCTTAGTTCTAAAAATACTAGAAGAGGTTATACTTTATTTCGCTCGATTAAAATTAAACCTTAACAGTTTACGGTCCATAGAGTAAAAGCTTGTTTTAGTAAAGAACTTACCTAAATACATTCTTCTAGCAAGCAGTAATAATACTAATGGAATAAATTGTAAGATCGTTTTAACATCTGCAGGAGAGATGGCAATAAAGTATTTTAAGGCATTAAACATAAGAAGGACGATGACAATAATGGTTAATCGAATCAGGATTTTCTTTTTAAAACCGAACCGATTCGGTTATAAAAAATCTTATTAATATAGATAATTCTCTGATCATTGGAATAGTCAGTCTTCCCAACTCGGATTTCTTTGTCTTCCACTTTTGCGGCTGGCTATCCATTTCATCAACGAATTGTTGGTACTCAAGTAAATCGCTTATATTCAAAGATTTAAAAACAAACTGCTCGAGATAAGAAGTTTTTAAAGTAAAAATAATGGTTAGAACGAGCATTAAAAGACTAGGGGTTAAAAAGATGATTGAGAAAAATAAGTAATAGCTAAAATCTAAATCTACCAAAGTACCGGCTAATGCGAAAAAAAATCCAACTTCACAAGAAAAAAACTATGAATGAAATAATCGAAAGAAAAGACAATATAAGAAATAATAGTTTAAATAATTTATTAAATTTGCTTTTCAAAATAAAGTTGAGTGATAACGTAAATATAGCCTAGGAGATTATACATAACTAAACATTATTTGATTTTCCTCAAAGATTGAGGTTATAATAGGTGGGGTTTACGTATAACGTTAAACAAAATGACTTGAGCAAAGAGGTGAAGAAGAGTGGATCAGAAAAATTTAAGTATCTATAATCAATTGAAGCGTCGCATCATTGAGTTTGAATATAAACCCGGAAAAATACTCAATGAAGTCGATCTAGCTGAGGAATTTGGCGTTAGCCGTTCACCGATTCGATCAGCCTTGCAAGAGCTAGAGCGGGATGCACTCATTAATATTGTGCCAAGGTTTGGAGCACAAGTGGCTCCTATCGATTTTCGTAATATTAAGGGGCTCTTTGATGTTACGAAGCAACTAGATCCCTATGCTACCCGCCAAGCGGTGAAAAGGATCACTCCCTCACAATTGGCAGAGTTAAAGCAAATTATTAAAAACCTAGAATCTTTTTCTACTACAGCAAGCTATCAAGAAGCTATTAATGAAGATGAACGATTCCATCAGATTATTTTTCAAGCTTGTGACAATCGATGGTTAAAAGAAACACTAGCCCATCTTCATTTACACACTGAAAGATTATGGCATTATTGTAATGATTACTTTGACGATATGACTATCTTTACTAGAACCTTCCGTAAAATTGTACAAGCGATTGAGGATCAGGATGAAGATGCAGCTGAACACTATGCTTACGAACATATTGAAGATTTTCTTTCTCGAATTAAAGAAGCTCTTTTCTAAGAGCGTTTTGAAATCACAAAAACAGATAAATTTTTCGCATTAAATATAGTTAAAATCCTTAATGTCTTTTTGATAAGACCTTAAGGTTTTTTTATTTAATTATTTATTTGAAAATAAAAATAAAATTTTACCTGTATACAATTGACATCCAGATGAAAAACAGTTAGTATATCAGTGAGGTGATGAGATGGTTCCAACACACATTTTATTATTGGATGTAAGCGTTAGCATTGGCTTTGGGAAAATTAAAAAGGTAGAGGTGGTGATATGATTTTAACCAATAATTTAACGGTTAATGAAAGCGGTAACAAGATTTTAGTTGAAGGTGACCAATTAGATGTGTTGAAAAAGGCACGTGACTTTATTCATAAAGGACATTATTTAATTACATCTCCTTTAGCCGCCAGTGGTCGGATGCACTTTTCTCCCGTACGGTCGATCTTGATATCAGATAAACCAGAAGGAGATAACACTCAGTCTCTTTTAGCAATTGAAAATAGCATAGAACTGTTACAAAATTCTTTAGCCATGCATACCGTGGATTACAAGAATAAGGAAGATTACGAATTTATTGATTATGAGCTTCTAAAAGTAGCTCTTCATGAAGTAAATGAGTTGGAGAATCGTTTTAACAAATAGGAGGGAATCAATTTGAAACTAGAAAGACGTAAGGTGAAGATTAGTGATGTTGTTTTTGGCGATAAAAATGAAGTGGTAGGCGAACAACTCGTTTTAAACCGTGAAGAATTAGTTAATTATATTAAGGGTTTGGACAATATTAAAGAGGTCTCTGTCGATATCGCTAAACCAGGCGAAAAGACACGCATTATTCCGGTAAAAGATGTCATTGAACCACGGGTGAAAGTAGAAGGAGTGCCTGGATTTGCAGGAGTGACTTCACAGACTGGACAGCTTGGTAATGGAGCTTATAACGTTTTAGAAGGCGTTGCTATCGTTACGATTGGAGATATTGTCGGCTTCCAAGAAGGTGTGATTGATATGTGGGGAGAGGGTGCCAAGTGGACACCGTTCTCTAAGACGCTTAATTTAGTGGTGGATCTATCGGTAGTCGATGGATTAACAGCGCATGAACATGAATTAGCAGTTCGAATGGCAGGTCTTTTAATCGCAGAATATGTGGGACAGTTTGCAAAAGACGCTCCTGTCTATGAAACCGAGACGTTCGAAGTTGGATCAAACCCAGAAGAATCAGCCAAATACCCAGATCTTCCTAAGGTAGTTTATGCTGAGATGCTCATTACGCAAGGACTTCTTCATGATTCTTATATTTATGGAGTGGATGCTAAAAACATTATCCCAACACTCCTTCATCCGCTCGAAGAACTGGATGGAGCAGTCGTTTCAGGCAACTGTGTGGCGGCTTGCGATAAGATTACGACTTATCAGCATCAAACCAATCCTGTTATCTTAGAACTTTTGAAAAAACACGGTAAAGAAATTAATTTCCTTGGTGTGGTTATGGTTCCTGAATTAACAACCTTAGAAGGAAAATTCAGATCGTGTGATTTCACTGCTAAGTTATGCAAGCAGTTAGGGGCAGATGGTGTGATTGTATCGGAAGAAGGATATGGAAATCCAGACTCTGATTTAGTCATGATTGCTGAACGTTTAGAAAAACAAGGTATAAAAGCTGTTCTAATTACCGATGAGTGCTCGGGTTGGGATGGAGCGAGTCAACCACTCGCGGATTCCAAACCAGAAGCTAAAGCTGTGATTTCAACAGGAAACGTTTCTCACGTCGTAACCTTACCTAAAGCGGACCGCATTCTGGGAGATCCAGAAGCGATTGCGAACTTAGCAGGCGGATGGGCTGGAGCCTATGACGCTGAAACCGGTGTTATGAAGTGTGAATTAAACGCTGTGATTGGTGCCACTTCAGAGATCGGATATCATAATTTGATGGTCACTGAGTATTAGAACGAGGAGGAAGACAATGGAAAAAAGAATCTTATATTATTTGAATCAGTTTTTTGGCCAAATTGGTGGAGAAGACAATGCTGACTTTGCTCCCGTTTTAAAGGAAGGGACAGTCGGTCCTGCCGTAGGATTTGAAAAGGAGTTGGGCGATGCAGGTAAAGTGGTCGCGACTTTTATTTGCGGCGATAACTATATCAATGAAAATAATGAAGCAGCTTTAGCAGAATTTAAGAAAGCAATGGATGAGGTCAAACCAGATTTAGTAGTTGTCGGACCTTCCTTTAATGCGGGCCGCTATGGGGTGGCTTCATCGTTAATTGCCCAATTCGTGGTGGATAAATACGATATTCCTGTAGTATCAGGTATGTATGAAGAAAACCCAGGTCTTGAAATTACCAGACTAAAAGCATATACCATTCCAACTGGCAATAGTGCAATTGATATGCGATCTGCCTTACCTAAAATGGCTGCGGTTGCTAAAAAAATATTAGCCGGTGAGCAAATTATTCCTGAGGAAGATGGGATCTTCAAGCAAGGCAAGCGTATTACAGGCTTTTCTGATAAAATTGGTGCCGTTCGTGCGGTAGAGATGTTGATGAAGCGTTTGAACAATGAAGAATATGAAACTGAAATGCCAATGCCTACCTTTGATTTAGTGGAACCAGCCCCTCCAATTAAGGACTTAACTAAAGCCACAATTGCTTTAGTAACAACGGGCGGGATTGTACCGGTAGGAAATCCCGATCGGATTCAATCTGCCTCAGCCCAAAAATGGGGTAAATACAATATTGAAGGTCATGATAACCTTACAGGCGACTTCATCACTATCCATGGTGGATTTGATCCTATCTATTGTAATGAATCACCAGACCGTGTTCTTCCATTAGAGTCTCTAAGAATCATGGAAAAAGAAGGCAAAATTGGTAAGGTTCATGACACTTTCTATACGACAACGGGAACCGGAACAGCCGTTGGTAATGCCATAATATTCGGTAAAGAAATAGGAAAAGAACTTAAGGAAGCGGGAGTTGATGGGGTAATTCTTACCAGTACTTGAGGAACTTGTACACGTTGCGGAGCAACGATCGTTAAAGAAATCGAACGTTTTGGTATTCCAATTGTTCATATGGCTACAATTATTACCATTTCTCAATCTGTGGGAGCAAACCGAATTGTTCCTACAGTAGCAATTCCTCACCCTACAGGAGATCCATCCATGGAACGCGAAGATGAAGAGAAATTACGCATGAAGATGGTTGAACGTGCTGTAAATGCATTGAGTCAACCTGTAACAGAAGTTACCGTATTCTAAATCCTCAAGGAATCAATGAATCGAAATTAAAATAATAGGAGCAGTCCAGATCGAATAGCTTTATAACTGTTCTATGGACTGCTTTTTTTAAAACTTACTTCTTCAGAATGACAAGATGTTCGAAAGTAGAAAAGAGGGGGAAATCATGGAAAAAACTAAAATGAACATTTGGACGATTCTAGGATTTACAGGCGCGTGTATCGCCTTTTACATTGGCGCTGGATTTGCGACAATGCAAGAAGTAATGCAATATGAGGCTTCCTATGGCTCACGCTTTTGGATTGTCATAGCTGTTGCGGCAATCATTTATATCTATACGAATTTATCCTTTGCGACAAATGGTAATCGCTTGAAACTTGAAAGAGGAGGCGATATTTACCAACATTATACCGGTAAGTACATAGGTGCCTTCTTTGACTATTTTTCTGCCTTTTTCTGTTATATGTGTTTTATCGTTATGTGTGGAGGGGCGAATGCTACGGCTGCTCAACAATGGGGATTACCAAACGGAGCAGGCGCATTGGTCTTGACCATCGCTGTAGTTGCTACAGCTGTCTTCGGATTAGACGGGATTATCAATGCGCTTAGTAAAATAGGTCCGATTATTATTATTCTTATTTTGATTGTATCAACCATCACTGCGATCACTGGCTTTCCAAACTTCAGCGAAAATGTAAGCGCAATTGATCGAGGCGTCTATGATTTGGTTCAAGTAGGAGGCGACAATCCATTCTTTTCAGGTGCCTCATACGGCGGATTCGTTATTCTGTGGTTTGCAGCTTTTCTATCAGAAATAGGTGCAAGAAATAAATTAAAAGAAGTAAACACGGGGATGCTTCTATCTACCTTATTCATTTTCGGGGCAGCAGCCATTTGTTGTATCGCTTTGATTAGCTACATTGGTGAAACTGGTAACGCTGATATTCCAGCATTGGTATTAGCCAATAAAGTGAACCCGGTATTTGCGCAAGCTTTTGCTGTTATTGTTTTTGCTGGAATCTATACCACGGCAGTTCCTCTGCTTTGGACAGGAGTAGGACGTGTTGCGACAGAGGGAACCTCACGCTATAAGATTTTAACTATTTTAGGTGGAGTTATAGGAATGGTGATCGCTATTTTCTTGCCTTATAAGGATCTTGTAAACATTCTTTATGGTTTAAATGGATACCTAGGATTTATTCTTATTGGCTTCATGATTGTTCATGATATTCGAACAAAAATGGGTTCAAAATTGGTTTAATAAATTATAATTTTATACTCTCTTTTGATCGATTTAAAAAGTCGACTGCGTGTAGTTGTTATTCAAATCAATTAAATAGACCGAATGGTTTGATTCACATTTAATACCCCTGAGATCAGTCCTATCTGACTTCAGGGGTATTTTAATAATTATTTGTTAGCAAAGTGTTCATGTGTCCTTTCAAGATCAGGGCGTATCCCTTCAAAGAGGGTAATGGAGATGTATTCAATATATTTTTCCTTATCGTTTTTGTCCTTGTTGTGGGTCCAATTAGTGAGTAAGGAAGCAAAGGAATCCGTGTAAAAATCAATGAGGAAGTCTTTATAGTCTTCAGGAATAACCATTTCTTTTGATATATCATCGACAATTTTGCGCATGTTTTCAATGAAGTTATTATAGAAAAATTTTTTCAACTCGTCTCTACCTAAGGCATTGATGGCAGAACTCACCACATGTTCATTTTCTTCCACATAATTTATGGCAAAGCGTACCACTTCATCGTACTCGGTTAAATAGTCATATTTTCGAACCGGCTCAATGGCCTCGTCTTCGAACATCCAATTAAGTAAATCATAAATATTAGTGAAGTGATAATAAAAGGTTTTGCGGTTGACGCCACAATCTTCGACAATTTCACGGATGGATATTTTATCAAGGGCTTTTTGATTCATTAGCTTTTTTAATGAAGCAGCTAATGCTCGCTTGGTCATTGTAGTCGTAATGCGTTCTTTTTCCATAGAAACCTCCTTGGATATTTAAACTTAAATAGATGGTCAAATATTTAAAAGTGTCTAATTATAGGCCAACTATCCTAATATTGGACATTGTCCAACTTCTATGACCTTAATATACTCTAAAAGTAGTCGTTTAGCAATCTTGTTTAACGACAATCTTTTTTTAAGGAGGAAGTATGGAAAAAGTATTTAGAAAGATATTGCAGCATGACAAACTTGTCTTGCTCTTTTTTATGATTGGTTGTGTAATAAGTCTTTTAAGTATGCCTAGAGTAAAAGTGGACTACGATATGAATGATTACCTTCCTTCAGACAGTCCATCTACTCAAGCCTTATCAATGATGGAGAAAGAATTTGAGGGTCAAGTACCTAATGCGCGTTTAATGTTAGAAAATTTATCGATCCCTCAAGCGCTAGAATTTAAGGATAAAATTAGTCAAATTAAAGGGGTCGATGAGGTCCTTTGGTTAGATGATACCGTTAATATTACGGAACCCTTGGAACAATATGACCAAGAGCTGGTTGAGGATTATTATAAAAATCAAAATGCATTGTATTCAATTACTATCGATGAAAGAGAGGGAATAGAAGCAGTTGATTCACTACGTGCCTTGATTGGAGATAGAGGATATTTAGAAGGAGCCGCGGTTAATACGGCGGTAGCAGCAGAATCAACGGTTGAAGAAATAGGCAAAATTATCAAGGTCACTATTCCAGTCGTCCTAGTTATTTTATTAATTACAACGAATTATTGGTTCGAACCTCTCATTATCTTATTAACGATTGGGGTATCGATTCTCTTAAACGCTGGTTCAAATCTGGTGTTTGGCACCATCTCCTTTGTAACCAATGGTGCTGGAAATATACTGTTATTGGCAGTATCACTCGACTATTCTGTCTTCTTACTCCATCGATTTGAGGAAAATCGACACCAAGGGATGGAAGCCAAGGAGGCGATGGTGAAAGCCTTCATTCAATCACGCGGTTCAATCGCTTCCAGTGGTTTGACCACTTTTATTAGTTTTTCTACATTGGCCTTAATGCAATTTAAAATTGGCCCCGATTTAGGAATAGCCTTGGCAAAGGGGATTTTAATTAGCTTACTCACCGTCTTTGTTTTATTACCAGTTTTGGTCATAAAAACCTATCGCTTAATGGAAAGAACCAAACATAAACCGCTTTTACCCAATTTTAGAAGACTAGGTAAGGGCGTTACCAAAACGATGGTTCCATTAGTGATTGTTTTTGCTATTTTGGTAGTTCCTTCCTTCTTAGCTCAAAAAGAAAATGATTATTATTATGGTGCTGAACATATATTCGGACCTGAGACAAAAGTCGGTCAAGATTCTGCGGAAATTAAGAAAAATTTCGGTCAATCCAACCGGATGGTTTTAATTGTACCCAAAGGTGAACAGACTAAAGAAATTGCTTTGAGTGCCCAATTGAAAAAAATCCCTGAGGTAAAGGATATCATTTCTTATGTAGATACCGTTGGGCCTGAAATTCCTAAAGAATTTTTAGATGCAGAGACCCTCAGCCTATTAGAGTCAGAAAACTACAGTCGAATGATTCTAACCGTCGATTCGGAATATGAAGGAAACGTTTCGTTTAACTTAGTTGAAAAAATACGTGAAGTGGCTGATAATTTTTACCCTAACCAAGCCCACTTGGCGGGTGAAAGTGCTAGTACTTATGACTTAATGGATACCATAACTAAAGACAATTTAAGCGTCAATTTGATCTCAACGGCAGCTGTTTTCATTGTTTTAGTTATTAGTTTCAAATCAATAATTATTCCATTTATCCTAGTTTTATCCATCGAAACAGCTGTTTGGATCAACTTAGCCATTCCTTATTTCACTAATCAGGTCCTCTTTTATTTTTCATATTTAATTGTCGGAGCGATTCAATTAGGTGCTACAGTAGATTATGCAATATTGATGGCAAGAAGGTATTTAGAAAACCGCGAAAGGCTAGAGAAGAAAGAAGCCATTATCGAGACCGTTTCTAACGTTACGGTTTCAATTATGACCTCTGGTTCTGCTATTGTTTTAGTGGGAACACTACTTGGTTACATAACCACTCACGGCATTTTAATGCAATTAGGAAAGCTCCTAGCTAAGGGGTCAATTTTATCTATTTTGATTGTCATGTTTGTCTTACCAGGTTTGCTTTATTTATTTGACAAGCCGATTGAAAAATTAACTTATGGGCTTAAATTTTTAAAGGAGGGACATTAAATATGAAAACTAAACTAATAAATAAATTATTAAGTGGCATAATCATCATGAGTATTTTGGGTACCAATTTACCAAATGTTTTGGCAAAGGAAGTGAACGGAGCCAAAGAGGAGGTTGTATATGGTCTGTTAAATCACGACGGGAGTATCAATCAAGCATATATAGTCAATATTTTCGATCAGGAAGGGGATATTACCGATTACGGTGACTATACTGAAGTTAGAAATATGACATCTGAGAACGAATTAAAGTTGGATGAGGGAAAGGTCCAATTTACGAATGGTAAAAACAAACTATATTATGAAGGAAAATTAAAAAAACAACAATTACCATGGGCTATTGCGATTAAGTATTTACTCAATCAGCACGAAGTAACCGCTCAAGAGTTGGTAGGTCAATCAGGCGATTTGGAAATACAATTAACGATTCAAGAAAACGAACAAGTGGATCCTTTCTTTTTTAATAATTATGGTCTGCAAGCTACGTTACTTTTTGATACTGAAAAAGTAAAAGATATCCAAGCGAAAGAAGCAACCATCGCCAACGTTGGAAAAAATAAACAATTAACCTATACCGTTTTACCCAAACAAGGTGCCAATCTTTCCATCAAGGCTAAAGTAGAAAATTTTGAAATGGAGCCGATCGCTATTAATGGTATCAATATCAATTTAGGCTTCGATTTGGAAGATGCCAAGTTGCTTGAAAAAATTGAAGAATTACAAAGTGGTGTTAAACAAATCGATGAAGGGGCCGGCGAATTAAAAGAGGGAGCTTGGCAATTAAGTGAAGGGTCTGGTCAATTAGCTAGTGGTAGTCAGCGTTTAGAAGAAGGAGCTGTTAGAGTCAATAACGGAATTGCTACGTTAAAAACAGGGATTGAGCAAATGCATGCCGGATTAGAGGAGCTCGATAGTCATTCCGAAGAATTGAGACAAGGCTCTGATCAATTTAAAGCATTAATTAATGCATCAAATGATCAATTAAGCTTGCTATCAGAAAAGTTAGGTAAACTGCAACAATTAAACCAAGCGTCGATCGAAATTCAAGCGGGAATCGAAGAGTTAAATAGTGGCATTACTCAATTGAATCAAAGTGTAGGCTACCAACAATATATAACAGCTTTGGGACAGAATGGTCTAGACATTCAGCAATTGCAAGCAGGCAATAATAATGGAATGCAAGCCGTAAACAATTTAAACCAAGCCCTATCCAATGTCGCTTCTCAAATCAGGGCATCAGAAATTGAGAATAAGGAAGAGCTAGCTGCTCAGCTTGATCAAATCATTGCTCAGACACAAGCCGCGAATTTAGAACAAGTCTTTACGGGTAATAACGCGATGATTGATGCCACAGCCCAATATTTAGAGACGGTTTCTAGCTCAACCACACAACTACAAGCAGGCAGTCAAGATTTGAATACTGCTTATTCAGACTTTCACACAGCCATTCAAGAAATGGTAAGTACCTCTGATGAGTTAACAGCTGAATTACCTAAATTAAGTGGCAGTGTGGAAGACTTGGCTGCTAAATATACTCAATTTGATCAAGGACTCGATGATTATACGGGATCTCTTGGAAAACTTGTGGTCAGTCATCAAGCAATCTTAAACGGCATTAGAAGTTTAAGTGAGGGCAGCGCCTCATTATTGGAAGGTAGTTCTTCATTAGACGCTAATTTGAATCAACTAGTCAATGCTTCTAATGATTTATATGAAGGAAGCGATAAATTAAAACAAGGTTCTAACGAGTTTAAGAATAAAACAGCCGGCTTAGATCAGGAAGTAGAGCAAGAAATTGATGCGACTCTTTCTGAACTGACAGGGAATGCCAATCAACCGATTTCTTACGCTTCAAGCAAGAACGGCAAAATCAAGTCCGTCCAGTTTGTCTTAAAGACAGAAAAAATACAAGCAGACCAAGAAGAGCCAGAACTTGAGCGGGAAGAACCTCAACCCTCAGTCTGGGAAAAAATAAAAGATTTATTCCAAAAGAAAGAGGATTAAATAATTTGTAAAACAGTTATAGTTGTTGAATAATTACTAGACCAAAAGCAAAACAGTTCGAATAATCGCTTGAAGGGGGAGCTAAGAAGAGGCTATCTGACAAAGATTTAATATAAAAAATGCTAAACTATAAAAGAAGCTAGACTAAAGTGTCTAGCTTCTTTTATAGGAGTGACTATTTTTTCTTAGCATTCAGATCAATTGAACCGACCAAATAAGACCGGCAATCTTTGTTGTCATTTAACTTTAAGATTGCATTATGTTCGAAGGGTTCGTTAAAGTCATACAGAAAATCGTTATTTTTAGTTTTGTAAATATTTAAACCATACAGGAGAAAGAAAGGGTTGGGCTGCAAACTCTCACCTTCAACCATCATTGTAAATAAAATTAAATGAATAAATATGTAGGCGAATACAGAAGGCCAAGTGAATGACTGAATAATATAAACCGTCGTCACATTTGAAATCAAAAAAGAAACAGGCTGACCATTAATATCGGTGATTTTATCTTTGGTAAAGTCTTCTTCATCATATTGGTTTTGCTGGGTATAGGTTTTACGTGCATATTTCTTTTTCAAATTAGTATAGAGCCATCTACTTAAAAGACCCAAAACGAATAGGACTGCGAGAACGATCAATAAAATATGAAAATGATTGAGATTGTACTGATCAAAGTTACTATAGAGTATTTTTAGAGTAAACAAAATGATCGACAGGGACATGGAGCTCAAATAATAGATAATTTGATAAAGCCTAGGTAAGTCTTTTAACATACTATTCCTTTCTTTTGCCTTAGTTATATACATATTTAGTAAACCATAATTGTTAACGAAAACAGAATGATATGCTTAAATTAAACCGATGACTCATTTAATTTTAAAATTTGTAATCGTTTTTAATATTTTTATGATTATTTGCTATAATAAGAGAAAATTGACGATGGAGGGTAGTTATGCGTACCATTCAGATAGTTGTAGCAGATGATGAAGCTATTCAACGAAAAAACATGGCGCTGATGATTGAAACAGCTTGTCAAAAACTTCATATCAAGCCCATAATTACTTGTCATGAGTCAGCCGAAAGTTTTTTATTTGATCTCGAAGACCACCAAGAATGGCAAATCGCTTTTCTTGATATTGAAATGGCTGAAATTAACGGAATGGAGTTAGCCCATCAATTGAAAACAAAAAGCTCCCTATTTAAAAATTGTCTTTGCCACGGCTTATGCGGAATATGCTGTGGAAGGCTACCAAGTAGATGCCTTAGATTTTCTTTTAAAGCCCATTAACGCTTCAGCGATTGAGAGAGTACTTTCTAAATACCTGCTTATTCAACCGAAGTTTGAAAGTTTTCTGATTGTTGAAGACCATATGGGAAAGCAACATGTCTTGGAGCTAGATGATTTGATCCTGGTTGAGGTTAATAAACGCGAATTGCGGTTAGTTTTAGCAGACCAAGACCTCTTAATACCTGGAACATTAGCTCGTTTTAAAGAAAGCTTAGACCAACGTTTTGTAGCACCGCATCGTTCTTATTTAGTTAACCTTAATCATGTCGAAAGTATGGGTAAAGAAGAGGTCATTCTTTCATCGGGAGTAAAGGTGCCTCTTTCGCGTCGCTCAGCTAAGTCTATTCAAAAGGCTTTTATCGATCATTATAAAGGAAGTGCCTTTTATGATTAAAGCGTTAGGAAGCTTAATGTTTTTCGCATTATTGCTCAGTCTGTGGTACATCTACCGTTTAAGGTTAGATTTGCGTTTTCATCAAATTCAGCAAAAGGAATTGGATGATTATGCGTTAGAAGTCGAGTCAATCTACCGGCAAATGCGAGGCATTCGTCATGATTACCGCAATCACCTTCAAGTCATGCAGGCCTATCTAGCCAGTCAAGACTATCTAGCCTTGGATCAGTACCTGCAAGAACTAACTAATGAAATGAATCAAGTCGATACGATCATTCGAACGGGTAACACTTTAATTGATGCCTTGGTCAATACCAAGTTGACTCGGGCTCAAGCAAATGGGGTCGAGGTTCATGCAAGTGCTATCGCACCGAAGGAATTGATAATAAGTTCGAATGATTTAGCGATCATTTTGGGGAATTTATTAAATAATGCTCTGGAAGCGACGCTTAATGGGAAGCATCACGAGCCCCCTTTTATTCGCTTATATATTGCCCCCTTAAAAAACACTTTTTATATCAGCGTTCAAAATTCCATGGCACAAAGGCCGAGACAAAACTTTTTATCTTTGAAAGCTCCTAACCGCCAAGGTTTTGGTTTAAAAAGGATTGATACTGCAGTCAGTAAAAATCAAGGCCTCGTCAACAGACAGTGGGAAGAAGGGGTTTTTGCGACAGAAGTTACCTTGCCATTGCAAAAATAACCGCTCATGCCAAAATATTAACCATTGATGCACTTTCTGCTTAGAAGGTGCATTTTCCTTCTATAATAGTGTCAAGAAAAGGAGAGGTGATTGCAGTGAAAGACCGCATCAAAACTTTAAATTTTTTAGTCAAGCGTTTGTGGCAATTCGATAAATATTTTTACTTCTATTATTTCCTGGATATTGTATTAAAAATTGTTACGCCCCTTTATCAACTATTTGTATCTGTCCATCTCATCTCTTTATTGATGAAAGAAAATGCGCTCCTATCATTTTCTAAGCAGGTTTTGTTATTAATCGGAGGGTTAACTATTTTGGAAGCTTTAAAAGCCATCATGCTCTCTAATTTGGAAAGGCAAAGAGAAGTATTCAGGGTCAATATGATCAATGAGGTTTTTGAAGAACGAGCGAGCTTAGACTTTCCTCTTCTAGTCGGATCAGATGCCGCTAAACTTTTTGATAATACATCACGATGTTTAGATCATGGTGAGGAAGCGCTGAGTGGTATTATTTCTAACTTTGCTGAAGTGATGATTGCTTTACTATCAGTTTTAATCTATGTTAATTTTTTAGCCCAACTGTCTGGCATTTTTCTCTTATTACTCGTTGTGATGATCAGTGGGTTATTGGTGATCAAACATTTCCAAAATAATTTATTAAAGGCTAATCGTCCCCTTCATGTCATCAACAATACTAAGTTTAGCTATTTGAATACTACGATGGGAGATCAACGAGTGGCCAAAGATGTCCGACTCTATTCAATGGCTTCCTGGTTTAAGGAAATTTTCGATCAACTGTGGTCAGAATATGAAGCCATCGTGCGCCCGGAAAATAAATGGAGTCGGATTGAAGGACTCTTTGTTGTTTTGATGTTAGTGATCATGATGGGACTTGCTTATCATCAGAGTGTGCAAGAGATTAGGTCAGGTCAAATGGAACCGCAAAACTTTTTGATTTATGCGAGCTTGGTGACCATGATGGCAAGTAGTTTAACAAATTTAATTAATACAAGTGCGACGTTTTTCTTACAAAATGAGAAGTTAGTTGCCATGTATCATTATTTTAATCAGGCACCTGTTTTTAGCCACCAAAATCATGAAGCAATGCCGCAAGAGATCAAAACAATTGAGTTTCGCAATGTGACCTATACCTATCCAAATGCTAACTACCCTATTATCAATAACTTCAATTTAAAGATCAATCCTCATGAAAAATTAGCCATCGTTGGTGAAAATGGAGCAGGAAAAACTACTTTAATTAAATTAATGCTCGGCTTATTAAAACCCGATCAAGGTGAAATATTAATTAATGGAATCAATCGGAATAAATTTGCCATTGAAGATTATTACCGATTGTTTGCCCCTGTTTTTCAAGATAATTATCTTTTTACTTTTACAATCAGAGACACTATCCTTCAAGGTTACGACTATGATGCGGTTCACTACCAAGAAGTGCTCGATCAAAGTGGTATGGCTAATGTGGTGACTAATCTGCCCCAGGGGGATCAAACTGCAATTGTTCGCGAAGTTGATAGTGAAGGAGTGCATTTATCCGGAGGACAACTACAAAAACTTAAATTAGCCCAAGCATTATATAAAGATGCCTTTGTTTTAGTGCTTGATGAACCTACAGCTGCTCTTGATCCGATTAGTGAGAGTGAAGTCTATCAGAATTATTTAACTTTTGCTAAAGGAAAAATAGCTCTGTTTATATCTCATCGCCTAGCCTCAACTCAATTTTGTGATCGCATTCTCTATTTGCGCAAGGGTCAAATCGAAGAAGAAGGGAGTCACGAAAGTTTAATGCAGAAACAAGGCGCTTATTACAAGATGTTTGAAACACAAGCTTATTATTACCGTGAGAAGATACCAGAAACTGAGAATGAAGAACATATCGAGCAAGGGGGGCTGATCTAATGACTAAGCGTGAATTATTTCTAAGAACATTTAAAGATGTCTGGCACTATGGTCAAGAAGGGTTCTTTTATAAGGCATTAATCAGTACTTTTTCCAGTGCCATTCCTTTCTTAAATTTCATTTATATTGCTCAAATTTTAACTCACTTAGCAGCCAAAGATTTCGACCATGTCTATCAACTAATTATTCAATATCTTATTCTCTTTTTAATTTTAAATACTCTGGTCCATTGTTTAAAACCAATTGTCGACAAAAAACATCAAGCCGTACTGCGTAAAATGACAGCTTTACCTAATGAAAAATTATTAGTCATGAATTTTCACTATGCGGATGAGGCGACTATTAAAGAAAAAATTCACCAAATAAACCGCGATCAACTTCAAAACAATTCGAGTTTCAAAGTAATCTATCATAATACTTATCTATTAATAGAAGCCCTTATTCAAATAGCTTTTGCTCTTATCCTTTTAGCTCCCTTGTGGCAAGCGGAAAGCTTTTATCCCTTAAATTGGCTCCATCCCTATATATTGAATAGTATCCTAATTATAATTATTTTTGTTGTGATCATCCTTCAAACAATCTTATCTCAAAAAACGATGCAAGGTATGGACAAATTATCAGGTTGGTTAATAAAAATCAACAATACCTTCAATTATTTGGCTTTGAACTTGGGTGAAGTAGAAGCTGGTAAAGAAATAAGGCTCTATCATTTGCAAGGTAAGATCAAGCAACACATTAATCAGTTTATGAATCAGTTTGATACATTTGAAAAGGTCTACTTTGGCGGCTTTGGTAAGGTTCGTTTGGTCAATAGTATTGGTTCACAACTTATAACCGGGTCAATTTATTTATTAATAGGAGCCCGCGTTATTCTAGGTAACTTACCTGTCGGATCGGTCGTACAGATGATTGGGGGGATTAACCAATTGATGACCTCCTTAGTTAAAGCCATGGCTTTTCTAAATATTTTCGCCCAAACAGCCCCGATGGAACGGTTTTACGAGTTAATGGACTTGCCCGATGAGGAAGCAAAGGGATCCATTCCAATTGAAAAAAGATTAGATAATAATTATCAATTGTCTGTTAAAAATCTTTCCTTTACTTTTCCAGGTGCTAAAGAAGCAACTTTACATAATATTAGTGAAGATTTTGAAGTGGGAAAACATTACGCAATTGTTGGAGAGAATGGTTCAGGCAAGACAACATTTATAAAGGTTATGATGCGACTTTATGAACCTAGTCAAGGAAAAGTTATGCTGAATAAAATTGATGCAGATAAATATTCTCTAAAAGAGTTTTATCAATTATTCTCAGTTGTCTTTCAAGATTTTCGTTTATTAGGTCTTTCTATGGCCGAAAATATCGCGGTTCAACCCAATTATGACCCTCATCAAATAAATGAAGCGCTTGATGAATTAGGATTGAAAAATTTTGTAGATTCACTTGACAAAGGAATCAAGTCATATTTGGGAACGGAATATGATCCTGAGGGGGTCAATGTTTCAGGGGGACAGGCTCAAAAAATTGCCATGGCCCGTGCTATTTATAAAGATGCTCCGGTTTTTATTCTAGACGAACCGACGGCAGCCTTAGACCCCGTTGCTGAGTTTGAAATTTACCAAAAATTTGCGCAAATTGTTAAAAATAAAACGGCTTTTTATATTTCCCACCGTCTGTCTTCTTGCCGTTTTTGTGATGAAATCCTAGTGTTTGATCAAGGACGTATCGTCCAAAGAGGCAGTCATGAAAGCTTGGTTAAGCAAGAAGGAAAATATAAAGATCTGTGGCAAGCACAAGCACAGTACTATCAGTAATTAATAAAGACATCTCAAAAATAAGAGATGTCTTTATTTGTATACTTTCAGTCTTAATTGTTTGACTTAGACTGCATTTTTTCAGGATAATTGACCTATAAACGAGTTGTAAGATTCTTATTCTCTTATCTCATTTTTCAGACAAAAATCTATTTTAGAAAGGAAGATATCTATGACGCACTTAAAAGATCCGAGAAAAATGTATAATACTGATCCCTTGCCAGATCAAGAACAATCAACCCCTGCGATTCAAAACAAAATGATACCACAACCTGATTGTGGCGAAAAAAATTATGTTGGGAATCAACAACTGAAAGGGAGAAAAGCGCTGATTACTGGCGGCGATTCTGGCATTGGACGCGCTGCAGCCATTGCTTATGCTCGTGAAGGGGCCGATGTGGCCATTCAATTTTTCCCTGGTGAAGAAGCGGATGCTCAACAAGTTAAAGCATTGATTGAAAAAGAAGGCCAGAAAGCCTTATTACTCCCAGTCGATTTAAGAGCCAACCAAGCAGCGACCGAAATAGTAAATCAAACGATTGAAGCTTTTGGTGCACTTGATATTCTTGTTTTAAATGCTGCTCAACAGATTGCGCAAAGTAGTCTTCAAAATTTAAGTATTCGCCAAGTAGAAGATACATTTAAAGTCAATGTCATAAGTATGTATGAGACCCTTAAGGCGGCAGAAGAGTATTTGAAGCCAGGAAGTGCTGTCATAATGACAACTTCTGTGCAAGCTACTGATCCTTCCACTCATTTGATGGATTATGCGGCCACTAAAGCAGCCAGCAGTAATCTGATTGTTTCAATGGCCCAATACTTTGGCGAAAAGGGTGTACGAGTTAATGGGGTAGCTCCCGGTCCAATATGGACACCCCTTCAATTAGATAATGGTCAACTGGAGGGAGAAATTCCAGCCTTTGGTCAATCTAGTCTTATGGGTAGACCCGGACAACCGGTCGAATTAGCACCTGTCTATGTCTTCTTAGCCTCAGATAAAGCCAGCTATGTAACTTCACAAATTTATGGAGTGACAGGAGGGAAACCGATTAACTTATAAAATGAATCGAATGATAATTTACGATGCATATAGGGGTCTTCTATATGCATCGTTGGTTTTTTCACTTAGTAAATCAAGCGCATTATATAGGGTTTGAATAGGAATTCATTCACTAGTTATCGTCTTTAAATTATAGTTTAATAGAGCAAATCTTTTGATATTAAAAACATTTGCCTTTATCATTAAGGAATAAGGAGTGAAACTATGAAAATCATTGACAATCAATTTATTAAAAAAATTATGTTTTTAGTACTGACGCTATCTTCCTTGATGTCAGGCAGAGCCTTAATATATGCTCAAGAAGAAAACAACAAGGATACCTATTCGATCATTACCTCTTCCGATTATGCACCTTTTGAGTTTACAGACAATGAAGGCAATCTAGTCGGAATCGATATTGAAATACTTGAGGCGATAGCTGAGGAAGAAGGGTTTGCGATCGACTACAAAATCATGCCTTTCTCATCTGGATTACAAGCGCTAGAGAGTAATCAAGCAGACGGTATGATTGCAGCGATGGGAATTACCGAAGAACGAGAAAAATCTTTTGACTTCTCAGACCCGTACTTTGAAGTGGGTTCGATGTTTGCAGTTAAAAAAGGATCAAACATTGAAACCCTAGAAGAACTCAAAGGTAAGAATGTGGCCACTAAGATTGGTTCGCAAGGAGCAGATATTGCAGAGCGCTTGCAAGACCAGTATGGATATACGATTACGACCTTTGAAGATTCCGTCAATATGTATCAAAATGTTATTGCAGGTAATAGTCAAGCGGTGATTGAGGACTACCCTGTGATGGCTTATGCTGCAAAAACAGGTGCCGTAGATTTAGAACTTATTGGAGAAGAAATTGACAAAATGCCTTTAGGCTTTGCTGTTAATAAAGGACAAAACGCAGAACTACTAGAAAAATTTAATAATGGATTAGCTAAGCTTAAAGAATCAGGGAAATACCAAACAATTCTTGACCAATATGTTGGCGATCAAGTGGAAGCCATGGATAATTCCTTTATTGGTCAATTCGTAGCGAATTTTCCAGCATTGATGAAAGGTCTAGGTAAAACGGTCTTAGTGACCTTTATTTCCTTAATTATTGCCTTTATCCTAGGGATCATTTTAGGTCTATTTAATACTTCAACCAATGTTATTTTAAAGGGAATTTCTAGTCTTTATATTGATATTATGCGTGGATTACCTCTTTTAGTTTTGGCTTTCTTTATCTATTTTGGTTTGCCTCAAATGACCGGTGTTAAATTCACCACGATGATGGCAGGCGTTTTAACGCTAGGCTTAAATGCGGCTGCTTATATCGCTGAAATTGTCCGTGGAGGGATTCAGTCGATTGCTATTGGTCAAATGGAAGCTGGACGGTCTCTAGGACTAACCCGTCGGACCACTTTACGTAAAATTATCCTACCGCAAGCATTAAAGATTATGATTCCATCCTTTGTGAACCAATTTATTATTACTTTAAAGGATACCTCAGTCTTATCAGTGATCGGTCTCGTCGAGTTGACTCAAACTGGTCGGATTATTATCGCCAGAACCTACCAATCCGGATCGATGTGGTTAATTGTCGGAACCATCTATGTGGTGATAATTACCATCCTAAGTAAGCTATCTAATCGTCTTGAGAAGGAGTTGAACGTCTAATGTCAATTATCGAAGTA
Organism: Facklamia miroungae; assembly: GCF_012396555.1. GTDB lineage: Bacteria > Bacillota > Bacilli > Lactobacillales > Aerococcaceae > Facklamia > Facklamia miroungae. The sequence goes on from NZ_JAAXPS010000011.1 coordinate 38,874, forward strand.
AAGGGATTAAAAAAATCATTTGGTAAAAACCAAGTCTTAAAATCAATCGATATGACTGTTGATAAAGGAGAAGTTGTATGTATTATCGGTCCTTCGGGATCAGGTAAATCCACCTTATTAAGGTGTTTAAACCGGTTAGAAAAAATTAACGGTGGATCAGTAGTGATCGACGGCGTCGATATCACTTCGCCTGATAGTGATATCAATGAAGCACGCCAGCATATCGGAATGGTCTTTCAACACTTTAATTTATTTCCTCATCTGTCAATTCTTGAAAACATCACTTTGGCACCCGTTGAACTGGGTAAAATGACCCAAGAAGAAGCGGATGAAGAAGCTAAACGCTTGTTAGAAATTGTCGGAATGTCCGAAAAGGCAGAGGCCTACCCGAATTCTCTTTCAGGCGGACAGAAACAACGAATTGCGATTGCTAGAGCTTTAGCCATGAAACCCAATGTCATGCTCTTTGATGAACCCACCTCGGCTTTAGACCCAGAGATGGTAGGGGACGTTTTACAAGTCATGCAAGATTTAGCAAATGATGGAATGACCATGGTTGTGGTTACACATGAGATGGGGTTTGCCCGTGAAGTGTCAGACCGAGTGATCTTTATGGAAGAAGGGTATGTGATTGAAGATGCCGATCCCGATCAAATCTTTAATCATCCTGCGGAAGCAAGAACCAAAGAGTTCTTGGATAAAGTTTTATAATAAAAAAGGACTCAGTCTAATTTTAGGCTGAGTTTTTAATTGTATATAACTAGTATATTAAGATGTGTACCGTCTTGAAAAAAAATGAATAGGAAGATTTAAATATGCAAACGTTAGACCAAATTCACCAAAAAATTATTGCAGACCCTATGAATCAAGCGTATAGTAATAAAGGTGTTCTGCCCCTTTATAAAGCTTCGCAAGAAGCTCGGCTAGTTATTGTCGGGCAGGCTCCCGGCCGAAAAGCTGAGTTCAGCCAACTCTTTTGGAATGATCCCAGTGGAGACCGTTTACGGGATTGGATGGGAGTGAGCCGTGAAGTGTTTTATCAATCAGACAGAATCGCCCATTTGCCGATGGATTTCTATTATCCGGGTAAGGCTAAATCGGGAGACCAACCACCTCGAAAGGGTTTTGCCGAAAAATGGCATCCTTTATTATTAGATCAGATGCCTCAAATAGAAAGCATCATCTTAATTGGTGCGTATGCCCAAGGTTATTACTTAAAGGATCAGCGTAAGCGAAACTTAACAGAGACAGTCAGAAATTACCAAGCGTACCTGCCAAGGTATTTTCCCTTAGTTCATCCTTCACCACTGAATGGACGATGGTTAAAGAAAAATCCATGGTTTGAGGAAGAGGTCATTCCGCAATTTCGTCGACTCATTCAACGGCATATCTAAACGATATATTTAAAAGTAAGGAGTTTCAGCATGACTATTCAGAAAAATCCCATACCTATTCTAGAATTTGATCCAAATCCTATAGCAGTGATTGCGCCTGACCATGAACAATTGGCTATTCAATTGCCGAAAAAGGCTGTTTTTGCTTTCCTAGAAAATGTCACCGAAGAATATGCGATCAAACATCATGCTAAACAAGTTGCTGAGTATTCTTCTGTTACAAAAACGTATCCCATCTATGTAACGGACTATCAAGGTCACCAAGTATGTCTGGTCCAAGCTCCTGTTGGTGCGGCAGCAGCTACGGCTATTTTAGAATTTTTAATTGCTTATGGGGTGGAAGAAGTTATAAGTGCGGGCTGCTGTGGGGCTTTAGAAGATATAGCAGAAAACACTTTTTTAATTCCCTTTAAAGCCTTGCGAGACGAGGGAACTTCCTATCATTATAAAGAAGCTACTCGTTTTGTTGAAATGAATCGTCGAGCTTTAAAAGCGATTGAACGGGCCCTATCCTACCACCAACTCCCCTATCAAGAGGTGACCACTTGGACAACCGATGGTTTCTACCGTGAAACGAAAGACATGGTGGCTTATCGCAAGGAAGAAGGTTGTGCAGTAGTTGAGATGGAATGTGCTGCTTTGGCTGCGTGTGCCGAAATGCGCAATATCATCTGGGGGCAAATTTTATTTACTGCCGATACCTTGGTCAACCTCGATCAGTACGATACTCGTAGTTGGGGAGAAGATTCCTTTGAAGATGCTCTCATTCTTTGTCTCGATGCTGTTATAAATATTTGATGAAATATACTTTCACCTTTTTCAGACTTACTTTAGCTTGTGATATAATTGAACTAAATAGAGGAGGAATAATATGCAAGTAACGATTAGACGGAATGTTTATTTTATGGGTGGATTAATGCCCCTAACGATTTATCAAAATGGTCAAGCAATTGGTAAGATAGATACAAACGAGACAAAGGCTTTTGAGGTGGTAGAAGGTTCGACCCTTGTTGCCAAACAGTTAGGCGTTAGAAGTAATCCAGTTGAAGTTCAAACCGGCGACCATTTAGAAATTTCAGGCAAGCCATGGTTGGGTATCATACAAATTCTAGCTTTGCTTAGCTTGTTTTTTGTTTCTGCAATCCCAAGTTACAACCTACGTATCATTAGCTATTTGATACTTCCTCTCATTTATTTTTCGTCTCTTTTCTTAATTGAAAATTATAAGTTGGAGAAAAAAGAAAAATAAAGCTTGTAATTTTAAAATAAATTGTTAAAATTAACTCGATTTACTAAGAAGCCTAACTTCGACCTAATCACTAAGACCTTTACCCATTCATTTATTGGCCATACGGACAGCCAGGGTAACCGCCGACTTAGCGATAAATTTATCGTGTTGTTACAGTCTCTTTATGGGACTGTATGTTTCTATGAGGAAACTCATAAGCATTAGTTCATGATTTGTCATGAATGATCAACATGAGCAGTAAGCGTAAGTATTTACTGTTTGGGCTCGAACAAAGACTCCTTATTATCTAGGTATTTGTTTGTTGATCATCTGACACCCGTAAAGGTGTCTTTTTTGTTGTCTGCTGCATTCGGATCTTTCAAAACAAATATTTAGGAGGAAAAATAATGAAATTACTAAAAAAATTGAGCTGCTTAGGACTGGCTCTATCCTTATTTCCCTTACCCATGGTAGTTGCAGAGGCGTCAAATCCTCTTCAAAAGGCAGAGGAGGCCTATTTATCAGCGGTCGATGCTGACTACGGTTATCAAGTAGCTAATCAATTGGCTGAGTTTAAATCCAATGAACAATTAGGCTACCGTATGGCGGGTTCTCAAGCGGAACACGAAGCGGGTCAGTACTTAGCTCAAGAAATGGAAAAGATTGGCTTAAGTCAAGTGACATCTGATGCTTTTTCTGTAGATGCATGGACCTTTGAAAAGGCTGAAATGACTTTTGCTAATGTCAAAGGACAAGAGGTGACAGCTGTTTTGGCAGGTTACCAAGTCAATTTTGATACCCAGGGTCTCAAAGACTTTCCTATCGTTTATCTTAATAAAGGGACAGCAAGTGATTATCAAGAAGCAGAAGCCAAAGGTAAATTCGTCTTAATTGATATTAATCAAATGGAAGAGTGGTGGGTGAATTATCCTGCTTATGAAGCGAAACTGCAAGGAGCGGCAGGGGTGATTGTTATCCAAGAAGCTGGTTTTGGAGAAGTTTCTGATGAGTCATTAAACGCTAATGATATTTGTGGACCGGCTGATGCTCCCATTTTATCAATCAGTAAAAAAGACGGTGAACAATTAAAAGCAGCCTTGGCAGCTAATAATAATGAAATGATTGTTTCACTCGATGTGAAATCAACTGTTGAATTAGATGGTCAAGCCTATAACATCTCAGGTAGGATTGAAGGTAAGGATAAGGATGCTTATATCCTATACTCCGCTCATTATGATGCCTATTTTGATGGGTTTCAAGATGATTCCGCTGCAATTGGTTTGTTATTAGGTATCGCAAAAGCCATGGTGGATTCAGGCTATCAACCTGAAAAAACGATCATTTTCAATGCGTTAGCAGCTGAAGAGTGGGGTGTTAGCAACTCACGTTATGACTGGTCAACGGGTGCCTTTAACCAAATTTTCCGCTTACATCCGGAATGGCAAGGTAAAGCAGTGGCTAATATTAACTTCGAGTTACCAGCTATGGGCCACAATGATTCCGACCAGATCGGATCTGTTTATGAAATGGAAGCATTTATTAAAGAATTTGCTAAAGGTAAGGATTTTCCTAAAGACTTGTATCCAGAAGGTATTGAGGTTATTTCACCTAATACAACCTGGGCAGATGACTGGTCGTTTTCAATTGCTGGCGTACCTTCCATCCGCAATCGATTTGAATCGGATTTCCGCAATACCCATTATCATACTCAATTTGATAATAAAGAAACCTATAATCAACAAGCTTTCGAACACCACCACAATTTATATGGCTTATTAGGTATGGCGATTGACCATCAAGCGGTGGCCCCTATTGACTTAACTCAGCCTTTAAAGCTATTAAAAGAAACGATTGCTGAAGAGTCTTTCAAATCGGTAAACCTTGATTCGAATCTTTTAAGAGAAGCCGTTGATCAAGTTTTGCCCTTAGCAAAAGCATTGAACGAAGAAATTCAAACGCTTAATGCAAACTATTTAGCTGCGCTAGAGGCCGGGCAGGTGGATCAAGCAGATGAAATTTATGCCGATTCGAGAGCATTAAATGAGAAAGTACTTGCAGCCTATCGTTTCATTCAAGATGCTTTTGTGCGCTTGACGTGGGAAGATGAACAAAAATATCCGCATGAATTAATTACAAATAATTTAATAGCTTTAAAAGCCTCTATTCAATCCTTAGAAAAGAGTGAAGGGCAAGTTGCTTTGGATGAGAGTTTATATTTGGTGGATAACAACTGGTATGCTTATGATTTTTCTAGGGAAACCTATGATTATTTCACCAATTATGTCTTGGACCAAAGTGATGACCGTTTAATGTGGGGGGCAGGTCGCATCGTCAGTCATGTGGACTTATTTGATACCATTGCCTCTGTAAAGCAAAAAGTGATAAATGAAAATCCGGATTACAAAGAGGAGATTACTGTCTTAGAAAAGCATGTGAAAGATCAAGAAAAACTCTTGAAAGATGTGGTTGAAGAAGAAATCAGCCAACTACAACAACTCCAAGCCCTTTTAAAATAAAGCCAAGCATTTTAAAGCACTTTGAATGGAAAGTCTTCCGTTAGAGTGCTTTTTTATCTTTAAAATTAAAATACTGATTGAGTGGTGGACCTTAAAAGAAAATATACTATTTTTCTGAACGTTCGGAAATATAAATGAGAAAAATTGGGGTAATTGTAAGTGTGTGAGCAAAATAAGATTATAATAAAGCTATTCTAAATTCAGGAGGCAATTATGTCACAAAACAAATGGACACGCACTACAATTTTACAAGATATTAAAGAACAAAACGTACAGTTTATTCGCTTAATGTTTACCGATATAATGGGTAAAATTAAAAACGTAGAAATTCCTGTCTCTCAAATCGAAAAAGCACTGGATGGGAAGATGACTTTCGATGGTTCTTCCATTGATGGATTTGTTCGCATTGAAGAAAGTGATATGTATTTAGTGCCTGATTATGATTCTTGGTTGGTATATAACTGGAAAGAAGGAACAGGCAATGTTGCGTCACTCATTTGTGATGTGGAAACAGCCAATCGACACCCCTTCTCAGGAGATCCTCGGACTAATTTAAAAAGAGTGCTTGAGAAGATGGAAAGCTTAGGTTTCACCTCGTTTAACTTAGGACCTGAACCCGAATTTTATCTTTTTAAGAATGATGAATTTGGCAATCCGACCATGGAACTAAATGATCAAGGCGGTTATTTCGATCTTGCTCCGATCGATTCTGCTGAAAATACTCGGCGTGATATTGTGCTGGAATTAGAATCATTAGGTTTTGAAATTGAGGCCAGTCACCATGAATGTGGACCTGGACAGCATGAAATCGATTGGAAGTATTCAGACGCTTTAACAGCTTGTGATAACATTCAAATTTTTAAATTAATTGTCCGCTCAGTGGCTCATCGTCATAATATGCACGCATCCTTTATGCCAAAACCGGTCTATGGTTTAGCTGGATCAGGAATGCACTTTAATTTGTCTTTATTTACCGAGGAAGGGAATGCCTTTTATGATCCAGAAGGCAAGGACGAACTTTCAGACATCGCCTATAATTTTATTGGAGGATTGATGAAATATGCTCCTGCTTATACGGCAATAGTTAATCCGACTGTTAATTCCTATAAACGTTTAGTGAGTGGCTATGAAGCGCCAGTTTATATTGCTTGGTCTGGTCAAAATCGTTCACCATTGATCCGAATACCAGCAGCTCGCGGTAACTCCACTCGCATTGAAGTGCGAAGTGTCGATCCTTCTGCCAATCCTTATCTCGCCTTAGCGGCATTATTAACAGCAGGTCTAAAAGGGATCGAAGAAAACATAACGCCTCCAGCAGAAGTCCGTGAAAATATTTATGAAATGGAACAAGAAAAAAGGATGCTCAAAGGCATCTACCAATTACCAGCTAGTCTAAAGGAAGCTGTGAGCGAATTGAAAAGCAGTCCAGTCATCTTAGAAAGTTTGGGAGATCATATCGCCAAAAACTTTATCAGAGAAAAAACGCTCGAATACGAATGTTATATGAAGAATGTCTCCCAGTGGGAAATTGACCGGTATTTTGAGACGTATTAGTTATAAATATGTAATATAAATCGAGACTATGCATCCTTGATTGCTTAGTCTCTTTTTTATTGATAAAATGAGCCTATATTTAAAAAGCGAGTCACTTAAAAATTAGGAGAGTATCTATGGCATGGAAAATTAAAGCTTTTAATGAATTAACAACGACGGAACTTTATCGAATTCTTCAACTGCGTTGTCAAGTTTTTATCGTGGAGCAGGAGTGTCCTTATTTAGATATAGATTATCTTGATATTGACGCAAATCATCTGTTTCTTGAAGAAGATGACGAAATCATTGCGTATTGTCGCTTATTGGATCCGGGTGTTACCTTCCAAGAAGCTTCGATTGGTCGGGTTCTGGTGCGTGAAGACCACCGTAAGAAGGGTTTGTCTCATCAGATGATGCTTAAAGCCATCGCTTTCCACTTTGATCAAAAAGATTATCCATCAATTACGCTCTCAGGTCAGACTTATTTGCTTGAATTTTATAAGGGGTTAGGCTTTGAAGTCGTTGGTTCACCCTACCTAGAAGATAATATTGAACACATCGATTTACAATTAAATCGAAAATAAACGATCAATTACACATTTAAGTGCTAAGCACTAAAAATAAAAATTAAGGACGGATTAATTATGAAGAAAATATTTTTAACACTTATTTCTGTTACCCTACTTTTACCACTATTTAACAAGGCCTATGCAGAAGAAAAGCAGACGACTGTCGAAGCAAGTAGCGAGTATGTATCCAAAAAAGAAGACCAGGCCATTTCTGATTATTTATCCCAGTCATATCTTGAAGCCAAAATGGAAGTGAATGATCAAATTGAAGCTTTTAAACAAAAATACAGAGACTACCGCCAAACAGAAGAGTATAAAAAATTATTAAAAGAAGACCCTGAAATCGAAAAATTTACAAGCTATATGTCTGTAGTGCTTAACCAATTAAATAGTCAAGTGGATCAAACTTATTTAGTTTACCTTCAACCTTATCAAGAAAAATTAGCCAAAATAGAACAAGATTTTGAACTGAATCAATTGAAGCTCACAGATGAAGTAGCTAAATTCGTATCAGACTATTCATTAACTGAGCCTGAAAAAGTGAAAGGAAAAGAGTACAGTCAAGAAGAGCTATTTACTCATTGGAAAAATTATGCCTATTATACACAAACGATCGACTTAGGGAAAACAATGGAAGAATTGTACCAGAAGCATTTTAAAGACTTAGCATCATTACCTGCTGACCAACAAAATTATGCGTCTAATCGGGATGAGATTCAAAAAATGTTCCAAGAATTTATCGACCAGTTAGAATTTGCTAAGCAAATCAAAGCAAGTGACTTAGCTAAAATTGAAGAAGCCGAAACATCATTGAAAGAAAAGCTAGAGCAACTTAGTCAAGTATCTGTGGAAGAAGCTGTCAAGAATCAACAACTATTTGAAAAAGAATAAGAAGCTAAAAAGTCAGTCTTTACTGGCTTTTTTTATTACAAATATTACGTTTAAGTAATTATCAATAATTTTAAGTAATTATATGCTATAATCTTTATGTCAAGTTTACTGAAAGAATAAAGGAGAACAATAATGAGACACAAAACCATTAAGACAAGCCTATTGTCTATATCGATGTCGGTTTTAGCAACAGTAGCAGTCACTCATTTAAATAGTGTCCCAAGTGTCTATGCACAAGAAAGCAATTACTCGATCGGTACCTACACCGTTAAAGCTGGTGATGGTGTTTATCGCATTGCAATGAATCATGGCATGACCATGGAAGATTTGAAACAATTGAATGGGTTGACTAGCAACTTAATTCATCCTGGTGATATTTTAAAAGTCTATCTTAAAGAGAATACGGCAACTGAAAACCAGCCTGTTAAAGAAGAGTCAGAATCTCAAGCTTCAAACAATGCGTCTACCCCTGTAGATGATCAGACTGAAGTTCCTAGTCAACCGACTACACCAAGTAAACCAACAACGAACAAGACCTATACCGTCCGACCAGGCGATTGGTTAGGTAAGATTGCTGGTCAATACGGTATCACTGTTAATCAATTGAAGGCTTGGAACAATTTATCCAGCGACCTGATTCATCCAGGTAATGTTCTA
>NZ_JAAXPS010000012.1 GCF_012396555.1 Facklamia miroungae
ATGATGGCAAGAAGGACACACCTGTTCCCATGCCGAACACAGCAGTTAAGCTTCTTAGCGCCGATGGTAGTTGGGTCTTTGACCCTGTGAGAGTAGGACGTTGCCACGCGTGTCATATCAAAGTTATGGGGAATTAGCTCAGCTGGGAGAGCGTCTGCCTTACAAGCAGGATGTCGGCGGTTCGAGCCCGTCATTCCCCACTCTTGACTCGTTAGCTCAGTCGGTAGAGCAACTGACTTTTAATCAGTGGGTCGCAGGTTCGAATCCTGCACGGGTCATATTCCAAAATGGGAACATCGCGGAATTTTACTTGCGGGTGTGGCGGAATTGGCAGACGCACCAGATTTAGGATCTGGCGCCTTCGGGCGTGGGGGTTCAAGTCCCTTCACCCGCACTTGCATTATTGATTGATATAACATATAATTTAATAATATTAGTTAATAACGCCGGCTTAGCTCAGTTGGTAGAGCATCTGATTTGTAATCAGAGGGTCGAGGGTTCAAGTCCTTTAGCCGGCATTTTGCGGAAGTAGTTCAGTGGTAGAACACCACCTTGCCAAGGTGGGGGTCGCGGGTTCGAACCCCGTCTTCCGCTTTGCCAAGATACATTTAGGCTTTTAATAAGCCGGGGTGGCGGAATTGGCAGACGCACAGGACTTAAAATCCTGCGGTGAGTGATCACCGTGCCGGTTCGACTCCGGCCCTCGGCATTTCACTTCTAGTGAATAATAAAATATGTTGCACCCGTGGCTCAACTGGATAGAGTACCTGACTACGAATCAGGCGGTTGCAGGTTCGAATCCTGCCGGGTGTATTAGAGTAAAACGGGAAGTAGCTCAGCTTGGTAGAGCACTTGGTTTGGGACCAAGGGGTCGCAGGTTCGAATCCTGTCTTCCCGATTTGTTTTATTCTCTAATATGGGGGATTAGCTCAGCTGGGAGAGCGCCTGCTTTGCACGCAGGAGGTCAGCGGTTCGATCCCGCTATTCTCCATCTTTTGGCGGTGTAGCTCAGCTGGCTAGAGCGTCCGGTTCATACCCGGGAGGTCATGGGTTCGATCCCCTTCGCCGCTATTTTAAGGCCGGACCTTTAGCTCAGGTGGTTAGAGCTCCCCGCTCATAACGGGGTGGTCGTAGGTTCGAGTCCTACAAGGTCCATTATAAGTTATGGATTTTGCCATTGGTTAACGGAGGATTACCCAAGTTCGGCTGAAGGGAACGGTCTTGAAAACCGTCAGGCGTGTAAAAGCGCGCGTGGGTTCGAATCCCACATCCTCCTTTGGAAACTTGCGGGTGTAGTTTAGTGGTAAAACCACAGCCTTCCAAGCTGTTGTCGGGAGTTCGATTCTCCTCACCCGCTTTATTGATAATGGGCCTGTAGCTCAGCTGGTTAGAGCGCACCCCTGATAAGGGTGAGGTCGGTGGTTCGAGTCCACTCAGGCCCATAACAATATAAAATTGTTACCTAAGAATTGGCACATGGGGAAGTACTCAAGTGGCTGAAGAGGCGCCCCTGCTAAGGGTGTAGGTCGGTTTATACCGGCGCGAGGGTTCAAATCCCTCCTTCTCCGTTATTCTATATACTTGCCAATGAGTTAATTTAAATTGGCCCGTTGGTCAAGCGGTTAAGACACCGCCCTTTCACGGCGGTAACACGGGTTCGAATCCCGTACGGGTCATTACAATTTATGGAGGATTACCCAAGTCCGGCTGAAGGGAACGGTCTTGAAAACCGTCAGGCGTGTAAAAGCGCGCGTGGGTTCGAATCCCACATCCTCCTTTTTAATATTATCGCGGGGTGGAGAAGCTGGCATCTCGTCGGGCTCATAACCCGAAGGTCGTAGGTTCGAATCCTACCCCCGCAATTTTTTAATACTGGTCCGGTGGTGTAGGGGTTAACATGCTTGCCTGTCACGCAGGAGATCGCGGGTTCAAATCCCGTCCGGACCGTTTTTATGCGGGTGTAGTTTAGTGGTAAAACTACAGCCTTCCAAGCTGTTGTCGGGAGTTCGATTCTCCTCACCCGCTTACCAGACTCATCGAGTCTTTTTTTTTATATAAATAAATAACCCTCATCTATTTAAAATGCTAGATTGAGGGTTTTTGTTTTAACATGATTCTTAGAAAAGATAACTTAAACTATAAAAAATAATAAATATTAAACTTAAAGCGCCTTGATAATTCAGTTTGTTCTGAATCCTATGGTTCTTTCTCACAGGTATTAAGCTTGGTAATGCAGTTGTAAATGTGATGCAAAAGAATAGGATTTGTAATAAATAGTAGGACTGACTGGGTAGAGAGGTATAAACACCAATGCAAGTTGCCACAATAAATAGAAAAAAGACAATATAGGTAATCTTGATGGGGATATATTTTTTAGTAAAGTTAAGGTTAAAGGTGCCTTTAAGATATTGTTGATTAATTTCTAAGCCAGTCATTAAAACTACTATTGGAATAAAGGATATTAATTCTTTATTAGTCAGTGTATTGGCTTGTGAATAATATGCAATGACATTTAAAAGAAAGCCCGTAAAATAAATATTTAAAAGACTATGATAAATCGTCCGCACCAGAGGTATAAACTGGTATTGAATCGCTGTAACAATCACAAAAATACCTAATAGAACATTGATAATATAATGCTGATGACTCATAAAGAAAAGTGAACTAGCAATTAAGCCGGCTAATAACAGATAGTATAAAATAGGGGAATTTGCTTTAGGATCTCTTTGGATATGATGATAGAAATTGTAGTGATTGACCAAGTGACTTAATATCACAATAATGACTAAGAGAATAAGATCTAACCAGTCCACTTTTTTGCCAGAAAAGATTGCTGTAACTAATCCGAATCCTATCCATGATAAGGGATAACCAACTAACTGCATGAGAGGATGCTTAAGTATATTATTAATTGTATTCATTTTATTTCCTTTCAAGAGGATTTTCTATTTGAAATTGTTTCTATTTGTATTCTAAGGTATAATTTAAAACGTTACAACCAAAAGTTCCCGATAGGGTTCATAGTTAAAGATTATGAATTTGCCTTGTAACCAAATAATAAAATGGGGGAAGTTAAATGAAAGTTTTAGAGAAAAGATTATTCACTTCAGAGTCAGTGACGGAAGGCCATCCAGACAAAATTGCGGATCAAATTTCTGATTCAATTTTGGATGCCATTCTTGAGCAAGATCCGATGGCTAGGGTAGCTTGTGAGACGGCTGTTAACACAGGTTTAGTGATGGTTTTAGGAGAAGTAACTACCAGTGCCTATGTGGATATTCAAAAAATTGTTCGTCAAAAAGTGGACGAAATTGGATATAACCGGGGAAAGTTTGGCTTTGATGCTGAAAATTTAGCTATCATCGTTTCACTTGATGAGCAGTCTGCAGATATAGCCTTAGGTGTGGATTCTGCAATTGAAACGAGATCAGATCAAGCCAGTGAACAGGAAATTGGAGCAGGCGATCAAGGCTTAATGTTTGGTTACGCATGTGATGAAACACCCGAGCTAATGCCATTACCAATTTCGCTGGCGCATAAATTGACGCGCAGGCTGACCGAGGTACGAAAATCAGGCCAATTAGACTATTTGAGACCAGACGGTAAGGCACAAGTGACGGTCGAATATGATGAGAACGATCAACCTGTTCGTCTTGAAGCAGTTGTGGTTTCAACTCAGCATAGTGAAGAAGTTAGTTTAGGACAATTAAGGGAAGATATTTTAAACCAAGTAATTAAACCAACTCTTTCTGAAAATCTTCTAGACGATCAAACAAAAATTTACATTAATCCAACTGGTCGATTTACCATTGGGGGGCCAAAAGGAGATGCAGGTCTAACAGGACGTAAGATTATAGTCGATACATATGGAGGCTATGCGCGTCATGGTGGAGGAGCTTTTTCAGGTAAGGACGCGACTAAAGTTGACCGATCAGCTTGTTATGCAGCGAGATATATAGCTAAAAATATTGTTGCTGCTGGAATTGCAAAAAAGATAGAAATTCAATTAGCTTATGCCATCGGTGTAGCTCAACCTGTCTCAGTGAGTGTGAATACCTTTGAAAGCTCCAATTATTCTGATGCGGCAATTGTTAAGGCCATCCGACAAGTATTTAATCTCACACCGAAGGGTATTATCGATATGTTAGATTTAAGACAGCCAATTTTTGCTCAAACAGCCGCCTATGGACATTTTGGTAGAGAAGAAGCTGGATTCACATGGGAGCGGACGGATAAAGCGGAAGAATTAAAATCTTTGATGATGTAAGCTAATAAGTTGTACTTCTTTATTATTTTTAGTACGATGTCCTTAGTTAGAACTATTACAAATAATAAATTCGGAGGGATCAATATGAAGTATGTTGTTGTTGGTACATCACATTTTGGTTATGAATCTGTTCAGACTCTACTAAAACGTGAACCAGAAGCTGAAATTCATTTATTCGAAGCAGGAGAAGAATCTTCTTTTATGGGTTGAGGTTCTCAATCTTACCTGGAAGGTATTTCTAAAGAATTATCGGAGTTACATTTTGCTAATAACGCTTCTTACCGTGAACAAGGGATCAATATCCATCCGGCTAGCCAAGTCGTTGGATTAAATCCTGATCAAAAAACTGTAACGGTTAAAACTGAAGAAGGCGAATATCAAGAGTCGTATGACAAGTTGTTATTAAGTCCCGGTGGTTTTGCACCCGTTCCACCTTTTGAAGGAGTTAATCTTGAAAATGTTCATACCTTTAGAGGACCTGAAGATACTCAAGCGGTATACGACCGAATGAAAGAAACTGAGAATTTAGTAGTGATCGGATCAGGTTATATTGGTATTGAAGTGGCGACTGCTTATGCTGAAGCAGGAATTAATGTAACTGTAATTGATATGGAAGACCGCATTTTACCAGCTTACTTAGATAAAGATATCTCGAGCCTACTTGAAGCGCATGGGGCTGAAAAAGGTTTACATTTCAAGGGCGGAGAGGCTGTTCAAAAGCTTTTAGGAGAAGGCAATAAAGTTAAAGCGGTGGTTACAGATAAGGGAGAATATCCGGCAGATACTGTTGTCGTAGCTGTTGGTGTTAAACCAGCTACTGATTGGTTGAAAGGTACACTAGAGATCAATGAAGCTGGTTTTATCCAAACCAATGAGTATCTTGAAACTTCTGCCAAAGATGTTTACGCAGGGGGCGATGCGACTTATGTTCCATTCGCACCAACTGATGACAAAACCAATATTGGACTTGCTACTTTAGCAAGAAGACAAGGAATTGTTGCTGCTTTGAATGCCTCAGGAACTAAGTTTAAGATGCCTAGAGTGTCAGGAACATCTGCTTTAAGATATTTTGATTATACCATTGCTTCAACAGGGCTTTCACTTAATAATGCTGATTTGTATGAAGGTGAAGTAGCGTGGAAGTATGTTGAAGAAAAAGTATACCCTGATTTCATGCGTAAGCCAGGTACAGTTCATATGACGATTTTCTATGATGAAGAAAGTCATGTTATTTTAGGTGGCCAATTAGTATCGAAGTTCGATGTAGCTGATTCAATCAATGTTCTTTCTACAGCAATCAATGCTAAATATACATTAGAACAGCTCGCACTATTAGACTTCTTCTTCCAACCAAATTATGACCGCCCATGGCATTACTTAAATGTTCTAGCCATCGAAGCTTTAGGAAATACAGTTGGTGGAGCCGATAAACTATTATTTTAAACTTAAATTTGTGACTAGCACAAGCAAAGCTTGTGCTAGTTTTTTAGTTTGGTCAAAATGAGATAGGCTTGAAAAATTAGATTTCTTTAATAGTTCTCTTAATAAACGATATTACATTGAAGAAAGCGGTTAAATTGTGTAAGATAAGATTATAAAGGTTAAAATTTAGCATATCTAGGAGGCAAACGAATGGCTTATGATTTTAAAACGTGCGTGGATCGCACACAACAAGGGTCAAGAAAATGGTTATTAATGCGAGAATCTGGTGAAAATATACCTGAGGGAATTGCTCCGCTTTCAGTGGCAGACCTCGACTTTCCAATGGCGCCGGGTATTATTGAAGGCTTAAAAAAAGACTTAGACGAACTAATTTTAGGTTATACGATTCCGAACCAAGCCTACTATGATGCTGTTAAGAAGTGGATGAAGGATCAGCATCAATGGGAAGTTCAAGAAGATTGGTTAGTCACTGCACCAGGTGTCGTTCCTGCAATTAATGTTTTTGTTAATGCCTTTACAAAAGAAGGAGACGGGATCATTGTTTTAGAACCCGTTTATGGTCCTTTTTCAGCAGCCATTGACAATCACGACCGTAAAAAAATTGCGGTCGATCTCATAAACACAGATGGTTATTATACAATTGATTTTGAAGCTTTAGAATTAGCAGCAAAAGACGCTAAGGCAATGATCTTTTGTAGCCCACACAATCCAGTGGGTAGAGTATGGAAGAAGGAAGAATTAGAAAAAGTTGCAGAAATCTGTCGAAACAATAATCTATATTTATTTTCAGATGAGATCCATTTTGATTTAGCTCATAAAAACTACAAGCATCATGTTTTTGCTAATTTGTCTGATGATATTGCTCAACATGTAATTGTTGCAACAGCACCCTCTAAAACTTTTAATCTAGCGGGTCTTCAAACTTCCAACATTTTTATTCCTAATCCTGAATGGCGCCAACAATACATTGAAACTGCTGAAAAAATGAATCTTATTTCTGTTCCAGCTTTAGGTTTGTATGCTTGTAAGCATGCCTACAATAATTGCTTAGATTGGAAAGAAGAGCTAGTTGAACTTATTGAAGAAAATTATCAAATGGCTAAATCAATGATTGAAGCAAAATTACCAGGAATTGTAGTAACTCCTATGGAAGCATCCTACTTGTTATGGCTAGATTTAACACCACTTAACATGGAATGCGATGAAATTATTGAATTATTGGAATCACACCATATATATATAAATAACGGTTTAATGTTTGGTTCGTGTGGAGAAGGGTATATACGGATTCATTTAGCACTGCCAAAGGATGTAGTTAAAGAAAGTATTGAACGTTTTATTAAAGCTCTAGAGAACATAAAATAAAAGATTTTATAAAATAAAGAAGCAACCATTTAAAAAGGTTGCTTCTTATTTCTTTTCTATAGTAATTAATAGTGGAGGATGATTTATTTGATTTATAAAGTCAAGTCTAGATATGGAAAATACTTCTTGCGGCCAGGTGCTTAGATACTTTAATAACTGCTCCTTCTCGATCGCTCCTTCTGGATGTCCAGAATATACAACAATAAATATTTTCCCTCCAGCAATTAAGCGTTTGGCTATTTTTTCTACTGCTTGAATGGTGGAATGTGCTTGAGTGGTAACCTGATGCGGGGTACCAGGCAAGTATCCTAGGTTGAAGATTGCGCCATGGATTTGGGGAACACGCTTATGGCTCAACACCTGATCAAAACGCTCATGCCCAGTGTTGAATAGATAGAAAGCTTCTCTTGGTAGATCTGCCAAAGTTTCTTGTGCTAATTCAATTGCTTGTCTTTGGATATCAAATCCATAGACTTTTCCTTTAAAGAATGGTTGAGTGATTATAAAGCGAGTATCCTTGCCTTTTCCAACTGTAGCATCAATATAAATTCCTTCAGGGAACGTTTCAATTAATTCTGCTAAAGCATCATGACTGTTTTGTAAAGCATTTTTCATCGTTTCACTCTTTCTAAAACAATTTCACTACCGTCAGCTGAGATTAGGGTAACTTTTGGACCTTCAAAACTTATTTCATATTGTTTTGCTGTATGAATCGATTGGATCAAATTTATATGATTGCCTTCTATATGATAGCGGGCTGTAAAATTTAATTGCTCTTTATGTTCCGTTAATAAATCGCTAACTTCAAGACTGGTTGGCTTTAAGTTCTGCTGAGCTTTTTCTAAAAAGTTCTCTTCATTCAATTGGAAGAAAGCCACCTCATCCTCGAAAACAACTTGATAGATTAGTGCTTCATTTAACTTAGTTTGCCATTTATGGTTTTCAAGTCGATTCTTATTCATTATAGTACATCCTGAAAGCAGAATAATTAGGCTTAGGGTTATAAATTTTAGATGGAATTTCAAATAGATATCTCCTCTGTATAAAATGGGTCTTTAATTAATACTATACTAGCTATTTATATCAAATAAAAGCAGATAAAAAACAATACAAATATTTCATTTTTGTTACTTATATTAAGAGTCTAATAAAAGTGCCCATAAATCCCCCTTTTCTGTTCAAGATGAAATATAATACAGTGTGTATCCGTAGGGAAATATCTATAATTTGGAGGCTGAAGGATGATTCAACAGCGAAATCAGAGAATGCGTCAACAACAAAAAATCCAACGACGCAAACTATTTAAAAAAATCTTCACCAATGTCAATGTTGGTGCGATGCTACTGTCAACGAGTGTGCTAACACAAGTACAATCTGAAAATGCCATTGTTCATGCTCAGAAATCTCAAAAGAAATTCTCGCCACAAGAATTTATTAATCAAATTGGTCAATCGGCAAAAGAGATTGCTGCTAAAAATGATTTATATGCATCTGTAATGATTGCTCAAGCAGCATTAGAGTCTGGTTGGGGAAGTTCAACCCTTGCTCAAGCGCCTAATTATAATCTTTTCGGTATTAAGGCTAGCAAGAATGATAACCGTGTTGAGATGGACACTTTAGAAGATGATGGGACTGGGTCATACTATCAAATCAAAGACAGCTTTAGAAAATATGACTCTTATGCTGATTCATTATTAGATTATGCGAGAGTATTAACTGGAGAAGGTTCAGCATGGAGGAAAAATTTCTATCAAGGAGCTTTAAAATCTAACACCACTTCTTATCAAGATGCTACTAAACACTTAACAGGACGTTATGCAACAGATACGCGTTATGGTGGAAAACTTGATCAATTGATTAGCACTTATCAGTTAGATCAATTCGATGGGCCTAAAAACACTTTGGCACCATCAACTTCTCAATCAAGCGGAGTTACCGATAAAAAAGTTGAATCATCTACTAATCAGTCTAGAACTGTATCGTATGGCGTTTCATCAAAAGGTAGCTACACCGTGCAACCAGGAGACGGATTATATAAGATCGCTAATGAAAACGGTGTTAAATTAGATGATTTATTAAAAGCTAACGGATTATCAATCAATTCCATGATCCATCCGAATCAAGTGCTTAAAATTCCAGGTCAAGCCCAATCTAGTATTAATCTAACTAAACCAATAGTTAATGCACCGGTTGAAAATACCCCTGTGTCTGTTCAAAAACTTTCGACAAGTAAAGGTAATTATACGATTAAAGCAGGCGATTCTTTATATGCCATTGCAAGCAAACATGGTATTAGTATCCAAGATTTACTAATAGCTAATGGAATTCAGCTTAATACTGTGATCCATCCTAATCAACAATTAAGAATACCTACCGGAAATGTAGAAGTTAGTTCTCATCCAGTAGTTGACAAAGAAACTCCTTCTGTTTCAAAAGGAAGTCAGGCAAATACTCAAACTGCTCAAGACCCTACTTATTCACAAACGACTGGTAATTATACGATTAAAGTAGGAGACTCTCTTTGGGCGATTGCTAACCGCCATGGTATGACACTAGCAAGTTTATTAAGCGCAAATAACTTAACTGCAAACAGTTTAATACTACCAGGACAAAAGTTGAATGTTTCAAGTAATGGTGCAAGTAACCAATCAGTTACTGTATCAAACACTCAGCAAGCACCAAAGGTAGAAGTTCCACAGCAAGAAAAATCTGAATCAGTTTCTGCACCGGTAGTAACTGAGAAGATCAATGAAACACCACAAACGACTACAAATGATGCGCCTGTTGCAAGTGGATCATATGTTGTCAAAGCGAATGATACACTTTATGCAATTGCACTGCGTAATGGTTTAAATGTTTATGATTTAATTGAAAAAAATGGTGGCACAAATATCTATATTGGACAAGTTATTAATTTCTAAAAAAATAAAGGACCTAGTAAATTATGGCCCATCTAAAGAGAGCTTACACACGGTGAGAGTAAGTGATGGAAAATAATCGAACTCTTCCTTTCAATGCTCGAGCTAAGCTTAAATAGTGTTAACTTGAGACGTTTGCTGCGTTAAAGCATAGAGCATTAGCCAATCGCTAATGAAATAATAGGTGGTACCGCGCTATAGCGCCCTATGAGGTTGTCTTTTTGATGACTTCTTAGGGCTTTTTTGTTTTTATAACTAATAAGTCAAGTGGAGGAAATAAAAATGACCTATCAACATCGAATAATTGAAAAAAAATGGCAGAACTATTGGGAGCAACATGAAACGTTTAAGACTAAAGATCGACCAGGAAGAGAAAAGTACTATGTGCTAGACATGTTTCCTTATCCATCGGGTCAAGGCTTACATGTCGGACATCCAGAAGGTTATACAGCGACAGACATCATGGCTAGAATGAAGCGAGCGCAGGGGTTTGATGTGCTTCATCCAATGGGATGGGATGCTTTTGGTTTACCTGCGGAACAGTATGCCTTAGATACAGGAAACGATCCGGCTGAATTCACCGCTCGAAACATTGCAAACTTCAAACGCCAAATAAAATCTTTAGGATTTTCATACGATTGGGACAGAGAGTTCTCAACTACTGACCCATCTTATTATAAATGGACCCAATGGATTTTCACCAAATTATACGAAAAAGGATTAGCTTATCAAGCGGATGTTATGGTGAATTGGTGCGAAGCATTAGGAACCGTTTTAGCAAATGAAGAAATTGTGGATGGAGTATCAGAACGTGGAGGACATCCTGTAGTGCGTCGGCCAATGAAGCAATGGGTACTTAAAATTACCGAATATGCTCAACGTTTACTCGATGATTTGGAAGAACTTGATTGGCCAGAATCTGTTAAAGAAATGCAAAGAAATTGGATTGGTCGTTCAGAAGGAGCCTTAATTGATTTTCAAGTTAAAGACCGTCAAGCTAAAATTACGACCTATACCACTCGCCCGGATACGTTATTTGGCTTGTCATATATCGTTCTAGCGCCTGAACACGATCTGGTTAAGAAACTAACAACTCCTAAACAAGAAGTTGAAGTTCAAAGTTATATTGCTGCAGCAGCGATTAAATCGGATTTAGACCGAACAGAATTAGCCAAGGATAAGACAGGTGTATTCACTGGCTCTTATGCTATCCATCCAGTAACAGGTAAAGAAATTCCAATTTGGATTGCGGACTATGTGTTAGTTTCATATGGTACAGGCGCAGTAATGGCAGTTCCGGCACATGATCAAAGAGACTATGAATTTTCAGAAAAATACGATTTACCACGATATGAAGTCATTCAATCGGAAGCAGGAATTGCTAAACAGGCTTATGTTGAAGATGGAATGCATATTAATTCTCAGTTTTTAAATGGCCTAAATATTGAGGCTGCTAATCAAAAGATGATTGAATGGTTAGAAGCCAATAACAAAGGTGAAAGAAAAATTAATTTCCGTTTAAGAGATTGGGTTTTCTCAAGACAAAGATACTGGGGAGAGCCTATTCCAGTCATTCATTGGGAAGATGGAAGAAGTACTGCCATCGCCGAAGAAGACTTACCACTTCTTTTACCTAAAACAGATCGGATTAAGCCTTCAGGAACCGGTGAGTCTCCATTAGCCAATGTTAAAGATTGGCTAGAAGTTGTAGATCCTAAAACAGGTTTGAAAGGGAGAAGGGAAACAAATACCATGCCACAATGGGCAGGTTCTTCATGGTACTTCTTACGTTATATGGATCCCCAAAATTCACAAGTCATTGCTTCGCAAGCGGCTTTAGATAAATGGCAAAATGTTGATTTATATATTGGTGGTGCCGAACATGCAGTGTTACATTTACTATATGCACGTTTCTGGCATAAATTCCTTTATGATTTGGGTATTGTACCAACCAAAGAACCTTTTCAAAAGCTTTATAATCAGGGCATGATTTTAGGCGAAAACAACGAAAAGATGTCTAAATCGAAAGGCAATGTTGTGAACCCTGATGATGTCGTTAATGAATATGGAGCGGATACACTTAGGGTTTATGAAATGTTTATGGGGCCTTTAGATGCATCAATTGCTTGGTCAGAAAATGGATTAGAAGGATCAAGGCGTTTCTTAGATCGTGTTTGGCGCTTGTTTGTTGAAGAAAATACAGACAACTTAAATCCAACTATTCAAGAGATAGAAGATGATCACTTGACAAAGGTTTACCATCAGACAGTTAAAAAAGTGACAGAAGATTATGACCAATTACATTTCAATACGGCCATTTCACAATTAATGATTTTCTTAAATGAAGCAAAAGGGGCCGAACGATTACCTAAAAAATATGCCGAAGGATTTGTTCAATTATTAGCTCCAATTGCACCTCATTTAATGGAAGAACTATGGCAAAAATTAGGGCATGAAGAATCTATTTCTGAAGTGAAATGGCCAGAATACGATGAGTCACTGATCAAAGATGACGTCGTAGAAATAGTTATCCAAATTAATGGCAAGCTCAAGGCTAGACTTGAGATCCCTATCGATCTAGAAAAAGAAGCGATGGAGAAAAGGGCGCTCGCAGAAGAAACTATTCAGAAAGAACTCCAAGGAAAAGCAGTCCGTAAGATCATAGCCATTCCTAATCGATTAGTTAATATAGTAGCTAATTAGTTAAATTAGTAAATCATCGTATTTAAAGGCAAAGAATGCTATATTGAATACGAAATATCAATAAAAGGGGTGTAGAAAGTGTCTGATAATCAATTTGATAAGAAGAATCATGGCTTTAAAAATGATTACGACCGTTTTGATACACTGGAATTTACGGAAGAAGATCTTAAAAAATTAAGACAGCCTAATCCTCGTATAATGGACTCAGATTATTTTGATCGTGAGATTAAAGGTGAAGAGAAGACTAAACAAGATTTTGAGATTGAACCAAAAGAGCAAGAACCAAACAATCCAGTCGATGATGACAGGGACTTGTTAATAAATTCTAAGATGAGTGAAGAACAAGAGCTTTCATCTGAATTTCTTCAGGCATCAGAAGAAACAGATCGAGAAGTAAAGGAATTGGAAAAAAAGAAGCCTGAGGATCAACTTGAAGTGAGTAAGCTAGATGCTGGTGAAGATGAGATTGAAGCTTTCTCTTTAGATAGTCGAACACGCAAAGATGACATTCTAAAGATCAATCAAGAAGATCTTGATTTTAAAGATCCCGCTGACCATTTAAAAGAAACGCTAGAGTTAGAACTTGATCCAGATATATTCTACCGTCATGATTTTGAACAACAAAGTTCAGAAAGTAATGAAGATGAAAATCCGTTTCAGTACCGGTCAATTAAAGAGAGCTTGCGTGAAGAGCATCGCAATAAACGGGTGGCCAATGTTCGTCCTGGTTTCTTTCAAAGAGTTTTTCAAACGGTCTTTTCAACGCGTGATGATTTTGAATCAGATACTTTTTCAGATCATAAGGGTGAAGAACCATATCAAGCTGAAGATTGTTCGAATACTTTTGAAGTCGAGCCTCTTAATTCTGATGGGAACGCTTATAAATCAGAAAAGAATGATGAAGACCATTTTGAGTCCGATAAAAGTTCTTTAGCTGAAGAAAGCGTATCAGAAGAAAATAAGGACCTTGAGTTTGATGAAAAGGATGGTCAAGTGCAAGAAAAATCTTGTTCATCGGAAGAAGAAAAGGAAACAGTTGGAGAAGAAAACAGTCTAGGACATGAAAATCAAGATCTGATTTCTAATAGCAAACCGCTTAGTCCACAAATTTTTGTAAGTTCTCAAGCTGATCAGCCCCTAGAAACGAATGATGAAATAGAAAAGACTGAACAAACGCAAGAAGCGGATCCCAAGGTATTTACTATGGAAGCAGAAGAAAACTTAAGCACAGCTAGTATTGAGACAAGCTCTTCCAAAGAAAAGGACCATTCAAATCCAGAAGAATCACACTCAGAAGAAATTACCTATGACTCAAAAAAACCATCACAAACTAAAATGTATGATGAGGAAGAGTTAGAAGCTTTAGCTTGGGATATTTTACCAGAAGATCATTATCTAAAAGATGATGCAACAACAAGCAAAGAACCAACTTTCATAGATAAGGTTAAGATTGGTTCTAAAAATGCTTGGGCTAAACTTGCAAAAAACTCTTCAAGATTAATGGAAAAAACTAAACAGTCAACGAGTCAAATGCTTCAAACCGTTCAAGATCGGCAAGATAATACACAAGATCTTGCTGAGAATCATGAAGGACCAGCTCAGATTGAGGGAATCGATAATCAAGAGAAGGAAGCTAATTTAGCTTTTGATCATACTGATCATTCTGTCTTGAAGCGAAGTGTTGATCAAGCCTTGGAAGTCAATGATGAAAATGAAAATAATTATATAAAAGAAACAGTAGAAAACATTAGTTTAACTGAAGATGAAGCAATTGCCGAGGGAATTTCTCAGAAAACAGCTTCCTATGAAGCTCCTATTTTAACAGATGCCATCCTTGAAGATACGTTGGACTCTAATCTCAGGGAAGCAGACATGACTCAGCAACAGTTAAATGATCAATACAATTCTCAGGATAAATCGAAGTTTGTGGCTGGAGCTGCTTGGCTATCGATGGGACAAATTCTCTCACGGATTATTGGAGCCTTATATATTATTCCTTGGGCAACTTGGCTAGGTGCTGAATATTCTCAGGCTAACTCGCTCTATGCGGTGGGATATAATCCATATGTTTTCTTTTTATCGATCGCAGTAGCTGGCTTTCCGGCAGCTGTCGCTAAGCAAATAGCTTTTTATAGCACCAAAAAAGAATTTAAAGTGGTCGATAAACTCTTTAAGTATTCTTTAGGCATAATGGCTACCTCGGGTATTATCATTGCCGCTATCTTTTATTTTATCGCTCCAACTTTGGTGGCCAATTCACCAACGGACAATCAAGAAGCAGCAATTATTGTCGTTCGTTCGTTAGCGCCTGCTCTTTTAATTTTGCCAACTTTAAGCTTGTTTAAAGGTTACTTCCAAGGTTATAGTCAAATGATTCCATTAGCCCTTTCTGAAGTGCTTGAGCAGATTATCCGAGTCCTCTATATTTTAGGAGCTACTTATTTAATTATGATGGTTTATAAAGGATCGATTACGGAAGCTGTGGCTCATTCAACTTTCGCGGCCTTTGTTGGAGCTTTAATGGCCTTGCTTTTCTTAGTTAGTGCATATGTGATCCATAATAAAAAAATGAAGAGTGTCAAAGAAACATCGTTAAATAAGATGGATATTGATTTTATGGATAGTTTAAAAATCATGTTACGTGATTCCATACCTTTCATCTTACTTGGATCCGGAATCATCTTTGCTCAAAATATTGACACTTATACTTTTAAGCAGATTTTGGTAAGAACCAGTGTGTTATTAAACTCTGAAATTGCTGAATTGTTCGGAGCAATGAGTTTAGATGTTAATAAATTAATCATGATTATTGTGTCGTTTGCTGTGGCTATTGCAGCTTCTTCCATTCCCGCTGTATCAAGCAAATATGCAGAAGGAAATATTAACAAAACGAGCGAATTAATCAAAAATATTGTTCTTTTATTTACCTTTATTATGCTCCCTGCGTCAATAGGAATGGCTATTATTGCCGACAACGTTTATCCTTTCTTCTATCCGGCAGGTATTGCTGCAGGTCCAGGTTTATTGGCCACAGGTTCATTTACAGCAATTGTATTGGGGGCATATACTGTTTTTGCAACCATTCTTCAATCGATGGATTACCGTCGATTTGCAATCACTTATTTATTAGTAGGATTAGCTATTAAGTTAATCTTGCAATTCCCAATGGTCGCTCTTTTCCATGCACATGGTGCTTTGCTTGCAACCTTCTTTGGTTTTGCTGTTTCAGCCGTTCTTATGTGGATGAAAATATGGCGAGTAATTAAAATTCGCGATCGCTATTTTGTCGGTGATATTGTAAGGATTGTAATTGCTACAACAATAATGGCGATAGGTACCTATGGATGGAATCGTTTAATTAATCAAATGATGGATCCCGTTGGTCGAGGCTTAACCTTTGTACAAATTATTTTGGTTGTTTTGATTGCCATTATTATTTATGGCGGTGTCATGGCCCTGTTTGGTATGCTACCAATCATTATTGGCGACTATCAAGCCGATTTACAAAAGAAATTGAGCATGCATCGATGAGAATAGATAAGTTATTAAGTCATATGAATTTTGGCTCTAGAAAAGAAGTTAAGGCTTTGATTTCGGCTGGAAGTGTTAGAATCAATGGGGTTCAAATTGTGAAACCAAACTTTCAAGTCGATGAAGAGAAAGATAGGGTTGAAGTTGAAGGTCAAGCCGTTTCTTATCAGAAATTTGTTTATTGGCTTCTAAATAAACCTAAAGGTGTAGTTTCTGCTACTGAGGATACACGTTATTCAACCGTTATCGATTGCTTGCACCCAGATGACTATCGGTTTGATCTCTTTCCGGTCGGACGATTGGATATAGATACAACGGGTCTCTTGTTAATTACTAATAATGGTCAATTAGCTCATCAATTGACATCTCCCAAAAAGAAAGTGGTTAAAACCTACCAGGCCTTAATACAAGGCCTAGTAACAAAAGAGACGATTAAAACCTTTCAAGAAGGCTTGGATTTGGGGGATTTTATTAGTCAACCCGCTCAATTAATTATTGATGAAATCGATAGTGAAAACGGACGATCAAAGATCCGCGTTTCTATTAGTGAGGGGAAATACCATCAAGTGAAAAGAATGTTTCAAGCCTGCCAGCTCGAGGTAATGAAATTACATCGCTTATCAATGGGGCCTCTTCACTTAGATGAAACGTTAGCTATTGGCGCATATCGTCAACTTACACAAACTGAAATACAGGCTTTAATACCTTATGGATATGAGTAGTTAAAATATAAAATAGGGATATGGGGTTGTCATAAATTGTGTGATATAATGGGAACGGATTCATCTGATGGAAGTCTTTGGCTGAAGTCGGAATGATTTTAAAATTCGAATTTTTACGGAGGTAGAAAATGACAAATTTAGACAATATTAACTGGCTCGAAGAAGTTACCAAAAGACAAGAGGATTTATTAGCAGATCTTTTTCGAATGATTCGTATTCGTTCAGTCCGTGAAGATGATTTAGCAACACCAGAAGCTCCTGTTGGTCCAGGACCTAAAAAAGCCTTGGAAGAATTTCTGAAGATGGCTCAAGAAGACGGTTTTGAAACTAAACAGTTTGGTCCTTTAGTGGGGCGTGTCGAAATCGGTGAAGGTGATTCGACCTTAGGAATATTGGGTCACTTGGATGTAGTTCCTGAAGGGACTGGTTGGGATACCGATCCTTACGAGCCTGTTATTAAAGAAGGACGCATTTATGCCCGGGGTTCATCTGATGATAAAGGTCCAACAATTGGTGCTTACTTTGCGATTAAATTATTGCGTGAATTAGGGGCGGAATTTAATCAGAAAATCCATTTAATTGTTGGAACGGATGAGGAGTCGGGTTGGATGTGTATGGACCATTATGCTAAGGTTGCTGAAATGCCTGACTATGGTTTTTCACCCGATGCTCAATTCCCAATTATTAATGGTGAAAAAGGAAATGTGTCCGCTCGATTCAAATTTGAAGCAAAAGAAGCAGTGGAAGCTGGCAATAAGTTAATTGATTTCCAAGCCGGACTTCGAGCCAATATGGTTCCTCAAGAAGCTTATGCTACCGTTGTAAGTGATCAATCAGAAAAATTAAAAGCTGATTTCCAGAAATATTTGGAAGAACAACCTGTTTCGGGTCAAGTTACTGAAGAAGCTAATCAATTACGCTTTGAGATCACAGGTAAGGCAGCTCACGGTTCGACACCAGAGAAAGGCCATAACGCAGGAACTTATTTGGCATCTTTCTTAAATAATTATCAATTTGATAAGCAAGAAGCAAATGATTTCTTAGCTCTAGTTGGCGATAAGTTACATGTTGATTTTGAAGGCGAAAAAATTGGAGTAGCGATTGTTGATGATATTATGGGTGCCTTATCAATGAACGTTGGTATTATTAATTTTGATGATACTAAAGGTGGTCTAGTAGATGCCAACTTTAGATATCCAAAAGGGACAGATAAAGACCAAATTCAAGCTCAAATTTCCGACAAGCTTACAGATCTAAGCTTTGATTTGGAGATGACAGGAGCAAAAGAACCGCATTATCTTTCAACTGATGATCCAATGGTAAAAACATTATTAGATGTTTACGCTAAACAAACAGGCAATGAAGTTTACGAAAAGACGATCGGTGGTGGAACGTATGGACGTCTAATGAAGCGTGGAGTATCTTTTGGCGTTTTATTCCCAGATTCAATAGATACGATGCACCAAGCCAATGAGTTCCTAGCTATGAACGATTTATTGAGAGCAACAGCAATTTATGCTGAATGTATCTATCGTTTAACTCGTTAATTATATAATTAGCAAACTTTTTTGAGGAATCCTCTTGAAAGTTTGCTTTTTTTTGTTTAATCAAGTAATCTTCAATTCATGAAGAAAAAGGGTGAGACAACTGTGGAATATATCCAATCAAAACAAAATCAAAGAATCAAAGACTATCGCAAACTGCACTTAGCAAAAAATCGAAAAAAAACGGGTAAGTATTTAATTGAAGGTGAACATTTGCTCGAAGAAGCCCTAGCTTATCATGCATCAATTGAAGTAGTATTGGTGACATCAAGCTATTATGAAAGCCATGTGAATGATATTGACCCCATTAATCAATCCTCGACGGAAATATTAATCTTAAGTGATGAAGTAATGGATAGTTTAGCATTCACGCAACATACACAAGGAGTAATGGCGCTCGTCAAGAAAGAAAGCGATAAATTTTCTAACAAAGAACTTATAGGTAGCCACTACCTTTTGTGTGATGGCATTCAAGATCCAGGCAATCTAGGAACAATGATCCGTACTGCCGATGCAGCAGGCTTTGATGGCGTACTCTTAGCAGAAGGGTGTGTCGATCTGTATAATGATAAAGTGATCAGAGCAAGTCAAGGATCCTTATGGCACCTACCGATCTATGAAACTTCTAATGACCAGTTATTAAAAGCGATCCAAACAGCAAAATTACCTATTTACTGTACGGCAGTCAACCAGGACGCTGAAGATTATCGAAAACATATTGGGAGTAAATGCGTCTTAGTCCTAGGCAATGAAGGTCAAGGAGTGGGGACCTATTGGATGAAAGAGGCTGAAAAATCAGTCTATATACCCATGCCAGGCAAGGCTGAATCGCTTAATGTATCTATAGCAGCTGGAATTTTGATGTTTGCATGGAAACAATGGCAAGGGGAACCAAATAATCATTGATGCTTTATGAAAGTTTTACATAGAATTTACATAAAGTTCATATTTGAAGGTTATAATAGTTCTAGAATAAAGAAGGGACGTGGATAGATGGCACTAGCTTGGCAAGAAAATCAAGAATATGTAGCAATTGTAAAGGATTTGATGGAAAATGACAAAGTTCAATCCTTAGAAAAATTTGTTCATCATAAGTTTACTAACCGTTTAGCACATTCTATTTCAGTTTCATATCGGTCTTACCTTTGGGCTAAACGTTTTAAGCTAGATGCAATCGCCACGGCTAGAGCGGCTCTGCTTCATGATTTGTTTTTTTATGATGTATGTGTGAAAGATGGTGTTGGGGGTAAAGGACACAATTATGAACACCCGCGTATTGCCTTAAAAAATGCCCTTGAAATAACGGATCTATCAGATAAAGAAAAGGATATCATATTAAAGCACATGTGTGGTGCAACTTTTGATATACCACGATATGGCGAATCAGTAATCGTAACTTTAATGGATAAGCAAACGGCTGTTTGTGAATTAGCTGAAGGAGTAAAGTACTTGATTAAATCTTCTTTTTATAAAGAAAAGCAAACGATCGAGTTGTGTGAGTAACAATTGTTTCTTTCTATTCGTTGAGGTATATTGACGAAAAACTCTTTACAAGCTATACTTGTTAATGATATACAAAAAGACTATGATCAGGACCTAGTTGGATAGAGCATTAACAGGGAAATTTGCCGCAGACTGAGAGCAGATGATGTAAAGGCCAATTATTTTCATCCTAGGAGTCGATCTCTTAATAGTGTAAGACTAGAAAAGGATACCTTCATTGGGTTAACAATGGTTGGAGTGCTTGAATTTTTTTATTCAAGAATAAGGGTGGTACCACGGTAGCGCGTCCCTTTTGGGACGCGCTTTTTTTGATGTGTTTTGTTGTAGGCAGTTTTAATTGCAAGGAGGATTTTAATGAATGATAAATTACTAGTAGTCAAAGAAGATGTTGATCGTTTAATCGCTACTGCGATCCAAGAAATTGGAACAGCTGAGTCAAGTAAGGCTCTTCAAGATATTCGGGTGAAATATACTGGAAAAAAAGGTGAACTCACCCAAATCTCTAAGCAAATGAAAGATTTAGAAAAAGATGAAAAGCCAGTACTGGGGCAATTAATCAATGAGTTTCACCAAACCTTTAATAAAACGATTGAAAGAAAGCAAGAGGAAGTAACTCAAAAGGAGTTAGCTGCTCAGTTAGCTAGCGAAAGCATGGATATTAGTTTACCTGGAAGACGGCAAAATTTTGGAACGCGTCACTTATTGACTCAAACCAGGGAAGATTTAGAAGACCTCTTCTTAGGAATGGGGTATCAAGTGATTGAAGGGCCAGAAGTTGAATTAGATTCATATAATTTTGAAAAAATGAACTTGCCTAAAAACCATCCTGCTCGAGATATGCAAGACACCTTTTATATTTCGGAAGAAGTCTTATTGAGAACACATACCTCACCTGTTCAGGCTCGAGCAATGGAAAAGCATGACTTTGAAAAAAATGGACCTCTAAAAATGGTCTCACCAGGTAAAGTTTTCAGAAGAGATAATGATGATGCGACTCACTCCCATCAGTTCCATCAATTAGAAGGGTTACTCGTAGCCGAAAAAATCACCATGGCTGATTTGAAGGGAACACTTTTACAATTTGCTAAAGCTTTCTTTGGGGAAGAGCGAGAGATCAGATTAAGACCTTCATTTTTTTCATTTACAGAACCTTCGGTAGAAGTTGATGTCTCATGTTTTAAATGTGGTGGTCAAGGTTGTGGTATATGTAAAGGAACAGGCTGGATAGAAGTTTTAGGAGCAGGATTGGTTCATCCCAACGTTCTAGAAATGTCCGGCATTGATTCAACAAAATATAGTGGCTTTGCATTTGGAGTAGGAATTGATCGTGTAGCTATGTTGAAACATAATGTTGACGATATACGTCATTTCTATCAAAATGACTTGCGCTTCTTGACACAATTCAAAGGAGGTCAAAATTAATGTATGCTTCTTATAAGTGGTTAACAGAGTTTTTAGATTTAAGTGATATATCTGCCGAAGAATTGGCAGAAAAAATGTCTCGCACAGGAATTGAGATTGAAGGCGTTGATAATCTTTCAGACTCACTTCAGGGCCCGTTAGTCGTAGGTTTGGTTGAAGAACTGGAAGCACATCCTGATTCCGATCATTTACAAATTGCCCAAGTAGATGTTGGAAGTTATGGCAGAAAACAAATCGTTTGTGGAGCGCCAAATGTTAAACAAGGTGTCAAAGTCATTACTGCTTTAGAAGGTTGTGTGTTGCCAAATGATTTCAAAATTAAAGAATCTAAACTAAGAGGTCAAATTTCTCAAGGGATGTTATGTTCTTTACAAGAAATTGGCTTTTCAGAAAAGGTTGTACCTAAAGAATTCGTGGATGGAATCTATCTTCTGGATGATGAAGCTCCAATTGGACAAGATATTGTTGAGTATATGGAACTAGATGATCCTATTTTAGAATTATCAATTACCCCAAACCGAGCAGATGCTTTATCGATGCGCGGAGTAGCTTATGAAGTGGGTGCGATTATTTCCCAAGTGCCTCTGTTTAAGGAGTTAAGAATTAATGATCATCAATTAGTACCGATTGAGGTATTGAATCGCTTAGAATTAAACATTGAAGAATACGGTTTAAGTGACCACTATCAATTAAGACTATTAAAGAATATAAAAGTTAAACCAAGTCCTGTTAAGATGCAGAGTCGTTTGATGAAGGCTAATATTCGCCCAATAAACAATCTAGTCGATGTCACCAATTATTATCTTATGCTTTACGGTCAACCAATGCATGCCTTCGATTTTGATCAATTACCAGGTGAAGAGATTGGGGTCCGCTACGCTAAGAAAAATGAGAAGTTAATGACGCTAGATGAAGTAGAAAGGAGTTTAACTACTGAAGATATCGTAATTACAGCTAATGATCAAGTAATAGCCATTGCAGGTGTCATGGGAGGGTTAGATAGTCACGTGACAGACAAGACCCAAAATGTCCTATTAGAAACAGCAGTTTTTAACCCACAAGCTGTTCGATCAACTTCCCGTCGTTTAGGTGTGAGATCTGAATCATCTGCGCGCTTTGAAAAGGGGATTAATCTTGCAACGCTTTCAGAAGCAGGCGACCAAGCGACTATTTTAATGGCTCAGTTGGCAGATGCACAGATTGAAAAAGGTGTATTGGAAGTAAATACATGCATGGTTCAATCAGAAGTCATCAAGTTGCCAATACAAATGATTGAAGATAAATTAGGAATTCAGTTAAATCAAGAGCAGATTCAATCGATTTTTGATCGACTTGGTTTTGAAATAGCGTTCATTAAAGATCAATTGAGTGTCACTATACCTCCCCGTCGTTGGGATATTAAGATTCCAGCTGATATTTTAGAAGAAGTGGCGAGAATATACGGCTATGATAAAATTCCTGTAACGCTACCTACCGTGCCAAGTCTTCCAGCTCAATTGAATAATCGACAAAAATTAAGAAGAGCAACAAGAGCTTTGGCTGAAGGATTAGGGCTGAATGAAACCGTATCATACGTTTTAATCTCACCTGAATTTGCTGATTTAAACGCTATCTCAGACCGTTATGTGTCACTACTGTTACCTATGTCTGAAGACAGATCTCTATTGAGACAGTCAATGTTACCATCCTTTTTAGAAATTGCACGCTATAACAAGGCTCGACATAATAAGCCATTAGCCTTCTATGAAATAGGTAAGGTTTTCTTAAAGACAGAGGCTAATCAGCAACCAGAAGAAAAAGAAAGGCTCAGTTTCTTTTTGTCTGGAGAAAAAAGTCCTTCTGATTGGGAAAAAGCAAGTCAAAACTATGATTTTTATGATCTCAAAGGAATTATCGAGCAGGTATTTGATCAGCTGCGTTTAAGTGACAACCTGACCTTTGAACGTCTTGAAGATTTAGATTTTATGCATCCTGGGCAAACTGCTAACATACTGCTTGAAGGTCAAATTATTGGCTTTATGGGAAAACTACACCCTCAACTAGCTGAGCAATTTGATTTAGCTAAAGAAAGTTTATTTGCTGAAATTAATTTTGATGCTTTAGTTGCATTTAAGAGAAACTTGCTAACACAAAGCCCGTTAGCTAAATACCCAGCTACTTCTCGTGATATCGCACTTTTAGTCGATCGCTCGATGGACCACCAAACTTTAGTTGATTTGATTTATGATCATGCAGGACATAACTTGATAAATGTTCACTTGTTTGACCGTTATACTGGAGATAATATTGAGGCTGATAAACAATCTTTAGCTTATCATCTCACCTTCCAGAATCCGACTAAAACATTAGAAGATAAAGAAATAAAAGAAGCGATGGATCAAGTGATCAAGGCTCTTGAAAGTATAGATAATGTAGAAATTCGATAAATTAAAAATTCACTACTCCATTAATGGAGTAGTGAATTTTGTTTTGCTTATTATTAAATTAAGCGAGTTTCCATTTTGCAAAAGCGGTTAGATAGCGCTCATTAATAACGGTTGTATCAGTCAGCATGTCTAAAGGGTGTTGATGCTTTTTGGTGAAAATGAGAATCAAGGCAATGAACGGAACAAAATAGAAGATCACGCGACCAAAAACTTCTCGAATCATCAAAGTTGAAAAGTTTAGTTTATGAACCTGCGAATTAATCGGAACCACCCGTAAGTCAAACAAGATTTTACCAGGTGTTTGTCCCTTGAGGGTCAAAGTCATTAAGAAAAAGTAGAGACAGTAAATAATTAGATTGAAGAACAAGGGCAAGTTACCCCATAAAATGTCTTTATTCATTTCGCCAATGATATTAGTGAGAATGGTTGAAATTAAGGAAATCAATACAAAATCAACGATATATGCAGCTAAGCGCACCCAGAAGCCCGCATAGACCTCATTAGGTAAATGATCATAGCCATTTTCTCTAATCTGTTGGTCTACAATTTCTAATTGAATAGGATCAATATTAGATTCTTGATTTTCTTTAAGTGCCGCATCTCTTTGCTCTTGGTTAGTAAAGGGGTTGAGACCAGCGTTTTTACGATTTTTAGGCTCAAGTTGAGAAGGCTGAGTAGGCTCAGGTTTTTCTTCTTTTAAAGGGCGCAATGAATTTTGTTCTAAATCTGAGTGAATTTCTGAAGTCTTTTCTTCTTCGAGCAAGCTTGGATTAATCTTTTCATTAGTATCATCTAGAAGTGTTTTGAGTTCTTCTTTATCAAGTTGAACAGGGGTCATATTACATACCACCTTCCCAGCGATATTCGATTTGAGGAAGCACTTCTTCTTTTACGCGATTTAATATTTGATCAAACTGTTCAGCATAATTATCCTCTGATTTCATGAAGGCAGGGAAAAGAGAATTAAAACGGTCTTGCGGAGCTGTTTTTTCGAAAACTTCAGCTGACTCTAGGTTGTTTTCTTGACGAATAAGATCGATGACTTGTCGATAATATAGAATATCATCAATTAAACCATTATCTTTAGCTTGCTTAGCCGTATAAATTCGACCATCAGCTAACTCGCGGACACGTTCTTCAGACATATCACGTCCGTCTACAACCACTTGGACAAAACGATCAAAGGCTTCATCAATATAAGCTTGGAAGACTTCTTCTTCTTCTTTAGTCATTTCACGAGTAGTTGAACCTATATCTTTCATTTTGCCAGATTTGAAGACATAAGGGTCTACACCCACTTTGTCATAGAGTTCTTTCATATTATAGCCAGACATAATCACGCCAATAGATCCCGTAATGGTTTCTGGTGTAGCATAAACTTTATCAGCTAACATGGCATAATAAAAACCGCCAGAAGCAGCAACTTGACCCATTGAAGCATAAACAGGAATTTCTCTTTCTGCGATTACTTCTTTGAATAAGTCATATGCTTCACGTGTTTCATAAACCGCTCCACCTGGTGTATTGAGATCAAATAGCACAGCTTTAATGGTATTATCGCTACGGATTTGTTCAATAGTATCTAAAATAAGATCTTGATCATATGTAGGTGACCCTGCTCCAATGACACCTTCAATCGGAATAACCAATATACGTTGGTCAGAAGAGCCTTCTTCACGCACTTTCTCAGTAAAGTCTTTTGAGATTCCAAACATTGAGTCAATGGTTTCATTAGCCCATTCTTCGCTTAACCTTTTATCTGTTGGCTGCTGAAAAGCATTTGATAAACTAGAGGCTATGATTAAAATTAGAGCAAAAGCAACAACTATCCATTTTTTCTTTGACATATTTGACACCATCCTTTGTATTTTATTTTAACATTTTTGGCCGAAAATATGAATGATAAGCTATCTATTCAAACAAAAAACACCTGATGAACAGGTGTACTCTCTTTTTAGTCGAAGTGATCATTTTCAAATGTATCTAAAATTTGACGTGCTTGGCCGGAATCTTCTGCTTCCATTAACTGGATTCTTAATTCATGAGCCCCTTTAAATTCTCGCAGATAGATCTTAAAAGATCTTCTTAAAGCTGGAAAGGGATGGAGCTGGTAATGGTCAAACAGGTCTAAATGGTAACGAAAGAGATCTATTAATTCTGTGGCGGAATGAGTACGCGGCTGTTTTTCAAAAGCAAAAGGATTATGAAAGACACCCCGACCGATCATTATTCCATCAATTCCATAGGTTTCGAACAATTCAATTCCTTTTTGACGATCTGGAATATCTCCGTTGATTGTTAAGAGAGTTTGTGGGGCGTATTGATCACGCAAGTTTTTAATATCACCGATCAAATCCCAATGAGCAGGGACTTTAGACATTTCAGTTTTGGTTCTTAAATGAATCGATAAGTTTGCTATATCTTGTTCAAATAAATGCTTTAGCCATTCCTTATATTCTTCCACTTGATGATGACCTAAACGTGTTTTGACTGAAACAGGAATATCTGCTTTTTTACTAGCCTGTATCAATTCGGCGGCCACTTTGGGTCTTAAAATCAAGCCAGAACCTCGGCCGTGTTTAAATACGTTGGGAGCAGGACATCCCATATTAATATCAATACCTGCAAATCCTTCTTCTTTCATGCCAGATGCCATTTGCTCAAAAAATTCAGGCCGGTCGCCCCAAATATGCGCTACAATCGGTTGTTCATCATCTGTTTTAATTAATCGGCCGCGTACTGATTCTTTTCCTAAAGGGTGACAATAAGATTCAGAATTTGTGAATTCAGTAAAAAAGACATCGGGTCTTCCTGCTCTCGCAATCACATGCCGAAAAGCTACATCAGTAACATCTTCCATTGGTGCTAAAACAAAGAAGGGTTTTGGTAAAGATTGCCAAAAATTTTCTGTCAAGATGCTAAGACTCCTTTCATAAAATATAATCCTTAAAAGATTACCATAAATAAATGAGGATGCAAGTAAAGAAAACCTTTTATAAATTAATTTTAAGTGAGATTTGAAAAATAGGAGCACTTTAAAGTAAGAGTTAATTGACTGTTAAATAAGAACATTTTTAGAGTAAACTCATCAATTTAAGGATTATCGGTCGTATCTTTTGCAAAACTATTCTATGACTTTTACAATTAGACTTATAAATAACACAAGGAGGAAAACTATATGGTACAAATGAAAGCTGCTCGTTGGTATGGCCAAAAGGATATCCGTGTAGAAGAAGTTGAAGTTCCTAAAGTTGGGGCAAAACAAGTAAAGATAGCTATTAAATATACCGGAATATGTGGATCTGATTTACATGAATATTTAGCTGGACCTATATTTATTCCCGCAAATACCCCGCATCCTCTTTCAGGGGTAAAAGCACCTTTAACTTTGGGACATGAATTTAGTGGTGAAGTAGTTGAAGTCGGTGAAGAAGTAAAAAACGTAAATGTTGGCGATCGTGTCACAGTAGAACCAATCATTGCTGAAAACGGTCTGATTGGTGATTATAATTTAGATCCCTACTTAAATTTCGTTGGTTTAGCGGCTGATGGTGGTTTTGCTGAATTTTGTGTTTGTGATGCAGAACTCGCTCATATTATTCCTGACAGCTTAAGTTATGAACAAGCGGCTCTAACTGAACCATCTGCTGTTGCTTTATATGCTGTTAGACAATCAGCCTTTAAAGCTGGAGATACAGCGGCAGTCTTTGGTTGCGGTCCAATTGGACTTCTAGTTATAGAAGCGTTAAAGGCCGCAGGAGCAACTAAAATTTATGCGATAGAGTTATCTCCGGAGCGTCAGGCTAAAGCAGAGGAATTAGGCGCAATTGTGGTGCGTCCTAAAGAAAATGAAGAAATGGTAGAAGCGATTTATTCATTAACAAACGGTGGAGTAGATGTTTCTTATGAAGTTACTGGGGTTCCAATTGTTTTAAAACAAGCGCTGGAGTCTGTCCATAAAGGTGGAGAATGTATGGTCGTTTCGATCTTTGAGAAAGAGGCTTCAATTCAACCTAATGTATTAGTAACGGGTGAGAAAACTATGAAAGGTACTATTGCTTACCGTCATATTTTCCCAAATGTTTTAGAATTAATGGAAAAAGGCTATTTTTCTGCTGATAAAATTGTTACTAAGAAGATAATATTAGATGACATTGTAGCTAATGGTTTCGAAGAACTAAGTAAAGACAAATCACAGGTTAAAATTTTGGTTTCACCTAAATAAGCTACATAAAAATATTAGCAGCTCTTAATTGAGCTGTTTTTATGTGGAAAAAAGATCGTATTCAACTAATTATACGTTCACTCGTTAAATTATTAAAAGTGAGGAAAAAGCATGTCAAATATATATAATAAAACATACAAAGTGACGGACGAGCATTCTGCTGCCAAGATCGGATCAGGTGATTTGAAGGTTCTCTCAACTCCGTCGCTGATTGCCTTTATGGAAAATGCAGCCTATGAACTCTGTCAAACAAAAATCAAAGATAAAAATGTGGAAACAACAGTGGGGATAGCGATACAGGTAAAGCATCTAAGAGCCAGTGCGATTGGTAATCAAGTTAAAGTGAATATAACTAAACTTCAAAAAGAAGGAAGCATCTATACTGTAGAATTGGCAGCTTATGATAGGGATCAATTAATTGGAGAAGCGATTCACCAACGAGCTATCGTGAATATCGATCGATTTATGGCCAAAGTCAAGTAAGACTCTCTAATGTAAACAAATCATGGAAGCTATTCAGTTTACAAACTAACTGTGATAAGATAAGGCAAGTTAGTAGTTAAACTGGAAAATGGAGGATCTTAAATGGCGACTTTTTTTGAAATGCTGAGCATTCAACTCGTGTTAATTATTTATGTTCTTGCGGGTGTTCTGGCTTATAAAAAAGGGATGATTACGGACCAGAATCGTCCCGGTTTGATCAAACTAATCGTAGAAATATTAGTACCTGCTTTAATTTTTAAATCTTTTTTTAATATTACTTGGGATATTATCGCTCTTAGTTTTCAAACCTTAATCATTGCAACAGTAATTTATACTACCATCACTCTTGTGGGGGGCTATTTTTATCGTGATTTACCAGAAAAACAAGCTAAAATTCTTCATTATGCAACGCTTTGTAATAGCGCTGGATTTGCAGGCTTGCCAATTGTCACTTCATTATTTGGTGAGTTAGGTTCGATCTTAGCGGCCGTTTATTTAATCCCTCACCGAATTTTCACCTATACAATCGGTATTTCACTTTTGGTAAAACAAGAGAAAGATCTAAAAACAACCCTATTATCCTTCATCAAAAATCCGATGATTTTAGCAGTTTTCTTTGGTTTGATCATGGGATTAAGTCAGATTCAACTACCTACTTTTATCGTTAATAGTTTAAATGGCCTTAGCGGAACGGTAACTCCTCTTTCCATGGTAGCGATTGGTTCAATTATTGGTTCGGTGAAAATGGAAGCTCTTTTTGAAAAAGCTGTCCTTCGGTTTGTCTGGGTACGCATGCTATTTATTCCTTTAATCGTTCTGATGGTATTAAAAGTCATGCACGTCGATCAACAAGTAGTAGGTATGTGTGTAGTAATGGCAACAATGCCGGCAGGTGCTACTACACCCATTCTAGCTGCCAAATATGA
Source organism: Facklamia miroungae (assembly GCF_012396555.1). Classification (GTDB taxonomy): domain Bacteria; phylum Bacillota; class Bacilli; order Lactobacillales; family Aerococcaceae; genus Facklamia; species Facklamia miroungae. Next base: position 29,479 of record NZ_JAAXPS010000012.1, read on the forward strand.
CTTAGATGTTGCACTAGCTTCTAAGTTAACCTTTGTGTCAATTATATTGTCGCTCTTTTTAAGTCCTGCCTTTTTGGCATTTGTCTAATAGGTAAAATGATCGGAGTTGCAATTTAATGACTGAGATACGATTAAAAAAGATTTCTAATCAAGAACTTCATACTATCTGGCAAGTAGGCTTTACTCAAGATATGCCTGAATGGGCTCAATACAATGGGCCATACTTTGAAGCGTATCAAAGCTATCCCAATTTTCAAACCTTTTTGTCAAGTAAGGATGCTGCCTATTTACTAAATGAAGAAAAGGTAAGAGCGATTCTTTTAGACAATATACCCATTGGAATGGTAAGCAGATATTGGGAAGATGAGAAAACACTTTGGTTGGAAATTGGTGTAATCATATATGATGCTAAATATTGGAATAAAGGCATCGCATACAATGCTTTAATTCAATGGATAAACCAAACCTTTTATGATTTTCCTGAACTTGAACATATTGGTCTGACTACTTGGTCAGGCAATCCAGGGATGATGCGACTGGCTGAGAAATTAGGCATGAAACAAGAAGCGTGTATCCGCAAAGTACGTTACTGGCAAGGTGTTTATTATGACAGTGTTAAATACGGTGTTTTACGCCAGGAATGGTATAAGAATTAAAGAGAGCTATCCATATTTTATGCCCCCAAAAAGTTGGACCAAAAATCTAACTTTTTAGGGGCACTTTATCAGTCACCATGACAACATCAGTATCTGTCTAAATGTCTTTTTTCCACCTGGTTCTGTTTGCTATGGTTCTTCATAGTCATGATGTCCCTCTGCGTAAGTTAATAAAACGTAGCTTCCGCTAAAATAAAACCGACATCGTATGCTACAGTTACTATATCTTCATCCGCCGCCTTATAAGAGGTTCCAACTGTGATATAAATGGCTCCAAATTCTTAAGCGTGTTCTTTTAACTCTGCAATTTAAATTTTTTCGAAAGATTTCGTTGCTGTAAAATTGCTTGTGGATTACAAGAGGGAACAAAAAATATTATTAATTATAACTGTTTGAAGTTGAACAAATGCGATAGTATAACGAACAGTTTTATAGAATTTCTCGTGATTATCGTTGTGTTTTAATTTTTTGCAATAAACAAAAGCACCGACTATTTGATTAATAGATGGTGCTTGAGTTAACTTTTTAAGCAAATGCTGTTTCGACTATTTGATGGCCCTTAACCATAACTGGTTGACAGTGGCCTTTCTTTAATTCTATGGCAAGTTCATAAATATTTGACACTTTGTTGGGGAAATAAGTAGCATAGACTCCGACTTGGCCAAAATGATGAGCATCACTACCTCCTACACATTGTAAATCATGCTCTTTAGCTACAGAAAATGCTGTTTTGTTTTCTTCTAAAGTTGAGTTTCCGTTCAATACTTCTACTGCATGAAGTCCTTTAACTTTGTAAATCTGATCGCCAAGACCCCGATTATTATTGCGATAAGGATGAGCAGCAGTGCAGGCTCCGCCTTTTTGATTAACATAATTAACAAATTCTTGTGCACTTAAACCGGATTCTGGCAACTCATCAATGCCGTAAGCTAAAATATCACCTTCTGTTGTTAAATATTCCACACCAACAAAGATCGGAAAGTCAAGACGCTGACGGGCTTGATTGACCAGAGCAGTGAAACCAATAGAATCATGATCGGTTATGCAAACAGCATCTAATCCAATCAATTTGGCTCTTTCGACAATTTGTTCTATAGTCATAAAGCTGTCAGGGGAAAATGTTTTTTCGTGCATATGAAGATCAATTAGCATTTTTTTAGTCCTTTCAGAAATTGATTTTGCTTATTTAAAATAACCATCCCATCTATTTTATCCAAGATATAGGGCGGGTTCAAAAATGATAACCGTTAAGGCTGAATACTTATAGCTGTCTTCATATCAATTCTAGCAAGAGCTAAAGAGAATCATCTTATTATTTATTAAAAAAAATCATACGGTTCATGAATTCAAATTATAAGAAAAAATATGTCTTAGATTAAAAAATAATTAGAATAGATTTAACATATAGAAAAACGGTTACAAATTTGATAATATACAGTTAAAATAATTTGGAGGCACTTTATGAAGTTACTGTAAAATTACAAAAGTTCGTATCTTTTCAATAAATTCTCTAATCGTTTTACTTACTTATTAAAGTGTCGACCAGTATATGCAACAAATAGTTGAATATAGACGAAATAATTTTAAAAAAATAGTACATTTATTGTGAAATCTTATGGGTATGACGGCAAACAAGAGTTTAAGTTTTTATTAAGCTTTCGTGATCAACAACCTTCTAAAACATTGCAGTTGATCAGGTAAATAAATTGATTTGGTTAATTACTTTTATGAAGATTCGGAAATGAAGCATATATTAAAACACAAAACAATAACTGTCTTAGGTATGTTAAATCCTTATTTATTTTTTGAATATACTGATTAAACCTGGCTTTTTAAATTAGAATAATTGTTAGTAATTTACATTTAAATTAATAATTAGAGGTGTAAATATGAAAGTTCTGGCAAACTTTAAAATTCGATGTGTTTTTTTCTTGGCGTTATTTACCTTATTTGCATACCTAATGGTAAGACCAATCTATGATAGTTATGTTTTTTATAAAGAGCGTGATAAAAGTACGATAATTGTTTTGGCAGGCGTATATGGTTATGAGGGTAAAGAGGAATTCGAGCCAATGTTAACATACCTTGAAGAGTTACCGGCGGAATATTTGAATTCAGCTGAGCGCGGAATAGTGGATCGCGCCCGTTATTTTAGTACAGATCCCGAACTAGGAATCGTTTTAAAAAAGGGTGGAATAATTGTTGTCGGCTTATTTATCTTTTATTTAATAATCGAATACTGCTTGACTAGAACATATACGATTTAGCAGGGACAGAATTTATTAAAAATCGAATAACATAATCAAATATTTTCGCTACCTACTATATAGTGGGTAGTTTTATATAATTCCTTAACTTTCACAATGAGAACTTTCTAAGCTACTTTTCATATAGATTTAACTAAGTTTTGCGTAATTAATAGTATACTATGAATCATGAACGGTTATTTCAATCAAATGGTTGAGTGATCCTTTTTTAAGGTTTTTTTAGAAAACGCTTGCAGATTTAAATTTAGAACATCTATGTTAGTAAGTCGAATTAAAAGGAGATAGAGATGATTAAATACCAAATCCCTGGAAATGAAACAATTGAAATTTCGAATTTGGTTATTGATTTCAATGGAACTATTGCAGAAGATGGGAAATTGATTGAGGGAGTAGCAGAACTTTTGATAAATTTGTCTGGAAAAATCAAAATTTATATTGCAACGGCTGATACCTATGGGACGGTTAAAACTCAATGTGAAAGTCTACCCGTTGAACTAGCGACTTTCCCTTCGAATAAAGCAGCACTTTCTAAAAAAGCCTTAGTAGAACTTCTTGGATCTGAAAATTGCGCTTGCATTGGCAATGGGTATAATGACGGAGAAATGATGAGTCTAGCTGCCTTAGCCATTGCAGTTGTAGGAACAGAGGGGTTAGCTACAGCATGTATCCGTAAAGCAGATATTGTTGCTCCTTCTATTCACTCTGCTCTGGGTATGTTGTTGAAACCTGATCATATAAAAGCAACATTACGTCATTAAAAGGTTAAAGGAGATTTTATATGAACAAAAAGTATTGGGCTTATGCCTTTGAGAAGACATTACCCATAGGACTAGTTTATCTTATGTTAGCCTTAGGTTTTGGTATAATGATGCAGGCAAAAGGTTTTAGTTGGATATGGGCACTCTGCTTAAGTCTTTTTGTCTATTCAGGATCGATTCAATTTCTAGCTCCTGTAATTTTATCTTCAGGAACTGGGTTTTTTGATACGTTTATTTTAACCTTTATGGTCAATTTTCGTCTTCTATTTTATGGTATTAGTCAGCTAGAAAGATACAAACACATAAAGGGCTGGCGCAAAATATATCTAATTCATGGGTTAACCGATGAAACATTTGCGCTCGTTTCCACAGATCAACTGCCTGAGGGAATAGATCGTGAAAAATATTCATTATATGTAACGTTACTTAATCATATGTACTGGATTTCCGGAAGTATTTTAGGTAATTTAGCCGGAGATTTATTGCCATTCTCGACAGAAGGAATTGATTTTGCATTAACCGCACTGTTTTTCGTAGTTGTGTTGAATCAATGGGAGGCGACTAATAATCACAAACCTGCTTTGTTAGGAGTGATGTCTGGTTTCTTCTTTTTTATTATTTTTGGCCCGGATAACTTTATGTTACCTTCAATGCTTGTAGTCATTGCTTTTCTCTTAATTGAAAATCGGCTTAAAGGAGGACATCCTGATTATGTCTAAATTACACGCAGTTCTTTTAATTTTGATCATGGCCATTGTGACGATCAGTATTCGAGGGCTTCCCTTTATTATTTTCAAAAAACATACGCCGATTTGGGTAATTTACTTAGGCCAAGTTTTTCCTTATGCGATTATGACAATCTTATTAATTTATACATTTAAGGATATTGCTTATACTTACCAGCGAAGTATTGCGACAGTTCTTTCTTGTATACTTGTATTTATCCTACACAAATGGCGTCACTCTACTATATTGTCTATTTTAGGGGGAACTATTTTGTATATGGTATTAGTCCAAACGCTCTGTCATTAAAACATGTTGTTAAATACGAATATACTTAAATTCAAGTTAAAAGCCAAGGGTACGGTCCTTGGCTTTTCGTTTGACTTATTTTTTATTTGAAGGATCATAAATCGAAACCTACTCTTAGGTAGATATAAGCAAACCTTTATTCCGATCAAGCGTTTTAGGAGATAGGTTATTCTCTGGTATTCTACCGTTCAATTTCACCAACAACAGAATTTTTAATAGACGCTAACTAATCTAAATTTATCCGCTGTTTTAAATTTTTGAATGGAATGAGATTTTAAATTACCGAAAAATTAAATTAAATCTATTTAAATTTTCTATAGATAGTACTTACTTATCTAGTAATCTCATTTAATATTTAAAATATTATTGAGTATACTTAATCTATAAATAAACACAAAGGAGATCGATTATATGTCAAAAACTTACGATGTTGTTTTGAGATTTACAGGTATGGGAGAAGGCGAAAAACCTTTAACTGAAAATTTGATGAAAGGGTTTTTAAATACTTTAGCCAATAAACAAAATGCCCCTAAACATATTTTATTATATGGAGAAGCTGTTAAATTAGCTTGCAAGGGTTCCGATTCGATTGAGGATTTAAAAGTTATGGAAGATAGAGGCACAAAAGTACTTTCTTGTGGTATCTGTACGGAATATTATGAAGTGGAAAAACACATCATGGTGGGACAAGTGACTACTATGCGTGAAGTGGTTGATATTTTAACTGAAAGTGAATTAATAATCGAACCTTAAAAACAAAAGAATGAGAGGGAATATATTGGAAACGATTTTTAAGCCGTTTACGACGACTTTAATTGGATCGATGCCCCGTTCGCCTCAATTACTTGCAGCCAAAAAAAGCTGCCAAACATCTAATGAATGTGATCATTATGAACAATTGATTGATGAAGAAACGCAAGCAATTATGGATCTTTTTGATTGGGTAGGCATAGATGTTGTAGTGAGTGGAGAGATTTCCAGAGATAATTTTATGTCTTATGTGGCAGAAAAAGTTGAGGGTATAGAGCTTTTTTCAACAGATGAAATAAATGAATTAATCGGTCATAATGAGGATTATATTCAGTCACTTGAGGAGATGGATGCATCCGATAACTCAATGAACAGTCCGGTTTGTATTGGAAAACTTAATCTAGATGCAGATCTGTGTAGCCAGGAGCATGAATTAATTAAAAGGACGACGAAGAAGCCATATAAAATCACTCTTCCTAGTCCCTATTTATTGACGCGGTCTATGTGGGTGGAAGGAATTAGCGATAAAGTCTATGATACACGACGTCAATTGGGAAAAGATGTCGTCCAATTATTGAAAAACACCATCCACCGCTTATATGATGATGGAGCACGCGTCATCCAAATTGATGAACCGATTTTGTCAGAGATCGTTTTTCAACGTTCGCAAGCCGATACATCCTTTTATTGAGGGACTTTATCGGCAAAGGTCAAGGTTGATCAAGAATTAATGTTTGCTCAATCGCTTATCCAACTTGTCCTAGATGAGATTAATAGTTTGGAAGGTTGTCTATCTGCAATTCATGTTTGTCGTGGAAATTGGACAAAGGATGAGAGTGTCTTACTTGAGGGAGCTTACGATAAGTTAGGAAGTTTCTTTAATAAATTAAATGTTGATATGTTAGCTCTGGAATTTTCAACTCCGCGAGCTGGAGAAGTGTCTAAATTATTTTACAATAATTTCTTGGATGAAAAAATTATATTGGGTTTAGGTGTTGTGAATCCTCGTTCGGATGAAGTGGAATCTGTCGAAGACATAATCACTTTAGCTGAAGAAGCCTTGGCATTCTTACCGCCCGAAAGATTATGGTTAAATCCTGATTGTGGATTTGCAACGTTTGCCAATCGTCCACTAAATTCAAGAGAAATTATTGCGAAAAAATTAGAGAATATGGTTAAAGCTGCTCAAATCTTGCGAGACAGACACTGTAAATAAATTAAAAAGCAACTAGTTTTGTCTAGTTGCTTTTTAATTTTTAAAATAGCCTATTTTGAACGCTATTTGATTGTATCAATACCTTGCTTTTATTATAATAAAAGCATTAGTTAGGAAACGTTTTCTTTAATAGAGACTTTGTTAAAAGTATTATAACTATTGAAATATTTATAAAGGAGGAAAGTATGAACTATACCATAACTTTTAATCCCGCCATCGACTACTTGGTCGAGGTAGATGATTTTAAAGAAGGTAAATTAAACCGCTCAAATTCTGAAGCCTATATTATTGGCGGAAAAGGGATCAATGTTTCATTATTATTAGCTGAATTGGATGTATCTTCCTGTGCCTTAGGTTTTATTGGCGGATTTACAGGCGATTATTTAAGAGCCTGTTTAGATGAAAAGGGAATTAATAATCATTTCATTGAAGTAGCAGGACAAACTAGGATTAATGTGAAGCTGAAAGGCAAAAAAGAAACGGAAATAAATGGAAGGGGACCAGAAATAACAAAACGTCATTATGAAGAACTTTATGATTATTTAAAAAGGGAACTTAAAAGTGAAGACACGGTTTTTTTATCAGGAAATTTAGCAAGAGGAATGAATAAAGATAATTATTGGAAGATCGCTAAGTTATGCCAAGAACTTAAAGTAAACTTTATTTTAGACTCTAATCGAGAGTTAGTCACTGCTTGTCTTACCTACCAACCCTTTCTGATTAAACCCAATCGACATGAACTTGCTGAAATTTTTAATGTATCCATTCAAACAGATAGCGAAGTACTTACTTATGCAAAAGAACTGCAGAAAAGAGGGGCGCAAAATATTTTGATATCGATGGGTGAGGATGGGGCAATTTTATTAACGAGTGAAGGAAAAGTGTTTCGAGCAAGTGCCGCAAAGGGTAAAATGATTAATTCAGTGGGTGCGGGGGATTCCATGCTAGCTGGCTTTATGGCAGAGTATCAATCTTCGCGTTCCCTTGAAGAAGCTTTAAGATTAGGGTCCGCAGCTGGTGCCGCCACTGCTTTCTCATTAGGTATTGCTAAGAGACAATTTATTGAATCATTAAAAGAAAAAATAAATATTATTGAAATGAAGGAGGAGTAATAATGAAAATTTCAGATTTACTTAATATTGAAGTAATGGATCTTGATTTGATTGTTCGTAATAAATCAGAAGCATTAAAAAGTCTTGTTAATAATTTAGATCAGATCGGTGGGGTCAGTGATCCTGAAGAATTAATTCAAGCTTTAAAAAAGAGGGAGCAACTTTCGACAACGGGTGTTGGGAATGGTGTTGCGATGCCTCATGCGCAGTCTTCGACTATAAAAAAACCGATTATTATTTTTGCACGCTCTCAAAAAGGCATAAACTGGGAAGCTATGGATGAGAAGGGTGTTCACTTAATTTTTATGATTTTGATGCCTGAACATTCTTCAAATGAGCACTTAACTACCATTGCCTCCTTATCTAAAGTGTTAATGAAACCAGGGGTTATTGAACACTTAATGACGGTTAATCATGCACAAGAAGTGGTTAATCTGTTTTCAAACGCTCAAGAAGACAAAGAGGATCAAAAGACTAAAAAGAGTATAAATAATACAGGGCAATTAGATTCTTATATTTTAGCGGTTACAGCCTGTCCTACAGGTATAGCTCATACTTTCATGGCAGAAGAAAAGTTAAAAGAAGCAGCACAAAAGGCTGGAATTACTATTAAAGTTGAAACAAATGGTCAAGCAGGAATTGCTAACAAATTAACCCGATCAGACATACAAAAGGCAGATGCAATTATTGTTGCTGCTGATAAACAAGTAGAGATGCAGCGATTTGATGGGAAACCAGTAATTATTACAAGCGTTTCAGAGGGAATTAATAAGGCAGATAAACTCATAGAAAGAGCAGTCCATATAGACGCTCCGATATATCACGCTAAAGGAGAACGTCCAAAATGGCAAGAACAAGAAGAAAATGAATCAATGGGTAGACAGATATACAAGCATTTGATGAATGGCGTCTCTCATATGCTGCCTTTTGTTGTGGCTGGAGGAATTCTAATTGCATTATCTTTCTTTTGGGGAATAAATTCTGCCGATCCAACGAGTTCAGAATACCATCCTTTAGCACAGATATTGAAAACTGTTGGAGGCATGTCATTCGCACTGATGCTCCCGATCTTATCAGGATTTATCGGACAATCCATTGCAGACCGTCCAGGTCTAATCGTTGGTCTAATGGGTGGAGTTTTTGCCAATCCAGGTGTATTATCTTCATACTCTGAGCAAGGTATTTTTGAACATTTAGTTCCTTCTGGTTTTTTGGGAGCGTTGATAGCCGGATTTCTTGCGGGTGCGATTATTAAGGGATTGCAAATCTGCTTTAAGTGGATGCCTAAATCATTGGAAGGCATGAAATCGATCTTTATTTTCCCAGTATTAGGTGTCTTAATAATTGGAATACTCATGTTATTTGTGGTGAATGGACCAATGGGCGCCGTAATGACCTGGTTAATGAATGCTATTGATTCTATTCCGAGAGAATGGGGAATTCTGTTAGGTTTTGTAGTAGGCGCTATGATGTCCATTGATATGGGAGGCCCTATTAATAAAGCGGCTTATGTAACGGGTACAGCATTGGTTACTCAAGCGCAAGGTGCAGGTTCGGATGTAATGGCCGCAGTAATGGTCGGAGGAATGGTTCCGCCAATGGCCATCGCTCTAGCTGCAACAATTAAGCCAAAATCATGGACTAAACAAGAGCGGTCTTCAGCATACGTAAATTATGCAATGGGTGCTAGTTTTATAACGGAAGGTGCGATTCCGTTTGCAGCGGCTGATCCTTTGCGCGTAATTCCTAGTTTAGCTATTGGTGCTGGCATAGCAGGGGCTCTTTCCATGGCCTTCAATTGTGTAAGTCTTGTCCCACATGGAGGAATATTTGCAGTTGCAGCGGGTGGAGTATCAAATCCAATAATGTATTTATTGTCATGGCTAGTAGGTAGTCTTTTATCCGCTATTTTGCTTAACTTAACCCGTCGTATGAAAGATTGATTTGTGAAAGAATGGTTTCTTGGGAATCATTATATAAATATAAGGGAAAAATTATTAAATTGTGAGAAAAAATTCTGCTTAAGCCTGGTTAATAGTCATTTAATAAAATAATAGCAAGTGAACATTAGAATATAAAACGTTTTCCAAATCAAATTTTAATCAAAAACCTATGGAAATTAACAAAGAGTTTGTATAATATTAGAGAAAGAAGTTAGAAAACGATAACATTTTCTGACTTACTTGAGAATGATTAGAAAATTTTGGATTTATTTAATTTAGAATTTTTCAAAATCATTATTTAATGAGGGAAGCCGACTTGTAAACGCTTAAAGTTTATAACGCTAATAAAATAGTGAAAGAGCTTGACAGCGTTTTCACCGATTGGTAAAATGTAAGCAATTACAGTTATTGAAAGTGAGGGAAGTATACTCAAAAAACTTTGTTGATTGTCGCTTCGTACATCTATAAGGAGGAAAATTAATGAAAAAATCATTAAGAAAAGTAGTTGTTTCTTTTGTAACTGCTTTGACACTTGGTTCGGTAGCAGCTCCAATGCTAGCTTCTGCACAAACAGAAGTGGTTGGTGACTTGGTTCCAGAATATAAAACGACTTATCTAACTGACCCTACTACTTTAGACTATACATTCTCAATGCGTGATATTAACACGAACCATGGTACAAACTTTATCGAAAGTTTATATGAAAATGACCGTTATGGAAACTATATCCCTGCAGCTGCTGAATCGCATGAGGTTTCAGAGGATGGTTTAGTTTATACTTACAAAATTCGTCCGGGCGTTATGTGGGTTGATAATAACGGAAACGAAGTGGCAGAAACAACTGCTCATGACTTCGTAACAGGTTTAAAACACGCTGTAGATGTTCAATCAGAAATGTTACCAATTGTTCAATACTCTATTAAAGGCTTAAATGATTATATTAATGGTAAGATTACTGACTTTGCAGAAGTAGGCGTTAAAGCAGTTGATGATTATACGCTTGAATATACCCTAGAAAGACCTGAACCATATTTTAACTCTAAAACGACTTATGGTATTCTCTATCCAATTAATCAAGAATTTTTAGATTCTGTTGGCGATGATTTTGGTTCATTAGACCCTGCTTCAATTCTTTATAATGGACCATTCGTTTTAGCTAACTTAACTGCAAAATCTCAAATTGAATACGTTAAGAATGAGTCTTATTGGGATTTAGAAAACGTATTTATTGATTCAGTACAGTATACTTATAATGACAACTCAGACCCAGAAGTTTTCTATCGTCTTTATAAGGATGGTGCAGTATCAGCATTTGGTGTAAATCCTACTCTTCCAATTTATGAAGATGTACAAAAAGAATTAGGTGAGTATATTACTCAAGCTCAACGCCCAGGTTCATCATTCTTACTACAATTTAACTTAAACCGTATTAAGCATGAAGCTACTGGTAAAGAAAACGATAAGCAACACGAAGACACACATGCTGCTGTTCTAAATAAAGCTTTCCGTCAAGCTATCATGTTTGGTTTTGATAAGCATACCTATATGACGCAAGACTTTGGTGAAGAGTTTGCTGATACAGATATCCGTAACACATTAGTAGCTCCGGACTTTGCTATGGTAAATGGAGAATCATTTGGTGAAGCTGTAGAGCGTCATTTAGAAGAAATAAATCCTGAATTATACGAAGGTATTAATCTTGAAGATGGTCAAGATGCATTCTATGATACAGAAAAAGCTGCTAAATTAATTGAACAAGCTAAATCAGAATTAGAAGGCGTAGACTTCCCAATTCAATTAGATTTACCAGTTTTAGAATCAATTCCTAGATCAGTTAACTTAGCTAAATCAATGAAAGCTTCTATTGAAGAATCCCTAGGAGCAGAAAATGTTATAATTAACCCTGTGTTACTCAACCAAGATACATATCTTGCTTCAACATTTAATGCTACAGTTGCAGCAGAAGTAGATTATGATATCACTAACGAATCTGGATGGATTCCTGACTACTTAGACCCATCTACTTTCTTAGATATCTATTTACCAACAAACGGTACATTCCTAGTGCCAATTGGATTTGATCCACTGCTTAAAGAAGGTCAAGAAGATCCATATGCTGAAGCACGCGAAGCTTCAGGGTTGTTCGAATATGCCGAATTAGTTAATGCGGCAGCAGCAATTACCGACGATTTAGATGCTCGTTACGATGCATATGCAAAAGCACAGGCTTGGTTAACCGATGCAGCGATTGCTTTACCAATTCGTGCAGGAGGATCTCAGTTACGTGTTACTAACATTGTTCCATTCTCAGGACCATATGCTTTTGCAGGTACTGGAGCTCAACGATTCAAATTCCTTAAAGTTCAATCTGAACCAGTATCTAAAGATCAATGGCAAGCAGCTTATGATGATTGGTCAGCTAATAAATTAGATGCATCCAGCATCTCAAGTAACGCTTCTAAAGAAGATAGTGACGAATCAGCTTCTGAATCTGCAGAAGGTGAAGAATCTGCAGAAAGTGAAGAATCTGAAGAAATGAAAGATGAAGCAGAAAAAACAGAAGATTCTGAAGCAGACAAAACTGAAGAAACTGAAACGGCTGAAGAAACTGCTGAATAGTTAAAAAAATTGTAATCTTAGATGAAAAAGGCTGAGAAATTAGCCTTTTTCATTTATTATAGGAGGATTCAAATGAAAAAATATTTATTCAATCGAATTCTTCGGTCACTTTTTTCGATCTTTATGGTTACTACTTTAGTGTATTTAACCATTTTTTCACTAGTGCCGAGAAATTCAATCTTCAAAGATGACCCTGCAATTAGTAAATTAAAATCTCAACCAGACCAACTTTTAGAATATCAAAATAGTGCTTTTGACCGAATGGGTTATATAAATTATTTAAATCAAAGAGACTTTCAAAAGGAAGTTCAGAAAGATTATCCTGAATTTAATAATGAAGAAAGTCCTGAGAATCAAGCAATTATAGAAAAATGGAAAGAGAAAAACACTGAATGGGAAGTTGGTCAACTTCCAATTGGAGGTGGTTACTATGCTACAAATGAAATTTCAATTGGATTAAGAGTTCTTAATTTTTATAAAAATCTACTTCAAATTGACCACCCTTGGCGCATAAAAGACCCTGAAAATCCTGACTTAAAGCGAGGTTATCAAATAACACATGATAAGACAGTTGGATGGGCGTTAACGGGTTCTGGAACCAAATATTATTATCAAATTTATTTTAATAATAAATTTCCATTTATCCATCAAAACTTTTTAAAAATGGACTTAGGGGTCTCTTATCCTACTTTTGCTGGACAAAAAGTAGTTGACGTAATTACCCATAAGCAAGGGCGAACAGTAACTGAAAAAATTGTTTTACCTGATGGAAAAGAGTTCAAATCATCTATTAATCCATATTCTCGTTATTATAAGCCAACTAGCGAATTATCTTTGACCGAAAAACGTATGTTTGAAGGGTCTAATTATGCTGGTGCCTATTCTATAAATGAAGATCCGTCAATGATGATGATTTCTTTTAGAAACGGGGTTGTTGCTGTTATTTTAACTTACTTGATTTCAGTTCCAATGGCAATGGCTATGGCTCGTTATAAAGGACAATGGGTTGATAAACTAGGAACAGTTATAATTACTCTGCTTATTTCAGTTCCTTCTGTAGCCTTTATATTCTTTGGAAGATATATTGGTAATAAATTCTTTGGGTTGCCCGATTTATTCCCGATTTTAGGACCAGATAATATTAAATCTTATATTATGCCAGTTATTATATTAGCGTTATTAGGACTCTCAGGTTCCGTGATGTGGATTCGTCGTTATATGGTGGATCAACAATCCTCAGATTACGTTAAGTTTGCAAGATCTAAAGGGTTAAGTGAAGCAGAAATTTCTCGTAAACATATCTTTAGGAATGCGATTATTCCAATAGTTAATGGTATTCCAGGAGCTATTATTGCATCAATCGGTGGTGCGTTGATTACAGAAAAGGTTTTTGCCATTCCTGGAATGGGAAAAATGTTGCCCGATGCGATCACAGCTCATAATAATCCGATCACTGTTGGTCTAGTCTTTATTTTCTCAGTTTTAGGGGTCATTTCTATCTTATTAGGTGATATCTCCATGACCCTTGTGGATCCAAGAATCCGCCTAGAAGTTAAGGAGGACAAATAATGGAAGTACAACCAAAAGTAAATGATGCTTCATTTCACTTCATTGAAACAAATGAACGAGAGGCAGAAGTAATTGACACACCAAAATATTCATATTGGCAATCAGTTTGGAGAACATTCGGAAGGAATAAAGTTGCTATTTTCTTTTTGGTTATTTTAGCAGCAATTTTATTAATGTCATTCATTCAACCAATGTTTTCAGGATATGATCCGATGAACTCTGCAAAAATTAATGACCTTTCGGCTCGATATATTGAACCAAACAGTGAGCAATGGTTTGGTACAGATGCAAACGGGCAGTCTTTATTTGATGCCACATGGTCTGGAGCAAAAACGTCTATTTCTATTACTGTCTTAGCAACTTTAGTTACGACTGTTATTGGTGTAATTGTAGGTGCTTTCTGGGGAATGTCGCAAAAAGTAGATGTATTCATGCTTGAAGTCTATAATATTTTTGCAAATATTCCATTTCTACTTATTGTAATGGTATTATCATACTCTTTAGGAAATGGTTTCTGGAATTTGCTCTTTGCGATGACTTTAACCTCTTGGATATTTACGGCATACTTTATTCGTGTTCAAGTTATGATTATGCGTGATCGTGAATATAACTTAGCATCAAGAACACTTGGAACACCAGCTAGTCGTATGATTTTCAAAAATATTTTGCCATATTTAACCTCTATCATTACAACAGATGTTTCTAGAACATTGCCAGCTTTTATTGGTACTGAAACTTTTCTTTCCTTTATTGGAGTCGGTTTATCAGCTGATGTTGTTTCACTTGGTGGTTTAATTAATAGATATTCTACAAATATTTCTTCAAAACCATACTTATTTTGGATACCAGTATCAGTTCTTGCTTTAGTTTCAGTTTCTCTTTACATTGTGGGTCAAGCATTAGCTGATGCAACTGATCCTAAGAACCATATATAGGAGGACATTGAAATGACAGAAAAGAAAAAAATATTGGAAATTCGAGACCTTGTTGTTAAATTTACAGTGCGTGATGCGCAGTTAACTGCTATTCGTGGAATTGATTTAGATCTTTATGAAGGAGAAGTTTTAGCTTTAGTAGGAGAGTCCGGATCCGGGAAATCCGTTCTCACTAAAACCTTTACTGGAATGTTAGAAAAGAATGGTAGTATCGCAGAAGGAAAAGTAATATATAAAGGAGAGGAGCTACAAAACTTTAATTCTCCAAAACAATGGTTGAAATATCGAGGGAGGGAAATGGCAACTATTTTCCAAGACCCAATGACATCCCTAAACCCTGTTTTAACAATTGGTACACAAATTACTGAAGTAATTACCAAACATCGCGGAGCTTCACAGTCGGAAGCTAAACAAATTGCCATTGATTTGATGGAACGTGTAGGAATTCGTGACGCTGCTAAACGTTTTGACGATTATCCGTTTGAATATTCTGGAGGAATGCGTCAGAGAATTGTGATTGCCATTGCTTTAGCATGCAAACCAAAAGTATTAATCTGTGACGAACCTACAACGGCATTAGATGTAACAATTCAAGCGCAAATTTTGAGATTATTAAAAGATTTACAAAAAGAGTATGAATTTACTACAATTTTTATTACTCATGACTTGGGCGTTGTGGCTCAAATAGCTGATCGTGTTGCCGTAATGTATGCAGGTCAAATCATTGAAACTGGAACAGTAGAAGATGTCTTTTATGATCCTAGACACCCATATACTTGGGCACTTTTATCGTCGTTACCTCAGTTATCAAATCCGAACGAAGATCTATTTTCTATTGCAGGTACTCCGCCTTCTTTATATACTAAGATAGCTGGAGATGCTTTTGCTCCTCGTAGTCCTTATGCAATGCAAATTGATTATGAAGCCGAACCACCAATGTTTAAAGTGTCAGATACTCATTACGCTAAGACTTGGTTATTAGATCCTCGGGCACCGGAAGCTGAGAAACCTTCTGTTATCCATAATCTTCATGAAAAATTGAAGAAAGTTCACGGAGCAGATGCAGCTCTTAGAGAGGAGTTAGCAAATGGAGAATAATAGAGAAAAATTAGTTGAAGTTAATGATCTTGAAATTACCTTTGGTGAAGGAAAAGATAAATTCGTCGCAGTTAAAGATGCAACTTTCCATGTTTATAAAGGGGAAACGTTATCTTTAGTAGGTGAGTCTGGTTCGGGTAAAACAACCATTGGGCGTGCAATTAACGGTATTAATAAAACCTCTGGAGGAGAAATTCTTTTCAAAGGTAAGCGAATCAATACTAAACTATCCGAAAAAGAGCGTAAAGAGTTAATTGGCGATATTCAAATGGTTTTCCAAGATCCATCGGCTTCCTTAAATGACCGTGCAACCGTTGAATATATTATTTCAGAAGGTTTATATAATTTTAATTTATTCGAAAGCGAAGAAGACCGTTTGCAAAAAGTTGAAAACATGTTAACTGAAGTAGGATTATTACCAGAACATATGTATCGCTATCCACATGAGTTCTCAGGTGGACAACGCCAACGGATTGGTATTGCTCGAGCTTTAATTATGGAACCAGAATTGGTAATTGCGGATGAGCCAATCTCTTCTTTAGACGTTTCAGTTCGTGCTCAAGTTCTTAACTTATTACGTAAATTCCAACGCGAAAATGGTTTAACGTATATCTTTATCGCGCACGACTTATCTGTTGTTAGATATATATCAGACCGTATCGCGGTTATACGAAATGGACGAATTCTTGAAGTAGCTGAAACGGAAGAACTATTCCGCAATCCGATCCATCCTTATACACAAGCCTTACTTTCTGCGGTTCCAATTCCAGACCCAGAGCTTGCTCGTAAAGTGAAATTAAAAGTATATAATCCTGAGATGCATGATTATTCAACGGATGTACCAAAAGTACGTGAAGTGCTCCCAGAACATTATATTTATTGTAATGAAGCTGAATTTGCGGAGTATCAAAAGATGTATCATTAGGAACCTTAAGTCGGGAGTTTATCTCGACTTTTCTTTTGAGACTTTATGATGTAAAATTAGATTAATATATAGGAAAGAGGTAGAAAAATGTTACCACAAACTGGCGAAATGGCTACTTGGTTTTTAATTGTGATCGCAGCGATTGCTTTAATTGGCGGTTTAGCGCTTATTGTCAAAGGGAATAAAAAGAAACATTAATATTATATATGCCCTGACTATCTGCAAAGAAGTTCAGGGTTTTTAAGTCTATTTCATAATTTAATGGATAAAAACTTGCAGCATATCTTCCATGAAAAGTTCGGTAAAATATACGTGTATAAGTCATAATATTTGAGCTTAGTACAATTATCTGTTAATATTCTTATATTAAGAAGGTCGTTAAAAATGAATTCTTCTTAAAAAATATTTAAGGAGTGGAAGTTATGGCCAAAATAAAAAAAGTTATCGGTATTGTAGCCGGTTTAGCAGGTGCATATGCCGTAGTTAATTATTTATTTCCCGAAAAAACAGAAGAATATCGTAAGCGTTTATCTGAAACCAGTTTAGAAGCGCGTGATCAACTAGAGTCTTATAAGGAGTTAGCTCTTAAAAAGGGGCAAGAGTTGTCTGATGTAGCTGTTTTAGCAAGTCAGGATGCTAAAGTTTCATTTACTGAAACGACGGAGGAACTAAAAACCTCTCTTTCTAAATTGAAAGACCAATTGTATAGTTCAATCGAAGAGACTCAAAATACATTAGCTAATCAAAACGAAGATGCTGATTTTAAAGAAGTATTAGCTCATTCTGCAAAAGAATTAAAAGAGGAAATCGGAAAATCCTTTGAAGAAATTTTGGAAAGTTTCGCCAATTTAAAACATGAGATTGAAGACACTACGGATACTGCAATAGAATTATCAAAAGAAGTTACCACAGATTAATTTGGCTCTATGTCAAATAGGGTTGATGCCCTTATGGAGACTAAGCAACGAATAGTTGCTTGGTCTCTTTTTCTTTTCTTCCTGACACATACAATCTTGATATTAAAAGTATTCTATTTTTAAAATGAG
>NZ_JAAXPS010000013.1 GCF_012396555.1 Facklamia miroungae
GTTCAACTGAAATTATCCCAGTGCCTGTGACTGTGACAACACCAGAAACACCCCAAAAGGATGATTACACCCCAGCGGTAACGCCAGAGGTGATTGAAGCCGGTGGCACCATCGATTTAACAGACAACGTGACCATCCCAGGATATGTAGTGGATCCAAAACATCTAGGCGCCCCAATCCTTAAGGACATTACGCCAGAGGGACAGATCGATCCCAATCAACCTGGTAAGTACACAGGCATTGTAGAAGTGACTTATCCAGATGGTTCAACTGAAACTATCAAAGTACCAGTAACAATTTTAGCTCCTGATATGCTCGAAAAGGATGTTTACGTTCCAGCTGTTACGCCAGAGATCGTAGAAACAGGCGGTACGATTGATTTAACGGACAACGTGACCATCCCAGGTTATGTAGTGGATCCAAAACATCCAGGCGCCCCAAGATTTGAAGATATTACATCAGACGGTTCAATTGATCTTAATAAACCAGGCACATATACTGGTCAGGTGAAGGTAACTTATCCAGACGGTTCGACAGAAATTGTGGATGTATCAGTTACTGTAATTAAACCAACCTCAGGTAAAACCCAAGCAGATAAGTATGAGCCTTCCGTAATGCCTGAAGAGATCATGGCAGGTGGAACAGTAGACTTAACAGACAATGTAACGATTCCAGGATATATAGAAGATCCTAAGTATCCAGGTCAGCCAACCTTTGAAGATGTAACACCTAAAGGAGCAATTAACTATACTAAACCAGGCACATATACTGGTCAGGTGAAGTTAACTTATCCAGACGGTTCGACAGAAATTGTGGATGTGACAGTTACTGTAACTACACCAACCCCAGGTAAAACCCAAGCAGATAAGTATGAGCCTTCTGTAGCGCCAGAAGTGATTCAACCAGGCGGAACAGTAGACTTAACAGACAACATAACAATTCCAGGATATGTAGAAGATTCTAAATATCCAGGACAACCAACCTTTGAAGATGTAACACCTAAAGGAGCAATTAACTATACTAAACCAGGCACATATACTGGTCAGGTGAAGGTAACTTATCCAGACGGTTCGACAGAAATTGTGGATGTGACAGTTACTGTAACTGCACCAACCCCAGGTAAAACCCAAGCAGATAAGTATGAGCCTTCCGTAACGCCTGAAGAGATCATGGCAGGTGGAACAGAAGACCTAACAGATAATGTAACGATTCCAGGATATGTAGAAGATCCTAAGTATCCAGGTCAGCCAACCTTTGAAGATGTAACACCTAAAGGAGCTATTGATTCTACTAAGCCAGGTAGGTATATCGGTTTAGTTAAAGTATCTTATCCAGATGGTTCAACAGAACTTGTTGAAGTTCCAGTGATTATTTCTGCTTCAGATTCAAAATCAGGGGACAATGGAGAAGACGAGGTTAATGGTAATATGAGCAAACCTGAAAATTCTAATGACTCATCTTCCAAAGCAGGAGTTTTACCGAAAACGGGAGAGTCTGATCAACTTGTTCTGTTTTCAGGAGCTGCTCTTTCAGTACTAAGCGGATTAGGATTGTTGACAATCGAAAAGGAAGTAAAAAAGAAAATTAAAAATGATTGATTCGATCATTTTAAATATTCTTTGTAATATGAGAAAAGACCAGGAATTAAAACCTGGTCTTTTCATTTTTCTATCTTATGAATTGAGATTATAATTTGTATTCATATCATTTTTAAAGAATCTTGATGGTAATGTATTTAATATAATATACTATGATAGATAGTCAAGTTCATAATCTTGTGTAAAATAGTATACAATGTTTCTACGCTTTCTTACTGATTAAATTTGATATACTTTCTTGTGGAACTGAGCCATTCGTCATGCGTGTCCATCAGGACAGCACCAATTAATCGATTGGCTGACGCACGGTTAGGAAAGATACGAATAAACTTTCCTCTTCGGCGCACTTCTTGGTTCAATCGTTCAAGAAGATTGGTGCTTTTTAATCGATTGTGACCTCTACCCATTACGGTGTATTGAAAGGCTTCTTCGAAGCCATTATCTAAAGTCTCACAGGCTTTTGTATCGTTCGTTTGATCGATATAGTCTGTAATCAGTCGATTTTTAGCCTCTCGTGCGAGGTTAATATCTGTAAACTTAAAGATAGCTTTCACTGCTTCACGAAAAGGTTTTGCGTTTTTCTTGGGAAGGGTCGTAAAAATATTTCGTAAGAAGTGAACCTAACATCTTTGCCAACTTGCGTTGGTAAACGACTGACGGATCGCAGCGACCAAGCCTTTATGGGCATCAGAAATGATGAGCTCAGTTCCTTGGAGACCGCGTTCTTTGAGATGTTCAAAGAAGGTAGACCAGGTGTCGTCACTTTCTTCGTTTTGAATCATAAAGCCAATAATTTCACGCTCACCCTCATCGGTTATGCCAATCGAAATATGGCAGCTTTTAGAAAGTACCCGATGGTCTTCTCGAATCTTTATATAGAGAACATCGGTCATTAGATAAGGATAATGAGCGGCTGAGAGTGAACGGTTCTGCCATTCATTGACCAATGGATCTAACTGCTCAGTTATGCTGCAAACAAAAGATTTCGACACAGACTTTCCGCAAAGCTCTTCAACAATTTTAGAAACTTTGCGCGTAGAAACGCCTAGTAACGCTCAAACACCGTCGGTGAAAAATCGCCATCACGCGTTCTTGGTACCTTTAAGCGAGGTGTGCCTACTCGCGTTGTAAAGTCTCGTTCATAATAGCCATTTCTTTGGCTCTGACGACTTTCTGATCGTTGGTAGTCATCCGCTTGAATATATTCTGTTCGTTGATTCTTTATCAACTGATTGAATACTGTCGACAAAATGTTTTTAGATACATCCTCTTTTACCGAATGTTCAATAATGCTTTGAACCTCTCCGCTATTCAGTGTAAAATGTACTTGGGTCATACAAAGTTCTCCTGGGCAAGTTTTGTGGTAAAAACATTGTACCTTAAAAGGAGCTTTATATGGCCTTTTATCTTATGCACAATTATATGGCCTTTATTTAAAATTAATTGATTTAATCCATACATCCTTTATAAACGACCGTTTATCGAAACTTTATAGAGAAAGAGTTAAATTTTCCATAGAATGAACTTAAGAATTAAAACAAAGGGGGCTAAAAATGAAATTAGAAATAAAGATTGATCCAGGTATAGATGAGACGCTTGTCAAAATATTCGCAAATTCAGTCAACTCCGAGGTTACTTTGATCCAAAGTTTACTTGAATCACCATCGCTTCAAAGAATTATAGGTTTTCAAAATGAAGTGGTTCGTATACTTGAACCACGAGAGATTATTCGATTTTATACAGATAATAAAAAAGTGTATGCTCAAACAGAAGAATCGACTTATTTAGTTCGTTTAAGGATGTATGATTTGGAAGAACGTTTTTACTCAAAGTCTTTCCTTCGAATTTCTCAAGGAGAATTAGTTAATTTAGACTATGTTAAACGCTTAGACTTGTCTTATAAAGGAACGATTGCGGTGGAATTGACAAATGGTGATATTTCATTTGTTTCCAGAAGAAGTTTATCGAAATTCAAAGAATTTTTAGGTATATAAGGAGAGGATATTATGAAACATTTAAAAAAATTTTTCTGTAGTGGATTTATGGGTATAGGAATTGGTTATTCAATGAGTCTCTTATTTTCCTTCTTTCATGGAGAATATTCACCAGGCGTACCTAGTTTTTTAAATCAATATGATTCAGTACTTAATGCAGTCGCCATTCAAACCCTTGTTTATTTGATTTTGGGACTCGTTCAAGCATATGCTTCAATGATAATGGAAAATAAAAATAGGAGCTTACTCCTCAATACCATTCTTCACTTTCTTGTGATTTTACTTCCTCTTTTGGGAGCTAGTTACTTTTTACATTGGCATCGTAACCTAGTTAGTCTTATCTTAATTGCTCTAATGGTGACTTTTATCTATTTTGGCATATGGATTGTCAACTATTTACATATTAAGGCACAAATAGAGCAAATTAATCAGAAAATTTCAAAAAATTAAAAATTAATGAGAAAGCGTAGTTAATAATAATTGATTCTATTAAACTATTTGTTTTGACCAGTCGTCGAAGCAAATAGTTTTTTGCCTCTCTATTATTGAATTTATTTAGACTTGTATGCCTCTATCTATTAGGGTAGGCTGTATGTGTAAGTTAAAAGACTACTTTTATAAAGGAGACTATGATAGTGGGAAATAAAAAAAATATCATAATTACAGGTGCTGGTAGTGGATTGGGAGCGTCATTAGCCATTAAATACAGTCAATTGGGGAATCATGTGATCTTAGTTGGTCGTACCAAAGAGAAGTTAGAAAGAGTAGCCCAAAGCTTTAATAATATCAATTATTCAATCTATATGCTTGATGTGTCGTCTGCAAGCGAAGTTACAGAAGTCTTTGATAAAATAGTAAAAGACAACCAATCGATTGATATGTTAATTAATAATGCGGGTGTAGGTTATTTTGATTTAGCAGAAAATATTACTTCAGAACAAGTAAATCAAATGTTTGATATAAATTTAAAAGGCACTATTTATTGTACCCAACAAGTGCTAGGCCCAATGAAAGAAAGAAATAGGGGTTCTATTATAAATATTGTTTCGACAGCGGGTGTCGAAGGAAAAGTTAACGAATCTGTATATTGTGCCAGTAAATTTGGCGTGAAAGGATTCACCGAAAGTATTATCAAAGAAATGGCTGATAATGATATTCATATTCATGGTATTTATATGGGCGGGATGAACACGCATTTTTGGGGCGATGAGTTACAAGATGAAAGTGAAACAGGCTTAATGAACCCGGATGACATAGCAGATATTATTATCGCTAATACAGAGATACGTAAAAACATTAATGTTCCAGAAGTTATTATTAAGAACTATTAAATTGTAATAACTATATCATTCGTCGTATTAATAAAAAAATGATAGATAGTAAATAAGTAAAAAACTAAAGCCTTATCAATGTATCGATCCCCGGAAGTTAGATTTTTATCTAACTTCCGGGGATCGGTCTGTATATGAATATTTGAAAAGTATTAAATAAATGAACCTTCGAGTGAATCATTCCGATCTTAGAGCTTCAACAGGATTTTTACGTGAAGCTTGTTTTGCGGGAATTAAACCTGCAATAAAGGATAAGATGACACTTAAAAGGATGAGAATTAGACCGTTTGTGAGTGAAAGACTCATGGCTACATCACTATCAATCAAATTAGATAAGAGCTGGTTGATCGGAGGATGCAGTAAATAAGTAAAGCCAATACCCAATAAACCAGAAAGTAAGCCAATGATAATTGTCTCAGCATTGAAGACAGTTGAAATATTTCGCTTGGAGGCACCAATTGCTCGTAAGATACCTATTTCTTTGGTTCTTTCTAAGACAGAAATGTAGGTAATGATACCAATCATAATGGAGGATACTAATAAGGATACACTGACAAAGGCAATCAAAACATAAGTAATGACATTAACCATTTCGGTGACAGAAGACATAATTAAGCCTGTAAAGTCGGAATAGGTAATTTTTTCTTCATCATCAACCGTTTGATTATAATCTTCAATAGCGGACGATATAGCTTCTTTATCAGCAAAATTATCAGCATAGATGTTAATAGAAGAAGGAGAATCTAGATTAATCACACCAAATTTTTCCATATTATTATCAAAACTTTCCGATGCAATTGCGTTTTCATAAATACTTAAAAGATCTTCTTCTTCGAGATTATCCACTAATCTTTCGAATTGCTCGGCAAAATCACTTTGATTATCAAGATTTGCTGACTCATTTGAGATAGGATCTTGATCGATGGTTTGTGTTGCTTGGAATGTATTCATGAATTCGGTTTGTTCTTTTAAAGAAAGATTAGCTAAGTATTCATAGGTGTCTTTAATTTTTTCTTTTATAGTATCTCTTTCGAAAGGCAAGCCGGTTAAAACATTGATAGTAGGGTTTTCTTTTTGGTAGACAACAACGTCACTTTGACTATTATATTTAATTAAATAATCTCTTAAAGCACGTGTATAGGCTAATGGACTAGTGATCACTAGCGTCTTTGCATCCTCTTTAGGTTTAAGAACACCTACTATTTTAATTTTTATTCCTTTTTCTTCAACTAAATTTTCTAGAGATTTTGAGTCTTCTTTTAAATCACGGAAGACATTTTTGTCACCTTCTATGTAATACTCACTAGAAGGAAGAATGAAGAAAGGTTGAGTAGTAATTGTTTTCAGATCAACTTTTTTCTCTTCTAATTTTGGTTTTTCTCCTTTATTTATTTGATCCAAAATTTCTTGATATTCTTTGATGGGAAGAAAGCCTAGTTCATATAACTCAGAGAGATTCATTTCTTGACTTTCGTTCACTTGTAAAACAAGCTCATCATATTTTTCAGGCCACTTACCATACACTACTTGATAATTCTCTTTTATAACCGGACTAATTAGTCCTTTACCAGTATCCGGCATTAATTCACTTATTTTTTTGTGATCGGTTCCCATTGAACCTGAAGGGCCTTGAAATTGATCAAGTTGAGGTTTTTCATCGGAAAAAGAACTACCATCGGTATTAATAAGAATATTTTCTTCATCATACGTAAAAAGATCAAAGTTAAGGGTATAGGAATAAACAATTCCATTTTTGCCCACGTAAGGTTTGATATTATTGTCGGTTTTTTCTAAATACTTTTTAAAAGAACTTAAGTTATTATCTTTTAAAGATGAGTTAGCAGTGCTCATTCGCTCAAGTGAATTGGAATTAGAAGTCACAGCCTTAGGGTCTAGCGGTGTGGAAAGATTATTTCTTGAAAAAGATTGCGGATCTTGTTCGTCTTGAGATTCAAATAGACCATTTAAATCAAATGACTGACGATCGATCGTAATCGGATAGGATACCATCGTTTCTTCTTGAACTTTTTTAATGTAGTTATTTACTCCTGTTGAAAGGGAAAGGATTAATGCAATCCCAATAATTCCAATCGAACCAGCAAAAGCAGTCAGAAAGGTTCTGGCTTTTTTTGATTTTAAATTATTAAAACTCAAGGATAAGGCAGTGAGGAAAGACATGGCGGACTTGCCCATGTTTTCATGCTTGCCATCGGTCACTTCGTTAATAGTTAGAGGGTTGGAGTCCGAAATAACTTTACCATCTTGGAGTTCGATAATGCGATTGGAGTATTCGTTGGCTAGTTCTGCATTATGAGTGACCATTACTACTAATCGATCCTTAGCAACTTTTTTCAAAAGGTCCATTATTTGTAGGCTTGTTGTTGTATCTAAGGCACCCGTCGGCTCATCAGCTAATAAGATATCCGGTTCATTGACTAAGGCTCTAGCAATTGCGACTCGTTGCATCTGGCCACCGGACAATTGGTTGGGTTGCTTATTAATATGATCTTCCAAACCAACTTCTTTTAAAGCCTTAATAGCTTTTTCTTTACGTATTTTAGTTGAAATTCCAGAAATAGTTAAAGCTAATTCAACATTGGAAAGCACTGATTGGTGGGGAATTAAATTATAACTTTGAAAGACAAAACCGACCGAGTGATTTCGATAAGAATCCCAATCCTTATCTTTATATTCTTTAGTGGAAATACCATCAATAACAATATCACCACTATCATAGCGATCTAAGCCGCCAATAACATTGAGTAGAGTCGTTTTTCCTGAACCACTGTGACCTAAAATAGAAACGAATTCATTATCTCTTAGATTAAAACTTACATCATCTAAGGCCTTTTGCTTTAGAGTGCCGGTTTCATATATTTTTGTAATATTTTTTATCTGATGCATAATATGCTAGCTCCTTATTGTATAGAAATGATCAAGAATTAAATATAATTAGAAAACATGATGAGTATATCATTTCTTTATGGGTATAGATAAAGTGACATTTCATCTATTCACTCAAAAAACAGATTGACCCTATCGGTCAGTCTAAATTATAATGGTCTTGACCATAAGGGTCAATGAGTATTTGACAAGGAGCCAGTTTGAGGATGGAAGAAATAGACAAGATCGAATCAAAAAGAAGAAAAGCGATTATCAATAGTGCGATGAAGGAATTTTCAGAAAATAACTATCAAAAAGCTTCGACAAATACAATTGTACAAAATGCGGGCATATCGAAAGGGCTTTTGTATCATTATTTTGGTACCAAGGCCAATTTGTATAGGTACTTAGCAGAATTTGCGTTTAAAATTGTTGAGGAAAAAATAATTGAAGGCTTGGATTGGACACAAAAAGATTTATTACTACGTTTAAAACAGATCGCAATGATTAAGTTTCAAGTTTTTGAAGAGTATCCTTACTTGGTAGATTTTTCTGTAAAACTATTCCAAGATAAATCAATCGATAAAATGATGCGTCAAAAGCCAACCTTTCCGCTGGATTTATACAGGCAGATTTATCAAAAGAATATTAACCACTTTTTATTTAAAGACGAAGTGGATGAAAACAAAGCGATTCAAATTATTCAATGGACTTTTGAAAAGCAGAGTGAAGAATGGTTGGAAAAGTTTAAAAAAATTGATCAGACATTTGATCTAAAGATTATTGAAGACGAAGTTAATCAATATATTGATTTATTAAGAATTGCTTTTTATAAGGAAGGAGAAAATAATCTATGATTGAGGTTAGAAATTTATCTTATTCCTATAATGGAGATGAAACATATCAGGTCAAGAACGTCAACTTTAAAGTAAAAAATGGTGAAATTTTTGGCTTCCTAGGTCCTTCAGGAGCAGGTAAATCAACCGTTCAAAATATTTTAACGGGTCTTCTCCCTTTAGAAAATGGTAAAGGAGAAGTGAAGGTGGCCGGCTACGATATTCGCGATTCTTCTAAAAAACGTTTTAATGAAATAGGAATGAGTTTCGAGCAGTCCAATGTCTATAGTAAGTTAACTGCAAGAGAGAATTTAGCATTTTATAGTAAATTATTTGACGTTCCAACACTTGAGCCTGATTTTTTATTAAAAATGGTAGGGTTAGATGGAAAAGAAGATATTAAGGCTGGAGAATTTTCTAAAGGGATGAAACACCGATTAACTTTTGCACGTTCCATGACTAATCAACCAAAACTCTGGTTTCTTGATGAACCCACCACCGGACTTGATCCTTCGATTGCAGCTAAGATTAAAGAAATTATTAAGCAAAAGAATGCCGAAGGCACGACCGTTTTTCTAACCACTCATAATATGGCGATTGCTGATGATTTGTGTGATCGTGTCGCCTTTATTGTAGATGGGGAAATTAAGTTAATCGATTCCCCAGAAAATTTAAAACTCCAATATGGTGATAAAGTTGTATCAGTTACCTATATAGACGGTGGTGAAGTTAAAACACGAGTGTTCTCCTTTTTAATAGAAGAGGATAAAAAAGCCTTACAAGCGCTTATCGATCAGTATACGATTCAAACCATGCATACCAAAGAAGCCACCCTTGAAGAGATTTTTATTAAAGTGACGGGAAGGGGTTTGAAATAATGAAATTCCTTTATAGCTTTATTAAGGAGTTGAAATTAGCTTCACGAGGATTTTACTTTTATATTGAATTATTAATGGCATTGCTGATAGTGGCTGTCTTTCTTTTTGCAGTTCCGGAAAATTTTAATCAAAAGAAGACAGAGTATATTTATTTAGATATGCCGACTGATTTAAAAAAAAGCTATATTCAAATGCTTACAAAGGATCAACCGAATATTATTAAAGAGCAGGTCAAAATAAAGATTAATAAAGAAGATAAAGAGGTTACTGAATTTCATGTTCAAGAAAAAGTGATAACTCTTTTGAATAATCGGCAAGAGGCAGAATACCTGGCAGCTAAAGAACGCAAAATCGTGGCAATTATCCATTTAGATGAACAGCAAGAATTATCCTATGAATATTTTTTGCAAGGCTACGAATCCGCTAGATTTAAAAATCTTTTAAAAATTCTACCTATGAATCCGGTAGAAAATATAGAAACAGCGATTCAAAAGCAGGATGTACGTCCACTTTCTAGTGATTTTGATGTGCTATCAGATAAGGAAAACATACTTCCGATGGTTTTAGTTTTAAATGGTGGTTTGATGGGTCTATTTATGATTGCTGCGTATATCTTTTTAGATCGACAAGAAGGTGTAATTAAAGCTTATGCACTTACCCCTTCTCCTGTTTGGCAGTATTTATTGAGTAAAATAGGAGTCATAATAGTTACATCGATCGCTTCAAGTTTCATTGTTGTTTGGCCTATTATGCAAAATAAACCCGATTATCTTTTACTGCTTGGATTATTGATTTCAACCACCTTTTTTGCCTCTTCACTCGGTTTATATATCGCTAGTTTCTATCAGAACATTATGCAGTCCTTTGGTGTTTTTTATGCTTTGATAATGCTAATGATTGTTCCTAATATAGCCTATTTTATACCGAGTTGGAGTCCTTTATGGATCAAGCTGATTCCTAGTTATTATATGTTAGCAGGTTTTAAAGCAGCTTTAATTGGTAATAATGCTTGGTTGTCTGTTATAAGCATTTCGTTAGGTTTTCTGATATCTGGCTTTCTGATCTTTTTACTGGCAAATAAGCGTTATAAAAAGATTCTGATAAATTAAGGGGAGTGATAAAATGCTGAAAAGAATCTGGATTATTTTTAATAGAGATTTAAAGGTTAATGCAAAAGATGCGCTTTCTCTTTATATTTTGTTGATTCCCTTTCTTTTGGGGCTAGCGATCAATCTTTTTTCTCCCGGCATTACGGATACCAGTATCCGATTTGCTTTGATTGAAGGTGAAAATCAGGATCATGTCGAATATTTCCAACAATTTGCTAAAGTTGAACTCTTTAAAAATGAGGAAGATATAATAAAGAGGGTTGAGAAAAGGGATGCGATCATTGGAGTTATTCCTGAAAAAGGAAATTATTATTTAATGACTCAAGGGAATGAACCTGAAGAAATTATTGATTTTGCTAAGTTGCTGAAAAGTTTTTATGAGCGCGGTGTGTCCATTGAAAATTCAAATGTAAAATTAGTCGAATTAGATCGAAAAGTACCACCTCTAAAAAAGACAATGGTTAATCTATCTATTCTTATGATTTCAATTTTAGGGGGAATGTTAATTGCTCTCAATATAATTGAAGAAAAAACTGATAAAACCCTGAGCGCCATCTTTTTGACTCCAACAAAGCCTAGTAGCTATATTTTAGGCAAGTCATTAATCGGAGTTTTTTTATCAATCTTTGGATCGATTATTTTAGTTGTCATTACTGATTTTGGTGGAATTAATCTCTTGCAATTAGTAGTGGTTACCTTAATCACAAGTCTGTTAAGTATTATAATTGGTTTTATCGAAGGGTTGACTAATGATGATGTTATCGGGGCAGCTAGTAGCATCAAATTACTGTTTTTACCGTTAATAGCGGCTGTTATAGCAACCGAGCTTTTAAGTCAAAAATGGCAGAAATTCTTTTACTGGGATCCTTTTTATTGGGCCTACAAAGCGAATGATTTGATTCTTTCCCAGACAGGAAGTTGGAGGCGAGTTTGGTTGTATAGTGGACTGGTCCTCCTGATTTGTGGGGGAATATATATTATTTTAGCCCCTCAGATCAAAAAAAGACTTCATTAATAAGTTTTCTTCGAATAAAAAATTACCGACTTAGATTGGGTTTTAAGTCGATTTTATGTTGTAAATACTCACAGGAGACTTTTTAAAATAATCGCATGGCTAAGCATATTG
The DNA here is from genome assembly GCF_012396555.1 of Facklamia miroungae. Taxonomy (GTDB): domain Bacteria; phylum Bacillota; class Bacilli; order Lactobacillales; family Aerococcaceae; genus Facklamia; species Facklamia miroungae. Next base: position 11,756 of record NZ_JAAXPS010000013.1, read on the forward strand.
TTAAAAAAGATTTAGAAGATGTGATAATCTTAAAATAATAGCTAATTATGAGCTTTATAATTCGTTACCAATTAAGAATAAAGGAGAAATTAAATGAAGAAAAAACTAAAAACGATATTAGCTGCATCGCTATTCTTTTCAACAATGTTCGCGCCAATAACAAGTATGGCTCAAGAGGAAAAAGAACCTGTTGAAATTAGCTTCATGATTCCAGACTGGGGTGCTCCATCAGAAGAGATGCTGGCAGCTTTCGAAGAGGAGTCTGGTATTAAAGTCAATGTCCTCCCAACAGGGTGGGATGATATCCGAGATAAGTTAGCTATCGCAGCAGCGAGTGATACAGTAGCAGCGGATGTCTTCGAAGTCGATTGGTCTTGGATGGGAGAATTCACTAGTGCAGATTGGTTAGCTCCAATTGAATTAGAAGATGCTGATGAGTTTCCCGCAATTGGACAATTTATGGTAAATGACACTATCTATGCGGTGCCGTATGGAAATGATTTCCGTGTCGCTTATTATAATACAAAAATGTATGAGGAAGCTGGATTAAAAGAAGAACCTAAGACATGGGATGAAGTGATTGAACAAGCTAAAAAAATAAAAGCAGACGGAGTTGTCGAATACCCTGTATCGATCCCTCTCGGTGCGGAAGAAAATTTGACGACTTCTTTCTTATGGCTCGCCTATACACTTAGTGGGAAAGTCTTTAATGACGATAATACTTTGAATGAAGAAGCTACTCTTGATGCTTTAAAGATCTTTAAAACACTAGTCGATGAAGAATTGGTAAATCCAGGGAATGTAAATAGTTCAGGGATGGATGCTTATGGCCAAATTTCTACTGGTGATACAGCATTCATGGTAGGACCATCCTCTTATGTTGGACGTGTAAATGATGAAGAACAATCGTCAGTGGTGGGGCAAGTCATGCCAATCTTATTGCCAGGAAAAGAAACGACTTCAGAAAAAACGGTTCCATTTCAAGAGGCAGTCGGTATTTCACCAAACACTGAAAATATGGAAGCAGCTCAAACATTTGTTAAATGGTATACTTCTGAGGAAACTCAATTAGAATTGTTTGAGGTTGTAGGAGCTTTACCTACTCGTCTTAACATTTTGCAACAATTAATTGATGAAAATAAAATTGAGAACACTGGTGCAATGATTGAATTAGCTGAAATGGCAGAATCTCCCTTCCCTAATGGTGTGCCTGAATACTACTTTGAAATGAGTATTGAAATTTATAATACAATCAATAAAATGGTAACTACAGATCAAAGTGCTGAAGATGCAGTCAAAGAATTAGTTGAAAAAGTAAACAACATTGTTGAAGAATACGCAGAATAGTAAAAATAGATCTAGGTGTAACATCTTTACACCTAGATCTAAATCTTTAATGGTTGATTCCTGTGTTGTTGAAATAGGAGATAAATCAACGATTAAAAGAGGAGTTTAAAATGAAAAAATCTAAAAAAGCAATCTTTTTAATTCTACCTATGATGGTCTTAATGGGGCTCTTGGTTTATTTACCAATTATTCGAACATTTTTTTATAGTCTGCATGCTTTCAAACTAAGTCGGCCGGATCGCTTCAAATTCATAGGTCTAGATAATTATAAAGAAGTTTTACTTTCAAAAGATTTTCACCACGCTTTTGAAAATAGCTTCACCGTTTTTATCTTAGTTGTTGTCTTAACGATAGTCTCAAGCATTATAGTGGGGCTTATGTTAAATAAACGAACCGCTATGAGTCCTGTCTTGACAGGTATTGCTATCATACCGTGGGCCTTGCCCCCTTTAGTCAATGGCATTGTTTGGCAATTTATTTTTCACCCGAGCTACGGTTTTATGAATAAGTTATTGATGAGTTTGTCCATTATTGACCAGCCAATTGCTTGGATTAATAACCGGTTTTTACTTTTAATGGTCGTTTCAATGGTAATTGCTTGGCGCGTGGTTCCGTTTTGTGCCATTTTAATTCTTGCAACACTTCAAACCATACCAAAAGAAATCTATGAAGCTGCCAAAATGGATGGGGCGAATCGATTTACGGAATTTTTTTATATAACTTTAAGAATGATTTTTCCTACTCTTTCAATCGTTTTAATTCAAGCAACCATGGCAGGATTAAATGTTTTTGATGAGGTTATTTCTTTAGTCGGTTATCGCTATGAGGGACAAACGCTCTTAATTTATAATTACTTAAATACCTTTAGTTTTTTAGATTTCGGCTTAGGTTCCGCAATTACCTATATTATAATGATTTTTTCTGGTATCATTGGGTATTTTTATATTCGTTCACTAAGATTGGAGGGAGGATATGCGTAAGAAACAACGGTTGGATTGGTTATATCTGATAACAGTGATTGTTTTTTTACTATTTACACTCGGACCACTTATTTGGACTTTTATTGTCAGTGTGACACCTAAAGCAGAATTGATGAAGATGGATAGTCACTTTCTTCCCAGCCAGGCTACCTTTGAAAATTATCAGACTTTATTTGATCCCACTGAAAAAGCGCATGAGACCGTTTTTAACGGATTAAAGAACTCTCTAATTAGCTCTGTTTATACCTTAATCATTGGGGTTCCTCTAGCGGTACTTACTAGTTATTCGATGGTTCGCTTCCGGTTTAAGTTTCGTCGAGTTCTACTGCGATTTTTTTTAATAACAATTGTTATCCCAGTCTTTACTACTATTATTCCCATATTTGCCATATTTTCAAACTATCATCTCTTAGATCAACTGTTTTGGATTAGTGTCATTTATGTTACCGCTTTTTTACCACTTACTACATGGATGTTGATCACCCACTTTAGCAAAATACCTAAAGAGATTTGGGAAGCAGGAGAACTAGATGGGTGTACAGAGTGGCAACTTTTTTGGCGGGTGATACTTCCTTTATCTCGACCCGCTATTATCACTTGTGTGTTAATCTTGTTATTAATGAGTTGGAGTCAATTCCAAATCCCGATGATTTTAACTTCATCGCAAGATAATAAGGTAATTACTTTGGTTTTGTCGGAGTTCATGACTCGTGATGCCATTGAATTTAGTATGATTGCAGCATCTGGATTACTAGCTATTTTGCCTCCAGCTATTATCACGATGATTTTTAGAAAAGAGCTGGTTACAGGTCTGACAGCCGGATCGGTAAAAGGATAGTTTGTATATATTTTTAATGTAAATGCAAAAAAGTTAAGTTGAATAAGACAAAAAGACATTCTCTTATTTTTAAGAGAATGTCTTTTTGTTTTTATTTCATAGACATTAACAAAAGCATTAGTCAAAACATAGTCAGTCTTTTGTTCACTTTAAACAAATTAAAAAAGTAAGTTAAGCAGATTAAACAATGAGAATGTAACCGTTTTACATTATAATAAATTTACACTATACATCGGGAAAAAATCAGGGAGGGTGCGAACTATGCTAAATATTTCACCAGCAGAAATTGACCGTCAAATGGACTGGATTTCTAGTATTTCAGATAAGGAAGGAAAAGGAACAACCCGCCTTTTATATAGTGAATCGTGGGTTGAAGCTCAAAAAGCTTTAAAAGAATTATTTGAGAAAGCGAAAATGAAAGTTGAGTTTGATGCGGTTGGGAATATGTTTGCGACAGTGGAAGGGAGTGAAACCCCCGAATCTATTATTGCTTCTGGATCGCATATCGATACAGTTGTAGATGGCGGGAGACTGGATGGTCAGTTAGGAATTATGGCTGCCTATTTAGCGATTAAGGGTCTAGTTGAAAAATATGGTCAACCTAAGAAATCTTTAAGAATTGTATCAATGGCTGAAGAAGAAGGATCGCGTTTTCCTTATGCCTTCTGGGGCTCTAAAAACATCTTCGGTCTTGCTAAAAAAGAAGATGTCGAAAATATTAAGGATAATGAGGGAATTCCTTTTGAAACGGCTATGAGAGAAGCCGGTTTTGATTACTTATCAGAAAAACCACATTTTAATAAGATGGATGCTTTCGTCGAGTTGCATATTGAACAAGGAAACTTCTTAGAGAAGGCTGAAAAGAAAGTCGGAATAGTAAATGCGATCGTTGGACAAAAACGTTATACCGTTAAATTAAAAGGCGAAGCCAATCATGCAGGAACTACGCTTATGAAGTATCGTAAAGATGTAGTTGACTGTTATGCCAGAATCGTTGCAGAAATTATAGATAAAGCGAATGAAATTGGAGATCCTCTGGTTGTTACCTTCGGACATGTAGAAATAATACCGAATGTGGTGAATGTGGTGCCAGGTGAGATGGAATTTTCTATTGACACTCGTCATACGGATCAAAAAGCTCTGGATGATTTTGCAAAATTTATTGAAGCCACAATAACAAAACACACTCAGGAAAGAGAAATCAAGCTTGAAATGAATTTATGGATGAATGAGCCACCTGTGCCTATGGATCAAAAAATTGTAGATGTTTTAGAAAAAGTCTGTCAGACAAATAAATTGAATTATCAGGTTATGCATTCAGGAGCAGGACATGATTCACAAATTTTTGCTCCACAAGTACCAACGGCTATGATTTTTGTTCCTTCTATTAATGGAATTAGTCATAATCCAGAAGAACATACAGAAGCAGTAGATATTGTTCAAGGTATCCAAGCCTTGGCAGAAGCATTAAAAGAATTAGCATACTAAATGAACTTTGGAGGAACGTTTTAATGGAACATAAGGATGTCTTAGTAAGACAGGAACAAATTGACGCGTTTAAGGAAAGAGGCTATACGAACGAAGATATTTTACCAAATAAACCAGATCAACGTCACATGTCAACAATTAATTATTTCACCTTATGGATGGGTTCAGTCCATAATATTCCCAATTATCTGACAGTTGGTGGTTTTCTAGCCCTAGGAGTAGCACCAATCCATGTGTTCTTTGCTATTATCCTTGCAGGTCTAGCAGTCGCTGGACTCATGACAATTAATGGTAAAGCAGGATCTATGTATGGTATTCCTTTTTCAATTCACCTTCGCTCTGTGTATGGCAGTGCAGGTTCTAAGTTACCAGGCTTTCTAAGAGGAGTGGTAGCGGCCATTGCATGGTTCGGGGTTCAGAACTATGCGGGTTCTAAGGCTCTGCTGATATTAATTGGTAGAATCTGGCCAGAATTCTTAAATATTGGAGCTGGAACAACTATTTTAGGGCTTTCAGTGCCAGCATTTCTTTCTTTCGTAGTTTTCTTCTTAGCCAATGTCATGATTGGTTTAGGAGGGGGTCGAGTATTAAATAAATTTACAGCCATCCTAAACCCGCTTATATACGTTGTGTTTGGTGGAATGGTTGTGTGGGGCTTAAGAGTTGCTGGCGGATTCGGTCCAATCTTTGACCATGTAACAAACGCAAGTCAGACTGTTAGTACACCGCTTGCCTATCTAATAATTATTGCTTCTACTTTATCAGTGTGGGCAGCCCCAGGGGTAAGTGTTTCTGATTTTACTCAGAATGCAACTTCAACTAAGGCTCAGACAATCGGACAAACATTATCACTCATGGTTGGTTATGTGATCTTTGCTTTTGCTAGTATAACGGTACTAAATGGAGCAGCTATTACAGGAGTATCCCATCAGGGTGATGTATTACAGATAATAAATCAATGGGATTCTATGCCAGCAATCCTACTTGCTTCTTTTGTTTTATTGATGACAACCGTATCGACGAATGCTACTGGTAATATCATCCCAGCGGCTTATCAATTGACCGCTCTATTACCTAAAAAAATTAATTACCGTAGAGGGGTAATTATTGCGAGTATCATTAGTTTTATAATTATGCCGTGGAAATTTATGGAATCAGGAAGTGTCATTCTCGTCTTCTTAAATTATATCGGTAGTTTACTAGGCCCGGTAGCAGGTGTGATGATTGCTCATTTCTACTTTGTTGTTAAACAAAAGATTGATTTGAACTTACTCTATTATTCACCAGAACAAGCAGCAGCTAATCCTTATTCTGGCGTCAATAAAAAAGCTTATATTGCAACCCTTTGTGGTTTTATTGTTTCAATCGTTGGTCAATTTATTCCCGCTCTCGAGTTTCTATCCCAAATATCTTGGATTGATGGTTTTATCGTGGGATTGCTTATTTACTTAGTATTAAATCGTGCGGAGTAATTATTCCGGACGCTTAATAAAAAATTTTAGGAGGTTATTTTATGTCATATGATTTAGTCATAAAGAATGGTCAAGTAATCTTGGAAAGTGGCGCAGTGGTGACAGATCTTGCAGTTAAAGATGGTAAAATTGCTGCAATCGGGGATAATCTATCAGCTGATCAAGAAGTCGATGCAAAAGGCTTAATTGTCAGTCCAGGCATGTTTGATTGTCACGTACACATTACCGAAAACGGAGGTGGTTATCGTGATGAATGGGAAGGCTATGTTACAGGAACATCAGCTTGTGCTAAAGGGGGCGTAACATCCTTCTTAGAAATGCCACTTAACCAAGTTCCAGCAACAACAGATGAAGCGAGTATTCAGGATAAATATCAATCGGGGCAAGGAAAATTAAAAGTCGATGTTTATTCATTTGGGGGTTTAGTGCCTTATAATGTAGAAACCGGTGGCATTCAAGAATTGAATGAAAATGGCGTTACTGCTTATAAATGTTTTATGGCAACCTGTGGTGACCGTTCAATTGATGGAGACTTCCAAAACGTAGATGATTATTCTTTATATGAGGGTATGAAGCAAATTGCTAAAACAGGTAAAGTTCTTTCTATTCACGCTGAAAATGCTGCTATCACTGACCGCTTAGGAGAAAAAGCAAAAGCCGAAGGCAAATTAAAATTATCAGAATATGTTGCGACTCGTCCAGTCTTTACCGAAGTAGAGCCTATTCAAAGAGCAATTTTATTCGCTAAGGAAACTGGTTGCCGCATTCATATTTGTCACGTAGCCTGTCCAGAGGGTGTAGAAGCCGTTATTAAAGGTCAACAAGAAGGTGTTGATGTAACGTGTGAAACTTGTTTACATTACTTGTACTTTACAACTGACCAATTAGATGCAATCGGTAATGTTGCTAAGTGTTCACCACCAATCCGTGATAAAGAAGCTCAAGAGGGTCTCTGGAATTATGTTTTCTCTGGTGATATTATTTCATCTATTTCTGACCATTCACCTTGTACCCCTGACTTGAAAGACAAAGAAAATGCATTTGATGCTTGGGGCGGGATCTCAGGTGTTCAAAATGATGTAGATATATTTTTTGATGAAGCAGTTAATAAACGTGGTATGTCTTTAGAGCAATTTGCACAAGTCATTGCAACTCAACCATGTCGTCGTTTTGGTATCGATGATACTAAGGGTAGCTTATCTGTAGGTAAAGATGCAGATATCGTATTAATCGATCCTAACCAGTCTTATGTACTCGCTGCAGAGGACTTAGAATATCGCAATAAGATCAGCCCATATATAGGTAGTGAGATTGGCGCAACGATTATGGCAACCTATGTCAGAGGCCATGAAGTTTATAGTAAAGAAAAAGGTGTAACTGAAGAATTTGTAGGAGAGTTTAAGTAAGTTAATTTAGGCTAATTTGTTTTCGATAGAAACAAATAGCCCCTAAGGATTAGAAAAATTCTAGTTCTTAGGGGATTTTTAATATTATAAGTTATTATTCAATTTAGAAAAGGAGTGTAATCAGTGGAATGGACACGATCGAAAGTAAAGAAGTCATAAAGACCATCTGACTAGCAAATTCAGGATGATTATCATAGTTTTGTGCAAACATTGCTACATAAGAAGCGGTAGGCATCCCCAGCATAATCGTTGGAATGATCAACTCATAGTTTGAAAAATTTAAAGCTTTCAATGTGAATAAAATTAAAAGCGGGATAAGTATTAATTTGAAAAACGCTTGAACATATAAGAATTTATTAGCGAAGATCTTAGCAACATTACTACGAGATAGAATCAAGCCCACCACAATCATTGCCAATGGTGAAGTTGCAGGACTTAATATGTTTAAAACTTTGTCTACGGGCTGAGGAACCTGCCAACTAAATAAGAAGAAAATAAGTCCCACTAAAATCGATAAAATGCCAGGGCTTAAAACAATTTTTTTCCAATTAAAAACAACTTTGCCAGAACCGTTTCTACCCATTAAGTAAATACCAATTGACCAAGAAACAACTTCAAATAAAAATCCTGCACCGATAACAGCATAAAATAAAGCTTCTTCACCTAATAAATTGCTGACAATGGGATAACCCATAAAGGAGGTATTGGATAGAAGAAGCGCTACTCTAAACACATCCTGTTCCGCAAGTGTCAAATTTGTTCTTTTAGCGATCAGCCAACCTAAGAGTAGCATAAGAATATAACAAACTGTAACAATAATGATAATAGTAAAGGCTCGCTGAACCCTTTCGATGTTAAAATCGAGTTGCATCGCATTAAAAATGGTAGCTGGCATAGTGATATATAAGACGAGGTTGGTGATATCCTTTTGGCCTTGTGCACTGATTAGTTTCCACCTGCCTGCCCAGAATCCAATAATAATAAGAATGAATAAAACCAGAACACTTTGTAAAGTGGACATAAAATCTAATTGCATAATAACATCCTTTCAGAATTTATTTAATGAGCTGAATGGTTGGAGAGCCATTGAATGACTTGTTGATAAATTTCGAGTCCTTTAGTTTTGTCTGTTCGATCAAAATCATGGAGGGTAGAAGGAACTTTTATCAAGATACTTTCTTTAGCAAGCTGATTGATTTGTTTAGATTGTTGAAAAGGAACATCTGGATCTTTATCCGAGTGAACAAGAAGTGTGGGGGGGATATTCTTTATTTGTTCTTTGCTAAGTGAAAAATCTTGGGGCGAATCAGTTAGAAAATCAATCCATGATCCAACTTGTCTGCAATATAAATAAATTAAATAACGTTCACTCTGATTACCGTTAACTATGGGGTGTGATTGAATAAAGGTCTTAATTAATTCTTTGGAGACTTTTGCAGAATTCAGATAATGGGGACTGGGATATAAGAAATTAGCATCATTTAGTTTGTAATAGCCATAAAAACTAATAATACCTTTTATCCAATTAGAAGACATTCTGCTAATAAGTTGCAATGCTAAGTACGCACCAGCAGAGCGACCAAACAAATAATAAAATGGATCTTTTTGACCAACTATGAGATAGCCTTTATCTTGATACCATTCGAGAGTTTTTACTAGAATGCGAATAATTTCATCTAAATTATTCTCAGGAGCGAGTAAATAATCAAGAGCCAGTATGGAATATCCATTATCTGTTAGAAGTTCGAGGTAATCTTGATCTAAGTCCTCTCGGCCACCAAAAATAAGTCCACCGCCGTGAAGATAGATAAGTAAACTATTTTCTGGCGATGAGGCTTTGTAATATGTAGCTGAGATTTTATAATGAGAAGAGTGAAAAATATCAATTATTTGTTTCATGTTGATAATCATCCTATAAATAATGATAAAAAGCTAATTCTTATGAAATATTCTATCATTATTTACTTCGCATCCAGTACAAAATAAAATAAAAACGAATATCATTTTTGTTCGAAATGAACAAAAGACCCTTATCTATTTGTAAGCTGAGCAATCGAAATACATTAGGGAAACCGATATAATATTATATAAAGGGAGGGATTTTCTTGTTATTCACAAAAATTCAAAAAGGGAATTATCAAGACTCGATTAACTTGATGCTCTTATCTGCAGAAGTTAATAAAGTGGATGGTGTGATTCAAGCCCAAGTCATGATGGCGACTGATGCCAATAAAGATATCTTTAAAGGAGCAGGCCTTGCTACCCCAGAATTAGATTCTGCTAGCGCAAATGACTTGGCCATTGTGGTTGAGACAGAAGATCAAGCAGTTTTTGAAAAAGTTTTAGAAGAAATAGATCATTTTTTAGAAGACCTATCCGTTAAGAAACAAACCGATAATAAAGTTGATGTGGATAATTGGGAGGATGCTTTAGAAGCTTTGCCGGATGCCAACTTGGCTTTGGTTTCAATAGCTGGTGAATATGCAGCATATGAAATTGAAAAAGCAATCGATAATAACTTACACGTCTTCTCATTTTCAGATAATGTTTCAATGGAAGATGAAGTCAGATTAAAGGAGAAGGCGCATGAAAAAGGCCTTCTATTTATGGGACCAGATTGTGGAACAGGAATTATTTCCAGTATTCCAATGGCGTTTACCAATGTTGTTAAGCCCGGTAATATCGGAGTTGTGGCAGCATCAGGGACAGGCATTCAGGAAGTTACAACGATCATTGATCGTCTTGGAGGTGGAGTAGTTCACGCAATCGGTACCGGCGGAAGAGATTTGAAGGAAGCTGTCGGCGCTAGAACGATGATTGACGCGATTATTGCTTTAGAAAAGCACCCACTGACTGATGTGATTTGTGTCATTTCTAAACCGCCAGCAAAAGCAGTGCGTGATAAAGTAGTTAAAGTGCTTCAATCGCTTTCAAAACCTGTTGTAGCGATTTTTTTAGGTGAGAAACCGGTTGAACATATTGGTAATGTAGCTTTAGCTTATACCCTAGAAGAAGCAGCGCGAATTGCGATTGATCTATCAAATGGAGAACAAGTTAAAGCCAATTATACTGATCCTTTAGACAACTCATTTGAAGCGAACTTACAAGGCAAGACGGTTAAAGGTCTTTATTCAGGGGGCACTTTAGCTAATGAAGCCGCTATGTTAATTGCAGATGCTTTAGAACTGGGCGAAATTCAAAATGAAGAAGGCTTTATTTTGAATACTCATGGATTCCAAGTAATGGACCTGGGTGATGATGTCTATACGAAAGGTAAGCCGCATCCAATGATTGATCCGAGTATTCGGATCCAGAAATTAGAAGAAGCTTTTGCAAATGAAGATACGGGTGTTATTTTACTAGATGTGGTTTTAGGTTATGGCTCCCATGCAGATATGGCTAATGCCTTGATCCCTACGATTGAAGAAAACCTCAACAAGATGACTGACAGTGACCGCGAAATATATGTTGTAGCTACTGTCACTGGGACAGTGAATGATCCACAAGATTATGATAAAGCAGTTGCCGACTTGAAAGAAGCAGGAGTCTATGTAGAAGCTACCAATGCTAAAGCGGTTCGATTAGCCTTAGAATTGATGGGAGTTCATTATCAATTTTCCGATAAGAAGCACGTGGAATATCAAGGTGAAAAGGTTGAACTACCAAGTCCAAGCGAGCAAGTGCAAGAATTAGTGATGACTTCACCCCGAGTGATCAATATTGGTATTGAAAGTTTTGTCGACCCAATAATTAAATATGGTGGAAAAGCTATTCAGTTTAATTGGCGACCAAAAGCCGGCGGAAATAAAAAATTAATTCGCATCTTGAATGAACTCGAAAAGCATGCTGATGCCATTGATGCAGCCAATCAGAAAGTAATCAATCGCATGCGTGACTCTCAACCCTATTTAGTAGATGTTAAATATGCTAAAGAAGTTATTCCTGAATTAAATACTGAAGAAAAAGTTATCTTACATGCCGGCCCACCTGTGAAATACGAGAATATGACTGGTCCAATGCAAGGTTCAGTCATCGGTGCAATGTTGTTTGAAGGTTGGGCTTCTAATCATGAAGAAGCACAAAAACAAATTGATGCGGGTGAAATTAAGTTCATGCCATGTCATCATGTTGGTGCAGTGGGTCCGATGGGAGGTATTACCACAGCAAACTTCCCTGTCTTTATTGTAGAAAATAAAGCAGATGGAACAACCGGCTATTGTATTATGAATGAAGGAATAGGGACCGTCTTGCGCTTTGGAGCCAATAATGAAGAAGTTATTAACCGTTTAATTTGGATGCGTGATGTTTTGGGACCTGTCTTAGGCCAAGCACTACGTCAAATTGATGGTGGGATTAACGTTAATGTCATGATTGCTAAGGCGATAACTATGGGAGATGAATTCCATCAAAGAAATATCGCAGCTTCGCTTGTTTTCTTAAAAGAAATCGCACCGGTCATTACATCGCTGGATATTGATGCAAATCAAAAGCAAGAAGTCATTCAATTCTTAGCTGATACCGATCAGTTCTTCTTAAATATTGCGATGGCTACTGGAAAGTCAATTGTTGATTATGCACGTAAGATTAAAGAAGGATGTATCGTTACGACCATGGCACGAAATGGGGAAAACTTTGGTATTCGTATAGCAGCTATGGGGGACCAATGGTTTACAGCTCCTGTCAATACACCTAAAGGACTTTATTTCACAGGTTATAGCGAAGAAGATGGTAGTAAGGATATTGGAGACTCTGCGATTACTGAAACAATTGGCTTAGGAGGATCAGCAATTGTAGCTGCACCTGGAGTTACTCGGTTTATTGGTGCGGGAGGTTTTGAAGATGCTGTTCGTATTTCGAATGAGCAATCAAAAATTGTCAGTGCACAAAACCCTAATTGGTCCATTCCAACATGGGATTTCCGTGGATCCAATTTAGGTATTGATATCCGTAAGGTAGTTGAAACAGGAATTGAACCGATTATTAATACGGGAATAGCCCATAAAAAAGCCGGTATCGGTCAAGTAGGAGCCGGGACAGTAACTGCTCCAATCGCTTGCTTCGAGAAAGCTCTAGTAGCCTTTGCAGAATCTTTAGGTATTCAGGTGGATGAATAAGACGGTACGGGATAAAACAAGTTTAATTCTTTCAAGTTATCTTTCTCCCTTAGAAGATCAGACGTATTGGGTAGATTCGGTGTTTGATCACGGAATAAATTTGATTTCAAAAAAAACGGATGGTCCACATCAACTGATTTACCTTTCAGGAGTTAACCAATTAAAAGCTTCAGTTTTAGGAATACAGATAGAGAATAAATCCTTGTTTGATCAAATGATGCAGAAGTTAAAGCCGGGCGAGCAAATACGTCAGTGTAAGGATACATGGTGTCTTTATACGCGCCCTATACCATTTGAAATTAAGCTAATTGATTATCAACAATACTCTTGTTTATTACCGGATTATTCATTAAATCTAACAGTAGATTTTTTACAGGATATGATAGACCTACTTGAACAAGCGCAAATCTATGAGCAATCAGCCTTTAATCAATTGCCTGCCCTAAAACATTATTATCAAAATTTATTGACTGAAAGTTTTCAAAGTCAAGTAGTAAACCATTCAAATGGAATGGTAGAGTTAGTACAATTTCTCTTTGGTAAAGGACTGGGTCTAACCCCTTCAGGTGATGACTTCTTACAAGGGATGTTAGTGTTGGAGCAAGTAACTTTATTCAATCAAAATCGGCTCCCTCAATTTAACCAGTCATTTGGAAGATTACCAGATCTCGTTAAACAGCAAATGCAAATAACGACAACCACTAAAGTTAGTCAGGCTTACTACCATGCCCTTTTTGATAGGCAAGTCAACCCAGTTTGGTTGAAATTCATCAAGGCTATTAAGGAACACTCACCAGAGCAACTGATTCAATCGATTCGGTTAATCCAAACCTATGGCCATACGTCAGGTAATGATATGCTTTTAGGAGCTCAATTCTATTTACAAATAATTAAAAAAAGTTTAAAAGGAGAGGTATAAATGGGATACAAAAACAATAAAACTGGATACAGAGAGGGTTTGTTAGAAAGCCGTGCGATTATTGAGAAAGGCTTATACGCGATTTTACCGCATGATGGGTTAGTCAATAATCAAGTTCCTGGATTTGAAAATGTCCGTATTTCAATTTTGGGAACAGCAGCACTGGGTGCTAGTTTTAATGATTACATTGCTGAATTCTTGGAAGGTGGTAAGAATGAACGTGGTTTCGGTGGAGAAGGACTTGAAACCTTTGCTTATGTTATTTCAGGTAAATTAAAAGTCAGCGATGGGGAAGAAGAACACGTCTTAACAGATGGGGGATATGCTTTCTTCCCAGTAGACCAGTTAATGTTTATGGAAAATGCTCAAAAAGAAATGACGGAAGTTTTCTTATATCAACGGCGTTATGAAGCCATTGAAGGTTATGAAGCATATAAAGTAGTTGGTAATAAAGCTGATTTACAACCCATTGAGTATGAAGGAATGAAAGATGTTCTTTTATGGGACTTCTTACCGACTGATGATTTTGGCTTCGACATGAACATTCATATTCTTGAATTCCAACCAGGTGCAAGCCATGGTTATATCGAAACACATTATCAAGAGCACGGTGCATATCTTCTTTCAGGTCAAGGAATGTATAACTTAGATAACAAATGGTTCCCAGTTGAAAAAGGTGACTACATCTTTATGGGAAGATATTCATTGCAAGCCGCCTATGCTGTGGGACGTGACGAACCTTTATCTTACGTTTATTCTAAAGATGCTAACCGCAATCCTATATTATAGGAGGCTAAAATGACGGATAAAAATAAAACAGTAAAAATCCAAGCCAGTCGTCTTCAAGAGTTAATTAAAAATAAGTTAATGACAGCTGGACTTCCAGAAGATTCTGCTTTAGAAACGGCTAAGCACTTAACTTATGCTGATTTATCTGATATTCATTCGCATGGAGCAGTTCGTGTCGCTTATTATGCTGAGCGCATTGCCAAAGGTGGTGTGACTAAAGAACCTAAGATCACTTATACTAAAACTGGTCCCGCAACTGCAACCTTTGATGGTGATAACGGTCAAGGCCACTATGTTGCTAACCTCGCTTTAGAAAAAGTGATCGATTTAGTCAAAGAAAATGGCATTGCTATGCTAGGAGTGACACACGTTAGTCATACAGGAATGCTCGCTTATTATGTTGAAAAATTAGCAGAAGCTGGTTATGTTAGCTTGTCCATGACACAATCAGACCCAATGGTTGTCCCTTTCGGAGGTTCTGAAAATTACTTTGGAACGAACCCCATCGCCTTTGGCGCACCGCGAAAAAATGGTCGTCCGATTTTCTTTGATATGGCAACAACCGTTCAAGCTTGGGGGAAAGTACTTGATGCGCGTTCAAAAGGCGAATCAATTCCCGATACTTGGGCAGTGGATGCCACAGGTGAGCCAACAACAGACCCTCACAAAGTAGCAGGTCTATTACCAATCGCTGGCCCTAAGGGATATGGTTTAATGATGATCGTAGATATCCTTTCAGGTATGCTTTTCGGTTTACCGTTTGGTAAGAGCGTATCTTCCATGTACAAAGACTTAGACAAGGGTAGAAATTTAGGTCATGTTTATATAGCCATTGATCCAGCGCGCTTTACTAGTCTAGACCAGTTCACAGCAAACATTGAGCAAATGGTCGAGGAACTGCATGCGATTAAACCAGCTGAAGGCTTTGATCAAGTTTATTATCCAGGCGAATTAGCTATTTTGAGTACAGAACGCAATCTTGAGCAAGGCATTGATATTCCAAAGCATATTATTGATTATCTTGAATCCGATACGATTCACTTTGATCAATATGGGAATAAAGATGCTTTTGCTGAGTAAGCAAAATGAACCACTTAAAAAGTCTAACTATTACATTTCATTGTGTAGGTTAGACTTTTTGTGTTTATGAAAAACTAGCAATCGATTATGAAATTTGCTGATTTAAGAGTTTTGATGAAGGTATAACGCTAAACTTTTTTACTGTTAATGATAATCCTTTTATAAAGAGAGTTTTAAAAAGTAGGAAGGAACGACATCTCTTGGTATAATGAAAGCACTAAGGAGATGGTTGCTGTGGTATTGGTAGAAAAATTATTATCAATTGATTACCTCTCAGATATCAAACTATTAACCGATGTTGAAACAACTGTGGGACAAGCTGTTAGCAATGTTGAAATAACAGAGACTCCGGACATTGAATTTTATATTAGTCCAGAGACTTTAATTTTAACCACTGGAATGGTTTTTAAGGAGGATCAATTACAAATGATCCCCTTTATTGATTCACTAATCCGGGCGAAAGCGGCTGGTTTAGCTATTAAGACGGGACGGTTTCTTCATGGGGAACTTCATCCCCAAGTAGTAGCACATGCGAATAAAAGAGGTTTTCCGATTATTAATATTCCTGACAAATACCCATTAGGTCGTTTGCTACATCAAATTTCCAATTACATTTGGAATCAAAGAAAAGAAGAAATAGAATTCGCTTTAAGCATCCAAAAACAATTTTCTGATCTTTTGTTGAATAATACCTCTATTGAGAAAGTTATTAATGAATTCAGCAAAATTATTAAATGTCCGATCATACTCTTAAATCCACTAAAAAAAGTAGTCAGTTATTCCCATCATTTCACTCAAAAACCAATGCTGATGGAAACTGTTCAAAAACAATTCCAATCACGGTTTAAAAATAAAGATGTACCCAATGATTATTTTAAGATGGAAGATGATCATGAACAAACGATTTTAGTTTCTGCTAGTAATGTATTTGTTTTTAAATATTTTCCGCATTATTTATTGATATTGAACCCAGAGAATATGACCTACCCGATCTCCGCCTTTACGATTGATCAAGCGAAGCTGGTTTTATCTTATATTCTGTATAAAACTGAAAAAGTTTTTTCCAGTTATCTACATACTTCATCCAGTTTTATGCTTGAAACAATGAGCGGAGAAACAATCGGTAAGGGTATTCTCTATAAAACAATCGAAGAAATAAAATACATAGATTCAAACTATTATTTAGCAATTGAGGTGAATGTTTCAAGTGCCTTAGAGCCTAAACTTAAAACCGTTAAACTTTATGAAAAGTATGCTTTAATTGTCGATTTTCTAAAAAACTATGGGCAGGATTATTTTAAAGATATGTTTCTCTTTCAAACAGATGCCAACGCACATCTTTATTTAATATTACAAAACCATGTTGGTAACCTCGATGAGAAATTAAAGAAATGTCATGACGACTTATTGAACCTCGTGAATATTGACATGGTCTTTAGTGTTGGCGAATCGGTGGCTTCCATTGACCAAGTATCACGATCAATTGATCAAGCAACTTTAGCTTTTAAAGCTCGTTTAACGGACTACAATAAAGAAATGATCACCTATTACAATAATTCGGGTGTTCAGCACCTGTTTCATGATATTGACAGCAAAGATATTAATTATTTTTGTGAGTCAGTGCTAAAAGAGTTGGCTTATCCTCAAACGAATAACCTAAAGGAATTAAGGGATACGCTGAAAGTATACTTAGACAATCAATGTGAGACAACCCAAACAGCTAATAAGCTGTTTATACATCGCAATACAGTGAAGTATCGGATTGAAAAATGCCAAGAACTATTAGGAGTGGACATTACAGATCCAAAAGTTTCCCTCAACTTACGTATTGCATTAACTTTAAGTGTTTAATTCAAAAACTAAAACGTTATTTATGATTGTGCATAAAAACCTCTTAACAGCAATAAGGTTAAGAGGTTTTTAAAGTGTAAGTCGGGATTTAAATCTTTTCTGTAAGTAAAATTTGCAAATAATACAGAAGAAGCAAAGAAGTTGCACTTTATTTTTACGAACACATGTTCTATAATATCGACGAGGTGATTCGATGTTGAATAAAGAGCAAGCAATGGACATTAAGATTTTTGATTTAGCTTATCGCCAATTAGAAGAAGAGTTTATGAAGTATTCGGCTTTAGGATTGCCGCTTTATTGTGTGATCGACAGTATTGTTCAGATGATGCAGAGTGAAGAAGTAACTTTCTTTATTTTGCCGCGTGCTAAAAGTAAAGATGGTCAAAACCATTATTTTTATTTTAATGTCGTTGGATGTTTTTATGAATACCGTGGGTGTGATTTAGAATTCGATAATCATTTGACCAATATAAAGGTATAAAATAATTTTCATAGGGTATTACACATGGTATAATCCATATGAAAACGTTTTATTATAAATGGTAGTTTAAGCTTAAAATCAGTACATCATCAATAAAAGACAAAGGAATGGTCGATATGATAAAAAAGTGAGTAATGGGAGTAGTCATAAAAAAGAGATTCATTGGTGGTTAGCAGGAAATTATATTTCTTTTATTCTTTCCCTGATTGTGAATTATTTAGGTGGAACGGGTCAAATTAATCATATGAGTCAGCAAGCAGTATCAAATAAGTATCTTACTTTAATTACCCCGGCAGGTTTCACTTTTAGTATCTGGGGTGTTATATATAGTTTGATATTAATTACACTTATTTACTTGATCTTTAAACGTGAAGATAAGCGAGTAATTAGGACTATACAAGTTATTTCTCCTTTTTTTATACTCTCGTGTATTTTGAATATGGCTTGGATTGTTAGCTTTTCCTATGAATTTATAGGCTTATCAGTGATACTAATCTTTTTATTACTTTTAACGTTAATGAAACTAATTGAAATGATTAATAATCAACGAGATTTTATCTCCTATCGTTTGCCAGGCATTACTTTCACACTGTATGCATCATGGGTATTAATCGCTACAATAGTTAATATAGCTTCTTTATTAGTCAAGATAGGATGGAATGGTTTTGGGATTTCTCCATCAATTTGGACATTAATAATCATCACAATTGCGATAATTTTTGTTGTAGTTTATGTAGTGAAGTTCAGAAACGCTGTATTCCCAATTGCGTCTGCTTGGGCTTTTTATGGGATTTATAGTGAGTATGAAAACGAAGTTTACGCTCCTGAATTTGCTTCACTGATTATGCTTGTCTTATTAATAGGTTTGGGTATTTTTGTCTTGACTGCTGTCTATTGCTTCATCAAGAATGAAAATGGAATCTTTCCTAAAAGCCATGAAAAAGCAATTAGTGAATGATAATTAACAAAAAAGCTTTCAGAATAGGTGGGTTTTAAAGGAGAGTAACTATGAATGATTTGAAAACGCAAAAAAGAAAGAGTCAAGTTCTATGGAGCAAGAACAAATACCTCGTTTTATCTAAATCACAGCAATTATATTTAGAAATTCGACAATATCTTAAAAATGATAATGTCGAATTGGCATATGTTCAATGTAAAATAGCGGAAGCGGAAAGAATGCCTGAAAGTAGAAAAGAAAGTACCAATGCTTTTCAACATATTTGGGGCTATTTCAAAAAACAGGTAACTAAGAATGAAAAAGATGCATATTTTAAATTACTAGAAGAGTATCAAAAGGGGCATGCGGGTCAAACTGAAATGATCAGACTTATCAATCAATTGCTTGAGAAATATCCCAATCAATATTTAGAAGCGTCTACTTTATTAAATGATAACAGTCAATAAAGAGTTCGTTTAACACTGAGTAATTCTTACCTCTCTCCGATTAGATCGCTAAGCATTAATCGGGCAAGGTAAGATTTTTAAATTTAAACAGACGAGATGATAAAAACCCTCCCTGTAGGGAAGGTTAAAAACTACTGATTTGAGGAAGTTATTATCTACCAAATACGATAAGCAATGGCGAAATCCATTTGTCCAATTGCTTTATCCCAACGACAGGTCATAAAGGCCGCCATATCATCCCCGTTTCCATAATAGGCCAGGAAGGGGATGGAATCCTCATTATAGAAGTAATTGTATTGAAAATCAGTTTGAACGGGGATGATAGCTGTAATCTCGTAGGCTTTAGATATACCGTCTTCATCTGTAACAATAAATTCATTGCCAGGCTCAAAATAATTTCGGCTAGCGAAGGGTGCAAAGGCACCCGTGTTATTATTATCATAATAATGTCCAAAGAAGGTACGGATGCCGTTCATACCTACTTGAGGAACACCATCCCAACTAAGAACTTCATTGACTTGATCGAAATCTTCTTGACTACCTGTATTTTCTTTCAAAGGGACAAATTCGATAATAATCCCATTCGATTCAATCGTGTTCGGTTGTTTACCTAGATCTTTTCCTTTGGTATGCATGGCATCGATGTAGCTTGCAGGAATAACCGGTTCTTGATTTTGATAATCTTTGTTATCTTTGTCATATTGGGTGACTTCTGAATTGCCATCTTTGATTAATTGCTCGGTCATAGCCCCTGCTTTAGCAGGCTCTTTTTTTTCTTTTTTTAAGCTCGTTTGAATTTTTGCAGGGATGGCTTCTTTGTCTTTGTTTTCAGCACTTATCGGCATCGAGACTGCCATAAAAAAAATCACCAAGCTGAGGACGTTTAGAAATTGTTTGTGCCTCATATAGATCACCTCTTAAATCATTTGTTATTTAGGTTCTATAATAAATAGGGTTGATGGAAGAAAAATACTTCCTTCAACCCTATTTTTTGGTACACAAAAACACAGAAGTCCGATATATTAAAAGCGCTAACCAAAATAGAAAGGACTCTGTGCT
>NZ_JAAXPS010000014.1 GCF_012396555.1 Facklamia miroungae
GTCTTTGACCCTGTGAGAGTAGGACGTTGCCACGCGTGTCATATCAAAGTTATTCCGCCATAGCTCAGCTGGCAGAGCGCATGACTGTTAATCATGATGTCGTAGGTTCGAGCCCTACTGGCGGAGTTATGATAGATGGTTAGCATGGAGAGTTGTCCGAGCTGGCCGAAGGAGCACGGTTGGAAACCGTGTAAACGTATAATCTACGTTTCAAGGGTTCGAATCCCTTACTCTCCGTAATTATCATTTTTCTACTGGCCCGTTGGTCAAGCGGTTAAGACACCGCCCTTTCACGGCGGTAACACGGGTTCGAGTCCCGTACGGGTCATAAAAACTTCATTGGGGAATTAGCTCAGCTGGGAGAGCGTCTGCCTTACAAGCAGGATGTCGGCGGTTCGAGCCCGTCATTCCCCATAATTTAATACTGGTCCGGTGGTGTAGGGGTTAACATGCTTGCCTGTCACGCAGGAGATCGCGGGTTCAAATCCCGTCCGGACCGTTTCTAGGCTTGATAGCTCAGTTGGTAGAGCACTTGATTGAAGCTCAAGGTGTCGGCGGTTCGATTCCGTCTCAAGCCATTGCTGGAGGGGTAGCGAAGTGGCTAAACGCGGCGGACTGTAAATCCGCTCCTTCGGGTTCGGCAGTTCGAATCTGCCCCCCTCCATTTTTAATAGGGATTGCTAACCATTTTCCTTTTTAGGGACTTAGTTTAACGGTAGAACAACGGTCTCCAAAACCGTCAGTGTGGGTTCGATTCCTACAGTCCCTGTTAAAGTTATAATGGCGATTGTGGCGAAGTGGTTAACGCATCGGTTTGTGGATCCGACATTCGTGGGTTCGATTCCCATCAGTCGCCTATTATTTATTATTATTGGGGTATAGCCAAGCGGTAAGGCATCGGACTTTGACTCCGTGATTCGTTGGTTCGAATCCAGCTACCCCAGTTTCACGGCGGTATAGCCAAGTGGTAAGGCACGGGTCTGCAAAACCTTGATCGCCGGTTCAAATCCGACTACCGCCTTATAACTTTCATGGCGGTGTGGCGGAATTGGCAGACGCGCTGGACTCAAAATCCAGTGCCGGTTACACGGCGTGTCGGTTCGACCCCGACCACCGCTATTCTTTAAAAACTTCTTTCTTTCGGAAAGAGGTTTTTTTTATTTTTTTGTTAATTATTACTCGAATCTATATTAGACTTATTTAATTTATTGTACCAAAGCTATTTTACTTATTCACAGTTGACTATTTTACATAAATATTACTTAAAGTTTACAGTAAATTTACTGTAGTTTGCTATTATTGTCTTGAGTAGAAAAATAGTTCATAAGGGGGGTTTTATGAGGATATTAATTTCTAATGATGATGGTGTTTATGCTCCTGGCGTTTTAATGCTTATCTCTCTTCTTGAAGAAATAGCAGATTTGACTGTAGTATGTCCGGAAAGCCAGCGTAGCGGTTATAGTCATGGAATATCAGTGGCAAATCCTGTTGGATTAACACCTGTTTTTCTAAAAAAAGGAATTTCATCTTATTCAGTAGATGGGACACCAGTCGATTGCATAAAATTAGCTCTTGAAACTTTATATTCTGAAAAACCAGATTGGGTAATTTCAGGTATTAATGCAGGAGCAAATGTTGGACAAGATATTTTCTATTCAGGGACAGTTGCAGCAGCTCGAGAGGCCACTTTATATGGTATACCGGCAATTGCAATGTCTCTTGCAAGAGATGGTCAGAACAAATTGGACTACACTAATGTCAATTTAGTATTAAAAGATCTACTGCCAAAACTTTTATCTTTGAAAGTAAATGATTTTTATTTTTTAAATTTAAACATTCCTACATTAGGTATTCTTAAACCTGATCCGATAAGGGTAGTTAATCCAGAAATTATTAATAAAAAGTTTGATTTTTTTCGTTTAAAAAATCCAAAAGGCCAGGAAGTCTATTGGTTAAGTAATCGTTATCATCGAATGGATACTTATCAAGGAGAATCGGATTATCAACTTCTCAAAGAAGGATATATAACACTTTCACCAATCTCTGTTCAGCCTCAAGTCAATCAATCACTTCTGAATGAAATTCAAAATAGATTAAACAATTAAAGGAGAAAAGCTTATGAAAAACTTTCTGAAAATTTCAACCGTTTCAATTTTATTATTATCTTCCTTAACTAATCAACCTATTTTAGCTGAAGAAAGTCAGATTTTGAAAGGTGAAATTGAATTTTATACTTCTCAACCTGACGCTGATGCTGCGAAACTAGTTGAATCTTATAATTCTTTATATCCTGAAGTTAAGGTGAATATTTTTAGATCTGGAACGGAAGAAGTAATGAGTAAAATAAAAGCAGAAAAAGAATCAGGAAAAATTGTAGCAGATATATTATTGCTGGCAGATGCAGTAACTTTTGAATCTTTAAAAGAAGATGGGATCCTTTTAGAATATAAATCGAAAGAAGCAGAAAATATTCAAGAATCTTATGTGGATCCTGACGGAATGTATACTGGAACAAAAATTATGACTACGGGTATTATCTTAACACGGATATGGTTGAAGAAGCACCAAAGTCATGGAAGGATTTTAACTCGACAGATGTCAAAGAACAATTGGTTATGCCTAATCCATTGTATTCTGGTGCAGCAGCATACAATTTAGGGATTTTCACACGTCATGATGATTTCGGATGGGACTTTTATACAGGAATTAAAGCTATTTCTCCAGAAGTTGTAAAAGGGAATGGAGCTGTTATGGAAGCCGTGTCATCTGGTCAAAAAGCTTATGGAATGATAGTTGATTATTTAGCAATTCGTGCTAAGAATGAAGGAAATCCCGTTGACTTTGTTTACCCTGAAGAAGGAGTTCCAGTTATTACAGAACCGATTGCTATAACCAAAGATACTGAAGAAATTGAAATTGCTCAATCATTTGTTGACTTTGTTTTATCAGAAGATGGTCAAAAATTGCAATCTGAATTGGGCTATTCTCCAATTCGCGAAGGTTTACAAGCTCCAGAAGGATTGAAGTCAGCTGACGATTTAGAAAATGTTTTAACTGCGGATATGAAAGAATTATTAAAAGGAAGAGAAGATGACAAAACTAAGTTTGATGAAATCTTCTCAGCTCAATAAGAATGTCTGGTGCTTAATTTGAAAAAAAATATACATGAAATTAAGTTAGACAAGGAAACAGGAAGGTGTTCTGTTTCCTTGTCTCTTTTACAAAGAGTCTCAAGCAAGCTTATATTCCCACTGTTTATTTTAATTATATTTGTATTTCCAATCATAAAATTAATTTATATGAGCTTTAAAGGGGAAACAGGTTTTACATTCGATCATTATTCAGAAATCCTAATTGATGAGCGCACGTGGAGAGTTTTTCGAAACACGCTTATAATGGTTTTTGGTTCAACTACTCTTGCATCTTTTTTGGGGGTTCTTTTTGCTTGGTTGATGGCTTATTCAGATATCCGATGGAAAAGGTTTATTCAATTATGGATTTTTTTGCCTTTTATTATACCATCCTATGTTTCTTCATTAGCATGGGTTCAGTTTTTTGGTAGGAAAGGTCAATTGGAAAATCTAATCAAACCTTTTATTGAAAATTTTCAAGCATTGAATCTCTATTCGATGACAGGCATTATTTTAGTTATGGGTTTTACTACATATCCGTTAGTTTATCTTTTAACTGTTAATGCATTTCGTCAAATCCCTAGAGAAATTGAGTTGGCAGCAAGAATTTCTGGAGCGAATCGCTGGGAAACTTTTGTGAAAGTTACTTTGCCTATGGCATCTCCTGGTTTAGCTGGTGGTATCTTTATAGCTTTTTTAAGCAGTTTAGATAACTTTGGAATTCCTGCCTTCTTAGGGTCAACAGCTAATATTACTGTTCTAACTACTTATATTTATCAACAAGTTATTGGTTTTGGACCAACTGCTTTCAATCGAGCAGCTGTTTTATCTGTTTTACTTGGTGGAATCGCCCTTATTGGAGTGGGAATTCAGTGGATTGTACTTTCTAAGAGTCAACGTTTAGAAAGCCAGTCAAATGACATGAAACCACGTGTTGTCCTCGGAAGAAAAAGGTTTATGGTTGAATTAGCGATTGGTTTATTCTTCATAGGGACTAGCGTCCTTCCTTTGGGAGCATTAATTGTCTCTCCGTTATATCAAGCAATCGGTAAGCCCTTAAGTATGGAAAATATTACTTTAAAGAATTATGCTTATATTTTTCAAAGCACAATGACTAAAGAAGCACTTTTTGTATCACTTAAATTAGCCTTTGTTACAGCAGCAATTGCTTTAATAGTAGGTACTTTGTTTTCTTATTATCGTGTTCGAAAATTTACGAAGATCACTCAGTTTATGGAATCCGCAATTACTCTTCCTTATGCTTTACCTGGAACGGTTTTTGCTTTAGCAATGATTTTATCATGGATGCAGCCATTTCCCGGCTGGAATCCTGGGATTTATGGTTCAATAGCTATCCTTTATATTGCCTATTTCACAAGATTTCTCAATTTGCAAGTTAGAAGTTCGATTGCCAGTTTTCAACAATTAGATATTTCTATTGAAGAAGCCTCTCAGATGAGTGGTTCTAATGGCTGGGTTAAATGGAAAAAAATTTTACTTCCTTTAATCATTCCAACAGTATTAGGAGGAACTACTTTAGTTTTTTTGACAGCTTTGACTGAATTAACTGTATCTTCTTTATTATACTCCTCCCAATCACATACAATTGGAGTTTCTATTTTGAGTTTTCAACAATCAGGTTATTTAAGATACGCTACAGCATTTTCAAGTATAATTGTTATTCTCATTTTATTTGGATATTTACTTTGGATAGGTATTCAAAACATTACTAAGAAAAGAGGGAGTCAGTTATGACCACTAGAATCACCCGATTAAATAAAAAGTTTGGCGATTTCCAGGCGCTCTTTGATATCAATTTAGAAATTAAAAATGGAGAATTTGTAGCTATTCTTGGTCCTTCGGGATGTGGTAAAACCACTCTTCTTCGTATTTTGGCTGGATTTGAAATCCCCACAAGTGGTCAAGTTTATATTGATGGTAAATGTGTTTCAGATGTCAAGAGAGTTTTACCACCGGAAAATAGAAATGTAAGTATGGTCTTTCAAAGTTTTGCCTTGTGGCCACATGTGAATGTTAAAGACCATATTAAGTTTCCTCTTTTACACGATCAATTTGTAGATGAAACGATTCGTAAAGCACCAGAACAACGAGTAGAGGAAGTTTTAGATAGTATCGGATTAGCAGCTTTAGCCGAGCGTTTACCTGGGCATTTATCTGGTGGACAAAAGCAAAGGGTAGCTTTAGGTAGAGCTATTGCTCCAGAACCTAATCTTTTATTAATGGATGAGCCTCTGTCAAGTTTAGATGCCGAACTTAGAATGGAGATGCGACGTGAAATCCAAAAACTTCATCAAATAACTAAGGCTTCGATAGTTTATGTTACCCATGATCAAGGAGAAGCTTTGGCAATGGCAGATCGAATTATTGTAATGAAAGATGGTCGCATTGAACAAAGTGGAACTCCTCAAGAAATTTACTATCAACCTGAAACTGAATTTGTAGCAAATTTTGTAAGTAAAGCTAATATCTTAAATGGAAAATGGCATAATGAAGGGTTTCAATTGGCTGGAACAAATGTTATCTGGCCAGATAATGGAATAGCAAAAAAAATAAAAGAACAAGAAAAATATTATTTAAGACCAGAAGATATTTATTTGAGTTTACCAATTAAAAATACTCTTCAAGGTCTAGTGCAAACGTGTCAGTTTCAAGGGAGTGAATATCATTATTCACTTGAAATAAATAATGGACAAGTACTGATTGCTCATGTACCATTTACAGAAAAGTTTGAGATAAACCAACGTCTGTCTATTCTACCAAGAGAAGTGTATTAAAAGATGACATTAAATCTAAAAATTTTAGGATTTTGGGGAGGGTTCCCTGTTTCAGGAGGCGCAACATCGAGTTACTTGATCACTACAGATCAAGGGAGAATCTTATTAGACTGTGGAAGTGGTAGTATGTCGCAATTATCGAAGTTTCAGCCAATTTATGATTTGGATGCAGTTATTATATCTCATCTTCATAATGACCATCTAGCAGATATCTTGACATTAGAACATGCCTTAATTGTTGCAGGTAGAAAGGGTTTAAAATCAAATCCATTGCCTATTTATAGTCCAAATCTACCTTTAGCAGCATACAAACGTATAAACTCTTCTTATTTTGATCGACAAAGCATAAAATCTAACTGTATCTTATCTTTGAAAGGAATAAATGTATCTTTTTTACCAGTACATCATACAGTACCTTGCTTTGCTATAAAAGTAAGTCAAAATGATAAAACTATCGTCTATACAGGTGATACCCAGTATTTTTCAGGTTTAATTGATTTTGTTAAGGAAGCGGATTTATTATTATGCGAGGCTTCAATTGTGAAAGGTAGTAATCATACTTCTGGTAAAGGCCATATGTCAGGCTTTGAAGCTGGTAAATTAGCTCGATTAGCAAACGTGAATCAATTAGTTTTAACCCATCTTCCTACAGATGGAAATCTAAAAAAAATTGAAGCAGATGCGAAATCTGAATTTAATGGCAGAGTTTTTCTTGCAAGTCAAAAAAATGAGTGGGAAATATAGAAATAGAATAGTGCAAATATTAAATAAACACTTTAAATATCAAATACTCCCAATCTTTGCTACTGAGACTGGGAGTATTTGGATATAAATAGAATATAGTTAATAGTATTTCTTATTCCTCGGAACCTAGGATTTGATTAATTTCTTGACTGTATAGATCAGCTTTTGAACCAAAGACAGCTTGGACTCCGCCACTTACATCAAACACAGCAGTTGCTCCTAGGCTTTGGATGGATTCTTTATCTACTATATTAGGATTTTTAACAGAAACGCGTAAACGAGTCGCGCAAGCGGCCACCGTTTCTATGTTTTCTGCTGATCCTAACGCAGCAATAATTTTTTGGGAGTTAAGATATAAAGAACTATTTTCTGTATCTCCAGCAGAGAGTTCTGTCATATCTTCATTCACTTCCATTCCAGGAATAGCCACTTTGAATTTAGTGATACTAAACCGGAAAACAAAGTAATATATCAATGCCCAGAAAAGACCAAAAGGAATTACTAATAACCAATTTGTCTTATCATTTCCTTGAAGGACTCCGAACAGTAAGAAGTCAATAAGACCTCCAGAGAAGGAATTACCTATTCTAATATTCATAATATCTGCAAAATAGAAAGATAGTCCATCTAAGAAGGCGTGAATGATATATAGCCAAGGTGCTACGAATAAGAAGGAGAATTCAATAGGCTCAGTAATTCCAGTCAGAAAAGAAGTTAACCCCGATGAAAAATAGAGTCCACCATTTTTCTTACGATTAACTTTAGGTATAGAATGATACATAGCTAAGCAAGCAGCTGGTAGGCCAAACATCATTGTTGCAAATCGACCGGCGAAAAAACGTGTACCATAGGTAAAGAGACCTTGATGGTTTGGATCGGCAAGTTGCGCAAAGAAGATTTTTTGGGCACCTTCTACCATTTGACCAGCAACTTGTTCATTTCCTCCTAAAGATGTATACCAAAAAAGAGGATAGATAGTATGATGCAATCCAACAGCTCCTGTTAGACGAAGGAGAAATCCGTATAAGAATGTACCAAAACTACCCATTTTAGCAATTTCTTGTCCAGCTGTATTTAAAGCTTCTTGCATGGGTGGCCAAATAAAGTAGAAAAGAATTCCAATAAAAATAGCAGATATAGACGATACTATTGGAATAAACCGTGAACCACCAAAAAAACCAAGCGAAGCGGGAAGTTCAACTTTACGATAATGATTATGCAGGTACGCAACAGTCGAACCTATAACTATAGACCCGATCACACCTGTATCAATTGAGGCATCTGGCTCAGAAAATTTTGATAATAAACCAGCAATTGTTGCGCTATAAACTACATAAGCAACAGCGGCAGCTAAGCCAGCAGTTCCTTTGTCACCTTTTGCTAAACCAACAGAAACTCCAATTGCAAAAATAAGAGCTAAATTACTAAAAACTGCTCCCCCGGCAGAAGACATTATTGAGAAGATTGTTTGTAGCCAATCTTGGTTCAACATTGGGTATGTAGCAATAGCACTAGGATTCGATAAAGCTCCTCCGATTCCTAATAATAAACCAGCTACGGGCAGAATAGCAATTGGCAGCATAAATGCTTTTCCTAATTGTGAAAACTTTTTAAACATATAAATCCTCCTTAGTTTTAATTTATTTTAAAGCATCAACGAATCGCTTAGCGATTTCTAATGGTCTAGTAATTGCCGAACCAACTACCATAGAAATCACACCTAAGTCTTGAATGTAAGCAGCCTGATCAGGTGTGTTTATATGTCCTTCAGCTATTACAGGTATACCTTCATTAACTAATTTCTTTATTAAATCAAAGTTTGGTTTGTCTTCTTCAGATTTAGTATAAGAAGTGTAACCAGATAAAGTAGTGCCAATAAAATGAACTCCTGCTTGATAAGCATTAAGCCCCTCTTCAAAATTAGAAATATCAGCCATCAATAATTGATCGGGATACTTTGTTTTCACTTTACGAATGAAATCATTAATATTTAATCCATCATGGCGAGGTCGAAAAGTACAATCTAAGGCTATAACATCTACTCCAATCGATGCTAACTCATCAACTTCACGCATAGTAGCAGTAATAAAAGGTTCTTGTGGAGGGTAATCACGTTTGATAATACCAATAATAGGTAAAGAACAAACTTCTTTAATTTCTTCAATATCTCTAATTGTATTAGCGCGAATACCGACAGCACCAGCTTGCAAAGCGGCTTTAGCCATTAATGGCATTACGCCACCTTGCTTACTATATAAGGGTTCATCGGGTAATGCCTGACAAGAAACTATTAACCCTCCTTTTACTTGATTAATAAAACTTTCTCTATCCAATCTCCAATTCACTCCATTTTTACATATTTTTGGATGTTTTATCCAAATAAAATATATCATAGGTTACTGACAATGTAAACGCATTCTTTCCTCTAGTAATCAGCAGCATAGATCGTTATAATAAAAATATAAATTTATATTTTTAAAGATAAAGGGGTAATTTATTATATATAGAGAATTAATTCAGAAACATTATGCCAATCTTACTAAGTCTGAGAAAAAAGTTGCGGAATTTTGTTTGCAAAATACGCATACAGTTGTTCACGGTACAATGACAGATATTAAATCGTCAACCGAAGTTGGTGATGCGACAATCATACGGTTTTGTCAAAAGTTAGGCTTAACGGGATTCACAGATTTAAAAATTTTGGCTGCTAAAGATGATTTTTCTCGACAATACATTTTCGAAGACGAATCAGATTATTTTAGTCTTCTTCTTAATCGTCACATAATGTGTCTAAAAAAAACACTTTTAACATTAGACAAGACGAAGATTGATGATGCTATTAAGATGATCAAAATGGCAGGGCACATATATCTTTATGGAGTTGGATCTTCTGGAACAACTGCTAGAGATTTCGAAGGTATTTTATTAAGAGTAGGAGTTAAGGCAAATGCTGTTATTGATCCACATGTTCAGGCTCATATTGCTTCTATTCTTGGATCAGATGATTTAATAATTGCCTTTTCTTTGTCGGGTAAAACACGAGACATATACGATGCCATTAGTATTGCGAAGAAGTCGGAAGTTCAGATCATAGTTATTACTAACTTTACTCATACACCGATAGCACAATTGGCTGATATTGTGCTTCAAACTGCTATTGAGGAATTTATTGATGGAGGATCTGTCGCTGGGAAGCTATCACAACTGTATATTTGCGATGTTCTAGTTCATGCTTATGAATCTCAGAATAATGTGTCATCATTTGAAATTCGAGAAAAGGTTTTACGATCTATTTTAAATAAAAGAATTGACTAGTTAGTAAGTAAAAAATGGTTGTAACTATCGAATTGGAATTATTCAAGATAATTAATATTATTAAATATGTTAATTGATTAACACTTAAAAAGTATAGAACAAAAGCTAGTTTTCTGTTTGTATTGTCCGATTTTCCATAGTAAAATGAAATTATCAAACGGAAAGGAGTGGTACAGGATGAATTTAGAATTTTTATATCTTTTAGGTATTTTTTCTTTTGCCTACCTTAAATTAGATTCTAGATTGAAGAGTGGTTCAAGTTCTTTTGCCAGCGGAATTTTTAAAGCTGTACCACCCATAGGCTAACTTTTTAGTTGCTTTCTTCGTGGTGGAGGATCTAAGGTAGTGCTTAGATCCTTTTTGCATATTTCACCACTTTATTAATTGTCAATAAATCTTCTAAATTCGTCTTTAATTTTTTGAAAAACTGGTACGCTTATGCATCGAACATTTTTCAATAGACATTGAGATAGGAGATTAACAGATGACAATAATAGACTATGGAATAACTAACTATATTCGTGAACAAAATTTGATAAATGATTTGAATGTTTTTCGAGTTACAGGTCTTAATTATTCTACTTTTACCTTACATAACCGATATAACGAATCCATTAAAGTTCCACTGGGTACTGAAGAAAGCGATATTACACTGGGGGATTTTGTTCAAGTAGAAGAGGTAAATCATCATTATTTTATATTAAGAAAATTTGAACGTGTTTCGGTCATTTCTAAAGCAGCGAGTACAGCAAAGAAAAGTTATGCTTACAATGAAAAAGAACAGGCCTTAGCGGCAAATGTTGATCAGCTTTTTATATTAATCGCAGCTGACCAAAGATTTTCATTATCAAAGTTTGAAAGATACTATTTGACATTTACTAGTCAGGTAGCAGAAAGCCATGTAGTCATTTCAAAATCAGACTTTATAAAAGAAACAGAAAGAATTCAGTCAATCATTTTAAACGTTTATCCAAACGTTGATATTCACGAAGTAACAGTTTTTGATAAAGAAAAAACCGAAAAATTCAAAAATATGTTTAAAGAAAATAAAACTTCAATCCTACTTGGCGCATCAGGTGTTGGAAAATCGACGTTGATTAATAGGATGATGCAGCAGTCCCTTTTGAACACTCAACCAGTTAGAAGAGATGGAAAAGGCAAGCACACCACTACTTCAAGCTCTTTATACTATCTAGAGCAAACAAATTCTTATATTATTGATACTCCTGGTTTTAAAACGATCGCTACTCATAAAGAAACTGATGATTCTGTTCTTTTTCAAGAAATTTATAATCTTTCTCAAGAATGTCGCTTTAATGACTGCTCACATACGCAGGAACCAGGTTGTGCTATTCAAAGCGCAATAAAATCGGGCAATTTATCTTCCGAACTTTATGATCGATATTTATTGATTAGAGATAAAGAAATCCGCTATAAGAATTTTTTAAGTAAAAAGGCTAGTCGAAAAAAGCAAAAAAAACCTATGAAAGTTATAACAAAATCAGGTGTGAGATACTAATTATTCTATTGTTTTTTTAAAGAAGAGATCGCTGAAACTAACGATAGGCTTCTTCATAGCTAGTCTATAATTCCTAGATAGGTTATAATAGATGAGTCGATATATTTGTCTTAGCTAGGTAAATTATTAAGGAGTTTTAAGACTTTAAGAGGGGTGAGTGTGTTGAAGAGTTCAGTCGAAAGTTATTTTGATAAAGAAGATATACTTGTTCCAAAAAAATATCTTCAAATCAATACAAGTGAAATACAAAATCAGGTAAGAGATAAGATGACTGATTTTAGAGCTCTTTATTTTCCCCATGAAAAAGAGATATCAGAAAATATGATTTTAAGCTTAGGCTTTCCTAGTATATCTTGTTTAGAAGATCTAGAAAAATATTTTTTTACCGATTTAAAAACGCGATTTTCTGAATTTTGTTTTTATGATCAATTATTACCATATTTACTAACCTTTTATGCAGAGACTAGTCAAACGATCATTAATCAAAATGAATTGACCTATTATCAGGCAAGTTACCAAAAACGGATTGAAAATTTAGCCGAATCGTATAATATGACCTTCTCGAATTACGTCTATCAACAACTTCATTTAGTTGGTGATCCTTATGAACGTATAAATGAAAGAGCGAACGAGGAATTTATATTTCGATTGATTGCAGAGCAACGCTATAGTAAAAAGTTATATACTGATTTGCAAGATGAGTACGAGTCATTCATTTATCATCGATCCTTATCTTTAAATGCAGATCCAATTGATTTAAAAGAGGATCTTAGCCTATCCACATTTGAGCAAGATTATTCGATGATATATTTTACACATGAATTAATGGATTTTTATCTACCTAAGTTTGAGTTCATAAGTCCAAATTGAGTTTTTAAATATATATTGGTATATTAGTCAGAGACCCTAGCTTAAGGAGCGAACAAGCTTGAATGATAGTTATCAAAAACGTTTAATTTCCTTCATCATTATTGCAACTCTATTTTCCACTCTTTTTTTTACATTTGTTTCATCGCCTCAACGATATCTGATTGGGAATTTATTTAAAAAACCCATTAATACTAGTGTTGAATATGACAATTTAGATATTGAATTGTATGAAAACCCAGTAATTCAAACGCACTCTAATCGAGACCAGAAAATTTCTCTTTCTTCAGAGCTAACCAGTCAATATATGCCAAGGTTTTATAATCGTCCTGAACTTGTAGCACCGACTTTAGCTTCTAAAATTAATCAGAAGCCTCTAATAGAAGATATTGGTGTAGCAGAGCTTGCATGGAAAAGAGACGGATTACAAGAGGTGTTATATCAGCGGAATAAGCCTTATACGGGATGGTTCCAAGAAGGGGGAAGAAGAGGGTATTTCTATCAAGATGGAATGAGGCAAGATTTAAGTGCTAATGAATTAATCCGTCGACAAGTTAGTGACCTTTTTACAAGCAATAAATATCCTTTTTATATCACACCGCATAACCGAAGAGAGCATTTCACATTAAAACCAATTAAATATAGTATTCTTATAAAATCACCTAGTTTAAGTATTTATTCAGATCCTCCTGGATTATTAAGTGCTCGTTATGTACAGAACACTCAAGATTTGATAGATAGCCCAATGGATGTTACTCAAGAATTAACAAACCAATATGGAACGTGGTTACACGTATATTTTGGATATGATGAACTGGGTTGGATAAAAAAAGATTCGAACTACTCTGACTATGTTTTGACATATTATAGCGAAAGGGAGCTTCTAGATGATGTAGAGGCTACTTTAGAAACTTATCTAGGCTATGTTAGTGCAACAGCGGGAGCATCTTTTGTCAATAGTGAACATCTTACACAGGTCTCAGTCAACAATCAAATTTTCTTTCCAGCTAGTACACAAAAAATTTATGTGCTTGGCAAAATCTATGAATTATATAAAACGGGCGAATTATCGCCTGATTCTATGGTTTTTCTATCGGATGAAAACCGTGTTCCTGGAGCTGGTATCATACAAGGAGATCCCAATGGAACTCAGTACACTGTGGACTATTTAGTGGATTTAATTGCTTTGTATTCTGATAATACAGCTGCAAACATGTTGATTGAGGTTGCGGGAGAAGGTGAGTGGATCACTCCTTTCGTTCATCACTTTGGCTTGAAAGATACGTTTGTTGATGGTAAATATTATCATGGTTCTACGAACCGAAGATTTCAAACATCTCCGGGAGACGCCGCTAGATACTTTGCTTTGATAGCACGAAACGAGCTTAACGGAGAGCCGTGGGATCGTCAATTAATCCAAAAATTAATGACCAATCCATGGAGGTTTCTCTCTGGTTATATTCCATCAAATATTGTGACATGGAATAAGACCGGCTTAGGTTCTACTGAGCAAAATGACGTAGCAGCGTTTGAAACGGATTATGGTACCTATACGCTAGCTGTTTATACAGAAAACCCTTATAATTATGATGCAATTCCTGATCAAATGGGAATATTGTCTAAAGCCGTTTTTGATGTATATATCAATCATCGTCTGCTACTCTGGGAACCTGTCACCGATATTAAAGCTTATTTTGAAGAAAAAGAAAGAGAAACACTAATAGAAAATGATTCTCTTCCTGTAGAGGAAGAGGTGGCCTATTAAAAAAATAAGACTGCGCTATTCATTGAATAGCGCAGTCTTATTTAATAGAAAATGATTGATTTTAATTATTTTCGTATGCTTCTAGTATGATTTTTGCAGTCTCACTAGTAAGGGAATAATAAATTTTTGTACCATCGCGGTCTGCTGAAACGATTCCTGCTTCACGTAGTTTACTAATATGTTGTGAGACAGTAGATTGAGTTAACTCTAAATCTTCTTGTATTTTACTAACATTCATTACACCATTATTTTTTAATAATAAAGCAATTGAAAAGCGAATTGGATGTGATAAGAGCTTTAGAACATTGACATAATCAGCCATTTTTTTTGATTTCATCCCATTTGTTTGCATCATTTCCCTCCTTCTACATTTTTATTTATGTCTAGTCAGATTGTATCATATATTTAGCAAATAGACTAAGAATTTTTTATGATTTTTCAAATAATTATAATTTAAAGTAATGATTTATTATTATTTTGAATTATAGGACTAAAAGCATGCTTATAATATTTTAGTCTGCAAAAAAATATCATTATTTTCTACCATATTAGATTTCCTTATCAAAAACACTTTAAATAAGTCTGAAGTGGTAGGTTTTTAGAATCATTTTAAATTGTTGCTATTAGTATGTAAAAAGTTATTTTAAAAACTTATTTTAAAGTAAGAATCACCAATTTAGATAATTCTAAAAATTAATTGAGAATAGACCATATAAGAAGTAAGGTTTTGTGTCACTTTATTTATCACAAAATTTTTTAAAAGTAAACCCTTCGTTTTTTGACTCAGTTACTTGTAACCAGCTTGTAATCTAGATTGCGATCCCTGTTCGTTTTGCTTAATCATAAGTAACAATTACTCAATTAGGGTGCATTAATTAATCAATTCCGTTAATATACCCATTATATTAGTTATATTAATAAATCGCCGTCAAGGGGATAATAGTAAGGAGTAAATATGAAAAAGTCAATAACTAGTTTAGTAATTTCGTCATTTTTATTGCAAGTTTCACCTGTTCAAACGATTACTTTGGCACAAGAAAATAATGTTCAAGATAATCTTGTTGTTTCTTGGAAACAGAGAACAGCTGATGAGATTCGTAGAGCCATTCGTTTAATGACTCTCAATCAAGATAAAATATATATTATTCAATGGGGTGACACTTTAAGAAGCATTTCAGAAGCAACCGGAATATCGGTTAATGATTTAGCACAAATTAACCAAATTTCAGATCCAGATTTGATAATAGCCGGCGCGGAGCTTCGCTTTAACAATGATTTAAATACTATTTCATATAGTCAAGGAGAGGACGAAGTAACAGTCCTAGCGTATGAAACTGAAAAAGAATCTCTTAACTCTCAATTTCAAACAGAGCAAAGTCTCTTTACTTTAGAAGAAGCTGAAGATTTTAAACCAGAAAATGATCATGAAGTTTCAACTAGTGGAACTGAAGTAATTCCTGTTGTTGAAAAGGTGGAGACAACAGTTGAGACAGGGATTGAAGAGGTTATAAATGCATCGTCAACGACATCGCTTGAAAGCTTTGAAAGCCAATCTACTACACAAGCTTTTGAAGAAATTAACTCAACTGATGAATTAACAACCCGTATAAATGTTCTTAATGAATCGAGCGAGACAGAAGCTTCAACCATTACAACGACTAGTCTTGAAACGACAAGCTATGTTGAACCGACTTATGAAGAAACTACAGTTGAAACAATTCAAGAGTCGATTGAGACAACGAATAACAACTATGCAAGTAATGATCCCGGAGCAGCGTTTGAACAAATTGTTGCTGAAAAAGGAATTTCTGACCTTGAAAAAGGATATTGGGAAGCAATCATTAATCGTGAATCTGGCTGGAATATTTATGCCCAGAACTCATCTTCTGGAGCTTATGGTCTGCCACAAGCTTTACCAGGCAGTAAAATGGCATCACATGGTGCAGATTGGCAAAGCAATCCATATACTCAACTAGCTTGGATGTATGATTACATGGTGAGTCGTTACGGGTCAATCTCTGGAGCTTGGTCACATTCACAATCACGCGGTTGGTATTAATTTTAAAAAGCCGAGATCTTATGGTCTCGGCTTTTTTGCTTGCTGATTATTTTATTGACAGATATGATGAAATTAAATGTTATTTGAATATACAACTAGAAGCTAAGGTATCTTATATGATACGATTAAACCTTCGCATGAGAAGGTATCTATTCATAAAGGAGGAAGGTTAGATGAGTCAAACAGAGATACAATTTCTAGGTGGACTTGATACCATAGGAGGCAATATTATTAGTCTTCAAAAAGATAATCACCAAATCTTAATGGATTTTGGTGCTTTGGTGGGGGCAGATATTAATCAGTTGTTGGATCGATCATTGACAGAAAATTATTTGGGGACTGGATTACTGCCTAAGGCGGAAGGTGTGTATCCAAGTTCTCAGTTAGGCGAAACTTCTTTATCTTCATTTGAGCAGAGTCCGTTAAAAACAGTTATCTGTTTATCACATTTACATTTAGACCACCTAGGCTCTTTAGGACAAATAAGCAAACAAATTCCTGTTTATACTTCAAAAGATTCATTAACTTTTTATAAAAATTTAATTGAACAATCATTTCTACCAAAGTATGACGTTGATTGGCACGGAGTTCCTTTTCAAGAATCTATTCAGCATGGTCCATTTACCATCATATTTAAAGAAAGTGACCACGATACGGAAGGTGCCAGTGCTATCTTTATTGAGTCAGGAGATATAAAAATAGTTTATTCTGGTGATTTAAGACTTAGTGGTTTTCACTCTGAAAAAGTCCTTAAGTGGGTGGGTGAAGCACATGATTTCCAACCTGATTTACTTTTGTTGGAAGGAACTTCCTTTTCACATTTTGGCGAGGAAGCTTTGAATCAATTACCGATTGAAGAAAAAACAATTGATTTGGAATGTACGACTGAACGCCAGTTATTAAATAAAGTTGAGCATTTAATGATGAAAAATCAAGAAAACTTAATAGTTATCAATTTATATCCGCAAAACATACAACGCCTTCTTGAGTTGAATGAGCTAGCAATAAAAAATAAGAGAAAGTTTGTTTTAGATAAGAAATATTATCAATTAGTAGAAATGCACTTATCAAAAAAATTGAGCAATATTTTCTATTTAAATAAAGAGGAAGAAAGTCGTTTTTCTGTGAGTGTAGAGGAAATAAAGAGAAAACCGAATGATTATTTGCTCTTAATTGATTATGAACGCCATCAGATCCTTTACCATTTGCCGGCAGGTATTTATTTGCATTCTAATGGGGTACCATTAGGTCCGTTTATGGCTGGTTATGAAAGCTTTTTAACAAGTATGATTGAATATGGTTGGCATTTCTATCAAGCAGGAGTTTCGGGCCATGCCTGCCAATCTGATTTATTGATGCTTGCGTATGCTATTCAGCCGCAGGCTGTTACCCCATGGCATACCTTTAAACCACATGCTTTTGGAAATGAATTAGAAAAAATAGGATTAAATGTTTTTTATCCGCAGTATGATAAAAAGTATAATATTGAAGAAATATTGGAGGAGAAAAATGGTTAAAATTCGCTTATTAATTACCAGTGATTCACATGGGCAATGGCAACAGCATCCGGATATTCCTGATTATTCGCTGAAAAATACCGCACAGTTAATCAAAAAGTTAAAAAAGGATGCAATTAAAACGCTCCAATTTGATTTAGGAGATTTTATCCAGGGTTCTGCGATGACTAGTTATACAAGTCAGGTCTCAAAAAGTGCTACTCCTTTTGCTCGTATGATGAATGAACTGGATTATGACTATCAAATTATCGGTAATCATGAATTCAATTATGGTATGAATTATCAAAATTCTGCGCTCGATATTTTAAATGCAAAAATTTTATGTAGCAATATCGTTGAAAAAAAGACCAATAAACCTTACAAAGGCCGGGCTTACGATGTGATTGAAATAGATGGGTATAAGATCGGGATTATTGGTGCAACAACTCATTATATTCCACATTGGGAATTGCCAGAAAACTATGAAGGATTAATTTTTTTAGATGCTTTTGACACAGTTAAAAAATATGCTCAGTTTTTGAGGCCTCAAGTGGATCTGTTAGTTGTAGCTTATCACGGAGGTTTTGAAGCAGATCTTGATTCAGGAGAGGCTTTAGAAGCACTGACTGGAGAAAACCAAGGGTATAAAATGATCAACGAAATTCCCGAAATAGATCTTTTACTAACAGGTCATCAGCATCGTCAAATATGCCAGTCATTTAATCATTCTTTTGTCATCCAGCCTGGTTATGGTGGCGAAAAAGTGGGGGAAGTGATAGTTTCTTTGGCTGATGGTCAGTCGCCAATAATAGAGGGTCGATTACTCTCTTTTACTTCGTGTCAACCCATTGAAGATATTAGTGCACTAGAGCCGGAGTATACTCAAAGCATCCACTGGCTAAGTGAAGTTTTAGGGAATGCTCCTATTAGGACGACAACACGGAGTCTTCATCAAGCAAGGATTGAGGGGCATCCCTTTGCTGAGTTTCTTACAAGACTTATGCTGTTGGAAACAGGTGCTGATTTTGCAGGTGTTTCTTTGCTTAATGAACACTTTGTGGAATTTCAGGGAAATGTTACACGTGGTGATCTATTAACTATTTATCCTTATTACAACCAAATTGCATTCAGTCAAGTGACGGGACAAGATTTATATGATATGATGGAACATAATTTTGCCTATTTTATATATGATTTTCAAGGTAATATCATTGTAAATCCATCCTATATCCACCCTAAGCCTAAACATTATAATTACGATTTATACACGGGTTTGAAAGCAGAAGTCGATTTGAATCAACCGATTGGTAAGCGAATTATCAAATTGACTGAGGAAAAAACGCAAAAAGAGATCGATAAGCAACATTTTTATCATTTAGCACTTACCCAATATCGTGCAGTTGGGGGAGGCGATTATAGCATGTTTACTAAAAAGAAGATTGTTAATATGATTGATAAAGACATGGTTCAATTAATTATAGAAGGTTTGAAAGAGATGACGGATTTACAATGGATGCTGGTGAATAATAATTATTCACATATTGAATGGACTCCGTTTACTAAAAATTAACAAAGCTTCACTTAAAATTTACTGTAGATTTACATTCTTTTGTTATACTTGAGAACGCAACTAATGAGGAGTGAAAAAATGCAAGTCCGATTTGAAGATGTTACCATGCAGTTTGACGATAAAGTTGTCCTCGATAAAATTAATTTTACCTTGCCTGACCAGCAATTAATATCCTTTTTAGGTCCGTCAGGTTGTGGGAAATCAACCACTTTATATTTAATATCAGGTCTGTTGAGTGCTACATCAGGAAAGATTTTCTTTGGGGAGAATGAAGTAACTAAACTTGATCCTGTAAAAAGAGGTGTTGGTTTAGTCTTTCAAAATTATGCCCTTTACCCTCACTTGACGGTTAAAGAAAATATTATGTTTCCACTTCGGATGGCAAAAATGAAAAAAAATAAGCGGATTGAAAGAGCGGAAGAAATGGCTGCACTCACACGCATTTCAGATCAACTCGATAAATATCCCCGCCAACTATCAGGAGGACAACAGCAAAGAGTGGCTATTTCAAGAGCTTTGGCCAAGCAGCCTTCAATTTTATTAATGGATGAGCCTCTATCTAATTTAGATGCTCGTTTAAGAATTGAAATGCGCGAAGAAATTAGACGAATTCAACAAGCTACGGGGGTTACAACTGTTTTTGTCACTCACGACCAAGAAGAAGCTTTATCAATTGCAGATAAAGTAATGGTCTTGCACAATGGAAGCATCCAACAAATGTCTGATTCGATATCCTTATATCAGGAACCAAATAATTTATTTGTAGCAAAATTTATAGGTTCGCCTGTTATAAATACAATTCAGCGTGATTTTGAAGAGCTTAATCCTTCACATGCATTGCTCAAGGAAGCTTGGGAAACCATAGGGATTCGGTCAGAGGATATTCTTTTAGGAGATAAAACTGACTATCTTATCCAAGCAACAGTAGAAAGAGTGGATCAAATCGGTAAAGATGTCACTGTTCATTTTAGAGCTGGAGATCAAAAGATTGTTGCTTCAGATATCGATTCTTCACTTACAGTAGGAAGTACTGCATACTTGCGTGCTGAAATGTCAAAGATACTTGCTTTTGATGCTCAAGGTGATCGGCTTTTAAATCTAGTAGGTGACAATAATGAATAGAAAAGCGAGCTTTCAATCAACCCTTCAAGCTTTTTTGTATTTGTTACCCATGTTTACAATCATAGCAATCTTTATTATTTATCCAATTATTAAATCAATTGATATGAGTTTTTACACGGAATATAATATTTTCACTGGTATAGTAGAGCAAAGAGGTTGGGATAATTACTTGACAATTTTTAAAGACCCTCAATTCTATAAAGCATTGAAAAATACGGCTCTTTATGTTCTTTGTGTGGTTCCGAGTTCTTTAGCAATATCTTTGTTAATAGCGGTTTTGCTTAATCAAATTCCGTGGCTCAAAGGCTTTTTTCGGACGGTTTATTTTTTACCGTTTGTTACTTCCACGGTTGCTATTTCCATTGTTTGGTCATGGCTATTCCATTCTCAATATGGCTTGATTAATTATTTCCTTTCTTGGTTCGGAGTTGATGGGATTAATTGGCTCAATTCATCTCAGATGGCTATGCCTGCAGTCATAATAATGGCTATTTGGAAAGGTCTTGGTTTCAATATTTTACTATTATTAGTTGGTTTAGGAAATATCGATGAATCATATTATAAAGCGGCCAAAGTGGACGGGGCTAACGCTTGGCAAAGGTTTTTCCGTATTACTTTACCTTTACTAAGGCCGACAATTTTTCTTTTAACGGTTGTGAGTGTGATTAACGGTTTCAAGGTTTTTGATGAAGTTTTCGCCTTGTTTAATGGACGACCAGGTCCTGCCGGCTCTGCAACTACACTAGTTTATTATCTTTACCGTAAATTCTATGAACAGTATGACTATGGAATGGCAGCAGCAACTGGGATGGTTCTTTTTGGGATTGTCCTCCTACTAACTTTGATTCAGTATTTTGGGAATCGATACTTTGAAAAGAGGGGTGGTTAAATGAAAAAGACTTGGCAGTTAATAATTATCTATCTAATCTTATCAATTGGTGGATTAATGATGATGCTACCTTTTTATTGGATGTTAGCCACCTCACTTAAAACAGCTGGCCAGGCGACTGCAATTCCGCCTATCTGGTTTCCAAATAGTCCAAAGTGGTCAAACTATCAGCAAGCTTTATCTGCAGCACCTTTTGGACGCTACTTTGTTAATAGTTTAATTGTTACCTTTACTACAACATCGGGAGAATTAATTACTAGTATTTTAGCAGCCTTTGCTTTTTCTAAGCTAAAATTTTGGGGTAAAGATATTTTCTTTGTAATTTTACTTGGAACGATGATGGTTCCTGGAGAACTGATGACCATACCCAACTTTGTTACTCTATCAGATTGGGGAATGATCAATACATTTGGTGCCTTGATTTTACCTTGGTTGGCATCCGTTTTTTCAGTTTTCACTCTTAAACAGTCCTTTCAAAGTGTACCGGATGAATTGTATTATGCTGCGAAAACAGATGGTGCCAGTGATTGGCGCTTTTTATGGGAGATGATGGTTCCCTTATCAAAATCTTCTATTATAGCAGTTATGATTTTGAAGGTCATTGGTTCTTGGAATGCTTTTATGTGGCCACTTATAGTGACTACTGATCGAAATATGCGAACACTTCCTGTTGGGTTACAAGCATTTACAACAGAAGCGGGAACTAAGTTTGAATTACTGATGGCAGCCTCTGCTATTGTGGTGATTCCGATGATCGTTTTTTACTTAGTTTTCCAAAAACATATTATTCGAGGAATTTCGAGATCTGGACTGAAAGGCTAGTTGTTGTCGCATAGTCATTAGAAAAGGAGAAAAATAATGAAAAAGATTAAAGTTTTATTGGCAGCATTATTAGTGTTCTCACTGAGTAACGTATACACGTCATTTGCAAATAGTCAAGAGCCAGTTGAAATCACTTTTTGGCACGCCATGAATGGTCCCCATCAAGAAGCTTTAGCTAAATTAGTAGAAGCTTTTAACCAATCGCAAGACCAATACAAAGTTGTAGAACAAAACCAAGGAGATTATGCTTCTCTTCAACAATCGATTATCGCCTCAGGAGTATCAAAAGATTTACCAGTAATGGCTCAATTAACGGCTTCTACTGTAGTAGATT
The DNA here is from genome assembly GCF_012396555.1 of Facklamia miroungae. GTDB lineage: Bacteria > Bacillota > Bacilli > Lactobacillales > Aerococcaceae > Facklamia > Facklamia miroungae. The sequence continues at coordinate 22,429 of NZ_JAAXPS010000014.1, forward strand.
TTAAGGATCAAGGATTGACAATGCCTTTAGACGAGCATTTAACATCGGAAAATGGTTTTACTCAAGAATTACGTGACGATATTTTTGAAGGCTTCTTAACAGGGGTTACTTTTGATGATCAAATTTATGCATTACCTTTTTCAAAGTCAGTGCGGATGATGTATGTTAATCAGGATATTTTGGATGAAGTTGGAGCTGAAATTCCTAAAACTTGGGCTGAGGTTCTAGAATTAGGTAAAGCATTGGATGAAGCTGGAATTGAAGCTCAGGCGATGGGTTTAGAAAACGGGCCTTCGATGGAATTAGAAACAATGGCTAAACAAAATGGAGCAACTTGGATTGCCGATGATAAGTCCACCACAGATATTGCTTCAGACAAAGCGGTTGAGACTTTGCAATTTTTAAAAGATTTAATCAAAGAAGACCATGCTCGTATCGCAGGTGAAGATGGATACATGTCTGGACCATTCTCACAAGGCGCAACAGCTTTATATATTGGTTCATCTGCAGGACTTCCCCACGTGTTACCAGGTGTGGAAGAATCAGGCATGAAGATGGTAACTGCTGAACTTCCTGTTTATGGTGAAGGTGAACCATTAACTTTATTTGCAGGAAATGATCTTGGTATTTTTGCTTCAGCTTCTGATGAGCAAATTGCAGGAGCGATTCAATTCATGTCATTTTTACTTCAAGCAGATAATACTGCTCAATGGGCAAAAGATACAGGTTATTTACCAATCACTAAATCTGGTGTAGAGTCTAAAATTTGGCAAGATTTTCTTGCAGATGTCCCTTATGTTGAAGCTGCAACAAAAGAGTTAACATATGGGAAATCACAAGTTCCCTATGTGGGCGCTTCTGAGGTGTTTACGGAATTAAATACCGCAATCGAAAATGTGTTTATTAATGATTCAGATCCAGCTACAGAGCTTAAGAATATTGAAGATTTAGTCAAAGGACATTTAGGTTTATAAGTCCTGAGAGAGTTAAGCAAATCCCCTCTAGATTGGTTGAAAACTCATCTAGAGGGGATTTTTTCTATATATGATTTATTTGAGACAGATTCTATGATTTTCCTAGTCCTAAACCTATGTTATACTAAAATTATTCGATTTTGAAAGGTGGTGAGCGATATTGCTAAAGAATCCAGAGCATTTATTTGTAATAGGAGATATCCATGGAATGAGTGATGAATTAGATAAGTTATTACAAGACTGGAATCCTGATAAGGAAAAACTAGTTTTTATAGGCGATTATATTGATCGAGGATATAATAGTTTGGCTGTTTTGAAACGTGTGTGGCAGCTTCAAAGTCAGTATAATGCCATTTGTATAAGAGGAAATCACGAATCCATGCTCTTGAATTTTTTACGCAGTCCTCACAACTTCTTTAATCATTACATTATGAATGGTGGCATTTCTACAATCTGTCAGTTATTGGAAATATCTGAAGATAAGGTGGTAAAGTCGCAAGCAAGGCGGTTAGTTCGGCAAATCAAAAATGGTTATCCTATGCTTGAAGATTGGCTGGAAAGTCTGCCCTATTACATTGAATATGGGGAATTTATTATTGTTCACGCTGGTTTAGATTTGTCTCTCGAAGATTGGAAGGACACTTCCGATCATGAATTTATGTGGATAAGAGATCGTTTTCATCAAACGAAAAATCAAACCGGAAAACAAATCGTTTTTGGACACACGCCGACCATGGTTTTGCATCAAAATTATTATGATTCAAGTGTTTGGCGTAAAGATATGAAATGGGGCATTGATGGCGGATGTGTTTTTGGGGGCCAATTACATGCTCTGAAAATCAGTCCAACAGCAGTTATACAAATATGTTCCGTTCCAGTTTTAGAAGGAGAATGACAGGATGAATAGTGCAGATAAACAAGCAGATATTTTAAAGGCAATCAGTCAAGAATTGAATATTAAAATTGATCAAGTAGAAGCCGTTCTTAATTTATTAACAGATGGGAATACGATTCCTTTTATTGCTCGATACCGTAAAGAAGTCACAGGGTCCCTTGATGAAGTTCAAATATATGATATTGATAAAAAATATCAATATGCCATAAATTTGAAACAACGTAAAGAAGAAGTCATCAAAACAATTGGAGCACAAGGGAAACTAGATGCTGATTTGCAAGAAAAAATTGAACAAGCTCAAACCTTACAGCAAGTCGAAGATTTTTATCGTCCATTTAAGAAAAAACGTCGAACCAAGGCAATGATAGCGATTGAAAATGGTCTTGAACCACTAGCAAAATGGATATTAGAAGAAGGAAACATAGAAGCTTCAATTGCGAAAGAAGCAGAGAAATATCTTAATAACAAAGTTCAAACCGCAGAAGAAGCACTTGAAGGTGCTCACGAGATCATCGCTCAAGAAATAGGAGATCGAGCCGATTTTCGTGAATTTATTCGCAAATACACAAAATATAATGCGGATTGGACGACAAGTTTAAAAAATCAAGATTTAGATGAACGCGGTGTTTACCGCATGTATTATGATTTCCAAGAAAAATTAACAAAAATCGCTGAACACCGTGTTTTAGCATCCAATCGTGCTGAAAAAGAAGGCGTCCTTTCCATAAAAATTCAAGTGGATGAAGAACCTGCTTTGCAGTATATGCGTAAATATATGATTAACGGGAATTTATCTAATCAGCAAAAAGAACGCATCGATTTAGCTATTAAAGACGCTTATAAAAGGTTCATTCAACCAGCGATTGAACGAGAAATTAGAAGTGAGCAAACGGAAAAAGCAGACCGGCATGCGATTGCGATTTTTGGTGAAAATCTTCGTCATTTACTCTTACAACCCCCATTAAAAGGAAAACGTGTTCTCGGGTTAGATCCTGCCTATCGTACGGGATGTAAGCTCGCAATTATCTCAGAAACAGGTCGTGTTTTAGATAAAGGGGTCATTTATCCTCATCCTCCCGCTTCGGCTCAAAAACGTGAACAAGCTGGTCCCCTCTTAAAGTCAATGCTCGAAAAACATCAAGTGGATGTTATAGCAATCGGTAATGGAACTGCAAGTAGAGAATCCGAAATTTTTGTTAGTGAAATAGTTAAACAAATCGAGCGGCCCATTCGTTTCGTGGTCGTTAATGAAGCAGGAGCATCAGTATATTCTGCGAGCGAAATTGCGCGCCAAGAATTCCCTGATTACCATGTTGAAGAAAGAAGCGCCGTTTCCATAGCAAGAAGATTACAAGACCCATTAGCCGAATTGATTAAAATCGATCCAAAATCAATGGGCGTTGGTCAATATCAACATGATGTGAGTCAAAATCTACTAGCTGATGAATTAGATTTTGTTGTAAATATGACGGTTAACCAAGTGGGAGTGGATATTAATACAGCGAGTATTCAATTATTAGAACGTGTTTCTGGATTGACTCATACAACAGCTAAGAATGTGATTTTATTACGTGATGAGATTGGTCGTTTTGCCAATCGAACACAAATTAAAGAGGTCAAACGGATGGGACCTAAAACTTACGAACAAGCTGTCGGCTTTTTAAGGATTATTAAAGGTCAAAATCCTTTAGATCAAACTTCTATTCATCCAGAATCTTACACGACAGCACAGAAAATCTTAGAAGATAACGGAATTGAATTGAAGATGTTAGGCGAAGAAGAAACGAGTCGAATCTTAAAAGAGTTAGATAGTCATCAAATTGCTAAAACTTACCAAATCGGTAAAGAAACGGCCAAAGACATTTTGCAAGGTTTGATTAACCCTAGCCAAGATATTCGCGAAGGTCAAGATGCCCCGATTCTAAGAGAAGATGTCTTAAAAATTGAGGACCTAAAAGAAAACATGCATTTACAAGGAATAGTGCGAAATGTAGTCGATTTTGGTGTGTTTGTTGATATTGGACTTAAGCAAGATGGCTTGATACATATATCTAAGCTAGCGTCTAAATCAGGACAATTTATTAAGCATCCTTCTGAGATACTAGCAGTGGGTGATATTGTTGAGGTAGAGGTCATTTCGATTGATCAAGAACGCTCTCGTATCGGATTAAAACAGATTAAAGCATAAAAATGTTGACATGAGGCTTGCCTATTCGTTACAATGTTTAATATCGTCATTGATAGAGCGGTCGTGGCGGAATGGCAGACGCGCCAGCTTGAGGGGCTGGTGTCCTTAAGGATGTGGAAGTTCGAGTCTTCTCGGCCGCATTGAAATTAAAATAAAATCTAATTTTAAATGCAATCAATTAAAAACCCCTAATAAATTCACTTTTGAAGTGAATTTATTAGGGGTTTTGTATAGGGTTAACATAATTTTTTTTTTATATCAGTATCAAATAAAATGTTTATAAACACTACGTTTTTGTCTATTTTTTTAAAAAATCTATGTTAATCTACTTATGTTATGCAAATCATTCATTTGATTAGGGGTGGTCTATCAGAATAAAAAAGTGGTTTTGTCTTGATCAAGTTGTTTTGAAATTAGTAAGAAAGGTAAGTTTTATGAGTTTTTCAATTATTATTCAGACGTTACGAGATTATTTATGGGATTTTGTGCTTTTATATGCTTTTATTGGAATAGGAGTATTTATGACCTTACGGTTAGGTTTCCCACAGTTTTCACGAGTTTTTCCTGCACTTAAGCGAATGATCTCAGATATCTTAAGAGGGGAACCTGCTAAAGAAGGAGAGATGACTCCTTTTCAATCTTTAGCAACAGCTGTAGCAGCCCAAGTCGGAACTGGTAATATTGTAGGTATTGCAACTGCTATTATTAGTGGAGGACCTGGTGCTGCCTTTTGGATGTTAGTTTCTGGCTTTTTAGGCATGGCAACGATTTTTGTTGAAGCTTCTATGGCTCAAGTTTTTAGAGAAAGAGAAGGAACTAGCGGTAACTTGGTTGGAGGTCCAGCTTATTATATAAAAAATGGGTTAAAACAAAAATGGCTTGCTTATATATTTGCTGTTTTGTGTATTATTGCACTTGGTATAGTAGGTATTATGGTTCAAGCAAATTCAATTATTTCATCACTGAATACTGCTTTTGGATTGAATCAGCTTTTAATAGCATGCATATTAATGATAATTGTTGGTTGGATACTTATTGGAGGAATGGAGCGAATTGGCAAATTCTCAGAAAAAGTCGTGCCAACTATGGCAACGGCATATGTTTTAGCGGCATTATTAATTGTATTTTTAAATCTTAATCAACTTTTACCTACCATTAAATTAATTCTTACAAGTGCATTTAACCCTCAAGCAATTGCAGGAGGGGCTTTAGGTATAAGCATACAACAAGCGATGCGTTATGGATTAGCAAGGGGATTGTTTTCTAATGAGGCTGGGATGGGATCTACACCTCATTCTCACGCGGTAGCTACGACTTCACATCCTGCGGAGCAAGGTTTCATTGCTATGGTTGGTGTCTTTATTTGTACATTTATTATTTGTGTTGCAACTGTAATGATTAATCTCTTAACTGGAGCTTATACTGTTGATGCTGTTCAAGCGATGTCCCCTTCCGCATTGAATGAATTTGGGCAAGTAATGACACAAACTGCTTTCCAACTTCAGTTTGGTAAGATCGGTGAATCCTTTTTAGCGATTTCGCTTTCTTGTTTTTCTTTGACTACAATTGTGGGGTGGTTCTTCTTTGCGGAGTCTAATGTTAAATTTATTTTTAAAAACCCTAAAATTATCCATTCATTTAAATTAGTTGCTTTGATTTCGATTGCTTTAGGATATTTTTCTAAACCAGGCTTAGTTTGGGATATTGCTGATTTGGCAATGGGGCTAATGGCCTTGCCTAATATTGTTGCTCTAATATTTTTATCAGGGATATCAGTCGAAGTTCTGAAAGACTATGACAAACAAGTTGAAATCGATAAGGAACATATATCTTGGGATTATAAATATGAAAAGCTTCAATAATCAATTAAAAGCTCAGAATAAAAAACCCTCTTATTTTATGATGTGAACCCCAAAAGTTGGAGTTTATATTTAAGCGGTGAATTGAGTGGTATAGATTCGGTATTCAACCGGAGACATACCGCTCAATTTTTGTTTTATTCTTGTATGATTATAGTGGTGAATATATTGATTGATCTTATTCTTTAGTTTCTTATAACTAGTCAGCGGTTCTCCATAATACATTTCTTGTTTTAGTAGCCCGAAAAAGTTCTCCATCGGAGAATTGTCCAAACAGTTTCC
>NZ_JAAXPS010000015.1 GCF_012396555.1 Facklamia miroungae
GGAAAGCCTTGATGGAATTCAAAGCAGGGCTCACTTTTGCCTGCTTGAACATGAAGAAATTGGCAAACATATTGGAGATGAGAAGCTAAAAAGGCTTCGCATTTTTTTATTTTCATGTGATTTATAAATAAAATAAAGACAACCCCTTATTTGAGATTAACTCACACAGGGTTTGTCTTCAGTCTGAGCTCTTAGAAATATTATTTCTAAGAGTTTTTTTGTATTGAAGGAGAGCGCGTTATTTTTTAGGAACATCCGGTTGTGGTACATCAACAATATTAAGAATGATCGTAGGTTTAGAATCGGTTATTTCAGGTTGCCTTGATCGAAATGACCAAGAAGTTACTAATTTTGAAAGCTATTAAATCGACCATTCATCTTAAAACCGAACATTCAATTTGTTTTTTTATCCTTATTAAGATCCAATGTAGAAATTGGTAATAACATATAGTATGATAATTGTATTATAAAGTTATTATTCTATATCTATAAGGAGGAAAAATAATGGCAAACTTTATTGATACGATTTATCATATCATCAAGACAGTTAACGGTTTTATCTACTTTCCTGTACTAATCATCTTACTTTTGGGGGTAGGAATTTATTTCACCTTCCGAACAGGTCTAATTCAATTAAAACTGTTTCAAACATTTAAAGTATTATCAGAAGCGCCCAGTTCAAAAGGTGGGGTGAGTTCTTTTCAAGCCCTGATGGTCTCAACAGCATCGCGAGTAGGAACCGGTAATATCGTTGGAGTATCCGCAGCATTATGTTTAGGAGGTCCAGGCGCTTTATTCTGGATGTGGATCGTTGCTATTATTGGAGGAGCATCCGCTTTTATTGAGTCCACCTTGGCACAAATTTATAAACACAAAGATGAAAATGGCGATTCATACGGTGGGCCTGCTTACTATATTCAAGCAGGTTTAAAAAGTAAATTCCTGGCAAGTGCTTTTGCTTTATCATTAATAGCTTGTTATGCAGTCGGATTTAATATGTTAGCGTCCTACAATATCCAATCTTCATTTTCAAGCTATTCATTCTACAACCCACAAACCACTCCAATGATAATTGGTGGAATCTTAGCCTTATTAACCGCTTTTGTGATTCTAGGTGGCGGAAAGTCGATCATTCATGTCACAGAAAAATTAGTTCCTCTTATGGGAATTTTATATGTTTTGGTTTCGCTGCTTATGATTGTTATGAATATTAAGCAATTACCAGAAATATTTAGTAATATTTTTCAAAATGCTTTAGATTTTAAAGCGATTTTTGGTGGATTGGCCGGATCTAGTTTGATCCATGGAATCAAACGAGGTTTATATTCTAATGAGGCTGGTATGGGGTCTGCTCCCAATGCGGCTGCAGCTGCAGATGTTTCACATCCCGTTAAACAAGGATTAGTTCAAATGCTTTCTGTATTTTTAGATACACTCGTTATTTGTTCTGCCACTGCTTTTATGGGTCTTTCTTCAGGTGTTGTACCTACAGAGACAATGGCTGGAGCTCCTTATATTCAAGAAGCACTTTCTACGGTATTTGGGCAATGGGGTTATTATTTTATTTCCCTTTCCCTAATTTTATTTGGCTTTACGACTTTGATTGGGAATCTCTATTACGTTGAATCAAATATTATTTATTTAGTAGGTAAAGTCCCAAACATCGTATTTCAATGGTTTTATCGTATAATATTTGTTATCTTGATTTATTTAGGAGCTGTACAAAAACAAGCCTTTGTATGGGACATGGCTGACTTATTTATGGGAATAATGGCTTTGATTAACCTACCAGTTATTATCATTCTAGGTAACCAAGCAATTAAAGCTTTGAAGGATTATAACCAGCAAGATAAAGCCGGGCAAAACCCAGTTTTTAAATCAGAAAAGATTGGACTCAATCCTGCACAATTTGATTTTTGGAAGTAAAAGAGAGCTCTCGAGTTATACTCGAGAACTTTTGTTTATTAAAAAGTTCACAAAAAACTGAATCGGTGTTTACGGTCTTAGGACAAACATGATATAATAAAACCATATGAACTAACAAAGAAATGGGGAAATTGTAAATGTCAAAAACAATGGCGATTAATGCTGGTTCTTCAAGTTTAAAATTCCAAATTATCGAAATGCCTGAAGAAACAGTCGTTTCAAAAGGTTTAGTGGAACGTATCGGATTAAATGATTCAAAGTTAGAAATTAAATACACAGATGCTAACGGGGAAGAACAAAAATTCCAGTTAACAGAAGATATTGCTGACCATGGTCGTGCAGTTGATTTATTACTAACTAATCTTCTAGACCTAGGGGTAATCGCTGATTTCGAAGAAATTACAGGTGTTGGACACCGTGTGGTAGCTGGTGGCGAACTCTTCAAAGAGTCTTGTTTAGTCGATGAGCAAGTCATTAAAAACATTGAAGAATTAGGTGATTTTGCCCCCTTACATAACCCCGCTGAAGCAGTCGTTATTCGTGTTTTCCAAGAAAAATTACCACATGCTACAATGGTTACAGTGTTCGATACTTCTTTCCATACATCAATGCCTGCTGAAAATTATATGTACAGTATTCCTTACGAATACTATGAAAATTACTCTGTTCGCAAATATGGTGCCCATGGAACTAGTCATCAGTTTGTTGCCAATCGTGCAGCTGAAATTGTAGGCAAACCTATTGAAGATTTGAAAATTATTACCTGTCATCTAGGAAACGGTGCCTCAATTACTGCGGTAGATGGCGGTAAATCAATCGATACTTCAATGGGGTTCACACCTCTAGCAGGTTTAACGATGGGTACTCGTGTGGGAGATATTGATGCGTCTGCCATACCATTTATCATGGAAAAAGAAGGTATTGAAACGATCCAAGAGATGGTAAATATCTTTAATAAAAAGTCTGGTTTATTAGGTATTTCTGGTGTTTCATCAGATATGCGTGATGTAGAAGAAGCAGCAGAAGCAGGTAATGAACGTGCTCAATTAGCTTTGGATATCTTCTTCAACCGCATCATTAAATATATCGGACAATATATAGCTCTTATGAATGGTGTAGATGTGATTGTCTTTACGGCTGGAATTGGTGAAAACTCTAAAGAAACACGTGAAATAACAATGAGAAACTTTGGTTATATGGGTGTTAAGATCGATGAAGAGCGTAATAACACACGCAAAGAAGCTATTGTATCTTCAGATGATTCAACCGTTACCGTCATTAATATACCAACAAATGAAGAAATTGCGATTGCACGTGACGTTGAGCGTTTAAAGAAGACTAAATAATTATCAATTAAAGCTAACTTGAACGTTGTTCTCAATTGAGAATAACGTTCTTTTGATAAATGATTAAAAGCAGAATAAAGAGAGATTGAACAATTAATTCAAATGAAGGAGGCGCATTAATGACCGAAAATATTATTTTAGATGAAAAGGCAATCGGACGCACACTGAAACGGATGGCTCATGAGATAGTAGAGCGTAACCCGGATGTGAAAGAATTGATTCTTGTGGGAATCAAAACAAGAGGTATCTATCTAGCCAAGCGCTTAGCCGCAAAAATTCAACAAATTGAAGAGATTAATGTGTGTGTTGAAGAGCTGGATATTTCTTTATACCGAGATGATTTGTCTTATAAGTTTGAATCGGAAGCGCCAGTCGTACAACCACCCCATTTTTCTCAATCGATGCGTGACAAAGTGGTGATAATGGTGGATGATGTTTTGTATACGGGTCGAACCATTCGAGCTGGTCTCGATGCGATTCTCTCTACCGATCGTCCTGCTAAAATTCAGTTAGCCATTTTAGTGGATAGAGGACACCGAGAACTCCCAATTCGCGCTGACTTTGTAGGGAAAAATATTCCCACTTCGAGTGAGGAAAAGGTAGCGGTAAAATTGAATGAAGTCGATCACGCAGAAGAAGTTGTCATCGTACGAACATAGTAAAAGCCCTTTAAAGCTCGTAGCTTTAAAGGGCTTTGTTTATGTAAAGCGAATTTCAACGAGAGTTTAAAGTGAAATATATTAACACAGAGATCAGTGTAATTAAAATCAATACAAGAACTAGCCAGACAAGACTCCAAAATTCTAATTGTATGTAGATCAATACAAAGCCCAAAATAGCTAATAAAAAGAAGGTAAGAGCTAAGAGGTTAAAGATCTGTGAATTTGAAACTTTAAAAATAGTTTGTAAAGACTTTCTAAAATAGAAAATATAAAGGGCCAGTATCACTAAAACAGACGGGAAAGCATAAAGTAGGGCTTGTAGCATAATTGTCCTCGATTCTAAATTAATCTTCAATAAAAAAGAGCTGGCAATTGCCAGCTCTCGAAATATATCCGAATCGTGCCGTTTCAATAAAGCTAGGTTGAACCCGCTAGCAATCAGGTGGGGTTCTCACGAATTGGTTCTGACTTCCACATGCGATGGCTTGTCATATGTATTCGATTGAAGAATCCCTAATGTAAAATGTTCGGTCAACACATTGACTATCTCTCGAACACATCAGATATATTTCCTATGAACTTAGTATAACACGATAAGTTTAGATTGCAATACTTTTGCTTCAAAAAGATGAAAACATTTACATTGCGATTAGATAGTGGTTTGTTTAATTGATCTTTTTAACAACCATGCTAAATTTCTTACTCGTTATTGTTGTTCTTTTATTTCTTGATAGTATTGACTAATGGCTGTTTCGTATTTTCCTGTAGGATCTGGGTGAAAATATTGCTTTGTTTTTAAACGATCGGGTAAATATTGTTGACTGACAAAATGATTTGGGTATTCATGTGGGTTTTTGTAACCAATCGATCGTCCTAACTTTTTAGCTCCTGCATAATGTCCGTCTCTTAGAGCATCCGGTACTGGTCCGGTATATCCCGCTTCAATATCAGCCATGGCGGCATTTATTGCGCGATAGGAAGTATTTGACTTTGGACTGAGTGCTAAGTCAGCAACCGCAAAGGCTAAGGGAATCCGTGCTTCAGGCAAGCCTAATTTTTCTGCCGCTTCAACAGCGGCTACCGTCCGTTGTGTAGCTTGCGGATTCCCAAAACCGACATCTTCATACGCAATCACTAACAAACGACGACAGGCAATGATCAATTCGCCAGCTTCTAAGAGAACAGCCAAATAATACATTGCTGCATCAACATCTGATCCTCGAATTGATTTTTGTAGGGCAGAGATCACATCATAATGATTATCACCATCCTTATCATGGGTCAGGCGTTTGCGTTGCAAACATTCTTCAGCAATGGCTTGTGTAATCACTATTTTGCCCTGTGAGTTTTCTGGTGTGGAGAGGACGGCTAACTCTAAAGCGTTTAAGGCGGAACGAATATCACCATTAGTTACTGAAGAAAAATGTTTAAGGGTTGACTCATCCATTTCAATTGGATACTTCCCAAGTCCGTTTTCAGAATCCTGAATGGCTCTTTCTAAACCACGCTGAATATCTTGACTAGATAAGGCTTTTACTTCAAATATTTGAGCTCTTGATCGGATGGCAGGATTGATAGAAATATAGGGATTTTCGGTGGTGGCCCCAATTAAAATTATCCGTCCATTTTCTAAATGGGGGAGCAAGTAGTCTTGTTTCAATTTATTTAATCGATGAATCTCATCTAATAATAAAATCAATGTGCCAGACATTTTGGCTTCAGCGACAACGACTTCTAGGTCTTTTTTGGCATCAGTGGCAGCATTTAAATGGCGGAAAGCATATTGAGTGGTTCCCGCAATGGCCGCGGCTATTGAAGTTTTTCCTGTTCCGGGCGGACCATATAGGATCATTGAAGATAGACGTTTAGCTTCTACCATTCGACGTATTATTTTTCCGGGACCGACAAGATGCGTTTGCCCTAGCACTTGATTGATATGCTTAGGACGCATGCGATAGGCTAAAGGTTGTTGCATTATGAAACCTCCTTAATAATGAATATATTTTACCACATAAGTCACATTTTGATGAAAAAGAGACATTTATTTCTCGCCGTAAACACTTTCAAAATCAATAAAATGCGTTATAATAGTACTATTAGGAATGAAAAAGGTGAGACAATGTTATATTTTGACTATGCAGCAACAACCCCAGTGGACCTTCGTGTTCAAGCACGCATATCTCACGCATTAGCAGAGTCATTTGGGAATCCTTCTGCTAATTATAAGCTGGGTAAAGCAAGTAAAAACAAGTTAACGACGGCGCGACGACGCTTGAAAGCACTTCTTAAACTAGATGAAGCTTCTGATTTATATTTTACCTCAGGTGCGACTGAGGCAATCAATTGGGCACTGCGTTCTCAAGCTTATCGAGCACGTGATTTAGGTCTTGGTCATCATATTGTTACGACAGCTATTGAACATTCGGCCGTGGATCGTGTATTGCTCGACTTAGAAAATAAAGGTTTTGAAGTCACCCGTCTTCAGCCCAATTCCAACCAGCAATTTTCTCTCGAGCAATTTATCGAAGCGAGTAAGCAGACAACCATCGGCTGGACGGTTATGGCAGTCAATAATGAGGTTGGCTCGATACTCCCCATCAAAGAGCTGGGACAATATGCCAAGCAAAAAGGCTATTGGTTTCATGTTGACGCGACCCAAGCGATCGGTTATCAAATGATTAACCCACAAGACTTTCCTTGTACCTCTTTTAATGGATCGGGTCATAAGTTCTATGCCCCTAAAGGAATCGGCTTTTTGGTATACCAGGCTTGGAATAAAGAGATGATCCTAGATCCTTTATTGTTAGGTGGTGATCAGGAATATACCAAGCGATCTGGAACGGAAAATCTGCCATATATTTTGGGTATGGTTGAAGCGTTAGAACTTATGGATCAAGGATATCATGAATTACAAGAAAGTTTTGTTGAATTATCTACTTATTTCTTTCAACAGTTGAATCAAACAGGGATAGAGTATCAAAGGAATGGTGATCTAGTCCATCATAACAATCGCATCCACAGTATTTGGTTAAAAGAAAAATTAGCCAGTCAAGTAATCATTCAATTGGATATGCAAGATATTTATCTATCAGCTGGTTCAGCATGCTCTGCGGGGTCGATCAAACCAAGCCGGGTCCTGACCGCCTATTATCCCAAAAATGAGGCCCGTTGGCGTGAGAGTGTTCGAATCTCATTTGGTCGTTACACGACTAAGAATGAGATCGATCAATTAATTGAAGCAATAACAAAAATATATCAATAGTAAGGAGTAGAATAATGGCATTTACACCAGAAGCAAAATTATTAGGATTCAATCGAACCTTTGAAGTCTGTCCAGAATGTAAACCTTATACCTTAAGAGATAATGGTTTCAATGAAACGCGTGGTGGTAATTTTCTCTATAAACGTGAATTAGACTCTACCCATCGTTCAGGGCTTGTCTTAAAAGTGACAGTTAATGCGGACTTAAATGGGCTAAAAATATCGACCGTAAATTCTAATGGCTTGCAAGCGGTTAATGTTTTTAGTCTGGCTAATAATGAGATGGTTATTGAAAAAATTAATTTCATCTTCGACGGATTTGTTGACCGCAACGTTCTAGTTGAAGTAAAATAGAACATGGTTTTGAATGTATCTGAAACGAACTTTCCATTCAAGGTGAGTTCGTTTTTTTACTATTTATTAAAGATCAAAGAAAGGAAGATCCCATGACTCAACAAAAAGATAAAGCTCAAACTAGAGTGGTAATAGGAATGTCGGGTGGAGTGGATTCTTCGGTAGCAGCCTTATTGCTCAAACAAGAAGGGTACGATGTAGTCGGTTTGTTTATGAAGAATTGGGACGACACGGATGAAAAGGGTGTATGTACAGCGACTAAAGATTATGAAGATGTAGCTCTAGTGGCAGAACAAATAGGGATTCCTTACTATTCAGTTAATTTTGAAAAGGAATACTGGGACCGCGTTTTCGAATATTTCTTAAGTGAATATCGCAAAGGGAGAACCCCCAATCCAGATGTGATGTGCAATAAAGAAGTGAAGTTTAAAGCCTTCTTAGATTACGCAACCGACTTAGGAGCAGACTACATTGCTATGGGGCACTATGCGCAAACAGAACGTGATGACCAAGGTCAAGTTCATTTATTGCGGGGCGTAGACCAAAAGAAAGACCAAACCTATTTCCTTAACCAACTGTCGCAAACTCAGTTGCAAAAAGCGATCTTCCCCTTGGGACACTTAGAAAAACCACAAGTACGTGAGATTGCTGCAGAAGCAGGCTTAGCTACGGCTAAAAAGAAAGATTCTACCGGAGTGTGTTTTATCGGCGAAAGAGATTTTAATCAATTTCTTTCTAATTATTTGCCCAACCAACCGGGTAAAATTAAAACCCTAGACGGTGAAGTGAAAGGCGACCATATGGGATTGATGTACTATACCATTGGGCAACGTCATGGTTTAGGAATTGGTGGTTCGACGGGCTCAAACGGGTCTAATGAACCGTGGTTTGTAATTGGCAAGGATATGTCTACGCAAACACTCTATGTCGGACAAGGCTTTAACCATCCTCATTTATATGCCGATTACCTAGAAGCTTCTGACCTTTCCTTTACGAATGGTGATTTGAGCGATCGGACCTTTAGATGCACTATTAAATTCCGTTATCGTCAAGAAGATGTACCTGCCGAAGTAACAATTTACGATCAAGGGGAAAAAGCACGCGTTGTTTTTGATGAGCCAGCAAGAGCGATAACACCTGGACAAGCGGTGGTTTTCTACCAAGGTGAAGAATGTTTAGGAGGTGGCATTATTGATGCGGCCTTTAAAGACGGTGTGATGAGACAATATATTTAAGTTAAAGTCACCCTAACCATTTAGGGTGATTTTTTAGTGCGATAAGATAGTTTTCTTATGAACATTTTGGCTTATAAGCGCTAGTTCCTAATAAGAAAGATTGATATAATAAGATTTAAAAGTGAGGTGAGAGTGAATGGAAGAATTAATTATAGGTAGTTTAGAAAGTATTATCTTTGAAAATGATCAAAACTTCTATAAAGTTCTCAGAATTCGTGTTGATTTAGACCAAACCAATCTGTTAGTTGAAGAAGAACTCGTTATAACCGGACAATTTACTACTATTCATTATAATACGCCTTATCAATTTTTTGGTCAGTTAGTAAACCATCCGCGTTTTGGTCAGCAGTTTTCCGTCACTCGCTACCAACAATTGATGCCCACTTCACGCAAGGGTTTAATTAATTATTTATCTAGTAATCGTTTCAAGGGGGTTGGGCCTAAAACCGCTGAAAAAATTGTAGATAATCTTGGGGAGAAAGCAATTGACCAAATTCTAGATGATCCAAAGGCATTAGATAAAGTCAGTGGTTTAACTGGTAAAGTTGCCGACCAATTAAGGGCCAGCCTCTTAAAATTTCAAGGGACAGAACGAATTTTTATGCAATTAACAGAGTGGGGGTTCGGGGCGAACTTAGCCGATAAAATTTATAAAAGATATCAATCCCATACCCTCGAAAAGGTGAAGGAAAATCCTTATCAATTAGTCACTGAAATTGAGGGGATTGGTTTCACCAAGGCCGACCAGCTAGCTGAACTGATAGGAATTGAACCAGATGCCGCCGAACGGATTGCTTCGGCTATCACCATGGCAGTCGCTCAAGTCTCTACGGAGCAAGGAGATACTTACGTTTCAACTCCGGATTCATTAAGGGCTGCACGCGACCTTTTAGAAAAAAGTCGGCGCTTTCTTATTGAGGATGATCTATTAGCGAAAGGGTTAGATCTAGCTCTTACTCAAGAGCAGCTTTTAATGGTGGGGGAAGACCTTATTATTCCCTCTATCTTCTACGCTGAGTACGGAAGCAGTAAAAAGATTCATGATTACTTAATGGCCGAACAAGTCGAGCGATTCGAAGAAGAGGAAATAGATCAAGCCATTAAAGATGTCATGGCACTAATTAAAATAGATTATGATCAAGAGCAACAGCAGGCTTTAAAATTAGCCATTCAGTCTCCTTTGTCTATTATTACAGGAGGACCAGGCACAGGAAAAACAACCCTCGTCCAAGGGCTCATCTATTTACATGCTATTATACACGGTTATGATCTTGCCGATCTCAATGAAGATAATTTTGAATCTCCTATTCGCTTAGCGGCTCCGACAGGGAGGGCAGCAAAACGGATGCAAGATACCTCTCATTTGCCAGCCTCTACCATTCACCGTTTAATTGGGTACAATCGTGAGTCTACTATAAAAGATTTTGATCCAATCATGATTGATGGCAGTCTCTTAATTGTGGATGAAATGTCAATGGTCGATGTGTGGTTAATGAATTGGTTAATGCAAGCTATTCCTTATGAAATGCAAGTAGTCTTGGTGGGAGACAAGGACCAACTTCCTTCAGTAGGACCAGGTAAGGTTTTTTCAGATTTGATTGAATCAGGTGTGATTCCAACCGTTTCTCTTTCTAAAATTTATCGTCAGTCTGAAGACTCATCTATCGTGCATCTAGCTCATCAAATTCGACAAGGCTATCTACCGGAAGATTTTCTAATGAAGCATAGTGATCGCTCATTTATCCCTTGCTCTGCTCAACAAGTGAGTGATGTGGTTGGACAGATTGTTGAAGCAGCCGTCAAAAAAGGCTTTAATTCTCAAACTTTACAAGTCCTAGCTCCTATGTATAAAGGACCGGGTGGCATCAATCAGATTAATGATCTGATGCAAGAAATGTTGAATCCTGCCAGTTCAAAAAAACGTGAGATTAAACACTTTGACCAAGTATATCGATTAGGAGACAAGGTTCTTCAACTCGTTAATAATACGGAAGATGGTGTATATAATGGTGACATCGGAAAGATTACCGCTATCTTAACAGCTAAGGAGAGTTCGTCTAATGTTGAAGAAGTCATTGTAGATTTTGATGGGAATGAAATCCATTATCGCAAAAATGAACTCGATCAGTTGACCTTAGCTTATTGTTGTTCCATTCATAAGGCACAAGGGTCAGAATATGACTTGGTCATCTTACCACTGGTTGATCGCTATTCACGGATGTTAAGGCGGGACATAATCTATACCGCCGTGACACGAGCGGTAAAATCTTTAGTGATGGTGGGGAACCCTCAAAGTTTTAATAAGGCGGTTTCTCAAGTTCAAATTGAACGGAAAACCAAATTAGTTGAATACTTACAATTAAATTTGACTGACCAAGAAAAAAGTCAAGAGCAGTCAAAAAGTAAAAAGTACGAAGACAACAAACAAAGCACGAATGTTTTAAAAAAAGAAACTACTACGCAAGCACCGACAAAAATTAAACAAGCAGAAAGGTTTATCTTGAATGACCAAACAATTTGGCAGGTCGATCCGATGATTGGAATGGAAGGGTTAAAGCCAGAGGATTTTATGCAAAATAATTAACTAATAAATAATGAACTAAAGGAAATCATCTAATTTTAAAGCAATTATTCTTCTATGAATGAAAGTTATAAAACTTCCAAAGCCTTACTCTTATTTCTTGATTGACCTTTTTTATAAAAATTGCTATATTACTAAGGGTAGAGGACATGTCAGGTCATTTAAGAGAAATTACGTTTGGTGCAAGTAATTACGACATTGATGCTCCCTCATACGGACCAATCGAAAGATTGGCGTTTTGCTGGCGTTAACAGTCACTTAAAGAGATAACCGAGAGTTATTATAAGCAAGGTGGTACCGTGGTTGAGCGCCCTTGCATATAATGACTCTTTATTTATATTGAAGGAGAATGAGAGATGAAACCATTAAAGAGCCAAGAAATTCGTCAGAAGTTTTTAGACTTCTTTGCAGAAAAAGACCATCAAATTGTCCCCTCAGCTAACCTAATCCCTATTAATGATCCAACCTTGTTATGGATTAACTCAGGAGTGGCAGCCTTAAAAAAATATATGGATGGAACAGAAGTGCCGGCCAATCCTAAAATTGCCAATGTTCAAAAATGTATCCGTACCAATGATATCGAAAATGTAGGAGTCACAGCACGTCACCACACTCTATTTGAAATGTTAGGTAACTGGTCGATTGGTGATTACTTTAAAGAAGAAGCGATTACCTGGGCTTGGGAATTCTTAACCTCAGAAAAATGGCTGAATTTTGATTCGG
The DNA here is from genome assembly GCF_012396555.1 of Facklamia miroungae. Lineage (GTDB taxonomy): Bacteria > Bacillota > Bacilli > Lactobacillales > Aerococcaceae > Facklamia > Facklamia miroungae. The sequence continues at coordinate 12,089 of NZ_JAAXPS010000015.1, forward strand.
AACGACTTTATGTCACCTATTTTCCTGAAGATGAAGAAACCAAACAAATCTGGATGGAAAAGTGTGGCTTAGCAGAAAATCACATCGTTGCTGTAGAAGATAACTTTTGGGATATTGGCTCAGGTCCTTGCGGACCCGATTCAGAGATTTTCTTTGATCGTGGTGAAAAATACCAAAACTTATCAGATGACGATCCAGAAATGTATCCAGGTGGTGAAAATGAACGCTATTTAGAAATTTGGAACCTAGTTTTCTCTCAATTCAATCACATGCCTGACGGTTCCTACCAACCACTTCCCAATAAAAACGTAGATACCGGTATGGGCTTAGAACGCATGGCTTCGGTGATGCAAGATGTACCGACTAACTTTGAAACGGATTTGTTTATGCCAATTATTAAGGCAATTGGCCAATTAACCGAAATTTCCTATGGTGACCATGTAAAAACAGACACTTCATTCAAAGTCATTGCAGACCATATACGTGCTGTTTCCTTTGCGATTGGTGATGGTGCCTTACCATCGAATGAAGGACGAGGTTATATCTTAAGACGTTTAATTCGACGAGCAGTCATGCATGGTCGTAAGTTAGGCATTCGTCGTCTCTTTATATCCGAATTAGTGCCAATTATCGCTGAAATTATGGGTGATAGTTACAGCGAACTGCGGGAAAAAGAAAGTTTCATCAAAGATGTTCTCTTAAAAGAGGAACAACGTTTCCATGAGACTATTGAAGAAGGGGAAGTTCAACTGAATCAAGTGATTGAGTCTCTTCGCCAAGAAGGTCAATCGACGATCACAGGTCAAAAAGCTTTCCATTTATATGACACCTTCGGCTTTCCGTTAGAATTAACTAAAGAAATGGCTGAAGAAGAAGGCCTTAAAGTGGATATTGAAGGTTTTGAAACCGCAATGGAAGCACAAAGAGAAAGAGCGCGTTCCGCTCGTTCGGATGCGGGATCGATGGCTATTCAATCTTCGACTCTTCATGCCATTGACTATGATTTTGACTTTGTAGGTTATGATCAATTAACAACCAATGCAACGATTAAACATATCGTGGTGAATGATCAAGAGGTGGATCAGTTACCCGCTCATAGTGAGGGCATTTTATTCTTCAACCGTTCTCCTTTCTATGCTGAAATGGGAGGACAAGTTGCAGATATTGGGGGTGTGTTTGATGGCGATCAAATGCTAGCTGAAGTACTTGACGTACAAAAAGGTCCACATGGTCAATTTATGCATAAAGTTAAATCGCTTGAAATGCCTATAAATCGTGACCAATCTTATACATTAACCGTTGATCGCCAAGCTAGAATGCGAACTAACCAAAACCATACAGCTACCCACCTCTTACATAAAGCTCTAAAAGAAGTTTTAGGCGATCATGCCAACCAAAAAGGTTCTTATGTGGGACCAGATCGCCTACGTTTTGACTTTTCACATTTTGGTAAAATGTCACCAGAAGAATTAAAACAAGTCGAGTCTTATGTTAACTTTATGGTTGAAAATGCGATTAACGTTGACATTAACGAAATGCCAATAGATGATGCAAAAGCAATGGGTGCCATGGCACTCTTTGGCGAGAAGTATGGTTCAATTGTACGAGTTGTTAATGTAGGCAATGAATCCATTGAATTATGCGGAGGAACACACGTTAACAACACCAATGAGATCGGAACGTTTAAGATTATGGCCGAATCGGGTATTGGGGCTGGACTTCGTCGGATTGAGGCCTTGACCGGACAAGCTGCTATTGCTAATTATCAAGAAAATGAATCACTCTTAAAAGAGGTTCAACATCAATTAAAAGTTAGTCAAAGTGATCAATTACTACATAAAATTGAACAATTGCAAGCAGAGTTAAAAGCACAACAGTCAGAAATAGATTCCTTAACTGCACGCGTAATGCAAGATGCTTCAAATGAAATCTTTGAAGAGGTTCAAACGGTCAATGACATGAGCTATATCGCAGCTAGCGTTGATAATCAAAATATGGATTCCCTTCGTGCCTTAGGGGATACTTGGCAAGAAAAAGCAGCTTCGAATATTCTTGTTTTAGCAACCTCCCAAGAGGATAAGGCCAATTTACTGGTTTTAGTCGATCAAGAGACAGTAGCGAAAGGGATTAAAGCAGGTGATTTAATTAAACCGCTCGCTAAGTATATCCAAGGTGGCGGTGGCGGACGGCCAACCATGGCTCAAGCTGGGGGCAAAAATCCTGCCGGCATTCAGCAATTATTAGCTTCAGTAGCAGATGAAATAAAGAACTTACTAGCTTAATTTGAAACAAAATCGTAATATTGAAAAGTCAATAAATAATGCATAATAAGAGCCATTTCTAAAGGAATTGTGGTAAACTACACTTAGTATATAAAATCAACTAGAAACTAAAATAAAAGAGTTGATGAAATAAAGAAAGGTTCGGTGAGTGCATCCATGCAATCATTAGATGAAACAATACTTTTTAAGTTAGATGATTTAAATCAGCACACAGTACGTGAAAGTTTAGAAATCGTCTACCGTGCATTGGAGGAAAAGGGGTATGACCCAGTTAACCAGATTGTGGGCTATCTCTTATCAGGTGACCCGGCCTATATTCCGCGTCATAATGATGCCCGTAATATTATTCGTCGTCATGAGCGCGATGAAATTGTAGAGAAATTAGTCAAATATTATCTAACTCAGAAGGAGTCATAATTCATGCCGACAGGAAACCGTAGCATGGGTCTTGACGTAGGTTCAAAAACGGTTGGCGTGGCAATTAGTGATTTGATGGGGTGGACAGCTCAAGGGATTGAGACCATCCCCATTGATGAAGAAGCGGGAGACTTTGGCTACCAACGGCTCAAAGAACTTATTGATGAATACCACGTGAATAAGATCATTATTGGTTTACCAAAAAACATGAATAATACGATGGGACCAAGAGCAGAAGCATCGCTAAAGTTTGGTGATAATCTTCAAACGATTGTACCAGAGTGTCAAATAATCTATCAAGATGAACGACTAACCACTACACAAGCTGAGCGAATGCTAATCGAAGAAGGAAACATTTCCCGCAAAAAACGCAAAAAAGTGATTGATAAATTAGCAGCCGTTATGATTTTACAAAATTATTTAAATTATAAAAGATAGGGGTGTCAAGATGGTAGAAGAACACAATCATGATCACGAAGAAAAAGAAGTGGACTATATCACAGTAGTCGATGAAGAGGGCAATGAATCCTTATATGAAATTCTCTTTACTTTTGAATCGGAAGATTTTGGTAAATCTTATGTTCTTATTTATCCAGCAGGAACAAGTGATGAAGAAGAAGTAGAAATCCAAGCTTATTCATATAAAGAAAATGAGGATGGCACTTCTGGTGATTTAGAATTTATTGAGACTGAAGAAGAATGGGATATGATTGATGAAGTCTTAAATACATTCTTAGCAGATGACGAAGAATAATCAATAAGTCCTAGCTCTTTCCGATTGTCCAATCGGTAGGAGCTTTTTCTTTTGATACTTATCTAAAATGAAACATTAATTTAATCAGTCATTGCTTAAGTCAGGATAGTCATTTACTTTGTTATTTGCTATAATGCTTACAACGTTTGCTGATTAGGAGGAAGTATGAAGATAGACTGGAATAAAGTACAAGAAGAAGCGAAAGTGAATGAGACGATACATGTAAAAGAAATGCTTTGGACCAATCGTGTGATTAAAATAATCCTATGGGTTTTCTTGGTGATTCTAATAGTGGGAGTATCATTTACCTATTGGAAATTAGAGAAAGATTTGGGTCCAGTTGACGCTAATAATTCGCAAGCCATTGAAGTCACTATCCCAATTGGGTCGACTTCAAGTGACATTGCTCAAATTCTTGAAGATGAGAAATTAGTTCATAATAGCCAAGTTTTTAATTTATTCATGAAATTCAAAGGTGCTAGCGATTTTCAAGCAGGACATTATCAGCTAAAACCGAATATGAATGCCGAACAATTAATTGCAACCTTAAAAGAAGGTGGCGAACCAATCCAAGAAGATATTGATACCACGCTCACTATCGTCGAAGGTATGCAATTAACTGAGATTGCACAGGTGATTGCAGAGCAAACACCGATTGATGCGCAGACATTTATGGAACGAGCTGAAAGTGAGGATCTCTTTGAAGAGCTTCTAGGTCGTTTCCCAAGTTTAATCCAACCCTTGTCTGAGATTGAAGGCCTAAAATACCGTCTAGAAGGTTATCTTTTCCCAGCCACTTATGATTATATTGCTGGAATGACAGCGGATGATTTGATTATCAACATGGTAGGAAAAACAAACCTTGAATACCAAAAGTTACAGGACGATCTTACCAATACTACGTTAAGTTACCACCAAATCTTGAGTCTGGCTTCGATTGTTGAACGCGAGGCATCGACAGACGAAGACCGAGCCTTAGTAGCAGGCGTTTTCCTAAACCGTTTAAATGTGGATATGCCTTTACAGAGTGATATCACAGTCATCTATGCTTTAGGAGAACATAAAGAGTTAGTCACTTATGATGATTTAGAGGTGGATTCCCCTTATAATACCTACCAAAACAGCGGAATACCGATAGGGCCAATTAATAGCCCTTCATTATCATCCATTATGGCGACAATCTATCCAACCTATTCGGACTATTATTACTTTGTTGCCGACATGAATACGGGGGAAATATACTATTCTGCTACTGAAGCTGAACATAATGCGCTTGTAGAGCAATACGTCCAACCTTTCTTCGATGAAGCAGCCAAAGAAGCGAGTGGGGAAAGTACAGAAACAGGGCAAGAGTAAAAATAATTATTAGTTAAAAAGATCACTTGCAACAAAAACTTTTATGTTAATTATTATGATAGGGCTTGCATTAGTCTTATTTATGTGGTATTTTCTTTAATATAGTTTTGAGCAAGTTCAGTATAGAGCAAGTAATCACCCTTTTGGGGTGGTTGCTTTCTTTTATGTATCTGTCAATTGAAGGAGTGAAGTAATGGGTGATAGACCAATCATTATCGGTGTTACAGGAGGTTCTGGCTCAGGTAAATCGAGTGTCAGTAAGCGTATTTTAGAACAGTTCACTGAAATGTCCGTTTTAGTTTTAGCTCAGGATAACTATTACAAGGACCAAAGTCACCTGACCTTTGAAGAAAGACTTAAAACAAACTATGACCATCCATTTGCTTTTGATAATGACTTGTTTTACGAACATATTCAAGCCTTTATCCGCGGTGAAAAAATTGAAGTACCTATCTATGATTTTGTTAATCATACACGCTCAGCACAAACACGTGAAGAAGTGTCCCGCGATGTTTTAATTTTAGAGGGGATATTAATTTTTGAAGATAAGCTGATTCGCGATCTGTGTGATATAAAAATTTATGTGGATACTGAAGATGATATACGATTAGCTAGACGAATTAAACGGGATGTTATTAAGCGAGGAAGGTCTGTCGAATCAGTACTTGAGCAGTATGAATCGGTGGTAAAACCGATGCACCATCAATTTACTGAACCGACCAAACGCTATGCTGACATCATTGTCCCAGAAGGTGGTCACAATCATGTGGCGATTGATTTATTAGTAACAAAAATTAACACAATTATTAATTAATTTGAAGGAGTTTTATCAGATGGTAGAAAAAACATATCCAATGACCTTAGAAGGTAAGAAGAAAATTGAAGCAGAATTAGAAGAATTAAAAGTTAACAAACGAGCGGAAATTATCGAACGCATTAAAATCGCTCGTTCTTTCGGCGATTTATCAGAAAACTCTGAATATGAATCAGCCAAAGATGAACAAGCTTTTGTCGAAGGTCGCATTTCAACGCTAGAGAACATGATTCGTTTTGCTGAAATCATTGATGATAAGAACGTAGCAGCTGACGAAGTTACTTTAGGTCGTACGGTTACTTTTAATGAGTTGCCGGACGGACCTGAAGAAGCCTATACAATTGTTGGATCTGCCGAAGCAGACCCGATGGAGTATAAAATTTCCAATGATTCACCAATGGCAAAGGCTTTACTTGGCCATAAGGTTGGCGACAAGGTAACCATCGAAACACCTGGTGGCTCATTTGACGTGGAAATCACCAAAGTAGCAAAAGCGTAAATCTCAAAGATTGAAGATGAGGCTCCATAAGGAGTCTTTTTTTGTAGAATTCAGTGGGTCTATCTACTAAAAAGTTATGATATCAAACATAGACTATCTTTTATCTGACTTAAATCTATGCGATAATAGACTTGATTATATAGGAGGTAAAATTTCTGATGAAAGACTTCTTTCGTAAACGAATATTTCTGATGATGATTCTGTGTATCTGCTTAATTTTTTTAGAATTACTCACGGATTGGCATTTCTTAGGCTTATTTGGGATTGGCTTTTTTTTAATTTGTTTAAGCTTGTATATTGAACGTTATTGGTTAAACCGCCTTTTCTTAGGTTTAGGTTTGGTTTTGGTCATTGTGACAATTGTATTGACACGCTCTTTCTGGTTATTCTTACTGACTGTTTTCTTTGCTTTAATTATCTTTAACAAGGGTCATATTAATGAAATGGGTAACTTATCTGAAAGTATGCTTCACCCTGGTCCAAAAGAATCAGAAAATTATTATGGGATTAAACTTATCCAACCGCAAGACCAGCAACGCACCATTTTACAGTATCAATCATTATTTGATATGCGTGAGGACGCAAAGAAGGTCTCTTATGAGTGGGATGACATTAACTTGGTCTATTTTGGAGGCAATTCAATTATTGATCTTGGGAACACATTAATTCCTGCCGGTGAGCATACGGTCTTAATCCGCAAGATGTTTGGTCGTGTGCGGTTAATTATTCCGCGCGATATCGGTTTAAACATGAATATCTCCTTAATCAGTGGTCGCGTGATGTTTGAATCCCAAGATTATGAACTAACCCTTGAGAATTTTAAATGGCGAAGTCCAGATTACCAGCAAGCTAACCGGAAATTAAGTTTTATTGTTTCAAGTGTAATCGGGGATGTTGAGGTGATTATTCTGTGAATCTTAGGTTATGGATTCGAATTTTGCTTAATCAATTGTTTATTTCGCTTGTTTTGTGCTTATTTGTAGTTGGGCTGTGTGCTTGGCAAATCCCTGAATTTAGAATTGAAGATCTTTATTTGATTAAGATATGGGAAGTAAGGCTGTTTGTTTGGATTGTGGCAATTATCATTGCTTGTTCAGTTATCTATAGTCTCTATTTAACTCTTTCGCTTAATGACGCTTATGAATTAATTCGCGCAAAGATCAATTGGATGTTACTGGGCAAATATCACCATCCGATCTTTAATCAAACCAATCACAAGTCAACCCTCTATACACAAGATTACAGTCTGGCTCAGGATATTAATCGTTTACGCAATCGCTTGGTCGATTTAACTGAAGATTTACAAGAATTTACAGCAGCTCCGGTCTTTGTGGGAGAAGAAACGAAGGAAGAGATTATTGAAGTTGAACGTAGTCGAATCGCTCGTGAGTTGCATGATTCAGTTTCACAGCAGTTATTTGCAGCCATGATGATGCTATCAGCTATAACTGAGACTTATCCCAAAGAAGAAGATCCTAAATTAGCAGCTAATTTAGAAAAAATCGAATCGGTCATCGGAAATGCGCAAACCGAAATGCGCGCCTTACTTTTGCATCTACGACCAGTGGACTTACAAGGCAAATCATTACGCCAAGGAATTAATAATCTTCTTTTAGAACTGCAAGCTAAAATCCCTTTAGAATTAACTTGGGAACTCGATGATCCCAGATTGGAAACAGGTATTGAAGACCATCTTTTTCGCATTATTCAAGAAGCTGTTTCCAATACTATGCGTCATGCCCGAGCTAACAAACTCGATGTCTATCTGAGAGAAACGACAGATATGATTAATATTCGAATCGTTGATGATGGTCGTGGCTTTGATCCATCAAAATCAAAAAAATCAGGATCTTATGGCTTGACCAATATTCAAGAAAGGGTCAAAGGGATGGGGGGATCAGCTTCCATCATTTCTTCACCTGGCCAAGGGACAGTGGTAGATATCAAGGTGCCCTATAAACCCAAAAATAAACTAGCGGATAAAGGAGCAATTAAATGATAAAAGTATTATTAATTGATGATCACGAAATGGTGCGATTAGGGGTCTCATCTTACCTAGCCATTCAAGACGATATCGAAGTTGTAGGTGAAGCCAATAATGGTTTAGTGGGCTATCATCATGCTTTAGAGTTAAGACCCGATGTTATTCTTATGGACTTAGTAATGGATACTATGGACGGTATTGAAGCTACCCAAAAGATTATGCAAGAATGGCCTGAAGCAAAAATTATTATCGTAACTTCTTTTCTCGATGATGAAAAAGTCTATCCTGCCATCGAAGCAGGTGCTAAATCCTATATTTTAAAGACTTCTTCAGCCAAGGAAATAGCCGATGCTATTCGCTCAACTTACCAAGGAGAAAGTGTCATGCAGGATGAAGTGACCCAAAAAATGCTCAATCGCGAAACAGAGGAAAAACAATTTCAACTTCATGATGATTTGACCAACCGTGAGCGTGAAGTTTTGGAGTTAATTGCAAGAGGGTATTCAAACCAAGCCATTGCTGAAGAACTATATATCACCTTGAAGACCGTTAAAACGCATGTATCTAATATCCTATCTAAGCTTGAAGTCGATGACCGAACGCAAGCGACTATTTACGCCTTTCAACACCACCTGGTAGACTAGGCAAAAAGCTCGCTTATACTAGAAAATTCGTTTATCATAGAAGCAATTTATAAAGGAGGGAGTAGTTGCGATTTAACGCAATAATATCTTATGAAATTAACTGTAACAGAAAAAGCTGCCAATTGGTTTAAAGAGGAAATCGGTTTTAGTCAAGGGGCAGGCATCCGTTTCAAAACGAAGATCTATGGATCAAGCCCCTTTGATAACGGCTTCGGCATTGCGATCGACTCGGTGCAACCTGAAAAGCCGTTAGTAACCTATCAAGCGCCCAATGGTGTATTATTCTTCATTGAACAAGAGGATGAATGGTTTTTTGATGATTACGATTTAGAGGTTAGTTTGGATGAAAGGCTGCATGAGCCGATTTATAATTATATTAAGGATGGACAATCCATCCAGTAAATGAGGAGGATGCTTGTGTCAGCATTACAAAACAAAAATTCACTTAAAACAAAACGTTTGGTCATCTTGAGTATTTTTATGGCTATAATCTTACTGCAAACATGGGTGCCTTTTTTAGGATATATCGCGATTCCACCGCTTAATATTACGATTATCCATGTAACTGTCATTGTGGCAACTTTATGGTTAGGAACGAAGGATGGCTTCATTATTGGAGCCTTTTGGGGCTTGAATTCTTTAATTCGTGCATACGTAATGCCCACTTCACCGATGTACGTTTATGTTTTTTCATCTCCTTTAGTTTCACTTTTACCGCGTATGATTATGCCGCTAATCGTAGGATGGTTTGCTAAACAGACACAATCAAAACTGAAAGACCGTCTACGCTATATGTTAGCGGGGGGGTTAGGCTCTTTATTAAATACCATTTTTGTATTGGGAGCCATCGGTCTATTCAAACAAGCAGAGTATGCTCAAATTAGTGGGGCCAATCTTGATACCTTGTGGCAAGTGCTTGGTGGAATTGTATTAGTAAATGGTGTTCCTGAGATGATTTTCTCTATTCTAGTAACGCCAATATTAATTAATGCATTGAGCAAAATACCGCAAAGCCTCTAACAAGGACTAAGAATAAAAGATCAGTCGCAAGACTTACTGACCTTCTTTGACATTTACCAGATGAAATGATACAATATCTTTATACCTTAATCGGGGGTGTCATGGTTTCGACAGGTGTTGTTCGAACCTTGGATGCGTCAGGTAGGCAGCGACTACCTCAACAACGCTACAGTTAAATATAACTGCAAACAATAATAACAATTTAGCTTTAGCTGCCTAAAAACAGCTTGCTAAGATCAGCCTAGCATCGCCCATGTGTTAGTTCCTGGTCTCAATTTAGTGGGATACGCTAAGTCTTTCCGTCTGTAAGCCTTAGAAGAGATAATCAGACTCGCAAACACAAACGCCTGTTGGTCGGCTATGTGGAAGCTAAATAACAATAGACGCAACTATTGACGTAGATTCTTTGGTGGCGAGACATTTGGACAGGGGTTCGACTCCCCTCATCTCCATTATATGAATTCAAAGGTTTTCGGTTCTATAATAAATAGGGTTGATGGAAGAAAAATACTTCCTTCAACCCTATTTTTTGGTACACAAAAACACAGAAGTCCGATATATTAAAAGCGCTAACCAAAATAGAAAGGACTCTGTGCTATGA
>NZ_JAAXPS010000016.1 GCF_012396555.1 Facklamia miroungae
TTAGAGAAAGAAATTAAAAGTGATATCCGTTGGTATAACGAAGAAAGAAATAAAACAAAATTAAACGGCTTGTCTCCTGTTGAATACAGGCTACAAACCGCTTAATAATTAAATATTAACTTTTTGTCCGTGTTTTGGGGTGCACATCATTATTGGGAGTCCTTCTTATTGTCTTTTGATTTTTGATCTTCTTCCTTGATGATACTAATATCCATATGTGATAAAAGTTGGTGCATAAACAAAGTATGCTGTTTAAAAGTATGATAAATAATAAAAAGAGTTAAGCCTACTAGCAAATAAAAAGGGACATAAAAAGCTGGCCATATGAGTTTTATCGTTTCAATCAATAGAATAGGGACAAAAGAACACAAGATAACTAGTTTCATTCGAACTGAAAAAGGAAGTGGAAAATTTAAGCGTGCATTTAATATGCCTGTTAAGATTGCGGTGATGATCAAAAAATATAAGTGGGATAAACTAGATCCTATCCAAGTCACTATCACCATTAGTAGAATTTGTATCCAATTAAATTGGCTGCCATAATTTAATAAAGTAGTCAAAGCTTCTTGATTAGCAATAAAATCATGTTCAAACGTAAATAGTTGTTCATTCTCAGGTGTGTAAACAAGGACTTGATTTTTTATCAACAACAAATTGAAGGTGCTAGTTAATTGAAGATCAGAATTTTTGTCTGAGCTAAGCACGAGTCCTTCTTCTTTAGAAAGATTAGTTATTTGATCGTCAATGACTAATTGAAATTGGCGAGAGTGATAATGAAGAGCTTTTTCGCCTTGAATAAGTTCAAGCTTGCCCTGATTAACCTTAAAATCAGGTAAGTAAGCGATACTTTCTTGAATATCATCTTGAATAGAATGAAGTGTCGGTAAAATAGCTAGGCAGAAATTGATTGCCATCAAAAGAGTCACTATTAATGGAAGTACCAGGATGTGCTTCCACTTTAAATTGATACTTTCGATATAGAATCTTGGATTCTTAAGGCCATTTTTTAGGATAAAAAATAATTTTTTCAAATAAAACATCCTTTAATCTAAAACTTAATAGAGCTATCTTATCCAAATATAACATAAGATGCAAGTTGAATCATGTTTTAATATATTATATCAGAAATCCTTTAATCTTAAATCGAAATTTTTTCTGATCTAAAATAATTAGCAAGGCACCTGTTAGACTGACAAAGGCGCCGTAAATGATTGAATTAGGAAAATAGGTCATTTTGATTGCGTGCTTTCCATTTTTAAGAGGGATCGCCATTAATGTGTTATTTAAGACAGGCTGAGCTTTAATCTCCTTATCGTCCACTTTGATTTTCCAATCCGGATCATAAGGTAATGTGATAAGCATAAACCCTTCTTTTTGTTGCATTTTTATCGTTCCTTCGACGGCATTTTCTTTAAAGGAAGAAATTTCAAATTGATCGTTTTTTCTTTTAGTTATCATTTTTTGATACCTGTCTAAATCAAACTCATAAAGTCGAATTAGATTCGCTTTGAAACTATCTTTCTTTAATTTCACTCGCAATAAATGGTCTTTTCCAGCCTTTCCAAAAGCAGCGTCCATCACTTGACGACTATTGGAAGGTGAATAGAAATCATACGTTTTACTATTAAGTAGTAATGAAACTTTGTTATCTGAATATTGATTAGGGAAGGTAAAATAATAAGGATTATCAGACTTTGTTTCAAAAGCTAAAGCAATGGAAGCATTTCGGTTAAGATCTTCTTTGGTATAAGTATAAAAATCGCCATCACCTTTACTTGTAACTTTTAAGTTAAGATAGTCGATGTCCTTAAATGGTTGCTGTTTAAAGAAAGGCTGTCCATTTCCATCAAAATCAATCAATCTGAGTAATTTTTCTTGGTTTTCAATCGGTTTAAATTTTTTAAATTTTGTATGTTTGATATCAGAAGAAACTTCCATGCCTAAGCCTAGCAAATCATTATTTTCATAATAAACATAACGCTTTTCCTTGTCTTTTTTCTCGTGGGCCCTTATATCAAAGTCAGTAGCTTCGCGGTAGAGAGGAAAGTTATCAACCGTTGTATACATATTTGTATTGGAAGTGATATCGACTAAGTAGCGAATATTAAATAGATCATCGGTAAAGAGCGTGCCACTGGTATAGTTAATCGAATTACTTGTGTGAGGCAGTCCCAAGTAACCATAAAGTTGGGTACTAGCAGCTTCTATAGTAGATCCAAAATGACTCACACTCGGATAATTTGCAAAAAGCGATTCATTTTTTGTTCGTTGAAAAGTTTTATAAATACGATAAAATTCATTTTTTTGAGGTCGAATAGGTTTAACAATATCATCCAATAAAGTGATGTAGTCATTAAAGCGCGATGGCTGAACATAATTATCATTTTCTGACAAGATGAGAAAGCCATTCAAATTTAATTCAAAACATGCAAGTATTAATAGCACGTAATTTAATAGTTGATGAGGCTTGCGACTAAGATATAATACCAAGCAGGTCAATAAGATGAATACGAGTGAGTAGAATATTTTTTCGGTAGTTAAAAAAGAATAATCCGTACGGATATAATAAAAGAAACAAAAGCCCGTTAAGGCTAAGATAATCATTAGTATTTGTCTGAGTTTGATCAATTTCATTTTATCATATGCCCGGATAGCTAAAATTAAAATAAAAAAGCTGACGACAAATGAAAAGCGCGAATGATACCAAATAGGGAATTGCCCTAAATGCCATAATTTATCTAAATTAGAAAAGGTAAAAGAAGCAAAGTAAAAAGCTAATAAAGATAAACTGATTAATTTCTCTTTTAAAGCGATGGAATGAGAAAGAAAATAATATAAAATTAATACAGTAGCAGCCATACCGACATAAAAATTAGCCGATCCACTCGCCATCTCACCATAATCAAAGGCTCCAATAAAACTTTTAGAAAAGAGATCAAGGATGGAATATTGACTTGTCCAATCTAAAATAAAATTAAATTGTCCCTCTGCTTGTGCGCTTTTACTTCTAAGTGTGGACATAAAAGTGGGAATCAGTAAAAAACCAGCTAAACAGGTCGAATAAAAAGAGTGCTTTATAAATGATAGGTACTTAGTTATCACTTGCTTTAAGGATAAGTCTCTATCATCTTCGTAGATAACAAAAAGACAATAGCCAATTAAAAAGAGACAAATCATATAACTAATGTAATAGTGGCTGATCATTGAAAAAGTTAAAGCGAAAATATAAAGTAAGGGTTTATTATTCTTAATTAAGCGATCTAATCCTAAAGCGATTATAGGGAGAAAGAATAAACCGTCTAGCCACATAATATTTAATTGATAAGCCATTGTATAAGACATAAAACAGTAAGCCTGGCTAAATGTAATAGCCACAACTGGGTTTAATTGATATTTTTTTTCGACAAAATAGTAAAAACTAGAAGAGATGGCTAGCAGTTTGAAAAGTGTTAAAAAAGAAACAGCTAAGTCTAAATTTTCTTGCTTGAACAAAAGTAAAAGAAGGTTAAAAGGACTCATAAGGTAATAGGCCCACAAACCAATCATTTCACCACCGATTCCTTTTTCAAAGGAATAGAGGAAAAGTCTAGGATCTTCAGTAAGAGCTCGTTTATAAAGACTAAAAAAATCTATATATTGTTGACCTAAATCAATCGTGAGCATGGTACGTTCGGATTGGTCACCAAGAGGAATAAATTCCATCAAATAAGCAATCAGATTAGCAATCAGAAATGTAATTAATAAATTCAATAAAACAAAATACAATTTACTCTTATTTTTCACGAAAAAACTCCTTTTTCTTGAAATAATGCTTATCTATCTTAGCAAAAAAATCTGAAAAAAGCATAAATTATTTTATGTTCGATGAGCATTCACTTAAGTGATTGAGTTTCAACTTGACCGATAGTTTGCTATAATAACTTAGACTTTAGAAAATAGCTACAGAAAGTATGATGAAGATGCCTAAAAGAATAATCAACAATCATAAGAAAAAACGTTCACATATACCTAGAAGACTCAATCTCTTATTTTTCATAGCATTTTTAGCTTTTACTGCACTTTTCATCCGTTTAGGCTATTTGCAATTATATAAGGGCGAAAGCTTAACAAAAATGGTACAAAGAACAGAATCCACAATCTCGACAGGGGCTGTTCCGCGAGGGATGATCTATGATAGTCAAGGAGATGTTATCGTTGGTAACCAACCCGAACGTGCCATTCTTTTCACTAGGAATCGTGCTTCAAGAGTTGATAATGAAGATTTGATTAAAATTGCGACACAACTCGCGTCTTTAATTGAAGTTCCGACGCAAGGAGTTACTGAAAGAGATAAAAAAGACTACTATATCGTTAATCATATCGATGAAATTCGTAAACGATTAAACGAGAAGGAACGGCTCTTGTCTGGTACAGAAGCTTATGAAGCACAACTTTCAAAGGTTAAAGAAAGTGATTTAGATTTTTCAGAAGCTGAATTAAAAATCATAGCCATTTATAAACGGATGGCAGCAGCTTATGAATTGTCAACGGTGACCATTAAAAACAAAAATGTAACCCAAGAAGAAATTGCGAGAGTGAGTGAGAATTTAAGAAATTTACCAGGTGTACAAATAGGTACTGATTGGCAACGCGTATACCCTAAACAAGACATGCTAAGGTCTATTCTAGGTCAAGTATCTACAGAAGAACGAGGTATACCCCGAGAAGATGCCAAAGAATTACTGCTAAAAGGGTACGCAATGAATGATCGTATTGGTATTTCATATTTGGAAAAGCAATACGAGTCGATTCTAAAAGGCTCGAAATCAGTCTTTAATATTGTGACCGATTCCAAAGATGATATCCTAAAAAATGATAAAGTATATGAAGGTTCTAAAGGCAACAATCTGGTCTTAACGATTAATACGGATTTTCAAGCGAAGTTAGATGAAATTGTTGAAAGCAGCTTAATTAATATGGGGGACGACCAAGGTTTAAATGACCGGGTTTATGTTGTTGCCTTGAATCCCAAGAATGGAGAAGTCTTAGGTATATCCGGAAAAAGATATGCTTATGACAAAAAGAATGATACTTACGATCGTGAGCAAATTGTTGATGACGCCTTAGGAGCAATCAACACTTCTTATGGTATGGGCTCTAGTGTGAAACCAGCCATGATCGCGATGGGTTATAAAGAAGGAGTCATTTCTCTAACAGATAATGTGATTGTCGATGAGCCGCTAAAATTTCAGGCATCTCAAGAAAAAACATCACTCTTCAACCGGACAGGTCAAATACCGATTGATGATATGATTGCTTTACAGCGTTCTTCGAACATCTATATGATTAAGTTGGCGATGAGAATTGGTGGTCAATATAATTATGAAGAAGAAGGCCGATTAAATATTAATCCTCATACCATTGATATTCTTAGAACAAATTTTGCTGAATTTGGTCTAGGAACCAAGACGGGAATTGATTTGCCGAACGAATCGATGGGATATACACCAGCAAGTAATATGTTAGTGTCGGCGTTAGATTTATCGTATGGCCAATTTGACCTATACACCCCACTACAAATGGCGCAGTATGTTTCAACAATTGCTAACAACGGCAAAAGATATTCGCCAAGATTAGTTAAAGAAGTCCGTGGAACGGATAAAAATGGGATGTTAGGTGGGATCATTACAACTATTCCACCTCGATTAATGAACGTTATTCAAATCGATCCAGCAGAAATGCAACGCATTCACGAAGGTATGAAAATGGTGTCACATACTAATGAAGGAACCGCTTCTACTTATTTACTGGATTATCCTTTTGAAATAGGATCGAAAACAGGAACGACTGAAGCGTTTTATGCAGGACCCATTCAATATGCAAAAAATGACCCCGTTATCAATGGTACTTATATTGGATATGCTCCTTTTGATGATCCAGAGATAGCAATCAGTGTTATTGTACCTTATCTCAATCAATCTTCTTATGGTGGAGCTGCCACACGGATTGCCCGCGAAGTTTATAATGCCTACTTTGAATTAAAATCAGATACCAGACAGACAATTATTGATTACAAAAATGCAAAAGGTCTAAATACTCCGTAATATTTTAAGAAATTTCAGAAAGATTTATTTGAATCTTCACAGACATTTGTTAAACTGATAAAAAATAGATGAGGTGAAAAATATGGATATATGGATTTTGGTGCTTGCGCTTTTAGTATTGGCCATCATCATTTTATTGATGTCGCTATTTGCTAAAGACCCGACTAGTAATGCGAGTCTTAGCAAGAAAGTGGAAGAACAAGGAGAAAAAATTAGAGAGTTGCAACAAGATATTAATCAATTAAATGTTGATCCTGTTCATAAAGGGAAGATTGAAGAGGATTATATGGAACCTGTAACGGCGGAAGATGTTTATTTTGCACCGGAAAATAAGCAAGAAACAGATGCAGAAATACACGAAACTATACCTGAACCTGTTAATGAAGAATTGGCTCAAGCACGCATAAATTATGACGTTAATGATCGTAATCGCGAAGATATCATTCGTTATTATTCACAAGGCTATACTTTAAAAGAAATTGAAAACGAGGTGGATGAAGAGCTCGTAACGATTCAATACGTTATTGATGAATATATTGAAAACCGCTAGTTAGGAGGTTTAAAATGAAAAAAGAAAACTTAAGGTCATTAGGCGTAGGTCTTCTTATTGCCAGTTTGTTAACAGCTGCTTATGCAACCTTTGTCCAAGGGAATGTTCCCATTGAAGGGGTAACATTACCAAGTCTGCTTAATGGTCAAGAAGCAAGCCTTTTAAAAGACAAGGTTGAAAAAGGTGAAGCTCGTCTTGAAAAATTGACGAGCGAAAAAGAAGACTTGAGTCAACAAGTTGAAAAACTCACTGCCGATAAAGAATCGCTAATAGAAAAGCTCGACAAACAGAGAGAATCTATTGATTATTTAGAATCACTGAGAAATAAGGATGATGAGACAGCCGACCAAGATGAGTCATCGGCTAATTCTAATGAAGAATCAAGTAATAATAGTAATCAAACGCTAGCAGATGGTTCATTTGTGATTAATCAAGGCGAAAGCGCTAGTCAAATTGCTCAGCGCCTAGAAACAGAAGGGTTTATTGAATCAGCGACAGAGTTTCAAAATTTAATTGACCAATGGCAATTAGGATCATTAATTCAAACGGGTGAATACCAACTAAGTTCAGATATGTCCATTCATGAAATTGCTAGTCAATTAACGAATGGAGCATACTATTATCAATAAAAAAATCATAGCTAAATTCAAGCAACAATGGTATAATCTTATAGTGCTGTTCTTGGAAGAGTAAATAATTATGAGTTTGGAGGGAAAATCATGCGCGTAAACATTAACTTAGAATGTACTGAATGCGGTGAACGTAATTACTTAACGAATAAAAATAAACGTAATAATCCTGATCGTCTGGAAGTTAAAAAGTACTGCCCAAGAGATCGTAAGGTTACTTTACACCGTGAAGTTAAAAAATAATTTTATTAGAGTCTGGGCATCTTTGTCCCAGACTTTTTCTTTTTTATCTTAAAGAATTTTAGTAACGGAGAGTAAAATAAGAAAAATTCTGTCTCATAGTGTATAATGGAGTTCAAATTGTTAAAGGAGTTTCCTACATGAGAAAAAGCCGTATTTTAGCCTTACCTTTTATCACCTATATATTAGTGGCAGCGAACCTTTCTGTCTTTATTTATATGCTAGTAAAGTTTCAGACTACTACTTCACTCGAAGCCTTATTAAAAACGGGAGCCAAGTCAAATGAATTGATTCTTTTCCATGGAGAGTGGTGGCGATTGATAACACCAACCTTTATACATATTGGGTTAGAACATTTATTATTCAATAATCTTTCTCTCTATTTTATTGGCCAAGACTTAGAAAAAATATTAGGTCATGGTCGTTTCTTACTTTTATTTTTATTAGCTAGTTTTGGCGGGAATGTCTTTTCCTTTGCCTTTAATAATAATGTGTCAGCGGGAGCGTCGACTGGAATATTTGGTCTCTTTCTAGCATATATCGTTCTAGCTAAAATGTACCCGAACCTGACTGTCTTAAGGCAGAGAGCGATCAATTTTTCGCTACTCATCCTTATGAACGTTATTACTGGATTCACTTCTCAAGGAATTGATCAATGGGGGCATTTTGGTGGTGCGGTATATGGAGGAATGACGACTTTTGTATTAGGTTTAGACCGTAGAGTGATTACTCGCTATGATAAGAAAACCCGCTTAGCTGTTTTTATAGGAATGATTCTTTTAACAGTAGTTTTAATTTTGGGAAAAGTTTATTATTATCGTTAGGAGGATGGGCATGAAGAAAATTATTGCCATTGATTTAGGTGGGACAAGTGTAAAAATTGCGATTGTTTCTCAACAGGGCCAAATTATTGAAAAATGGTCACTTCCGACCATGAGCCAGCAAAAAGGTCAACTGATTGTTCCAACGATTATTGAAGCGATTATATCCAAACTAGAAGAAAGAAAAGAAAGAGTCGAAGATTATTTGGGAATCGGTATGGGAAGTCCTGGTACTATTCTAAAAGATGGGTCGGTAAAGGGAGCTTATAATTTAAATTGGGTCAATCCTCATCCGGTAAAAGCTATATTCCAACAAGAGATTAATTTACCTTTTGTTATCATTAACGATGCGAATGCGGCTGCTCTTGGAGAACTTTGGCAAGGAGCCGGCAAAGGATGTAGTGATCTAGTTATGTTGACGTTAGGAACAGGTGTCGGTGGAGGCATTATTTGTCAAAATCGTCTGATTGAAGGATCTTCGGGATCTGCGGGAGAAATCGGCCATATAACGATTGATCTTTCAAACCAATTTCAGTGTTCTTGCGGCAAGAAAGGCTGTTTAGAGGCAATTGCTTCAGCAAGGGGTTTAACTAATTTGGCAAAAGTTCTTGCAAAAGATTATCAAGGGTCTTCGTCTGCTTATCAAGCGTTTATGGTTAGTCAGACGATTGATGCTGAGAAATTGATTAAGGCAGCCCGAGCCAAAGATGACTTTGCATTGAGAATATTTGATGAATTTACCAAATATCTTGGCTTAGCTTGCTCTTATTGTGCCAATATATTAAATCCTGATCGAATTGTAATTGGTGGAGGGATCTCTAATGCAGGCACCTATCTCAAAGAAGCGATTGAGAATCATTATCAACATTTTGTTTTTCAGCCGATTAAAGATCAAACACAAATCACCCTAGCAGAACTGGGTAATGATGCTGGGATTTTGGGTGCAGGCTATTTATTATTACTAAAAGAAAGTGGGAAATAAAAATGAGTATATTTGAATTGTTTTTATGGATAATTGTTGCTGTATCAATAATTTATGGATGTTATTGGGTAAGTCTATGGATCATGCGTAAAAGATCAGCCAAACTAGTAGCCAGTGGGGAATTGAATGATATTATCCGTAAAGTTCAAGTCATTGATGTGCGAGAAGTGGGAGAGTTTGATGCTAAACATATATTAGGTGCCAGAAATATTCCTATGTCTCAATTCAAAATGCGCTATAGTGAAATCCGAAAGGATATTCCGGTTTATTTAGTCGATGATAACTATTATCTTAGTTCCAGAGCAGCAAATATCTTACGTAAAAATGGCTATGACCAAGTGTTTATTTTAAAAGGTGGAATGGAAAAGTGGTTTGGCAAAACCAAATCAAGTCTATAAAAATAGAAGTGGGTAACCCACTTCCTTCGTTATCCTTAGTACCTCATGAATGAGAATACAAGACTTAAGATAATACCAATTAACATAGTTATTACCATGATAATTGAAAAAATTTTTATTAATCGATCGTATTTACTTTTCTTTTTTTTTCTAGGTTTCAATGACCGGAACCTCCTATTCATTAATAAAAATAGTTTAACTGAAAATCGCTCAAATTGCAATTTGTCTAAATAGGGTAACTTTTATTCAAATCCAAAGTTTGTTAGAATGAGATGATCACGAAAGAGAAGGAGATAAACAAATGACATTAGCTCAAGTCGGTGTAGTTGGAATGGCTGTAATGGGGAAAAATTTAGCTTTAAATATCGAAAGTAAAGGGTATCGAGTAGCTATTTATAACCGCTCAAAGTCCAAAACTGAAGCTATAATCGCTAGTCATAGTGCGAAAAATTTATTAGCTAGTTATGATCTTGAAAGTTTTGTGCAATCGATTGAAAGACCCCGTCGTATTTTGTTGATGGTTAAGGCTGGACAAGCAACTGATTCAACGATTCAATCTTTATTGCCATTATTAGATCAAGGAGACATATTAATTGACGGCGGTAATACCTTCTTTAAAGATACAATGAGAAGAGCTGAAGCATTAGCTAATTCTGGCATCCATTTTATTGGAATGGGAGTGTCTGGAGGTGAAGAAGGTGCCTTATACGGGCCAGCTCTTATGCCTGGTGGGCCTAAAGAGGCATATGATTTAGTCGAACCAATCCTTAAAGAAATTGCTGCTAAAGCACCAGCTGACCAAGAACCTTGTGTGGCTTATATGGGTGAAAATGGGGCCGGTCATTATGTCAAAATGGTTCATAATGGGATTGAGTATGGCGATATGCAATTAATTGCAGAATCGTACGCTATAATGAGTAAATTACTCAAAATGTCAGCGGATGAAATTGCGCAAGTTTTTGAGGAATGGAACCAAGGAGAATTAAACTCCTATCTGATCGAAATTACAGCCAATATCTTAAAACAAAAAGATCCACTCAGTGGGCGACCAATGGTAGAAATGATTGTGGATAAGGCTGGGAATAAAGGGACTGGTAAGTGGACCTCTCAATCCGCTTTAGATTTAGGTGTTCCTTTACCAACTATTACAGAGTCTGTGTATGCCCGCTTCATTTCTGCATTAAAAGACGAAAGAATCAAAGCAGCTCAGATCATACAAGGTCCAAATCATGATGCCTCTATTTTCCAAAAAGATCGACAAATCTGGATCGAGAAAATCCGTCAAGCACTCTATTTTTCCAAAATCATGTCTTATGCACAAGGTTTTGCTCAATATCGTAGTGCATCTCAAGAATTTCAATGGGATCTTAATTATAGTCAAATTTCACGCGTCTTTCGTGCAGGCTGTATCATTCGTGCACGCTTCTTGCAAGATATTTCTGATGCCTTCGATCGTAATAAGAACTTGACTAATCTTTTACTTGATGAATTTTTTACGCATATAACTAACCAGTATCAAACAAGTGTTCGCGAAATTATTGCCTTATCTGTGCAAGCCGGGGTTCCAGTTCCTGGTTTCTCAAGCGCGATTGCTTATTATGATTCATACCGAAGTGAAGTACTTCCAGCTAATTTAATTCAAGCTCAACGCGATTATTTTGGAGCTCATACTTATGAAAGAGTTGATAAAGAAGGAGTTTATCATTTTATTTGGAATGATGCGTGTGAGGAAAGAATAGATTTGTAATGTATTTAACATCGAATTCTTTCGGTTAACATGTGAAGTTTAGAGGAGGAAGTTAACATGTCAAAAAATTTAAACCAACGTGTCTTAATTGTTGAAGATGAAAAGAATTTAGCCCGTTTTGTGGAGCTGGAACTTCAACATGAAGGCTATGAAACGGCAATTTGCTATGATGGTCGTAGTGGGTTAGAGAAAGCTCTAGAAGAAAAATGGGATGTCATTTTGCTTGATTTAATGTTGCCAGAATTGAATGGGCTAGAAGTGGTACGTCGAATTCGCCCCGTCAAAGACGTTCCAATCATTATTATGACGGCAAGAGATTCGGTAATTGACCGAGTCTCTGGTTTAGATCAAGGAGCCGATGATTATATTGTTAAACCTTTTGCGATTGAAGAGCTGTTAGCCAGACTAAGAGCTTTGTTTCGTCGGATTGAAACGGAAGATGAATCTAGAGCACAAAACCAACCTTTTCTTCGCTTTAGAGACCTAGTGGTTGAAAAGGCTAGCCGAATGGTAAAAAGAAAAGGAGAAATCATTGATTTAACGAAAAGAGAGTATGAACTCTTAGTCTTTTTAATGGAAAATATTAATATGGTTATGCCTCGAGATGTTTTGCTTGAACAGGTATGGGGATATAAATCAGAAGTTGAGACTAATGTTGTGGATGTTTATATTCGATACTTACGAAACAAGATTGATATTCCAGGTGAAGAATCATATATTCAAACAGTACGCGGTACCGGCTATGTTATCAGAAATTAAGTTTGGCTCTATGTTTAAACATAAACAAGACCACCCCCTTTCGTTAAAATGGAAATGGGGTATTTTCTTATCCTTAGCAATGATTTTACTCTCTTTGATTTCCTTATTGATTTATCGCCATTTTGCTATTCAAATTTATATTGACCAAGCAAAAGAAGACCATCAAATTAAATTTGAAGCCTTAATTGAGGAACTTTCTGATGAAGTCCAGCCCTTTCAACCCCAACAGTTTTCGCCAAAAGCTAATCGAAAGACTGAATTAACAATTAACTTTTTAATCGATCATTATGCGGATGATCGGACAATTATTCGTTTGTTTAGTCCTGAACAAAAATTATTAAGTGAGAGCCGACATTTCCAATATCCAATTGTGTCTTCGAGTAAAGAATTAGAATTACAAACATTAGAGGGAAAGAAATACTTAATTGGCTCCAGTCGAATTTCTTCCAACAACAATCAAGAATTACTAGGAATCGTACAGTATATCGTGACGCCTGAGACAAAAGAAGTGTATGTTCAGAAATTAAACGCCTTTCTAATTCGTTGTTTTTTCCTAGTGAGTTTAATTTCTATTCTTTGCGGTTTTTTAATTGCCCATTACTTCTTAAAACCGTTAACCTATGTTATTAATACGCTAGATTTGTTAGAAGGAGATACACTTTCTCAAGTTCGTGTGGTGCGGCCTAGAACCAATGATGAGTGGAGCGATTTAAGTTTACATGTCAATAAACTACTGGATAAGATCGAGCTGTATGTTAAAGGTCAGAAGCAATTTGTGGAAGATGTTTCTCACGAATTAAGAACACCTGTTGCGATCGTTGAAGGGCATTTGAAGATGCTCAACCGTTGGGGAAAAGAAGATCAGCAAGTATTAGATGAATCGATTTCTGCTTCATTACAAGAAATTACCCGCATGAAGGAATTAGTTCAAGAAATGTTAGATCTTTCAAGAGCAGATCACGTAGACGTTGACTACAAAGATGCTGTAACTGAAATAACGACAGCTGCAGCACTGGTGCATCATAATTTTCAAATTCTTTATCCCGATTTTCATTTCTACTTAGACAATGAGAAGGGAAATAAAGTATATGTAAATATCTATCATCATCACTTTGAACAAATCCTTCTCATTCTTTTGGACAATGCGGTCAAATATTCGACTGACCGTCTTGAAATTCATATTTCGGTTAGTCAAACGATGAATAAAGTTGAAATTGCTGTTCAAGATTTTGGGGAAGGGATGACAGCGGAGGATAAAGTTCGCGTCTTTTCAAGGTTCTACCGTGTGGATAAGGCCCGTGCTCGAGCCAAAGGAGGCAATGGTCTCGGCTTAAGTATCGCAAAGCAGTTGGTAGAAGGATATCATGGTAAAATTAGAGTAGAATCAGTTTATCAAAGAGGATCTATTTTTTATGTTGAATTTCCAATTATAACCGACCAGCGCTTAATTTATAAAAGCGAACAACTTGCTAAAGAATTAGCAAAAGAAGAAAAATAAAAAAGTAGCAAGCTAACACAATTAAGTTAGCTTGCTATATTTTTATAAGCTGAATTAATTTTTCTTTTGTTTACCAGCATTTCTAGCTTTTGGAGTTTTTACAGGAACAATTCGATCAGCATTTACCTTTTCTAATTGTTTTTTAGTTTGTCTCGCTTTTTTCTGACGCTTTTCGCGCGGCATATTTTGATATTTTTGAACTTTTTCTTCAATATTTTTTTGAATTTTTGGTCGGGCAACTTGATTCATATAGAGTTGCTGTGCGAGATTGAATAAAGATCCAGTAAAGAAGTAGAGACCCAATCCAGCATTTGAAATGTAAGTAAAATATCCTAACATGAGCGGATTCATATACAACATCGATTGTTGCATCTGGTTCGCTTGTGGATTATCCACTGTAGGATTTGCAGTTCCTTTTTGCATTAACCAACTGGATAAGAAAGTAGTAGCCGCAACCAAAACGACTAAAAGCAGACTCTTTTCACCTAGATTAATACCTAGGAAAGATGCTTCAGCAATCTTATGAGAGGATCGAACAGCTGTATAAACCGCAGAAATAATTGGCATTTGAATCAGTAAAGGTAAGCAGCCAGATACGTTCGACAGCATATTGATATCGTATTTTCCATAGACTTGCATTAACTCTTGTTGCAGAGCAGCCTTTTCTTCCGGATCATCTGTTTCTTTCATTTCGGCTTGTATTTCTGAAATTTCAGGTTGGGCATATTTCATTTTTGCTGAACTTTCCATCGAAGATTTAGTCATCTTATAGGTAGAAGGTAGCATAAATAAACGGGTAATTAGCGTAACTATGATAATCGCGATACCATATGATCCGCCAAAAATATCCGCTAGAAAGTCTAGGAAGTGAGCGGTTGGAACACCCAAATACTCATAGATCGGCCCAGTTGGATTACCTGCTGAATCATAGCGAATACAACCTGTTGCCATTAAAGATACCATCGAGACAAGGAAGATCAACTTCCAGTATTTTTTTATAAATTTCATTTTTCACGCTCCGTCTAATTTATATAATTAACAATATAATATTTTGTATCGCTTTACAACTAATACAAGGACTTGATACATTCTATGATAAAAGACCCTTCGAATCAAGTATCAAATCGAATAAATGCTATTGTAGTATACACCAAATTTCACCAAAACATTTCACATAAATGATCAATACGATAATTTGTTCGATATCATTTATTATAAATGATATAATGACTCTTGCACGAGAGTTCTGAAAGGATGTGATGTGAGTGGCTCAAAAAAGAAAACAAACGAAGCGTCAGAGTCAATCACCGAAGCAAAACAAATATCAATCCCTTTATTTATTGTTAGGTATTATGATTAGTTTTTTAAGTTTAATCGCCATTTTTAATTGGGGAATTATGGGACTATTATTAACTAATGGTTTTCGGTTAATGGTGGGCGAAACTTATGGCCTTGTTCTCTATGCGAGCTTGTTTTTAGGCCTGATGATGATTTTGAAGGGAAATGTGATCAACATTCCAATGAGACCTATGATTGGGGGGCTTTTAGTCCTTCTAGCGTTAGCAGGAGGTTTACATTTTATTGAATATTATGATTTTTTACAAAATCAACCTGAACAGTCAGCTTTTGAGCATGTTTTTCAATTATATCGCAATGACCTAATAACACAACAAACAAATGCCAGTTTAGGTGGGGGGATAGCTGGAGCTGCCCTTTACGCATCAGTGGGTTTTTTATTTGGCAAGTGGGGATCTTATATTTTCTTTTCTGCTTGTTTTTTTGTCGGGTTAATTTTTCTATTAAATTTACCTTTGATTGCTGGTTGGCAGGCTATTCAAGAATTATTTATCCAATTTGTCAAAGTTTTCAGAAAATTTTTTCCTGACTTTTCAGAGATTAAGCAAGTTTATCAAGCAAATGATTTTGATCTTGAGAATGATCAGAGTTTAAGGACTACAGAGCAAAAAGAATTTTCTCTTGAAGACATTACTGATGATTCGTCTAGCGACACATATACTATAAGTGATGATCAAAATAAAAATATGTTCGCGAAAATATGGGATCGGTTTTATCTTTTCTTCATGAATAATGAGGATGATACTGTCCCTTTAAAAAAAGATCCGTCCCAAACCAATCGATCAACTTATATGCCGACTCTTGAAAGAGAGGACCAGCCGGTATATATTCCGGACAAAGCATATGATTTTAAACCATTTCATTATGAAGACTTTGATCAACAGGCATTGACTGCTAAACGCTTAGACCAGGAAGAAGGGCGTGTTCTAGATTTGGACTTTTTTGACCAGATGCAAGAACAAGAAGAAAACCTATCACTTTCGGCAAATAATATTCATAAAAATGGTGAAGAAAATGCTGACAGGGTGGATTATGAAGAATTAAATAAGAAAGAAAGACAAGCATCTATTAACGACAAGCAAGAAGTACCAGATATTGCTAGTGACGAAATTCAAGAAGTGCTTGATTTAGCGAGTGAGGAAAAATTAACAACTGCTAGCCATTGGCAAGATGCAAGCCATCAAAAACAAGCTCTAACGGATGACGGTTTAGATCAGGTATTAAGTGACAAAGAATTATTTAGCAAAACTAAAAATAAGCATAAAAAATCAAAAACCTATCAATTTCCTGGTAAAAACTTACTTAAAAAGTTACCTGTGGTGGATCAATCCGAAGAGTACCAACGAATTAATGAAAACATGAAAAAGTTAGAACGAACCTTTGAAAGCTTTGGTGTAGACGTAAAAATCGTTAAAGCGAACCTCGGCCCTTCTGTTACAAAATATGAAATTGAACCCGCCGTTGGAGTTAAGGTAAGTAAGATTGTGTCTTTATCCGATGACATTGCTTTGGCACTTGCTGCGCGTGATATCCGTATGGAGGCACCAATTCCAGGTAAATCATTAATTGGTATTGAAGTTCCTAATACGCAAGTTAGTCCAGTAGCTTTTAGTGAAATTGTCGATGCCGGATTGGAATCAGACAAACTCTTAGAAGTCCCTTTAGGCCGCGATATTTCAGGTTCGATTTGTTTAGCTGATTTGACCAAAATGCCGCATTTATTAATTGCTGGAGCAACGGGATCGGGTAAATCAGTGGGAGTTAACGTTATAATTTGTTCGATCTTAATGAAAGCGAAGCCTGAAGAAATTAAATTTTTAATGATTGATCCGAAAAAGGTGGAATTAACTCTTTATAATGATCTACCTCATCAGTTATCGCCTGTGGTTACTAATCCGCGTAAGGCAGCCAGAGCCTTGAATAATGTGGTGGAAGAGATGGAAAGACGGTATGAATTATTCGCAACAACCGGCGTCCGAAATATTGATGGTTACAATGAACAAGTAGACCGCTGGAATCAAGAAGAAGGAACGGGTTATGAGAAACTACCTAAAATAGTGGTGATTATTGATGAGTTAGCTGATCTTATGATGGTTGCATCTAATGATGTTGAAAATGCGATTATTCGCCTTGCCCAAATGGCAAGGGCAGCCGGTATCCATATGATTATAGCCACTCAGAGACCTTCAGTAGATGTCATTACAGGTATTATTAAAGCGAATATACCTTCACGTTTAGCCTTTGCTGTGTCTTCAGGAACGGACTCACGTACAATTTTAGACTCTGTGGGCGCTGAAAAATTACTTGGACGCGGTGATATGCTCTTCCAACCTATGGGCAAAAACAAACCGATCCGCGTTCAAGGTGCTTATATTTCAGATGAAGAAGTGGAACGAATTACCGACTTTATTAAACAACAAAGACAAGCTGACTATGACGAAAACATTGTAGTCAGCGAAGAAACTGCTCTTGATACGGATGTTTCGGATGATGAATACTATGGAGAAGCTGTAGAATTAATTAAAGAACAAGAAACGATTTCGATCTCACAACTGCAACGAAAGTTCAGAATTGGTTATAACCGAGCAGCTCGAATGATCGATGATTTAGAAGCCCAAGGCTTTGTTTCTGCTCAAGATGGAAGTAAACCAAGACAAGTGTTGATTGAATCCAGTGACGAATAAGTACATCTATTAGACCAAGTTAAACCAAAAAGCTACCTATTAATTGCTTATATTGATCCAGCTTGGTCTTTTTTTAATTTTTTACTGATTTCTGTCTAATTATCCGATATAATATAAAAGACTATGATCATACCAACGAAGAAAGGGGTTTCGATGAACATGGATCATGCTGTTATCGAAATGCGAGATATTTCCAAACAATTTGGCGATTTTTTTGCAAATAGAAATATCAATTTAGAATTAAAAAAAGGTGAAATTCATGCCCTCCTCGGAGAAAATGGTGCAGGAAAATCAACTTTAATGAATATATTGTCTGGTTTACTTGAACCTAGCTCAGGCCAAATTTATATGAATGGAGAGCCTGTTACAATCGGTTCTGCTAAAAGAGCAGTAGAACTAGGAATTGGGATGGTGCACCAGCACTTTATGCTGATCCAAGCTTTTACAGTCGTTGAAAATATTATTCTTGGGGATGAACCTACTAAAGGAATTGTTATGGATAAAGCGCAAGCGCGCGAAAAAATTCTTGAACTTTCTCAAAAATATGGATTGACCGTTGATCCAGATGCTAAAATTGAAGATATTTCTGTAGGGATGCAACAACGAGTGGAAATTCTAAAGACCCTTTACCGTGGCGCAGATATTTTAATTTTTGATGAGCCTACCGCGTCCTTAACACCTCAAGAAATTGAGGAGTTAATGGAAACAATGGATAAATTATCTAATGAAGGAAAATCAATCATTATCATAACTCATAAACTAAAAGAGATAAAACAAGTAGCCGATCGATGCACAGTTATTCGACGTGGCGAGTCGATTGATACAGTGGATGTCGCCCAAACTTCAACCGTTGATTTAGCCAATATGATGGTGGGTAGAAATGTTAACTTTAAAACTGAAAAGAAAACAGCCAATCCAAGTGATGTTGCCTTATCTGTTAAAGACATCTATATTGAAGACAGTCGGGGAGTTGTTGCAGTTGACAATTTATCATTTGAAGTAAAACATGGTGAAATTGTAGGAATCGCCGGTGTGGATGGTAATGGTCAGTCTGAATTAGTCTTATCAATTACAGGTTTATTACCGCCTAACTCCGGAGAAATTTTCTTAAATGGTGAAAATATTACCCATTATACGACACGCCAAATAGCGCAAAAAGGTCTCGCCCATATTCCTGAAGATCGTCATAAGTATGGTTTGATTCTTGATCGAAAGTTAGAAGATAACATTGTTCTAAAAGATTATTACCATTCACCATTTTCAAAATCTAACTTTTTAAATTTCAAAGAAATTGAAAAACGAGCGAAAGAACTGATAGAAAAATATGATGTACGTACAGTTTCAGAAAAGGTAAACGCGCGTTCTCTTTCAGGAGGAAATCAACAAAAAGCAATTATTGCACGTGAGCTAGAATTACATCCAGATATTCTTATTGCCGCTAACCCAACTCGAGGGTTAGATGTTGGAGCGATTGAATTTATCCATCAAGCACTTATTAATGAACGGGATAAGAATAAAGCGGTTCTCCTAATGAGTTTTGAGTTAGATGAAATTATGAATCTGTCTGATCGAATTTTGGTTATGTTTGACGGTAAAATCGTAGCTGATATCCCTGCTTCTGATACAAACGAAGAAGAATTAGGATTATTAATGGCGGGAACACCTTATGAAGAAGTTAAGGCAAATCCTAGTAAGATAGAAGGGAGTGGAAGTAAGTAATGTCAAGTTTAAATAAAGTTTTTACTTCCGTAGCATCGGTTGTTATTGGTCTAATCTTTGGAGCCTTATTAATGCTGGCCTTTGGATATGATCCAGTGACAGGTTATAAATTTTTAATTACAGGGGCTTTTGGTAATCCATTCTCTATTGGCCAGACTTTCCGTGCAGCTGCCCCTTTAATTTTTACTGGTTTAGGCTTTGCTGTCGCTTATACAGCAGGATCTTTTAATATAGGTCTTTCTGGTCAAGCGTTGTGGGGGTGGTTTGTTTCAGTTGGGGTTGCTCTCATGATGCCAGATGCACCTTCTTGGGTAGTGATTCCTTTGGCAATTCTTGCTGGTGCATTAGCGGGAGCCTTATGGGCAACCATCGCCGGAGCTTTAAAAGCTTATTTTGGTACCAGCGAAGTGATTGTAACGATTATGTTAAACTATATTTCAATCTATTTTGTCGACTATTTAATTCGATATGTGTTAACCGATCGGGCGGATAGAACCCCTTCCATTGGTCAAAATGCCAGTCTCAGAATGGATTGGCTCAGTCAGTTAACTAACAATTCGACTTTGCATGGCGGTATTTTCTTGTCGATTATAGCCGCAATTATTGTAGGTATTATGATGTCACGGACGACTACTGGTTTTGAATTAACTTCAGTCGGTCTCAATCGATATGCCTCAAAATATGCTGGAATGTCGGATAAGAAAAATATCGTATTAGCTATGTTTATTTCAGGAGCTTTAGCGGGTCTAGGTGGTGTGATGAACGGATTAGGAGAGTTTGGCTTTATCAACCTTCAAAACGGTGTGGCACCTGCAATTGGCTTTAACGGTATGGCCGTAGCCTTATTGGGAATTAATAATCCAATTGGAATTATCTTCTCAGCTATTCTTTTCGGTGCTTTAGAAACAGGGGCATCTACGATGGCACTATTTGCTAAGATTCCTTCTGAGATTGTCGATATTGTAATGGGAATTATTATCTTCTTCATTGGAGCTAACTTTATTATTTCCTATTTAAGAGAGAAATTTTCAGCTAAAAGAAAAACTAAATCGGTTAAATTCAATTCAGAAGGAGGGGAAGTCTAATGTCGATTAATCTTTTAACCCTTATTGTTTCTTCCACCCTTGTTTACTCAGCGCCTTTAATCTTTACTGCCATCGGTGGAGTATTTTCCGAGCGCTCTGGAGTTGTAAACGTCGGTCTGGAAGGAATCATGGTCATTGGGGCTTTGTCTTCGGTGGTCTTTAATTTGAGCTTTGCGGACCAGTTTGGTAGTATTACACCTTGGTTAGCTCTATTAGCAGGTGGGGTGGCTGGCATTCTACTTTCTGCTATTCACGCCTTAGCAACCGTTAACTTAAGATCTGATCACATCATTTCTGGAACAGTAATCAACTTAATTGCACCAGCATTAGGGGTCTTTCTAGTTCGAGTTCTATTCGATGGTAGAGGAGAAACCCCTTCTATTAGAGAATCTTTTGGTTACGCAACTTTTCCTATTTTGTCCGATATTCCTTTTATCGGTCCGATATTCTTTAAAGCAACCTCTGCACCGGCTTATGCTGGAATTATATTGGCTGGAATTGCTTGGTTCGTTTTATTTAAAACACCCTTTGGTTTAAGATTACGCTCTGTAGGTGAACATCCTCAAGCGGCTGATACTTTAGGAATTAATGTATATGGTATGAAGTATGCAGGGGTTCTACTTTCAGGCTTTTTTGGCGGCTTGGGTGGGGCGGTATTAGCGAACACCATCACCTTAAACTTTTCAGTATCTACTGTAGCAGGTCAAGGTTTTATGGCTATGGCGGCCATGATTTTCGGTAAATATAATCCGCTAGGAGCAATGGGAGCAGCAATTTTCTTTGGATTTGCTCAATCATTAGCTGTTTTAGGATCGCGTATTCCGTTGATAGATAGTATTCCTTCGGTCTATCTACAAATCGCACCTTATCTAATTACCATCATCGTGCTTGTCGGAGTAGTTGGCCAGTCGAGAGGGCCTGCGGCAAACGGAATCACTTATGTAAAATCTAAATAAAATATTCAGACTGATCATGAATTCATCATGGCAGTCTTTTTTAAATGAAAAGTTAGGAATGAAGAAGATGAATGGAAATAATAAACGTTATCAAACATGGAATAAACATTTAAAGGATCATTTTGGCGAAAAAGTCTTTAAAGTCTCACTGGACGGTGGCTTTACTTGTCCCAATCGTGATGGAACGGTGGCTTTTGGCGGCTGTACTTTTTGTTCGGAATCTGGTTCGGGCGACTTTGCTCAAAGTCGGTTGGACCCGCTGCCCATTCAATTGGGAAAAGGGATCCAGCAAATGCACAAAAAATGGCCTAAAGTTCAAAAATACATCGCTTATTTTCAAAACTTCACCAATACGCATGCACCCCTACATGTTTTAAAAGCGCGGTTTGAACAAGTCATTCATGAAGAGGGTGTGGTAGGGATAAT
>NZ_JAAXPS010000017.1 GCF_012396555.1 Facklamia miroungae
CCTCATCAAAGTCTACTTGAGCTTGATAATAAGCTGCCATTAAGTAATTCTCATCTACTTCCAACAATTGTTCCAAATTAACTGGCTCTAAAGTGCTCAATTGGTCCTTCACATAATTGACGATATTTGCATTAACTTCTCGCTCATAATCACTTTCCATGTAACTTAATTGGTCAGCTGTTGAAGAATAGGTCATCTCTTGACTTTCCAACTCTTCAGAGTCTTCAAACTCAATAGAAGCCACTTTCATAGCTTCACTGTCATCCATTTCCAGGGTCTCAACTTTATGGACCTTTCCATCAACGAGCATTTTTTGTGCTGTCAGTGCGATCTTATTCCCCTCTTCATTAGTCCAAACCCCAATGAATGGGTTAAGAGTCTCCTCTTCATTCAGAACTTCACTTGTCGTTGTTGTATTCTCATTCGCTGCAACATTTTCTACTGAAGTTTTTGAAGCATACACAGATAAAGCCATCGCCCCAACAAGCAAACTACTCATTACTTTTTTCATTCAAATATCCTCCTATAAGTTAACATTTCGAAAAGTTTAATTCAATTGAAACGTATCTATATTTTTATTAGCAAACTAATAGAAACATAAATTTATTATAGCAAAAATTTGAATCATTACAATTGAAATAAAGTTTTTTTTAATTTTATCTCATAAGATTCAAAATAAATTCATAATTAAATTATTCCCAAAAAGATCGTCCTATTCCTGATCGTTTTACCTACTTTAAGAAATTTATCTGTTCCTTAAAATAGTTTAATAAACTCATGATCAATTAATATAGGGTCTAAACCTTCCATATTTTCATTTTCCAAGCTGTGGAGGTATAAAACTTATAGCTTGCTCATATTGGATTATAATTTTTAGTGCAATTAGTATGTAGTCGTTTGCAAAATAATAGCGAGTATTTTAAAATTTATTCAACGTCAATTTTAGAAAGGACCTATTATGAAAAAGAGATTAATCAGTACGAATGCATCCGATATCAAAACGATGACTGCACAAGAAATTAAACAATGTATAAGAAATCATGAATGTTGTGTTATTTTAAAAAATATTTTTCAAAAAGGACACCTATATTGTAGATATAACAAGAGCTAAAGTGGCATTTAATTTCGGCTTGAAAAATATGTAGTTTTAAAAACACCTGGTTATGTATATATATTCATTTTAATTACGCTTATGTTAAAATAATTATAAAAAATTATGGGATTCTATTAAATAAAAAGATAAAACCGTATCTTATTCATTAACACTGTATAGTTTTATACAATTTAATTTAGAATTCTTCTCACCAATCAGTTTCGATTAAGATAATAATTACAAAAATGAACTGTTTTATAATTATTTTCTATATTTAATGTAAAGTAATCGTATTTATATACTCCAATAAGTCCATCCATCTGAATATTTATTTTTTTACGTATTTAGTTGCTTATGTCTTTTACTCTTTTCAAAATAGAACTACTTTATTGAATTGGAGAAATGGATAAATATGTGTCGATGTCTTATACTAACTTGTAAAAACTTTTACCTTTGGACTGAAAGCAAATAGTAACTAAAATCACAAAACAGTCTCTTCAAATACATTTTACTTGAATTTGAAGAGATTATTATTTTATAAAAATAAGTCGTCTATTCAACTGAAATAAATAAAGAAATATTTAGAACTAAAATAACGGACTACATATGTAAAAAAAGTCGAGATAAACTTAACAAAAGTAACTTCTTTATTCTTAACTACAACCAGTATTTACCATCCTTTTCTTTAGTTTAAAATTATCAAAATACTCACTGATAACTTTTTTAAAATTTACTATATTAACTTCAGTATAAACCTTTACTAATTATACTTATAAATAGTTGATGATTATTCGGAGAGATGTAAAAGATATCTTCATTTTGTAATCATTGATAGTGAATCAGTAAACTTTATGACCAATCATAAAGATGCAACATTAAAAGTTACATAAAAAACATATCATTCTCTTGAATTGCATAGAATTGAATCTGCATTTTTTTAATTACAAATTTAAACTTCATCTATCTTTATTTCTATATGAATTATCAATTGTCATTGTCACTTTATTTAAATCATTTTTAGTTCCTTCTCTATTTAGTTTGTCAAAGTACTTAGTTACAAAGATTGGTAATGGAATACCTGATTGTCCAATGTTTTCTACAACTGAAATCCCATATGTCACTATATAGAATACAATAAAACTTGTAGATATTGACTCAAATCCTAACACCTCAAGTAACGGGCAAACGGAAATCACTAACATAACAACTAGTAGATGCTTAACCAGGCCTTGTAAGCCTTTTGTGGAGTTTGCGATACCACTTAAAAAACCTTTTGCATAGCCAGTAATGAAGTCAAAGACTACTAACCATACAAAAATTATTATGTATGGATTCTGATTTATTGTTTTGTATAAATTAATTAGTTCTTCAAATTCAAATTGATCATACATTTTCATTTCCTCTCTATAAATTGATATTTTTTTATTTTTAATTTTTTCTTTAACGGTTATAGTAATTTGAGTGAATGACACTTACCAAATTCAATTTCATTAAACCTAAAACAGCTGTTATTAAATAATAGCAATTTTAATAGGAATTAATTATACGAAATATTACCTATCATGAACTACATTCCTCAATTATTAATTATGAGTGATACTTTTCAATTTTTAAAGGAATTAAACAAAAATACGTTATTACTTGTATACTATCCATTTAAAATTGTTAAATTACATTTGACTTTTTCATTTTATAACATGATATAATCAGCTAATTTAAAATGTTATTTTAAAATGTATTTGAACATTTTAAAGAAAGCTCTTTTTATTATTAAAAGATTAATAAAGATCCTCTTTTTTATTATGAAATGATATATTTAACTTAAGCTAACAAAGATATTGCTGATTAATTAGAAGTCAAAATTAAGAATTTAGTAGCATTACAATTTACTGAGGCAACCGAAATCTAATTAGTGAAAACAATGTAATGCAAAGTACCTGCGATTATACTTGAAAATATCAACTATAAATTTAAGTGATATCGATAAAATCAAAAGTACTAATAAAGATAAAGAGTTTTTTACGCTGAAATCAAAATCAGATTCAATATTTTTGAAAATACTGATTAACCGACAATCAAATTGTACACTAGTTGTAATGAACATTTGTAATAATTTTAAACACTCTCCCATATTCGAAAATAAGGGAGAGTATTTTGTACATATAAATATTATTTATATTACTTATAAAATTTTTATATGAATTTTTATTTTAACAGCATTTTTTAAAATGATTTTCTGCTGACTTTTTCAATATAAAATTTTACTGTTAGCTAATTGTCCCCCAAATTGGTCCTACATTTCCATTATTATATGTTCTAACTGCTACGTAACGTCGAACACCCGAATACGAAATGTAACTTATCCATACATATGAAGAGGTTATATAAACTGAATCATAATGGACCGAGTCTCCCGGTGCTAATGATGCAACAGCTGGTGATTTAGTAGAATAACCATTTCGGATTGAGATAGTAGTATTAGCTGTAAATGTTGCTGATTCTGAATAACTTTTTATTAAGTTTTCAGAAGGATTTGGTTGAGGATTGTATCCACTACCGCTTCTAACAATAAGTCGATCACCAGGGTGGATAATAGCATTAGATGTGATGTTATTTAATGCACATAATTGATCTACTGTTAGATTAAAACGCTGTGCAATTGCCCATAATGAATCTCCGGACTGTACAGTATAATACTGAGGTTCATTTTCAATAGGATCAGGCTGCGGATCTGTCGTTTTTTCCTTACTAACAATTAGTTTATCACCAGGGTGAATGACAGTATTAGATGTGATATTATTTAATGAACATAATTGATCTACTGTTAGATTAAAGCGCTGTGCAATTGCCCATAATGAATCTCCAGCTTGAACAGTATAATATTGAACAGAACCATCATTTGTGTCGCCAGAAGTCGAATCACTATTATTAAGTGCAATTTGATCAATCTGATTTAATGTATTTTGTCCGTTTTCCTTTAAAATAGCAGACTTAACACTTCGCATTAAACGGATATATTCATTATAACCGGCTGTAGCATAATTAGACTTAGCTCCCCCAATTGTAAATAATCCTTTAACAGCATTTTCAAAATTTTGCCCACTTACATTGTATGGTCCACCAGGTATATATAAATATGACCAGTCTTTAAAGAAATCTTCAATCGTACTATATTTCATATAGTACTCACCTTCTGAAGCAGGTCTTGGAGAACCCTTTTGTACTATAACTCCACTTGGCCTATAAGGATTTCCTGTCCATGTCATTCCGGCAAGATTATTATTAGCAATTGCAACATCACTTGTTCCCCAGTTAGATTCAATGTACAATTGGACAATCATAAATGAAGGAAGAACTTTATATTTTTTACCGATTTCAATAACTACATTAATATACTCAGATGAAAAAACATGTCCAGCGTAAGTCAAGTCTGTTTTCCAAATTTTTGGTTGATCAGTAGGACTATTTAGATATTTTGGTCGTGCATAACCTCGAATATTACCTTCACCTACATTATATGTCCGACGACTAACCATATTATTTGAGTTACCCTCAATAGTCGTAATCTCTCTTCCTACTACCTTTTCAACAATTCCAATATGCTCAGCAAAACCATCATTAGGTTGAGCATTGACACCCCAACGAAATGTGATAATGTCACCAGATTGTGGCACAATATTACCATCTTCATACCAAATACCCAATTCTTTAAAGATATTAATATGACGCTCTACTCCACATTCTCTACCAATCAAATGACTAGCATTTGCTCGGATGAAAATAGTTGAAACAAAAACATCACACCAATCATCATTATAGTTCACAGCGTATCCTCTCGGTAGGGGCATTACTGAATTATAATCATTCACTAATTTTTTATGGCTTTCACTATATTGTTTGATACCTAACAATTTTCTTGCTTGAGATAAAACATTTTCTTTAGTTGTCATTAATTTTCTCCTTTTCTATAATTTATATAAGCATTGAAGTAGCTACTTTAAATTGCTTACACTTATATAACGGAACTATTATCAAAAAATTTAATTATAATCAAAAAAATGTCAAACAAATTAAGTTTGATTGATTTAATACACTCCTCAAATAATTTACTTAACCAATCTATTCCTTCCTTACGGTTCTTTGAAATTTAAATTCATTGTTAAAAATAAAGACCACTAAATCCGAAAAAGATATTACTCACGAAAATTTCAAATTATTAGTAGACTATAGATTTTGATTTCGAATCAGATTTTATGCATAAATATTGCCCTCAAACATTGATAGTTTATCCAATTATGAAATTAAGTTAGACCAATCGAGAAGCTTTTATACTAAACTCAATATATTTCAACTGAATAAAGCACAAGGAAATAGCACTAATAATCAATACCCGTATATAAACATAAAAAAGCATGTTCATATAATATATTATAGTGAAGATGTTTCAGTTATTTAAAAATACAAAACCATTAAACACTCATTACGAATATTGCACTTAACAAAGAGTATAAAACTATAATTATGAAATAATAGCGAATACATTGACTTCTAATAATATTCTTATAAAAAACAGAGTATTCATCAATTACTAAGTACTATAATATAAACTTTTTTATTCTCTCCTTATTCTGAAAAAATGTTAAGGATTAAGCATTGAAAAACTCCTAGATACCATGCTCATCACTCTTCTGTGTCATCTCTATAAATCTATCCTATTCATTCAGGAAAAAGAATTTTAAACTGCAAATCAATCAATAAATAGGACACTATATCTATATATTTCGAGATTTATGGACACCCTTTCATTTTATTTTAAATGAAAATTAAAATAGTATGTGTTAGAAGAAATGTTTTGCTTAATAGATGGGTTTCAGATTAGTCAGGATGGTTATACTATATCATCTACGTAAGCACTGAAGAATTGTCTACAGATATCATTAAATTATAAAGAATTATCGAAATTGTTTTAGTATAATTAAAGATGACATTTTTTAGCCTATTTTAATAAATGGAATACTAATTAAAGTAGATAGGTTATAAAACGATTATTAAGTCTAAAATTTGGAATCTAATTATTCATTTAATATTAAAGTAGTACAAGTATTAATCAACATGATACAAACTCTATCTATCAAGCAGTCTCAATGAAACATATCTCTCAATCTCAAAATGAAATTCTCAAACGTAATTATTGATCAGTTCATTCCATTCTAAACATTTAAATCAAACTCAAAGAGATCTATAGAAAGAATAAAGAAAAATATAAACAAAAGAAAAATCGGAACATCTGTTCCGATAAATATATACTATGACCTGAAAGGTGTCCAAATTCATTCGTAATAATATTTGTTATAAACTCTATATAACTCTCAAAGATAACTATAATAATTTATAGAATTTTATATTTTTAAGAATTAATTATCAAAAGATACTGTAATCAGGTAGACTAAAAATTATTTTTTTCATATTTATGGAGAGTGACATAAACCTCTGTTTTAAAATAAAAAAATTACACCTATTATCCAAAATAAACGAGCCACTACTAAACAAAATAAAATAGAATAAAATAAAGAAATTTCCAAACTTCTTTGAATAAAGAGCTGAAGAGGTGATGTACACAAAAGTTTTGATATTCAGAAAATATATACACTGATTGACAAAAAGTTAGAAAATTTTTCGCTCCATTACCTTATGGAAAAACCATAATAATTTTAAATTCCTTGAAATTTCAAAGGAAATACATCAGTATATTAGAACAGCTGTCAGTTAAAAATATTTAGTTGCTAAAATTGTTTTTTAAATTTCACTTCTTATATTAGTTTAGAACTTGCTATTCCAAAGGTAGTAAATAAAATTCATATGAATTTTATTTTGCTCAAATTATACTTCCGAATAACGAGGATTAAATAAAAATCAGGATCGGTTCACTCATTTTTCTTTTATTAAAACAATTCAAAAGGCTAATTTAATAAACCAAATTCCAAAATCATTTAAAACTAAAGTATACCAATCCAAGAAAAAGTTCACATTCTCTAAGAAACGTGTCTCATCTCGAGAGGAAAATGTCAACAGCCTTAATCTTTTCACGATTAGCCATCTTCGTTATAGCTTTATAATTATGAAACTACTAAAAAGCATTTTA
The DNA here is from genome assembly GCF_012396555.1 of Facklamia miroungae. Taxonomy (GTDB): domain Bacteria; phylum Bacillota; class Bacilli; order Lactobacillales; family Aerococcaceae; genus Facklamia; species Facklamia miroungae. The sequence goes on from NZ_JAAXPS010000017.1 coordinate 7,236, forward strand.
TTTAAGAAAAATATATCCCCTCTATATCAATCACCCACTCTAAGCAAATATTTAATTTCAAAAATTGATAATTTTCCGTTACATTAAGTGAATAACTTAAAATTTATTTTTCTTATTTCTATCTGAATGGTCATTAATCATGATCACCTTATTTGAGTCAATATTTATTTTTTCCGTATTAAGCTTTTCAAAGTAAAGTATACCAAAAGTTGGTAATGGAATATCTGATTGTCCAATATTTTCTACAATTGAAATCCCATAGGTCCCAATATAAAACACAATGAAGCTTAAAGATATTGACTCAAACCCTAACAATGTAAGTAACGGACAAACCGAAATCACTAATATGACTACTAAAAGATGTTTAACTAATCCCCTTAATCCCTTTGTAGAATTTGCAACATTAATTATAAAACTTTTTGCATACCCTGTAATAAAATCAAGGACTACTAGCCAAACAAAAACTACTATATAAGGATTTTGATTTATTGTCTCGTATATATTAATTAATTTATCGAATTCAAGCTTATTATACATTTAGAATATCCTTTCTAAAAAAATCTAATTATAATTAAGATGCTCTAATCTAAGGATTGCTTTAAAAGAGACACGCTTTTAAGAATCAGTCCAACAGAACACTAATATGTATCTACAATGAAAATTATTGTTTTTAATGTTTTTTCAATTATCTATATTGCAGGAACTACTGCATCTTTGTAATATATTCAAGTTGAAACATATCTTAGCGTGACTGAATATGACATATAGATAGTCCAAACGTGTCTATTCGCAATATATACGGAATAGTAATATATTAATTCACTTACTGATAAAATTGCAGTTACTAATGAGCTTTTCTGATATTTATTAAATTCATTCATTTCTTGATTTACAGTAAATTGAGCACTCTCAAGGTAAGATTTTACTAGGCTTTAATTATAAATGGGAGAATCCCGGATAGTATTTCCAGCGTTTTAAAATTGCAAACAGTTTAAAAGGACTATTACCATAATATCCTTCTACAGAAGTAATAGAGATTCCATTAACTCCACTACTACAATGAATCTCTTTGTCATTTGAAATAAATATGTCGATGTTCTCACCAACATATTAAAAATTACTTTTAAATCCCTTAAACAACATCTTTGTAATGCTTTTAGAACGAGTAAGTATAATTAAAAGTGTTCTTTCTTACTCGTAGAAAGTTTCAGTATTTCCTATTTGACTTCCCTCAAGCATTAATTCCCAAGCTATTAAAACTTTGTAAAAAGCAGATGAACAATCATAAGAACTTGATACTAGTTTATATATCACTTTCCCAATTCGATCTTCAAACTACTGCACCAGATTATTTAGAAAACTTCAAAAGATGAAGGAATTGGTATAAAATTAGCTCCTCCTTTATTTCCAGAGAGTAAACTATCATTGGGATAGATCATAAAGACTGATATTAGAATATTAAGATATCACAATTCGTCAACTGATACATCGAATTTATTAGCTATATCCTATAAACTATCATCTCTTTCAACAGCATATTTTTTATAGTTCCTGAGACATTCCCATTTTCTCTAAATTTGATATTAGTAGTTCTTTTCTTACCTATTAAATGATTACCAGGATAAAGCATGTGATTCGTTATAAGATTTTAACTCTTAACAATTCATCAATATTAATAAAAAAATTTTGTGATACGCCCAAAAAGGAATCTTGAGATTGCGCAATATAATAGGAATTTGTATCTTGATCAATTTTATCGATTATCCCTTAAATTATTTATATTAGCTTCAAGTTGTAAATTGGAGAGCTTATTTCACAAACTGAAGGCCTACATAAGATTTGATATAGACTTTTAATTTTTCTTAAAGTTTTGATGATTATTTATCATATTCTTATATGTCATTTTATCTGTAGTATAATAAAAAAAATTACCATTGTAATCATTCGAGTTTGAAACACAATACTATAAACTCTTAAATATATAAACACTTTCGAAATTTACATCGTTTGCCTATGTTCAATTTATATACTTGATTATTAAAGATACTGAACAAAAATGTACACTATTTTTTTAGTATTTAGGTTCAAAATGTATTTACCCTAAAAATACAGCAACTGTTTCTTTCAGATCTATATTTATTAGATAGTTCTATTGTTTTTAAAAATTTATAATCTCCCACTTCTGAAAAATTTTTTTCAGCCTTAAAATAGATATTTATTTGACTATTAATAATACGCAAGATATATAGAATAATTTAATAAATAATTTTTTATATTGCAAAGATAGTTCGATGAAAATAATGCTGACTCAGTTCGCCTAAAAGACCTCTTCATAAGTGTTATAATTAAAAAAATTACACGACATTTGATTAATTTATAAAATAGTTTAATCCGATTTTTAGAAGTCCATTAGCATTTTAGAATGTTATTCTCTGCCAAGTTAAATATGATAATGTAAAGTGAATATTAAAGCTTGCCCTTCAATCACAGGATAAAAAGTAAACTTCTTCCATCTCTTGAAGCTGTTGGGTAAAAATAATTCTGATGAAAAGGATTAAAAAATTTGAATTGAATCAAGAATTGAGTCTTTGGTTCGATCAGGCATTTTGATTAACAAATAGAATCCTATTCGATTTCAGCAAAATTCGCCACAAAACCATACTTTATCTATATTAGAATATAACCGTATTTAATTTCTAATTAATAACGAAGTTCTTTTCGTTACTTATTTTGGAAGTTAGTGATTGAAAATACCTTCATTAATTTTTTGCGAATTCCTTGTGAAAATCTTCTTATTCCTTTTTGTCTCAATCGTTTAAGAGATTCAATAAATTTCAGTTATAAATAATTTAAAGAACATTCAACTTAGATAGTATCTCTAGTTTTTCTTCGGGATATCAATTTTTTTAATTTAACCTGAATCAATTATTCCTTCGTCTTACGTCTATAAGACTATCCTTCTATTTTACATCATTGTTCTCTTTCTCATCTGAAAAAGTAAAAATCAACAATTTGTTCCACTACGAGGTGTGAATTAGTGATGCCTACTTTTTAGCAATTTCAGATGCTTTAAAGTCTTCTCTTAAATAAACTTATATTTTTATCCGTTTTTTTAGTTTTATATTAATAGCTCATAACAAACCTTAGTGAATGTTTTTAGAAATAAAAGTTAACTCAAACTCAATCTTGAGTAATTTAATATATCGTAATCAATTTTATAAAGTATCCTATATTGTAATTTCTAAATAAATAAGTCCTAATCAAGATAAGTTTACTTGCCTCTAATAACAAATATGATATATGTGATTTTTCACATTATTAAATCATATATTATACAAATACCAAAGCTTTCCTAAAAAATATATCGTAAAACTAATAGCAATACTAACAAAGATATGTTAAAAATTTTTAGGCACTTTTCACGAGGGACTCTTTAATAACACTGGCGTTAAAGACTGTAATGAAGATGTAATCTAAAATTGTTGTAGCAATTTACATAGTCAAATAATTTTGATTGTAATTGATTTAAGCTTTCCGATTTCATTTATTTTATAAAATCTGTTTTTATGGCTTTCATTGTTGCTTGTACAATCGCGTTGTCATAAGGACAACCTTTTGTGCTTAGAGATCATTTAATTTCAAAGATTTTTAATACTTCATCTATCAATTGGTTATCGAATTCTTTACTTCTGTCTATATGAAAGAATTCAATTTGCTTAAAATTATGATTAATCTTTCTCATTACTTTGGTTACTAAACTTGTGTCCTTATTATTACCTGCACTATAGCTAACGGTGTCTCAATTGAAAAGATTAATAAACAAACATATGCACTTCCGCATATCTGCAGCCTTTACATAGGCCAACTTACTGACTAAAACCTCCATAGGTTGATTTAAATTGAATGATCGATTTAAATGATTTTTACTTTTTTGTTCATTAGTTTCTGTTTGATGATTTTTTATATTTTGCTTTAGTTTAAAATATACACAATTATTGTTCATAACGTGATCAATTTTTCTATTGCTACAGTAATACTCATCTTATGCAGTTCATTTTTTGCGTCTTTTGAAAAATTTTTTCTAATCGTATTAAACCTATTTATAGTGATATTTTCTAATTCCGCATCATTTTTTTAGATTGGTCTTATATCTTTTACTAAATCATAATAAGTGGTTTTGAGTATTTTAGCACTTTGCACATTACTGATACAGAATAGTAATGTTCATTCTTCTGAATTACTTCTGTTTTCGTTCCATGATCGGAGCGGCTTCCTTTAAAATATCAATTCACAATATCAATTGCTAATTTTCTTTGAGTATTTTTTACCTTTTTTTCATCATCTGCTTTATTATCAAGTGTATTGAATGAACAAAAAATTTGATAATTCTTAATCAATTTATCTAACGTCGAAGGTGTTAAATTATACTCCTTAACAGTATCGGGTTCAGAATTTTAATCTTCAAATAATCGCACCATTTGAAGTTTTAAAACCGGGGGCAAATGTTCTTCTTGTTCTTGCTATAATAAAATCATCCACTTTTTATTTAAGAATACATTCCCTTAGTGAAGTTGTCCAATTATGTGTAGACGATTCACTAGTATAATTCTAAGAATAAAGTTAATGAATCAATAATGATGAGTAAGCTAACCAATTAAAGGAAAAAATATATTCGTTAATTTATGTATTTCGACAGATTTATTTAAATGATAGCATTCACAATCTCATTCCCTTAAATATTAATATAATACTGTTCTATTTAATTAAATTAAAACTATAAACCTTATCAAGCACTCAAACATTTTTAACATCTCTAATTTTCTTAGCAGAATATTTGTCTATTTATATTTTTAGAAGCTTTTTATCTCTATCTGTTCCACAAAAAATTAATAAACCCATAATTTTATTTACAAATTTTCATATAATAAAATTCGTGAACATATTAGTATATAGCTCTCTATTTAAAGTTATCGTCAATTTTAAATGTTCGCATTTTTCCTTGCTCAAATTAACTCTGCCTAATATGACATTATAACTTCATAATTGTTGTGCTATATAGTTTCTGAAGTCATTATCTATCTTTTTAAAATAAAATTTTCTATAAAGCAAATAATATTTTCAACCACATCCATTATGATTAAGTTTATGTAAAGAACTTAGTCAATTTAGAGTCACTATATTAGTAGTGACTCACTGAAATCATACAAAAATCATAAAGATTTTTTTAAAAAAATAAAAAGAAAATAAAATAGATAGTATAGACGGTTGCAATTAAATCTCATATAAACAGTTAAATCCTATTTTTTGATTTAATTTAGAAGTATAGTGTTTATTCCCTAAAAAAAATTTAATAACTTATATCAAATCATCCGACCGATTTAAAAATATTAAGAGTTTGATTCTGAATAATTAGATTCTTTCTTGCACAATCAGAATCTCTTAATATATCATATTCAAATCATTATGATTAATTTATTCAAATTAAGGATTTAGGTAAAATGATTCCGAATTAAGACTAAAATATACAGCTAAAAAATATTTTTATTTTTTTTAACTGAAAAATCTTTTTCGATTATAGTATGTTTATCAATAATTTTAATGGTTAAAATGTAAAATTCCTGAAGCAGGTCTTCATGTAAATTCGAAGGAACACCCTGTAAATTTTTATAATACAGCGGCTTAAGTTTTTTGAAAACTGATTCATAGTCATTATTGTTTATTGCTTCTATTAAATCACTATCACTATTCATGGGACTTCACCATTTTCCTAAAAAGAATCTTTTTTGAATTTTTATGAATCAATGAAATGGTACCTGGAGAAACATTTAAATTCTTAGCAATTTCTTTTTGTGGTTCTTTTAATATATATATCATCCATAAAATTTTTTGGTTTCTTATAGGAAGATCTAACAAACTGCTTAATAATTCTGGATTATCGATAAATAATTCCCAATCAATACAAGTAGTATATGTGAGTTTGAAATTTTTGCTAATGCTTTCTGATAGTAGATAATCATGACAAGGTTCAAAAAAAACTTCTTTTGAGTATAAATTGATTTGATTGCGCATAAAGTCTATCTTTTTTCCCCAAATCCTTGTTTTAATATATGACAAAAATTCGTATAAATTAACTCTATTTACTTCTGAAACAATTAATTCTTTTTCCATATTCTCCTCCTTATTGTCTTATTACCTATAAAACGAAGAATAATGAAAAAAATTTAATCTTTTATAATTTTCTTTTAATATGATAACTCCTAAGATTAAATGCGTATCATTTTATAATCAAGTTCAAAATCTATTGTTAATTGGTTACTAGAATGGTGTCAATCGTCCAGAGCTTTATTTAGAAATGGATAGGGAAATTATTTGTCGTGTTGATAGGTGAACACGGCATTGATTAGTTGAGGTTTCAATTGGATAAATACGAACCAAGTTCTCTTATTGTCTGACTTTTTGATTTTTTCATTTCAGAGATTCGTGCTACGAAATCTTGGCGGAGAATGACTAACTATAACATGTTAAAAACTCCTTCAAACCCTTCACAAAATTAGTCGACGGTGCACTCTTGAAGATTCGAATTTGTTCCAAATTTGATAAAGGAAGAATAGTCCAAACTTGTTCTCATAAGAGGAATGAATTACTATTGACATCATTACTAAAGAATAAGATAAAAAAATAAACTTAACTTCTTCTACAAGAAATTATGAATATCTTAAATCTTTAGTTTTAAAACATTGGATTTTTCTATTAGAATATTTTAAAAAAATGTCAAAATAGTTTCATTTAGTTCTTCTTAAACTAAGAAATTTTCGTTCCTGTCATTCATTCAACCAAAGATAATTTGTCAACTTTATAACATCAACTCAGGAATACTCACTTCTTTTTTTTAGGGCCCATCGTTAATTACTATATAGTAGATTTCTCAAGGAAAGCTGGCTATCACTGTTTAACAATATCTTCTAATACTTCCTCATTAAGTGCAAGTCGAATTATTTTGAAAACTTTTATATACATAATTCTTTCACATTCTACTATGTGAATGCTTTTTAATATACTATATTATGATAAATGTTTTAAACATCGTTGGCATTTAAATTTTACAATTATCTCGTTGGTTTAAATTTATTGTTTTTATTTACGTAATCGAATAGATTCGTTTCTAATTAATCTAATTTTTAAATATTTCATAGTCTAACTAATTCAGCCTTTAATTCTTTCATTTTCACTTTCGAAGTAGCATTATAATGTGGTCGCCCGATTTAAATATGATTAGTGCTTATAATTAAATGTTTCTTAGACTTAATCTATCAGTTTATTTTCGGAATCATTCCTCTTACATTTTGGAACAATTTAATAAAATATAATAATTAGTACTGCATATTGATTTTGATACAATTTGACCCTCTTTATTTTTTCGTGGATTAAATTCAACAATTTCTTAGATTAAAAGTAAAAAATGGATGTAAGCTCATTTTTTATAGTTTTCACTTATATTAAATCACTTGCTAAAATTCCATAGGTAGCTTCCTATAAAAAGATTTAATTAACTTGTTTTTATTCATTAGTTCTTAATTACTAACAATTCATATGGCTATTATATCTAGTGATAATAGATTTTGTATTTTAGCAATATCCATTCTACGTCTTGAAGTCTTAGTCCAATTCTATTTAGTTCCTAATTTTCTGGTGAGTAGGTGTTTTAAATTAAAAATAAAAGCTTTTAAAACAGCTTTTATCCGAAACATTTTTTAGGGTCATATCGCTATAACTATTCATTAAATTAATTTAATTATTCTAAATAATTTTAGCTTTTCATTTTGTTACTTAATATTTGAGTGCATTCTATTGAATAACATCTTTTTTTCGTATCTTAAAATGAGCTACTTGGCTATTTAGCTGCTTACTTTAAATTATTTTCCCTCATTCTCTAATTTCTGGCCTGATTTTTAAAATTTTATAAAATTTTTGACTAGATAAGTTATCTTGATGGTTGAATGGATCAGAAATATGATGCAATTTAATTCAATATCATAACACTTCATGTGTTAGGTTGTGGTTACATATAATTTCCATTATGAGCTAACAATTATTATAAAGCTAAATCCTTTGAAATTTAGATTCCAAGTTAAACATTCTTACCCCGTTATCTTAATAAAATCATATGCTTTATTAGTTTAAGACTGTATATTCTTGTAGAATATGTTCAACTTAGTGTAGACGATTCAATTTATTGATAGTTTTTAGGAACAGTTAAAGGATTATTGCATTTTAATGACAGAAAACTCAAATCGAACAGTAATATTATTCTCTATTAAACTTTCTTCATTATCTGTTATCGAAGTTTCACCAACAGCAATTATTTTTTTCACAAAGGATTCATCTTCAGTTCATTAATTCACACGATGTAAAAATCCTCGTTAAGTTATAAGAGTTGAAGTTGAGGATAACCTTAAAATAAAAACAAAACCTTAACAATAATCGAAAATCTTGTTTTATTTTATATTTTTATAATTGTTGAATTTCTTACTCCTCTTAACCAATAATATCTCCGCTTTAATTGACATGAGCTTTAATAAAAATTGATAATTTTAGGATCACCCCCTATACTATAATTGTAGTTTAGCGCTTACATTTTTCGACGTCAAATTTTATTTTATTATCACCCCAGTCTTTATTCTGAAATTGTTTTGTAAGATTTAACCATTTAAACATCCAACCTAAATTAAATATTCCTTATATGAATATTTTAAAATTCTTTCAAATTTTTCTTTTGATAATTTATATTTATTTAAAATAAATATAAACGGAATCATACTAATTTTTAATTTAATTATTCTACCTCTATATTAAGAAAAATTAATTTTTTGGCTGAATTTTGTTACTGGAAAAATAGAAATTTTTATATAAACTTCTTCATTGACTTTTTCCATCTCATAAGAAGTTACGATTATAACATCAGAGTCAAAGACTTATTGACATATTCATAAAAGTGCTCTGCTTTAATTCGACTTCAATACAACCAACATACTAAATCCTGTCAAGAGGATGACTGAGCTTTTAAATTTTTAGTTTAAATAATACCTAACATAAGTGACATAATTTAAATTTATATATTTTGGATTCTTTTCAGTTTAGTTAGATCAATTTATTCTAATTAAATGAGATTCCCTCAAATCCGTTACTTTAGAAGAGGTTTTTAAAGAAAGATTTTGAGGCATCTTTGAGATTAAATAAAAATATAAAGTAGGAATTATGTCATCATTACAATCATTGCAACAGCAATTGTTCTCAAGTAGAAAAGGGGAATATTTTAGGAATTACGACAGTCATTATATCTTGTGGTCAAGGCTTTTTTTTGAATATGAATATCAGAAATTTTTAATATGGTCACAATTTTTGATATGCAGTCTTCATACATAAATACAGTGAGATTCGCAACGCTAGATATGTTGTGGTCTTGCTTTCTATATTAATATAGGTTTAAAACATAAACTTCTTACTAAATTTTTAGATAGTTTCTTACCAATAACTATTATTTGTTTAAATTTCATAGGCATTTTGATCCAATCATTTTTTTCTGTCGTTGTTACAGAAGCGATAGGTGTCAATCCGAATTTCTTTGAGATAGGAATTGCTATTGCCGAATCTCTAATCTTCATAGGTGTTATGGAATTAATTACTACTAACCAGAGATTATACTTTCCTTAAAAGCTACTCTAAAGATTGTATGCTTAACCGTTCGTGTACTAGTTCAAATACCATATAATTATGTGAAATTATAAAAATTAGCTTAATTGATTGTATAAAAATTAAACATCCTTAGAACTTAGATCTTGTATAGCTCCTGAAGTTAGAGGTTTTAATTCGTTTTATGAGCTTAATAGTCGTCTTTGTATTTTTTTGATAGCAAACTAACTTGCCTGTCTAGTTTTTGAATAAAATATATTATTTCATCTTTAAATTTTAAATCTTTATTATTTACCTCTTCCTTGATACATTCAATATAATCTCTTTCATTTTATCATCTAATAACTCTAAATTACCAAAATCAATTCAGTCGGCTATAGTTAGATGTCTTTAAATTGTCCTTTAAAATATAAGTCATAAGAATATGCAAAGATATTTTTTGGACTATGTTGTTCTTTTTCTTTTCATGAATAGATTAATACCAACTTGAATAAAAAAAACACTTGAAATTATCACTTTTATATTTGAACAGCCATACTCACTCAATGTCTTCAACACTTTAATTGAATCGCTAATAATACCATCTTGAACACTTTCAAAGATTTTTGGCTAAATATGAATCTATCTCAATAATTTCTCTTTATCACTTCACTAGCCAAACTATTTATTGCACTATCTATAAAAAAAGCACCTACTTCAAAGTAAGTGCTTACCGCTTCTATTATTCTTTCTCTTCTTTACTTTTCTTAAATTTGAAGCAAGTTTAAGATTCCCTAAGTTTTTATTTATCGAGTTCATAAGTGAACGAAACTTGCTTACATTCATCAAAAGGAAAGATTCGAAAATAATTTGCGGATTTTTTCTACAATTTTTTAATATCCAGTATTCTAACATTTTCGATCATTAAACACTTTAAATAGAAAACTTATTGCCATCGGGTCACTCTCAACGATCATTCTACTTCTTATAATATGTCCCATCGGCATATACAACAAATACATCGATGATAGCCTCTTTTTCCGATATATTTTGATCAACGATCTTATCTCTTGATGCAATGGTCAAAGTATAAGAACCATCATCATTGAACT
>NZ_JAAXPS010000018.1 GCF_012396555.1 Facklamia miroungae
ATTATCCCTACCACACCCTCTTCATGAATGACTTGTTCAAACCGCGCTTTTAAAACATGTAGGGGTGCATGCGTATTGGTGAAGTTTTGAAAATAAGCGATGTATTTTTGAACTTTAGGCCATTTTTATGCACTTGTTGAATCCCTTTGCCTAATTGAATCGGCAAAGGATCTAAACGGCTTTGAGCAAAGTCTCCGGAACCAGATTCCGAACAAAAAGTACAACCACCAAAAGCCACCGTTCCATCACAACAACATCTACTTTCCTTTTGCTTCTATATCAGCCTTTAATTTCCGTATTTTTCTTTATTTTCCTCTGGTTTCGGGGAAAAAAGGGAAATTATTTCCCTTTTTTTTAAAATTTGGAGACTTTTCGTGGTTTCACCGCCCCGCCTGCGGCGAAAAAACTTATGTACCATACCTAAAAAACCAAAGGAGATGTTTTTGATGACTATCATTAATTTATTATCTAAGCGTGCATAGGAAGCAGAAAGAGAAACAGCTATCCATAAATTGTTGGATCCAGACTACTTTTTAATTCCAAACAACTTTACTAAGACAGATAAGTTTAAAATTGGTGTCATTAAAGAAGCAATCACTGACTACGACATTGCGGAAATAAAAGGAAGAGCCGTGAACTCACCCGACGAAGTGACAGAGTTTCTTAATCTGTATTATAAAGCAGCAAAGAGTGAAAAGGTAGTCGCTTTATTCATGGATTCTAAAAATCAAGTTCGAGGGATTCAAGAGATTTTCATTGGTAACGTTAAGTCGTCGATACTTAGCCCCACCGAAATTATGTGCAAGCGCTCAAGTACCCGACAACGCGTATAATCTTATCTCAGAATCACCCCAGCGGCGACCCTTTCGAAGCTAAGCGCTTTGTTATCGATTGAATCAGTTAAGCACTGCAATCGATAAGAGCATAAGGGAATGAGGTACTTTAATGGTGCACTTATGAATTTTTAACGTTATAAACCCTTTGATATTAAATGCCCCATATGGTGCATATGAAGCACCTCTAAAATACCTTTTTAAAATTCACATGCCCCACTTTAATCCTTGGTATAAAAGGAATTGTTAAATTAGTGGGGCACTTTTTTTTATTAATTTTAGTAAGTGGGGCATGATGTGTCATTTTCTTGCTTAAATATTTAATTTTTAAACTTATGAATTACCTTATACATATTATTTACCTAATCTAAAATTACCTCTTTATTTTTGAGGGACTAATCAAATTTCATCTCTTAACTTTGGTAAGTACTAGGCAGTGCTTACCTATCAACTTCTTTGAAGATTGGTCATCGTTTACCTCTTAACTTTCCTGGGACTAGTCTACACTTACCTATCAAAATTTTATGAAGGAAGTATATCATTTAGATATTAAACTAAATCTTATTAAATTAGTAGAGACTCTCACCTTATTTTCTCCTTCTACCGTTTTAATTAATATAATTTTATAAGTGTGTCAGCCAATCGATAGAATATAAGATTCCCTCATGCATTAGCCAAGTAAACACAAAAGTAGAAACAGCTTTCGTTGGGATAAAAATTAAAATAAACTTTTTAAAAGACAAAGAAGTCATCCCAGCAATCATACATAGAATATCATCAGGCGCGGCTGGTAAGAAGAATAATGTTCCTAATATCCAAGCAAAACGATTAACATTTGATGTCCAACTGATGTATCTCCTACAACACTTTTCCAAAATAAAGCAGAATATATTAAATTTGCCATACTTGCCTACCAAAAAGAAGGTATTCATCAATCCGATAATAATGCCTATATAATTATAAATAAAGCTAATTTAAGTTCCAAAGACATAATTTCATGCCACTGAAGTCATTCCACCGGGTATGATGGGAATAATTAAATGAAAATTTTTACAGCAACAAAGAAAAGGGTTATGAGTGATACATTAGTTAGACGATATTATTGAAGTGCGGTCATCACACTAGGACCAGAAGGACGAAAAAAACATAATCCTAAAAGGGTATTAACTACTATATTACAAGTGATGCCTGACATGTGTTTAGATTCATCGCATTGGACTGTGGCTTGTAGTTATCAGCTTAGAGGTCAGCCGTTCAATTTTTTAGACTAAGTACGCATCTTAATTGCACTTTAAAATGAAATGCTTAGAAGAAATGGATGAATATAAAATGGGTTTCAATAAGTATTATAAGATTAAAAACTTTACTTGATTCGTTCAATAACTAACAACAAAATCATTGGGCAATTAAATACAATTGGAAGAAGTTATTGTTTTATCACAGAACAGAAATTGCAAAGCTTAATTTTGAAAATAAAGCTATAAACTTTAAATTTTGTTCTTAACTCCAGAGTTAGTTATGATTTTCATTTTTTTCTTTTTCTTCTTATTTCTAGATTTACTTTTAAGGAATTTTTCATAACGGATACTTTTTTCCTTGCTTTCTAGATATCTCTCATATAATTGTGGAGATAGTGTGCCATTATCTAATGCTTTTTGTATAGCACATCCCGGTTCATTAATGTGGTTACAATCATTAAACTTACATTTTTTTGATAAGTTATAGATTTTATCAAAAAGTACTTTATCGCTAGTTTTTCGATGGGTTGAAATTGTTTTAAAGCCGGGAGTATCAATAATATAAGATGAAGTTCTATCTAAATAAAATAATGAGCTAGAAGTTGTAGTATGTTTTCCTTTACCATCACTTCTAACTTCTTGAGTTATCGTAGCTTGCTCTCCTATTAGATAATTTATAAGTGTAGACTTACCCGCACCTGAAGCTCCAATAAGAACAGAAGTTTGGTTCTTTAAAAATAGAAAAGCAATATTTTTCATTTTCTTATCATCAAAAATAGACGACTCATAAATTTTTATATTAGGATATATTTCTAATATTTTAGATTTAATTGCATCTGTTTTTTCAATAAAATCTGTTTTTGAAATGATTATTTTAATATCTTCTGCCATGCAATTAAAAGTTAATAAATATCTCTCAAACTTCGATAAAGTAAATCTTTGATCCGCAGAAATTAAAATGAATATTTGATCGACGTTTGCAGCGAGTAATTGTTCATCAGAGTTGTAAGAAAAGCTTTTTTTGGTAGAGCTACTAGCTCTAGTTATTAAAGAAGACCTTTTGCATAAATCTGTTAAATATATATTTTTTTCTTTTACAGCAATTCGAACATAATCGCCAACAACATATTCTTCATTTGAATTATTTGTGTCTGCTTTAATAATTTCCCCAAACTGATTGCGAAGGATAAAGGAAGTGTTTTTTCTTTCTATAATGCGATAAATTTCACTAGAATCCTCAATATTATATGTTTTAGCATATTCTAATATTCCATAAGTTACCTCACTCATATTTAGTTGCTCCTATTCTAAAGTTATGATTTCATCTATTAATTGTTTAATATTATTTCTTAATCTATGAGTTACCATAATAACCGTTAATTTTTCATTGTTAAAAATTAGATTTTCAATATCATTTGCTGAAAATTCATCAAGTGCAGAAGTTGGCTCATCTAATAGAATAATAGACTTATTCTTTAATAAACCTCTAGCTAAGGCAATTCTTTGCTTTTGACCACCAGAGATATTTTTTGCATTAAGACTGATTATTGTATCTAAGCCATGTTCTAACTCTGAAATCCATGAATATAACCCCACATCTTTAATAACTTTTTGAATTTCTTCATCACTGAATGAATCAAGTAAGGTTAAATTTTCACGAATTGATGCATTAAAAATATATGGATTTTGATTAATATAAATGATTTGATTTTGAATAGTTGACTTAGCAATTTTATTGTACGGTATATTATCCCAAATAATTTCTCCAGAATAATCAGTTAATTTACCGGAAATTAAGTTTAGAAGTGTTGATTTACCTTTACCGGAGTCTCCTACAATAACGTATTTTTTATTTTTCTTGAACGATAAATCTATTTGATGCAGAACTTTATTATTATTAAATTCATAACTAACATTTCTCATTTCAATAGAACTGGTTAATTCATTTATACTAATTAAATTATTTGAAATATCTTCTACTATATTTTCAAACTTTTCAAAAATAGGATCTATTGTTTTGAGTTCAATTATATTTGCAGAGAGGCCTGTCAGACTAGAAAATATAGTCGCTGAAAAGTATTGAACGCCATTAATAGCACCAATAGGTATAATGTTATTAAAATATAAAAGTGCAGATTGAGAGAATAAAATAATTTGACTTGTTAGACTTACTCCGTTAGTTAAGCTCATTAACTTCCCAGTTATAGTTGCGTAAGCGATTTGCTTATTTGCTAAGTTTTGAGAGAATAAATTAATTCTATTTACCATATATTTTTCTAAATTCATCATTTTTAAACTGTCGTAACCTTGTAAGACATCCGTAATATTGTTTGTTAATGATTCATTAGCAATACTTACGTCTTTCATTCTTTTTTGCATTTTATTTTTAAGTATTGATGGCACATATAGGACAATAAATGATAAAACTAGCATAGTAATTATTAATGAGGCATCAAAATAGACAGTTGCTATGAAACTAAATACAATTCCTGAAATTTGACTAATTATTAAATATAATATTCCAAATCCATATTCATTAATAATTGTTATATCGTTTGTGAGCCATGATACATAAGTTCCTTCATCTTTTTTATAGAAATTTTGATAACTACTACGGAATAATTTTGTCGCAATATCTTGACGGATTTGTATATTTATTTTTTGAATTAACTTATGATATTTTATTTTAGAAATATAAATTTGCACCATCCAAATAACTAAATCGATAATCATAAATATAAGCCAAGTAAAGAATAAATCAGTATTTTTAGAAGAAATATAAGTTATTAAATTCGATATAGAAAATCCCCAAAAAACCATGCATATTTGTCCTAAAATTATTAATGCTAATACTTGAATTGATAACGAAATATTCCGAATTATATAATTTTTTAATTTCATTTCTTACCCCTTTTATTTAGTAACCAAATAAAAAATCACCTATGAACCTTTTATTATTTTTCAAAGACTCTAAAACTAATTTGATACCACCATATCCATTCAATAAGTTTGTTTTATCTTTAATATTGTAATTTTCTAAACATGCATTTAAAAAATTGCAAAGAATATCATTATTTAACGAGTTTTTACTAGTTTCATTAAAACAGTAGTATAGCATTCCAGAGTAGCCATGGCATATGCATAAATCCTCATTTAACAGATTGTTATAATTGTTTTCTATAATACTTTCCATAGTACACTCGATATTATTATTTAACAAAGAAATAAGATTTTTATCCTTTGAAAATTTATTAAAATAAATTCCCAATCCTACAATTCCATAACACCAAGTATAATTATTTTTTAATATATCAATATCATTTGGGTCATCTGAAAATACTTTATCAAGTTTTATACATACAGGAACTTTTACTTTAGAATTTTTAATTTTGGCATATTTTATAACGAATTTCTCAAAATTAGAACTTAAAATATCAATCTTTTTTTGTATATTATAATTCATCTTATTTTGTAAAATTTTTAAAGAGGAAATCAAACCACATATTCCGTGAGCCATTCCTAATATACAATAATTTTTCTTATTATTTTTAGTGTACAACTTATAAAAATTGTCAGTTTCACAGTTAACACGAAATAGTATTTCAAATGACATATCAATAATAAAATTTGATTTTCCATCAAATTTGACGACCTCATCATTATTAATTAAAGAATGATTTCCGATAAAAAGAAAAACACCAGACACGCCATAAATTAAATCATGACTATAATCTAGATAAACATTTTCGGTCGTCGCCCAGTAATCCAATATAGGCTGTATTTGTTCGAAGTAATAATTATTTATCTCTCTATACTTTTTTTGTTGTATTTCTCATTAATAAATCTAGTATTAATGAGAAGCCTAAAGGACCGTTCCAAAGACCTATATTTTCTTCATTTAAATAAATTTCTTTTTTTAGAGCCCTATCAATTATATTATCAATTTCTTTTAAATAAAGTTCCTCTTCGCTAAATTTGTAAAGATTAAGTAACACTAAAATATCGTTTGCGTAACCATCAATAATTCCTAAATTTTTATCTTCTATAAATGTTTTATTTAAATCATGAATTATTTCCATTAATTTCTCGCTTTCTATACTTTAGAAATCTATAAATATGTGTTCTAAATTCTCTTTCTTTAATGTTATCACAAAACAATCTATTAAAATGCATATGAATAACACTGTTTATTACATTTAAAATATACTTTTTTGAGTATTTCTCTTTCATTTCAATAATTATTTTTTTCAGAAGATTACTAAGAGACAATGTATATAAATTAAGATCATCGTCTAATATTATTAATGGAATAATTTCTTCAATATTATTATAATAATATTTTTTATTAGATTTAATTTTTAGCAATTCAGTATTATAAACATCAGAAATATCTATTCTGTTAAACAAACTCGAAAAAATTTTATCATGTATTTTGATTAAAATACTTATTAAAGTTTTTTCGTCTACTAAATTTTCATATTTTAAAATACTCATACATAAATTTGAATCAATATTAAATAATTTTTCAAAGCGGTCAATAAATTCATACCCATATCTTTCTACTTCCCGATAATAGACGTTAATTTTAAAATCATCAATCATTTCATTTTCAATTAGAGAAGATTGGATTTTAAATAGATTATTTAATAATACTTCTCCATTTTGTTTACATTTTAAACGAATCCTTAAATGTGGTTTAGGATCATAATATCTAATATAAAACCATTCTGAATTCACCAATAAAAATGTATCGGTTAAGTACTGTAATAATTTAGTTTGTAGAGCTTTATTTGTATATAAACTAAAATATAGCCAACCAGACTCTCCATTAAAATTTTCGTATCTTTTTTCAAAATTTCTATAATCGTATTTTTACGATTGCAAACGATTTCTTTCATACAAAACAGTTAATGTAATTTCTGAAGACATTGGTTTTTTATTTTTTAAGACTTAATTGGATGTATTTGAAATTAAGCATTCTGAAACTAATATTTCTTCATTTTTTTATAACACTCAACAATATTTCTAAATCAATCTCTTTTGAGAAACTTAACTTCAATACTTGATCACCTTCGTTTAGAGAAAAATTCGAGGGAATGTTTTTATTTCTTAAAACTTCTTTTAATGAATGTATATCTTGTTGCTCAAGTTCAGTTAGTCTAATTTTCCACCACTCAGGAAATAAAATTATGTTATCCATTTCTAATCTTGAAACATGATTATTTTTATTGAGTTAATAGAAAAAATAAAATCAAAAATATTTGTATTTTTTTCGAAATTAATTCTAAAAATTTAACAATATCGTGCTTTAAAGTTATATTAGCCATACTTAAACTATTGATACTTATTGGGTAGCCATCACAATTACACATTTTAAAATTATTATTTTCATCAACAAAAATAAAAACATCTCTTAAACTAATGTCTTCTTTGTTCTTTTTGTATCCAGTAACAACAACATTTTTCAGAGGGATCAATTTTAGACACTACATTCCATATTTTTTTATTAGAAGACCAATATTGTAATCCAAAATTTTGGTCTGTTTTTATTTCATTTGATATTTTTACCTTATCAAATCTTCCTCTGAATCCACCAGGATTGAAAGAAGTAGCTATATTATCAATATAAAGATATTCAATATTATTTGAATCAAATAACTTGAAATTAATATCAAAACCATCCCAATCCTCTTCCACGTCACTCATAATACTAGTATTAATATTATTAACAAAATTTTCATTAAAAGAACAAACGTTTGGTTGATCGTTATTCTTAGTAGAGGGACTTAATAAATCGTTCAACTTAGAAAAATATTTTTCTTTTTCATTATAATAATGTATTGATAATTTTTCGTCAGTAAATGGGGAACCAAGTCCTTTTGATTCATCAAACAATTCTAATACATTAACAAAACGATTATATCCATATTCTGTTATAAATCTATTTTTATAGTCTTCAAGATGATAAAAATCAATAGTTGGAATCTTTTTAATTTTTTTTAAAAGGGTTATTACTTTATAAATTTTTGTAGTGTTCAAATTTGATTGATTTATATCTGTTTGCATATACAAATTTGAGACAATATATTCTTTACACTCATAATTTTTTTCATGATATCAATTATATTTAAATACTTTTCTTTTGTTGGATTTTTATTTAATGATTTAAGAAGTTTAGCTATATCTAATATATTTGATTTTTTAAAAAATACATATATTTAGGATTTAACTCAAATATAATTTCTTCTAAATGTTGTGTGGAAAAGTTATTTGGATATATTTCTAAATATAAAATTCTCTCATTAAGAAAATCTTTTATAATATTTAGACTTTCAATTTCTGACAATTCCTTGCTATTAATGAGATATGTTTTTAAGTTATAAATATTAGCTGTTTTTTCTTGAAATTTTTTTATAATTTCTTTTGTCAATCCTGTATTAGAAATATAAATAGTTTCTCCTTCTCTGCGAAAAGGGTGCTCCCCAACAATATTGAGTGTTAAATTGTTATTAGTAATAATTATGTTTGGGTTTAAACATATGTTTAATGATTGAAACTTTTCTGCCATTTCACAAATATCATTATAAATCTTAAATATATATTCAGATGAAATTGAGAAGTCTTTTTTTGAATTTTTAATTTGTATATTATTTTTAGATTTTTTTTTATCTATTTCTATATTTCTAATTCCAGAAAATGTTCCATAGGGAGTAGCCCTATATATGGATCTGTAAATATATTTTGAAAGGGTTAAAACTACCTTTTTTTTGATGATGAATTAATTTTTTTGAAATTTAAAATATTTTCATATAGGTTTTTACTAGCCAATAAAATGCTAAACATAAATTTTTCATTATGAGTAATACTTTCAATAAAACTATTCATATCTATTTCTTCAATTGGTTTTTCTATTTCTTTTAAAAGATCATAAAAATCATTTTCAGAAAAATTTGAAGTTCTAAGAATAGCATCTTTTGAAATGATAATATCTTTCATAAAAAAGTCTTCTTTAATATTTAAAAGGGTCTAAAAATATTTTTAGACCCTTTTCTTAAAAATTCAATATATTTGGTTTTGAATAAGAAGGCGTTGAAGAAGAAGTACCACTTCCTGAATGTCCTGCAGACATTTGAACTTTAGAATCTTTAGCTAGTGACATTACATCAGTTGTCTTTTCTATATTGGCTTTTTCTAAAGCTAATATACTCTCTAAATTAATCATTTATTCTCCCCTTTTCTATTAATTTCATTATATAATAATAGCGCTTACATGTAAACGCTTAAATTGAGTATAGATATTTTTATTTATATATATTAATATAACTTTTTAATTTGTTAAGTTTGAATGTTAATTTTGTTATTTAACTTCATAATGTAAAATTTCTTGTGTAACATCAAAGTCTTCATATAAAAAGAGACCTCCCTTTTTGTAAGATTGTAATACTTACAAAGCAATCACAATCAGGGAGTCTTTTAAGGAAGACTGTAAAACGAAAATTTCACAGCACTAGCTTAAAGTAATTCAATTCATGATCAATTTCGTCAATTCTTAGAAGAAGCGATTAACTTATTTCTTGAAAGAGAGCGGACATTTTTTTAATTAGGAAAAATTGGATGTCAAAAGCTACAATACATGCAATTCTAAAAATGGCTTTTATTCGAAAACTTTAATAAAAGAATATGGCACACTAAATCTTAAAATTCCCCACGATCGCTCAGGTGAATTAGATGTAAAAATACTCCAATGTCTTCAACAAGCTCTCTCATCTAGATAAGATGATTATTTTGATGTATCAAAAGGGTGTGACGACACATGACATTTCAGATCTCATTGAAAAATGTATGGTCACCACTATTCTCCGACCACTATCTCTCATCTTTCAAAAACATTTGAAGAGGAGTCAAATGCTTACCGACAACGTCCGATAAAAAAGATTTTGTTTGTTTCTATTGTGACGCTACTTTTGTCCCCGTTAGACGTGGAAATGTTTCTAAAGAATCCGTCCACACCATTATCGGAATCGATGCTCAAGGCTTTAAAGAAATGTTATACTTTAAAGTTCATCCCAGAGAGTCAGCCCTTCACTATCGCGAAAAGCTTCGGGATTTAAAACAAAGAGGGCTAGAAATGTACTGACCCCCCTAAAGTTGGATCATGAAATCCACCTTTAGGGGGCCTTATTATGGCGAAATATAACTTAGATCTTTAAAAACTAAAGCACTATAAAGTTCACTATCTAACCTCATGCTGCCTTAATTTAATGGATTAACTCCGCATCCCCTGATAAGATCCCCTTCTCTCCAGCTCTTGATCAATAGCGTTTAAGACCTCCCACTTCTTCAGTGACCATTGAGGCCC
>NZ_JAAXPS010000019.1 GCF_012396555.1 Facklamia miroungae
CTATTAAATCACGACCACCGGTCGTTCCATCAAGATATTCATTCACTAATTTGATTTTAAATCCTTTTGAATATTTAGACATAAAAAGAACCCCTCTATCCGAGTCCGGATTTAGGGGTTCAGTACAGATACATCAATCGGACTTTCAAATTTAATTTTTAGAGTTATATTTTTTCCAATAAAACTGTTTGGTAGTCGTATCATTAAATTTTACCTTCTCTTTGCATGTCTTCTTTTAACATTTTAAGTCCATCATTCAATTCATACTTTGCTTTCCATCCAATAAGTTGTTTTGCTTTATCAGTATTAAGTACTGATCTTTTTACATCTCCTAATCTAGGTGGCTTTCGTAATATTGGTTGATTACTTTCAAATATTTCAGCAAGCGTATTATATATATCTAAGATTGGTATTTCTATACCTGTTCCAATATTAATTTCTGTATTTAAAGGTGTATGTGTTACTAATTTATTAATTTCTTTTACGTCTTCAATAAACACATAATCTCTTGTGCATCCTCTAGGCATGTCTTCATATGTCATCAATACGGATGGTTTGTCTGCTAAAATATTATTTAAGAAAATTGGAATTACACCACATTCTCCGTCAGGTATTTGTCGATTTCCATACACATTTGCATATCTAAGTATTGTATATTCGAATTTATACAATTTAGTATATACTTTTATATAGTTTTCTCCGGCAAATTTATTTATAGCATAAGGAGAAGCTTGTTGTGGTTTATCTGTCTCAACTGATGTTTCGTCACCCACAATTTCTTTACTTAATGCCCCACCCGAAGAAACATAAATAAAGTTTTTTATAGGATTAGATTTTATAGCATCTAATATATTCAGCAACCCATATAAGTTTGTATTCAAATCTAAAAATGGGTCTAACACAGAATCTGCAACTGATTTTTGTGCGGCATGATGATTAACAATTTCTGGTTTGTATTGTTGGAAAATTTTTGCGACATCTTCTCTATTTGAAATATCAATTTTTTCAAAATGAAATTTTTCATTATTTAGATGAGCTTCTATATTTTCCATTTTTCCTGAAACTAAATTGTCAACACACACTACTTCAAATCCTTCACTTAAATAAATATCACATAAATGTGAACCTATAAATCCTGCTCCACCCGTTATCATTACTACAGTCATCGTACTTCCTCCTGAGATTTATTTTTCTTAATATTATATAAGTACATATAATTATAGATATTCCAATTATAAGTACAATATATTGGTAAGTATAGTCTTAATCAACATTAGCGTCTTTTAACTGAGCACCATCTTCTTGCTCAAATTTTAAACTAAAAGCTACATCTGTCCATAGTGTAATTGATTCATTAGAGATATTTTCATAATCTACATCAATTAATAAATTACCGTCTTCTAGTCTAGCATTACTAAAAGTATAAATAACTTCATCAGTTTCTAAAATTATATCTTCGGCCTGAGGTTTGAGATCTGCTAACTCGATTTTCAAGTCATCAATTTCTTTGTTTTTTTTAATTTGTGCCTCAATCTCAGCTATTCGTTCCGCATTATCTTCCTGTGCAAAAGTAGTAACTCCACCTAACATCATAAGACTTATTGCTAAAACCAAACCTGTCTTAATTTTCATCCTCCTATAATGGTATTAATTTAAATATATCAAATTTATTATAGAATTGAAATCACATTCTTATTTATAAAATAGTTATTTATCAAAAAATATCACACCAACATTATAGGTTGAAATTTTGCTTGCGTCTTAAGTATTAAGTTAGGTTATTCAAAAATGTTTATTACTAGTTATTATATTGCTTGTCCCTGATATCCAATGTTTATTCTCTAAAGAACATTCTTTATGAAATCTCACTATATAAATATCGTATTTAGATTTATTCATGTGTTTGGGTTCTTCTAGTGAATCTTGAAACAAATTATATTATTCATAATTATATTCATTCTTCCTTGCCTCTGACTATGCATCTGCATATACTAAGCCGTAATCGTTACTACAATCTCTATTATAGCGATATATCGCGTAGTTATAACTCCCTTAAATTTCCTCTCAATCAAATAGGTCATCAGTAAAATATAAGTTTTCAACTAAATCTTAGGTATTGTTAGAACTAAACTTTAATCCGTTTAACATGTATAAAGTTTTAACTTCTGACTGTCTATACAAAATGAATCCGTTTAATAATTAAAAGAAATTACTTGTTGTTCAGTATTCACCTTCGCGTTTATGCCAAAAGGTATAATACACCGAGGAGTTGCATGTCCGATATTTACATTATAAACAATGGGTAAATCCTTATTTGAAATTTCTTGAAGTAGAGTGGCTTTATACTCGTTATAATATATTTCATCTTGCGGCTTACCTACTAGGAGGCCAGATATTACCTCAAAAATGCCAAAGTCGTCTAAAGCTCTGATTATTCTTCTAAAAAACGCCGGATCCGGTTTCTCCTCACTCGTTTCCGATAAAAGAATTTTATTTTCCCAATCTTTTATAGTTGGAAATATACCATACTTATTACACAATATTGTCGTGTCTTCATATCTAAAGTTATCAAAAAAATAATAGATTACTTCTAAACACCCTCCTAGTATTTCCCCCTCAAAAATTGATTTCCCGTTTATCAATTCAAAACCATCATTTGAATGACTTTTCATAGATACGCCGATACGATTTACACTGAAATCTGATCTTTCATCATACCAAAAATTACTAGGCTTAATTTCTTTAATTCTCCCTGTATAAATCAATTCCTCAAAATATTTCTTCGTGTATGGAAGCATTTCAGTCGAAATTTCACAAACATCTGATAGAAATGATTGACCATAGAACGTTTTTATCCCCAATTTATTTAGCATAAAATGATTCATCGTTGTATCAGAAAATCCTAAAAATAACTTTTGATTCACAACCCTTTTTAATTCATCATTTTCAAACAAATATGGTAATAATCTATAGGTATCATCTCCGCCAATCGCGCATAAAATCATATCTATCGAATCATCTTGAAATGCCTGTATGAGGTCACTCGCTCTACTTTCCGGATGATTCTTTAGATATTCTATCCCTTTTAAAGAGTGAGGTAAGAACTCAATCTCTATTCCATAATCTCTTATTCGATCAATACCAATATTAAGCTCATGCTTTACATTATTTTCTCCTAATAAGCCACTCGATAAACTAACAATTCCTATTTTTTTTACTTTCATATTCAACTTACCTCTTTCATATACTCCCATATATTTATTTTATTTTAACAAACAAGCAGATATAAAATGATAAAAAAAAAGAATTTTACTTTATAATTAAAGAAAAAAATTTATGTCTACTAAAATAAGAAGAAACTTTACCTGTGCTCATCCAATTTACTTAATTTATTTATTGGTTTAAAAGCTTTTGAAATATTTAAGAGCTAGATTCATTTCGAAAAAGATTATACTTCAAAATAAATCCTTAGGTCCTAGAAGTACTCTTGTATTCTTAATCGCTCGATCAAAGGGACCTTCGTTTATAATGTTATTCGCCTGAAATATTAATAACTCTTTTAACATTTTTGTAAACTCTAACAAAGAAGATTAACAAAGAGACCAACCAACTAAACGTTGATTGATCTCTTAATTAACATATCATCTTTTGTAAAAAGCTTTATTTTAAAACTTACATCTAAAAATTTGAAAGGAGATTACTTAATTTCTACTACCCGTTCATCTTCTTCTAATTCTCTTTCTGCCCCCATTTTACCAGCATAAGCAGAAATTACTAATCCTAAAACAGCTCCAATGAAAGCATAAATTGAATATTTAGATGCTTCGTTCATCACATCATTTGTTGTTTCAACACCCTCATCAACAGCCTGTTTAGCATCCTTTTCAAGACGGTTCATTTCTGTTTTTGCATCGGCTAATAAGTCTTTAGCTTGTGTTTGAGCTTCTTCATAAGACTTAATAATGTTGTCAGTCGCTTTTTCGGCTTCCTCATCATTTAAATCGGTATTATCGGCAATTGCGTTTGATAAAGCTTCTTCATCTAAGTTTTCTTCGATAACTGCCATACGATCTTCAATGTTAGAATATACATCTTTTAAAGCTTCATCGGCTGGTTTTCCTTCAACAACAACACTCTTAGCAGCCTCTTGAATGTCACTTACTGTATCATCTAATTGATTCTGTAAATAATCTGGTTGTAGCTGTTCAATTTCTGTGTCTTCTAGAACATCTTGTACTTCTTTATCAAGGTTAGAAGTATCAACTTGTAAATTATCTGCTATTGCATTAAACGCATCTTGCGATAAATCACCTGCTGTTTGTGCAACATTGCCCACTACATTTCCTGCAGCACTAGTTGTAGCTCCAAACATAGCTCCAATTGTATTAAAGGTTCCAGTTATTGCTGAAGAAGCTAAAACGGTTGCGATAATTAAGCCTGATGCCCAAGTCAAGAAACCATGAACTAATCCAGCACGGTGAGCAGTGTAACCTGCAATAAAGCCTCCACCTGCTAAACTAAGAATTAAGGAAATAATTGTCCAGATAATCAATCCCATTCCTACTCCATCTAAGGGATTAGCAGCAGTTAAATCTGTAGCTCCCAATCCAATAGCAGCCCCAATTAATGAGAAGAGCATACTTAAAGCAACAAAAGTTACTAAGCCCGCAAGAACCGCACGCCAAGACAAGTTCTCTCCAATGCGATGATGTCCATGAAGATGTCCTACATGATGAGGGTGATAATAACTTTGTGATTCCTCGTTAAATGATGCTTCTTTGGTTACAACTTTTCCTTTACCCCCAACCGTTTGCTCAACATTATTCTTTTCTAACTTATTCTCCTCCATACTTATCCCTCTTCCTATAATTTTAGTTAATTAAAATATATCTTTTTAACTCGGTCATTATTTCAATAAAAAATATTCTACTATTAAAATATTTGTTAATCAACTTAATCAAAGGTAATAGTTTTGAAATATGACTACCTGCTAAAATATATTATCATATCTAACTTTATTATAAGAATACTAAGTTTTCTAAAAAATTTCAAACAATACGCCTCGATTAAAAAATGTATTTGAAGCTAAAAAATATAAAAAGAAAAAAATTAAGTTAATTAAAGCGTTATATTTGTGGTTAAAAATCATTCGTGTTAAATTTTAATTGTAACAAATATTAAAAGGGAGTGAATTTGTATGGCAAAGTTTATTTATGGCTCTTATCGAACGTTTAGTGAGGCAGAGGCTGCTGTTGAAGACATACTTCACCGTGGAGTAGCAAGTTCAGATGTCATTATTGCAAAAAATAGTGACTATGTCACCGAAAATACTTCTACTACTGGTGTTGAGGTCACTTCTATAGAAACTATCAATGAAAATGAATCATGGTGGGAAAACTTCCTAGACTTTTTCAGTGATGATCGTTACGAAAATCCTTCCGAGCACTATTCTGAATATCGCGATCTAGTTGCCGAGGGTGATGTTCTTGTCTTGGTTGATGAAGTATATTTAGCTGACTCGTCTGAACCAGGTTATCATGGTACAGGTTATGTTGAAGGTTATGATCCAGAACACCATGCGAATGATGGGTTGGATGAAAATCACCACATTAAATTACACGAAGAACAATTGAATGTTCGTAAAGAAAAAGAAAATTTAGGTCAAGTCGAAATTACAAAACACGTCGTTGAAGAAACAAAGACAATTGAAGTTCCTGTAGAACGTGAAGAGATCCATATTACTCGAACTAACAATACTGATGAGGTTGCAGATCCAGATGCTTTTAAAGAAGAAACAATTGTTGTTCCTATTTCAGAAGAAAAAGTTCATGTAAATAAGAACACTGTAGTGTCTGGAGAAGTTGATATTGAAAAAACAACAGAAGTTGAACAAAAAGAAGTTAGTGAAAAAGTTCGTCGTGAAATTGTAGACGTAGAAGACGATGAGGAATTAATTAAAGACGATAAGAATCAATACTAACACTCATAAAAAGCCCCTTTAATATTAAAGGGGCTTTTTTTACGTAAAGAAAATTAATGGTTCTATAATAAATAAGGTTGATGGAAGAAAAATACTTCCTTCAACCCTATTTTTTGGTACACAAAAACACAGAAGTCCGATATATTAAAAGCGCTAACCAAAATAGAAAGGACTCTGTGCTATGACTCATGATATACGAAAA
>NZ_JAAXPS010000002.1 GCF_012396555.1 Facklamia miroungae
AGTAAAAGTGACTGGGTTACCTGTTGATTATAATACTGGCTATGCAATTGCTGGGGGATATAAATTTCCTGTCGATGGAGTCAAATACTTTGTGGCGGGAGATGGTGAAATCAGTACCAGTGAAGGCTTTGTATTCAATCGTAATGAGGAATCGCGTTTAGCAAGAGTAAAAGAAGCCAATCCGACACCGACACCAACTGTCCCGGATTGGATTCCGGATTGGTTTGATCGTTATCCGGAGAATGCAGTCATCAAACCATTTGATCCCGATATTGCTTATTTTTATTTATTGGGTAAAGAGGACTTCCCAGCCGATGCTTATATGAGTGACTTCGAGTTCAATGATGATGGTTCTTATACTTTGACCATTGCATCAAGAGATAAGATGGTTGATCCAAATACTTCGAAAAAAGAGGCTATCATCGATGTATTTGTTGTATATGCCGATGGGACATATTATAAGAAGTAGAATGATCGTTGAGAGTGACCCGATGGCAATAAGTTTTCTATTTAAGGTGTTTAATGATCGAAAATGTTAGAATACTGGATATTAAAAAATTGTAGAAAAAATCCGCAAATTATTTTCGAACCTTTCCTTTTGATGAATGTAAGCAAGTTTCGTTCACTTATGAACTCGGTAAATAAAAACTTAGGGAATCTTAAACTCGCTTCGAATTTAAGAAAAGTAAAGAAGAGAAAGAATAATAGAAGCGGTAAGCACTTACTATGAAGTAGGTGCTTTTTTATTTATAGATAGGAGCAGTAAATGGGTAAGCTGATGTTATTTGTTTCTTTAAATGGCATAACCTATCAATTTTACTAGCGTAGCTAAATATAGAGCAAGAATAAACTAGCAAAATTTGCCGTCTTTGATGAGCTATTCTAATGGATACAGTTACCATTCTCGTTCTTCTTTGCTTTGTTAATAACTTTACAAAGGCATGATTGATTAGTTTTAATCACATAATCTGTAGCTACTAGCGCATGTCCTCTCCGCGATTCTACTTCAATGACTTGTCCAAAAACTTTTGCCACTGCTGGGCCGTGTAGCTAACATGTCTTCCTTGAATAATCTTATCTATTTTATCTGAAAGTTTAAGGGGAAAAGTCTTTAGGATAAGAAGGAACTAGATGTTTATCAATGAAGTTAGAAAATGATTTGAATAAATTGTTAGCCTTGCCATACCACTTTTAGCAACTGAGCAAAAGCTTATTGAGTAAAAATAGATTTCGTTGATGAACTGACTTTACCAGAAAGTTAAATTTTATTAGTAAAAGCTGGTTTATTGCTGTCCAAAGTCAGTAACATTTTATTATACCGTACAGAAGCTATTATCGTTTTTAAGTGATGTTTGAAGAGACTGAGACGAAAATTTTAATTGGCTGAAAAAAATTAAGCAAAAAATGTAACCTTATTTAAAACTGTTCGTCTAATAATATATAAAGACGATAAAGGAGTTTTTTTATGACATATATTGAAATAATAAAACAAAGTGTAATCATTTTTCCCTTACTAGCTCTTTTGATGACCTTCCCCTATATGCTCTATACCTATAGGAAATACGGAGCCCTCAGCTTTTTTAGGACGATGATTATTTACTCGTTTTCCTTGTATCTATTGACCTGCTATCTGCTAGTTATTTTACCTCTACCAGATTCGTCAACTGTCAGCGGAAGTTACATGGATAAGATTAATTTGGTTCCATTTTCTTTTGTTGCAGACTTTTTTAATGAAAATCCGTTTAGATTGAGTCAACCGAGCACCTATTTATTGGGATTAAAACATTCTACCTTTTTAGTACCGGCGTTTAATGTATTAATGCTAGTGCCATTTGGCAGCTATTTAAGATATTTTTTTAAGTGTAGTTTTAAGAAGGTCGTCTTGTACACCTTCTTACTGAGTTTATTTTTTGAATTAACCCAACTATCAGGATTGTACTTTATCTATAATGCGCCCTATCGACTATTTGATATGGATGATCTGATTCAAAATACAGCAGGAGGAATGGTAGGTTATTTTGTTGCGAGTCTTTTCACTCGAATAATGCCTACACGAGATTTAATCGATAGCGAGTCTTTTGAGAAAGGCAAAAAGGTATCAGGAATTAGATTTATCCTGGCATATGCAATAGATATTCAAATCATAGGTCTTATTAGTAGTTTTAGTATGCTTCCTTGGCTTTTTCTGCTCATATACTTGGGATATTTTACACTGCTTCCTAAGAAAAAAGGAAGCACTCTTGGAATGAAGCTATTAAAATTTAAAATGAGCATTCCAAAGAAAGATCACAATCTTTTATACGTGGTAAGAAGCGTGATGATGCTCTTGTATTTTTATGGAATCCCCTATTCATCATTGTGGACAATCGAAATCATAAACGGAAATGGTGGAACGATAGTAGAATCCGCAGCTGCTTTTGTGTGTTTTATGGTATTTATGATATATATTATTGTGACTATCTATACGATCTTTGCCTATAGAAAGTTTGTGTTTGATAAAATATGTAATGTGAGCTATATTAGCGAGGTTAAATCGGGGTAAAGAAAATAGGGTATGAAAGGAGGATAATTCTTTGGACTTTAATAATATCTATCTGGATTATAAAGATGATGTATATCGATTTATCACTAAACTTTGTGATTATCAATTGGATATAGCGGATGATATTACACAAGAAGTTTTTCTAAAAGCCTATCTCAATATAGAAAAATATCGAGGCGATAGTAGTATTAAAACGTGGCTTTTTACAATAGCCAAGAATACCTTCCTGGATCAGGTTAGAAAGAAACAAATAAAGTGTCAATCAATTGATAACTTAGAAAATTTTGGAATAGCAGACCGACATGATTCGATGAAAGAAAATGAAAATAGAGAATTAATGGAGCTGATCTTAAAAATTATATTTGATTTTCCTGAAACTATGCGACTTGTATTTTTAGCTAGGATATACACAGAGGACTCTTACGAAAAGATTTCAAAAGATAATTGTATATCTGTATCATCTGCAAAAGTTTTAGTATGTCGGGCTAGAAAGAAGTTAAAGAAATCGTTAAAGGAGGAATACCACTATGAAGTATGATTGTGATCTAATTGTAGATTTACTTCCCCTATATGTTGAAGGGGTTTTGAGTCAAACGAGTAATGAGATTGTCGAAGAACACTTAAGAGAATGTGAAGATTGCATAGAACTATTAGAAGAACTTAAAAAGGATAATTCTCTTCGTTTAAAAGAAAAAGAATCTTATGAAACACACGTCAAAGAATATACCGAAAGGGTAAAGAAAAGAAAAAGAATAATTAGGCTGGCTTTAGGCGCACTATTTTTTGTGTGTATAGGTGCAGCATCTATTATGACCTATTTTGCTACCCATGATCCTTTCGAATATATCGCTACTGACATTGCTACTTATCAAGAAGCTAAAGAATATATTAAGGAGGGGAAGGTGCCTAAGATCATGCCGGAAACGGCAGAGCATATTTCGATCATTTACCAAACTGAAGGTAAAAAATTAAATGGGAAATTCCATGTCAATGCCCAAGATATGAAAAAAATGCAAAGTGGGCTCAAGAAGGCAACGGTTGACCACTTAAGAATGGCTACCGAAGCAATTGATGGAAATTATAATGAAGTGAAAAAGACCTTGGAAAAGGAACCAGAAGGCGTGAGATACTATCAAGACGATAGATTTGTCTATGTATTTATACCAGATGGAACCATTTATTATTTTCTTAAGTAAAAGGTGAAATAAATGATAAAATTAGAAAACTTAAATAAGAGTTATAAAGATTCGCATATATTAAAGGGCGTAACCCTTGAAGTGAATGATGGAGAAATTTATGGCTTGATTGGAAAAAATGGTGCAGGAAAGACAACTATATTTAAGATGATTTTAGGACTATCTAAGCTTGATAGTGGAAAACTTATAATTAATGAGAGTAGAACCCGTAAGGAACTAATAGAAAGTAGAAAAAAAATAGGTTTTTTTATTGGGCTTAATTTCTTTGGCTACTTAAATGCAGAAGCTAATTTGAAATACTATTGTCAACTGAAGGGAATTACGAATAAAGGCGAAGTTGATCGTGTTTTAAAAATTGTCGGGCTTGATGGTAATAATAAGGCGTATAAGTCATTTTCCATGGGGATGAAACAAAGGCTCGGAATAGCTAATGCCTTATTAGGTAATCCAGAAACGCTGATATTAGATGAGCCAACAAACGGACTCGATCCACAGGGCATTGCTAATATTAGGAACTTGATAAAACAATTAAATGAGGAACATAAAATGACGATTATCGTATCTTCTCATAATTTGAGTGAGCTTGAAAATACGGCTAATCGTTTTGGAATCGTTCATAATGGTAAGATACTGAAGGAACTGACAAGAGAGGATTTATCTGAAAATAAGGACCGTGTAGAGATTCGAGTAGAAGATTTGGAGAGGGCAAAAAAAGTATTGCTAGAAAACAATATCGAACTACTAGAAGCTAGTATAAAAGCGACATCTCTTGAAAATTATTACTTTAGATTGGTGGATAGAGAAGATGATTGATTATATAGTGGCAGATATCAAAAGAATAATGAAGAAGAATTCCTTTTTGTACGTTGTAATAGGTTATTTATTGCTTTTCTTTTTAATCTATTTTATAAAAAGTGGTCCAACTTATCAGTCGCAAGATATAATTTCAGATATTGAATCGTTAAATGGGTGGTTTCCATTGTTTTGTGGATTAGTCTTGTTCTTGGCCGTCTACTACGATGACTTTAAGGCAAAAACAATGCAGATAGCGATTGGATTTGGAATCTCTAGAAATAAGGTCGTCTTATCAAAAATTATTTCAATCTTTATACTTGTTGGATTAATGATGGCTGTAATATGTCTATTCTTGATTGGAATACCACAAGTATTTGGGAGTCACTTTACAAATAGTCAAATCAAGCAAATAATTTTAAGTGGCGTTACCGAATGGATTCGAACAGTAGGGATGGTATGTCTGAGCATTCCGCTAATTTATTACACACAAAATGTGATAAATGGTGTATTGATTTATATTTTACTAGCCTCAAGATTTGTTTTGTTGATAGGATCCTCAATTTTAGAAAGAGAATTCATTAGGAAAATCTTTGGTGATTTATCTCAGTATCTCTTGACTTTTAATGTTTATTCACTTAAAACCCAAATCATACGCAGTGAGGAGATTTCTTTAGTAAAAAGTTTTATATTAATTTTGTATATTCTTATTCCTATTCTGCTTTCAATCGCAGCTTTTAGGAATAAAGAATTGGAGTTTTAGAAAGGAGAAAAATATGAAAAAAGTAATAGGATTGATCATTAGCGTACTCATTCTATTAGGAGCTGTCTGGGCGAAGGGGTATTACAATGATCGATATGTAGAATCCGGAGTATATTACACACAAATACCATTGGATGAAAAGAATGAGAAGGATGAATGGATTATAGATGATGATGGTAATAAGGTTGAAAAAGGAAAGGAATACCATCTTGTGGCCTATGATGAAAAAGGAAACGAGAGGGAAATAAATTTCTTTAAACGCGGAGAAGCAAGTGATTATTTTTCAGCAGGAATATATATTCAGTGCAGTATGTCAAAAACTATTTTGTTGAAATCAAGTGTGGTGGATAAAAACGAAGTTCCAAAAGTTGCACTGGACAAAATTACGGAAAATGGAACAAGAATAAATTAGAATAAGGTGGTTAAAAGATGGAAAAGGATATAAAAAAAGACGGAATCACTGGTTACCAACTAAAAATGATTGGTGTCATTTTGATGGTATTTGATCATATCCATCAGATGTTTTATTATGCAGGCGATTTAGAATGGCTGCGAATCTTAGGTCGACCTGTCCTTCCTATTTTTTTATTTATGTGCGCGGAAGGCTATTATCATACACGTTCAAAGAAAAAATATGCATTACGCTTACTGATAGCAGCAGTTGCGATGCGTATTGGTACATCGACGATTAATACGCTTTTCCCTATTACTAAGTATGAAGTCAATCTAATGAATAATGTTTTTTATACAATGTTTGTATCCGTTATTGTTATGATGGCGATCGATAGCATCAGAGAAAAGAAGTTTTTAAAAGCAATATTATTTTTTGCAATCCCACTTTTAGGTGATGTGCTATTAAATGTTGCCATTTTCACTGGGAATGTTTCTTTGATATCGATTGTTCTTTTTCTACCAATGTATCTTGCAGTAGAAGGTGGATTTACAGCCGTAATATTGGCAGTCCTTTTTTATGTATTTAGAGAAAATAGAATGAAGCAATCTATTTGTTTAATTATAGTGTCATTTATCGGTATTGTCTTGAATTTTGTGTCGAAGGGATTTTCTATTTCTTTTGTAGACCTATTTACACAGAATATACAATGGATGATGGTCTTTTCATTAATACCCATTTCTCTGTATAACGGTCAAAGAGGGAAAAGCTCAAAATACTTTTTCTATATTTTTTATCCCGCCCATATATTTGCACTATACATAATAGCGTATGTACTGATAAAAAATGGAGTGTTGTAATATATTGAGATTGTTTTTTAGAGGTGTGGAATGAATATAAAATTTATACAGTCAAATGAAATAAAAATTTCTTTAAATGAAGAACAAATCGATCAAATTTCTTCACCTGATATAATTAGAAATGGGTGTAAGCAAAAAGACGTCATAGCCTACGATATTTTTGACGATGATGAATTAGTAGGCTTTGCCATGCTTAAACAATTTAGCAGAGGGAGCTGGTTTCTTTGGAATTATGCCATCGATAAAAAATTTCAAGGGCTAGGACTAGGTTTTAGGGCTTTAGAGATACTGTTAAAAATAATGAAAGAAAATTTTTGTGCATCTGAAATTACTACAACTTATCGCTATGGGAATGAAAGAGCAAAAAATTTATATAAGAAAATTGGATTTGCAGAAATTGATAGTGTAGATGAACCTAGCTGTCGTGAAGTGAACATGCTTCTTGAGTTAAAGAATGTATGATAAGCAGAATAAGATTTTAAATTACGTCTAAGGAGAAGAAAGGCATGCGGAAGTTAATCATCATCAGAGGGAATTCGGGAAGTGGGAAAACAACTTTAGCCAAAGAACTCCAAAAAGCCTTCGGACCGAATACATTAGTGATTTCGCAAGACACTATTAGAAGGGAAATGTTGCGTGTTCATGACGGCAATGGTAGCGAAACAATTAAACTGTTGAAGACGTTGATTGAATATGGCCATTCAAACAACAAAGTAACGATTCTCGAGGGGATTCTTAATTCAAAATGGTATCAATCGCTTTTTGAAAAGGCCGAAGAACTCTATGGTCCAGAAAATATCTTTGCTTATTATTACGAATTACCTTTTGAAGAAACTTTTAAAAGACATCTAACCAAAGCCGAACGAAATGATTTTGGTGAGAGAGAGTTAAAAAGATGGTGGAATGAAAGGGATTATATTGAATGTATCAAAGAAGAAGTGATCACTAAAGAGATAGAAATTGAAGAAGCAGTTAAAATGATTGTTGCTAAAATGAATTAGCATAATTAATTTGTTACTCAAATGAATATTAATGGAAAGACGGTTGAGAAGCTGCCAAGTTGAATTAATAATTAAAAAGTTGAAGGCTTTTTCAAAACATAAGTTCTAGGAATTTGACAGGTTCTTAAAATTTGCTCTAGTTAATAACTGTAGGCATTCACTTGTTTCATTCCACAGATAAAGACCTCAAATGTTGATTTATCTCAACTTTTGAGGTCTTTTTATTAAGAGAGATAGTTGAACTAACCTATTTCCTCTCGGATGAACTCTTGACCAGCCTTGTAGCTATCGAGAATGCGCTTAACTTGACTTGCTAGGAATAGGAGAGCGATCATGTTAGGGAAGACCATTAAGCCATTAAAGAAGTCGGCCATTTTCCAAACAAAGTCAACTTTTTGTGTTAAAGAAGATCCTAATACGATAAACAAAACAACTAGGATCCGATAAGGCAGAAGTCCTTTTTTACCAAATAAATAACGGATATTAGTTTCACCAAAGTAATACCAACCCACAATCGTAGTAAAGGCGAAGAAGGTTAGACAAATAGCAAGGAAGATAGTTCCATAGGTACCGAATGCAGTGGAGAAAGCATCCTGGGTAACTAATGGCCCTGCTAAACCTTTTTCATGCGCTCCTGTCACCAAAATGACCATAGCTGTGGCAGTTCCAACAACGAGTGTATCAACGAAGACACCGACAATGGCAACTAGCCCTTGCTCAGCCGGATGCTTTACATTAGCAACTGCGTGGGCATGAGGAGTAGAACCCATACCTGCTTCGTTAGAAAAGAGACCTCTAGCTACACCAAAGCGGATGGCTTGTTTTACAGTGACCCCGATAGCACCACCCATAACAGAAGTTGGCTTAAATGCTTCCACAAAGATTGACTTGAATGCAGGAACTACTTGATCACCAAATTTGAACATGACAACGATTACACCTACGATGTATAGGGCAGCCATAAATGGTACTACCATTTCGGCAAAGTTAGCAATTCGCTTCATTCCACCCATGAAGACGAGCGCTGCGGCAATAGCAATGCCTACCCCAATAAAAATTGGATTGATGCCTGTCGCTTCGGTGACAGCGGCAGAAATAGAATTTGATTGCACCAAATTACCAATAAAACCTAAGGCCAAAATAATCGCTACTGAGAAGAAACCAGCTAAAAATTTAGCAAGGGGCTTATACTTTAAACCTTTACTAATATAGAAAGCAGGACCTCCTACATAGTCACCATCGCGAACTTCACGGTATTTCTGTGCTAAGACTGCCTCTCCAAAAATAGTTGCCATACCTATAATACCTGATATCCACATCCAGAAAATAGCTCCTGGTCCACCAGCCATTATAGCTGTTGCAATTCCAGCGATATTTCCCGTTCCAACCTGAGCAGCAATTGCGGTTGCAAGTGCTTGAAACGATGACATCGTACCTGCTTTATCTTTTTCTTTATCTCCAAAAACGCTTCCGAATGTTTCTTTAAAAGCTCTTTTGAAGTAACGGATTTGAGGGAATCCTAGATATATAGAATAAATTGATCCAACAATCATGAGAAGAATCCAAAGCACATCATCCCACATTATGTCACTCGCCTTAGAAATTCCTTCAACCAAAGAATTTAAAAATGCATCCATCTCTATCACCCCTTATTTTTATTCAATTAAATTTTAATTTAGCAAAAACGCTATGTCAATAAATTATTGAAAGCGGAAACAAATTTTGTTAAATATGCTAGTTA
This sequence comes from Facklamia miroungae, assembly GCF_012396555.1. Lineage (GTDB taxonomy): Bacteria > Bacillota > Bacilli > Lactobacillales > Aerococcaceae > Facklamia > Facklamia miroungae. The sequence continues at coordinate 9,287 of NZ_JAAXPS010000002.1, forward strand.
GATGGCTTAAAACACAGCATTTTGACTAAATATTTTTTATTATTTAGAAAAATTATCCATTGCTCAGCTAATTAGTTTAAAATTATAGCTTAAGAAAAAGAATCTATCCCATCAAATGAGATAGATTCTTTAATGATATTCTAATTATTACTGAACTATTTGAAATGTCTGTTCATTAGCGTCTTCAAAGGTTTCCCAATTTGATTCTGTTTGTAAAGCTAGGATAACCTCTTCCTCATCATTAAGGATTTCAATTGTATCATTTTCCACCACTTGGTAGTGAATATTTTCTATTTGAATGGCATTAGCAACTGGCTCAGTCGTTTTCGCTATTTGAATTTCGACTTCTTCAGATAATTCAAAATCTGTTAAATTTTTAATCTCAAGCCCTAATTGATCAGCTACATCTTGACTAGGATTTAATAAATAGATCGTATTAAAGTCAAATAGATAGCCGTGATTGCTTTCATCAAAATATAGAGCACTTTGCTTAGGATGTTTAAGAAGACTTTCGATTTGCAGGTCAAAATCAGTGATCGCGTCATCTTCTAAAATTGAAATATTCAATGGTGATTCAAGATCTTGTAATTGATAATAGGCAGTTACGACTGTCTCTTCTCTTGGTTTAACTTCTTCAAAGGTTGGGAAACTTTGTTGATTTGGATCTAATTGATAGTTCCCTGGTTCTAATTTTATAGTGGAATCTTCTTGAGATTGAGAGACGAAGACTTGCTCATCCCAATTGTGTGCATAATCTTTCACTATTTGATTAGAAGTATTTTTGAATTCATATTTTACTACTAGCATTGGTAATTCTTCATCTTGATTTCCAGCAGAATTTGGTGCTAATAAGGAGATGTATTTAATGAGATACTCACCAGTTTCCGTTTTGAACGTATAATGAAGTGGTAAAGTTTCTTTTTGATCTTGAGAAATTTCTTTTTGATTGTTTAAATGGTGAGCGAGCTGTTCATATTTGGGTGAGCTCTCACTTTCATCTTTGTTCTGATTTTTTGGATCGGAATCAGATGTACTGAAGATTTCTGGATATAATTTTTTGAAATTGTTATAGGGCATTGTGATATCTCCCCCGGTAGGCAGTTTAATTAAGTATCGAATCGCTGCTTCGCGTACAGCACCTTCCGGAAGTTTTGCCAACATTTCATCTGTTACACCATAATAATGTAAAGAATAAAGGTATTCGTCATAAAAACCTTGATCTACTTTTTCAGCCGCTTCCGCATAAGTATAGGATAGCCCCTTATCTTCAGAACTAGATGGGTTCTTCTCAGTGCTTGTTTGCGTATTTGAAACAATCGAAGGATATAACTTTTTGAAATGAGCGTAGGGCATTGAAACATCCCCGCCAGTGGGTAATTCAATTAAATACTGGATCGCTGCTTCACGTACAGCACCTTCCGGTAGGTTGGCAATCATTTGGTCCGTAACGCCGTAATAATGTAGAGAGTAGAGGTACTGATCGTAAAAATCTTCATCAACTTTTTTTGCGGCTTCCTCATAAGTATAGCTTAATCCGTTATCTTTATTCTCAACCTTTGTCTGGTCCGCTTCACCTGTTTCTTGGGCACAGATACCGATAGGTAAACTAGATGCTACAAGAGAGAGGATAGCAAGGGTAGGCACTAATTTATTTCTTAATGACATGACAGGACTCCTTATCGTTTTAATTTTATTATTTATATTTTAACATATTATTTACAGCTTTTTATTTATATTTTAACTATAACTTCATAATAAAATGCGATTGACGCATATATATGTAAGCGTTAAACTTAATGTGCAGTTTTTAAAAGAGGATCGCTTTAGTGAGCCCTATCAATCTATCTGAAACCAGTTAACGATTCATCCAGGTAGAGTCACTAAAGTGGTAAGGAGCGGTGCCTATGGGTAATTAATAAAGCGTAAGTATTTATTTATTTTTTAATTATAGGAGGAATTATTTATGTCGGAAGAGACAAAGAAAAATCAAGTTATTAAAAAGAAAAAGAGAAGTTTCCCAACGGCTTTTACTGTTTTATTCTTAATTCTAGTGTTATCATCGATTTTAACTTTTTTAGTTCCTGCGGGATCTTTTGATCGTTTACGCTACCAAGCTGAAGATAACACTTTTGTCAGAATAGCCATTGATGGCAGTGAAACAACGATGCCTGCCAGTGAGGAAGTTCTAAAAGAGAATAATATTACTGTTCCTTATGAAAATTTTGTAAATGGGAAGGTAACAAAGCCTGTAGCAATCCCGGGCACTTATCAAGAAATGGAAAGTAAACCACAAGGTTTTGTCGATATTCTTAAAGCACCCATTATTGGGGTGGCGGAAAGTATCGGAATTATTACCTTTGTTTTAATTTTAGGTGGAATTATTGAAATCTTAAATAAGACAGGGGCTTTTGCCGCTGGAGTTGGAGCATTATCTAACAAAACGAAAGGCAAAGAATTTGTCCTTGTTTCAATTATTTTATTCCTAGTTTCTTTGGGAGGAACAACCTTCGGTTTTGCTGAAGAAACGATTGCTTTTTATCCAATTCTAATGCCTATCATTTTAGCTTCAGGTTATGACGCCATAGTTTGTATTTCGGCTATTTTCTTAGGTTCCGCGGTAGGTACCATGTTCTCTACTGTCAATCCTTTCTCAGTAGTCGTTGCTTCGAATGCGGCTGGAGTATCTTTAGGAGCTAGTCTACCTTATAAAATTGTAGGTGTAATTGGAGCTACCCTCATTACCTTGTTTTATATACGTCGCTACGCTGTTAAGGTCAAAAATGATCCTTCTCAGTCAATTATTGCTGATGAAATGCCAGCTATTCGCGAACGTTTCTTGGAAGGGATTGATACGAATGTAGTACATGCGTTTGATTGGCGTAAAAGTGTGAGTTTAATTATTTTTGCTTTAGCTTTCGTTGTAATGATTTGGGGCGTCACCAGTCAAGATTGGTGGTTTGAGGAAATGTCCGCCTTATTCTTATTCATCGGAATCGTTGTAATGATTATTTCAGGTTTATCTGAAAAGGAAGCAGTTTCTACTTTCTTATCAGGTGCGGCAAGTTTGGTCAGTGTGGCGCTGATTATTGGGGTGGCACGTGGTATCAATATCATTTTAGATAACGGTATGATTTCAGATACTTTCCTATTTCAAGCCTCTGAAATTATTGGTAAGATGAATGGTTTTGCCTTTGCTGTGGTACAAATGATTTTATATACTTTTTTAGGTATTTTTATTCCATCTTCATCTGGTTTAGCAACTCTTTCGATGCCGATTATTGCACCTTTAGCCGATGTGGTGAATGTTGGACGTGATGTGGTTGTTTCAGCTTATAACTACGGTCAAGGTCTCATGGCTTTTATCACACCGACAGGTTTAATTCTTGCAACGCTTGAATTAGTCGGAGTTACTTATGATAAATGGTTAAAATTTGTCTTACCATTAATGATCATTATTGGACTATTCGCCATTGCTATGCTAGGACTACAGGTAATGTTCTAACAAAAATAAACTTGGAGGAGAAAGAATGAATAAAAATATCGAAAGATTCTATAAATATATTAGCATTGATTCGCAAAGTGATCCAAAATCGGACACTGTGCCCTCTTCACCAGGACAAATGGAATTGGGTAAAGTAGTGGTTGAAGATTTAAAGGAAATCGGTATAACAGATGTTGTCCAAGACGATCATGGTTATATTTATGCCACGATTCCTGGAAATGTCGAAGGGGTCCCAACCTTTGGTTTAGTTGTTCACTTGGACACAGCCGTCGAGATGAATGGTAAGTGTGACAACCCTCAGATCGTAGATTACAAGGGCGGCGATATCAAACTAAATGACCAATTTACTATGAAGGTTGAAGATTTTCCCTTCTTAGAAGATTTAGTAGGGGAGACGTTGATTACAACAGATGGAACGACATTATTAGGTGCGGACAACAAGGCTGGAATTGTTATCTTATTGGCTGTTGCTGATCATTTATTAACCCATCCTGAAATTCCACACGGCGATATTCGTTTAGCGATAACGCCGGATGAAGAAATTGGCCGTGGCCCAGCTAAATTTGATGTAGAGCAGTTTGGCTGTGACTTTGCCTATACAGTAGACGGTGGCTTAATCGGCGGAATGGAATACGAGAATTTTAATGCGGCGAGTGCTTTTATTAAGATTCAAGGCAAAAATGTTCATCCGGGATCAGCTAAAAACGTGATGGTTAATGCCTTGCGTATTGCACTTGAAATTGAGAGTATGTTACCCGGTGAACAAAAACCCGAATATACGGAAGGATATGAAGGCTTTTTCTTATTAGATGTTATCGAAGGCAATGTTGAAGAAGCCAGAATGGAATATCTTATTCGTGATCATTCTATTGAAGCTTTTAACCAGAAGAAAGAAATGATGGAGGACATTGTTGCTTTCTTAAACAAAAAATATGGTGACAATATCCAGCTAGAAATCGAAGATACCTACTACAACATGCGTGAGAAAATTGAACCCCATATTGAAATTATTAATATGTTAGAACAATCAATGGTAGATGCCGGAGTTGAACCGGATATCAAGCCAATTCGTGGAGGATCTGATGGCGCGCAATTATCTTATAAAGGCTTACCATGTCCCAATATGTTCACAGGTGGCTATAACTTCCATGGACGGTATGAATTCCTTTCTATTGATCAGATGAACAAAGCGATTGAAGTGATTATTAAGTTAGCTGAAAATAATGTGAAAATGCATCAAGAAAAGTAAGTCTGTAAAAGTTTTGATAGATCGTATGTTATGTATGTTATTATAATTAGCCAAAATGTTCTTGCTGGAGGAATGATGGGTGTCAGAAACAGTGGTTTTTATGAATATGTGTATGATTTGCCAAGGCGATCAAGTCCTTGTAATGGATCGAAAAAATCAGGATTGGCCCGGAATTACTTTTCCAGGTGGTAAGGTTGAATATGGAGAATCATTTGTCGATTCTGTTATTCGTGAGGTAAAAGAAGAAACAGGATTGTTAATTTCAGGTCTCCATCTAAGTGGCATTAAACATTGGATGGATGACAATCAGAGATATGTAGTCTTTCTATATAAAGCTACTGAATGTGAAGGAAGAATTTCTTCTTCAACAGAAGGTGAGGTTTGGTGGGAAAAGCTAGCAAATCTGCCAGCCTTAGATTTAGCGCTTGATATGCTAGATATGATCTGTCTTTTCACTGGGGATGGTATAAATGAATTCCACTATCGATTAGAAGATCAAGAGTGGAAAAAAGAGTTAAAGTAGGGCAAAGATTCATATATTTTTATATATAAATATAAAACGGTCAGAAAGAGAATCCTCTCACCCCCAATAAAAGAAGGCAATCTAAAGTCTTGACCTTAATTAAACCTACCAATATATTTTATACTATCGTGAAAGCTTTTCGTAATAGTGAGGCAATTTATTTATCATATATATATAAGAGGAAAAGACTTTTTCCTAAAGATGAAGAGCTCCTTAAATCCAGACTAGGATTTAGGGAGCTCTTCATCTTTGCTTGAGAATATCTTTTTATTTGATAAATTCAAACCATTTGTGAAGACCGTATAGATAATAGTGGATATGTAAATTTATTGTTAAGCTAGTTTTTAAAAATTTACAATAGGAGTGCAAATTTTACATGAAAATTACCTAGAATTTACAATCGCTTGGTACACTTTGTAGGTGTTAGTGAATTATTGAATTATTTTAGTAATTTATTAATTTATAAAATGTTTCTTAGGAGGACAGAAATGTCAGGTATTGAATTGAAAAATATCTACAAGGATTATGTCCCTGGTATTCATGCAGTAACCAATTTGAACTTAGTTATTGAAGATGGGGAATTTGTGGTTTTAGTAGGACCTTCAGGATGTGGCAAATCAACAACCCTGAGAATGATAGCCGGTCTGGAAGATATTACTGCTGGTGAAGTTATGATTGGAGGTCAAGTTGTTAATAATATTCATCCTAAAGACCGTAATATTGCCATGGTTTTTCAAAACTATGCCTTATATCCTCATATGACTGTTGCTGAAAATATGGGTTTCGGACTAAAAATGAAGAAAGTGGATCATGGAGATGTTAATAGTCGGGTGAAGGAAACTGCCAAATCGATTGGTTTGGAAGAATATTTGGATCGTTTACCAAAAGAATTATCTGGTGGCCAACGTCAAAGGGTCGCACTAGGCCGAGCGATCGCTCGGCAACCGAAGGTGTTCTTAATGGACGAGCCTTTATCCAACTTAGATGCTAAATTAAGAGGTCAAACCCGGGCTGAAATTATTGAATTGACACGTGACTTAGGTATCACCACCATCTATGTCACTCATGACCAAGTAGAAGCTATGACCATGGCTGACCGGATCGTGATAATGGACAAGGGCTTTATTCAACAAGTCGGCAGTCCAAGAGATTTATATCTTGAGCCCGTTAATAAGTTTGTTGCTGGCTTTATGGGGTCACCTGCCATGAACTTTATTGATGTTAAAGTGACTTCAGAAGGTCTTGAAAGAGACAACCTATCCATGAAGGTGCCCCAAACGATGTTGGATGATTTGGTTGCTAAGGACTATTTGAATAAGACCGTAACTTTGGGCATTCGACCTGAACATTTTCATTTGGCTAGAAAAGCTCCTAAAGCCTTGCAGGGCTTTGCTTGTAGGGCACCTATTAAGCTGGCGGAAATGCTAGGGTCAGAGACTTTAGTGCATTTTGACTTAATTGGACAGGCAATGGTTGCGAAGTTATTCACCATGGAACCTTTTGAACGTTATCAAGAAGAAAGTTTTGTTTTAGATTTTGAACATATTCATTTCTTTGATCATGACACTGAACAAAGAATTCCGATACAAAGGCTTGACCCAGCTTTCTCTATCGAAGAGGAGGGATAATGTGGAAAAGGAAAAATCGAAAATGGATAATTGGTTTCAATTTAAAGGTTCCCACCAAGTAGAGAAAAAACCAGTGGACCCACACTTTCGGCCTAATAAAAGGACTTGGAAACAAAAGTGGCAGAAGTATGGTGTCTTCTATTTGATGTTGTTACCAGCCATCATCTTTTTCTTAGTCTTCTCATACTGGCCGATGACCGGAGTGGTACTCGCTTTTCGCAAATTCACTTTTACCTCAGGTATGTATGGAGCCGATTGGGTTGGATTAGAGTATTTTAAAAACTTCTTTAATGACCGAGAATCTGGGATGTTCGTTCGTAATACCTTAATTATTTCTTTGATTAAGTTGTTTCTCTATCTTCCATTTCCAATTATGCTCGCTTTAATGCTGAATGAAATTCGCAAGCCTAAATTAAGAGGGTTCTATCAATCAGTTTCCTACCTTCCTTATTTTATTTCTTGGGTGGTTGTTGTAGGAATAATCAGTCGACTCTTTGCTCCTGATACAGGTTTAATCAATGTTTTCTTGCGGGATTTAGGTCTCAGTGATGGAAGTAAATTTTGGATGATGGATACCGGCTTCTTTTATCCAGCAGTCTTTATTTCTTACCTTTGGAAGAATATTGGCTGGGACTCGATCATTTACTTTGCAGCGATTATGGGGATTTCTCCTTCGCTTTATGAAGCAGCTGCCATTGATGGAGCTAGCCGACTTCAGCAAACGAGACATATTACCTTGCCTGGAATCAGAGGGACTATCATGATTCTCTTTATTCTTTCATTAGGAGGGATCTTGACTGCTGGCTTTGATCAAATTTATTTGATGCAAAACCCAGGAAATTACACTGTATCAGAAACCATTGATACGTATATCGTAAAGACCGGTTTAGAACAAGCTAAATACGGGCCTGCAACTGCTGTTGGACTCTTGCAAGGGATTGCTGGATTAGTCTTAACAGTCATAGCCAACAAAATGGCTGATAAATATGGAGATAATGCCGTTTGGTAATACTCAATAAAAATTAAAAAGGAGCTTAAATATGAATATCAAAACAATGATTAATAAAGGTTTAACAATCGTAACAACGAGTTTGTTATTATTAAATTCAACGACCATGATTACTTCGGCTCAAGAAAAGTCTGATGCTTTTATTGCTGATCGTGAAATCACAGGATTAATTTTCCAATCTGCGGGAGACGCTGGGGTGGATTCCATGTCACCTGAAATTGCTAAATATATTAAGGACCGTACTGGAATTACCTTAACCTTAACGACAGTGACTGCAGAGGATTCAACGCAAGCATTAGCAGCTGGATTAGCAGCAGGAGATTTGCCCGATTTTATTTCATTCTATTTAAATAACTCTGGTAGACCAGAATTTCCATTGCTTTTATCTGCATCCAACCAAGGGATGTTCCATGATATCGCTCCCTTTTTAAAAGAAGGGGAAAATTATGGTAAATATTTCGAAGAAGGCTATCTTCCAAGAGATACAAAAGAAAATATTATGATGCGCGAAGATCAAAATGGTGCCACTTACTTAGTCCATATGTCTATTAATGAGAAGCCAGCCGATCCAGGCAATAAAACTATCGGTGGCCCCTATATACGCAAGGATATCGTTGATAAATTAGGTATTGATCCTAAATCCATAACGACCACAGAGCAATTACAAGACTTACTAAAGCAAATTGCTGAAGGTGGTTTCACCGATAATAATGGCAATCCAGTGATGCCACTAGGTCCAACGGTATGGGGCGGCTCAGAAAGACCTTTCATCTATAATGACCTTGTCTGGTCAGGAGCTGGTGGTGAGAAATTCTGGAAAGAAGGCGAAACGATCAAACATGAGTCCATGACCGATTACGCTGAAAAACGTGTAGCATTTGTACGTCAATTAATGGCAGAAGGTCTAATGCATCCAGAGTTTTATACAATGGAAGAAACCCGTGCTCAAGAAGGAGTTGTGAATGGTTCTTTTGCTATTGTTGCTGACATGCATAATTATCGTCCGGAGGTAGGGACAGCAGAAGAATTAAAGTATGTTCCCTTAGGCCCAATTAATCGTGTAGATGGTAAGAACCATATGGTTATGCCTTATAAATCTGGTTATGCTGGGTGGGCGATTCCGGCCACAACAGAAAACCCTGAAGAAATTGTTAAGTTTGCTGATTGGTTAGCAGGACCAGAAGGTAAAATGCTCTACTTCTATGGTTTAGAAGGAGAACACTATACAATCGGTGAGGATGGCAAACCAATGCCAAATCCTGACTTAGTAAAATTACAAGCAGAAAAACCGGATGAAGCTTTAAAAGAAGGTTTCCGTGGTGTAAGAGCTTGGTGGGGAGAGCATTTAGCCTATACAAATATGAATAATATGGATCAGTTTGGCGAAGCGGCTTGGGGTGATAAAGTTAGAGGAGCAGAAGGCGAGACCGCCTCTGCTGCTCAACAAATTATTGACTATGCTAATTTTGATGAACGTTATGAGGATAAAGAAGTCATCGACGGTTTGTTTGCTCGCGCTTATTTATATGAATATGCTGGTGAAGATACAAAATTAACTGAGGCATTAGATGGCTGGGATGAAGATATTGTAAAGGCATATTATGCTACATCAGATGAAGAAGCCCAAGCGATTATTGATGCAGCTCGTCAAGATTTAATTGACGCTGGTATTGAAGAATATTGTCAGTTCTTACAAGAAAAAGAAGCAAATGGCGATGTTATCTTCTATTAAAAGTTATCTTTTAAAAAGGAATCTTTGCGAGACTAGCTTAGGCTAGTCTCTGCTATTTAGGAGGGGTTGCATGTCTGAAACGATGCAGACAAGTAAATGGGTGAGAATTCTCTTCCACCTTTTATTAATTTGTTTATGTTTAATTATTATTTTACCCTTTATGCATATCTTGGCCTTAGCATTTAACTCGGGGACAGATGCGGCTACGGGGGGGATTTGGTTTTGGCCACGTCTTTTTTCAATAGAGAATTTTCAAGAAGTTTTTAGACAAGATAATTTATTGACTGGCTTAGGTATTTCAATTTTCAGGACGGTCTTAGGAACTGTTATTGGAGTATTTCTGATGGCGATGGCTTCTTGGGCTTTAACTATCCCAGATTTACCCTTTTCAGGAAAAATTACCTTCTTCATCTTTTTTACGATGTTATTTTCTGGAGGAACCATTCCTTATTACTTAGTCTTAAGTGAATTGAAATTAACTAATACGATTTGGGTATATATTGTTCCAGGACTCTATTCAGTAACGAATATTCTCCTACTAAGATCAGCCTTCAAGCAATTACCCATGTCAATTGTAGAAGCAGCACGAATTGATGGAATGGGTGAATTCAGGATTTTTACTAGGATCATTTTGCCCATGTCAAAGCCTACCCTTGCGACCGTTTCCTTGTTCACCGCAGTAGGACACTGGAATGATTGGTTTGCTGGCTCTTTTTATGTGAGAAAGGCTGAATTAAAACCGTTGGCAACGATTTTGCAAGAAATGTTGACTCGCCAAGCTAACCTAGCGGATGTTTTAATGCGAGCAGGATCAGGGTCAGCAGCTTATCAGCAGTTAGATAAGGTGGATATTACTGGTCAATCGCTTCAAATGGCGACAATTATTGTGGTTATTTTGCCAATTGTTATCATGTATCCTTTTATTCAGAAATATTTTGTCCAAGGGATTACGATCGGTTCGGTGAAGGAATAGCGACTAGAAAAGAATTTTATTTTTAAAATAGGAGTGAATGTGGATGCAATTAAAATATCGGCCCGATGGGACCTTTCGTATTATTCAGTTTACCGATACCCATATCGGTAACATGCCTTTCCATGAAGAGGATGAACGGACTTTCAAATTAATTGAAGATGCTTTGGCTTACTTTGATGTTGACCTTATTATCCATACAGGTGATATTATTTGGTCAGAAGGAGTGAAGGATGCCGACATTGTCTTTGAGAAAACAATGGAATATTTTGATAAGGCTAAGATACCAATGGCAATTACCTTCGGTAATCATGATACAGAAGAAATAATCACTCGCAGTGATTTAAGAAGAATTTTTGATCAGAAGGTAGAAGTAAAAGCGGAAAAAACTCATTCAATGATTGTCAATGATCGAGAAGCATATTGTTTAGAAATTTTTCATTCAGATAAGGATCAAGTAGCTCATGCAATCTATTTGATCGATTCTGGAGCCGCCGCTCCTTTAGATATCGGCACTTATGATTGGGTACTTCCTCAACAGGTTGCGTGGTTTTCTGAAACATCCGCCAACTATCGACGAGGTGACAGGCATAAACGTCATCTAGTTTTTCAGCACATTCCACTTCCAGAGTACTGGCAAGCAGCGACAAAAATTATCGATGGTGTTAACCATGAAACCAATGATGCTATATCAGCCCCTTATATTAATACCGGTTTATTTGCCAATATGGTGATCGATGGAGAAACATGGGGCATGTTTGTTGGACATGATCATGATAATGACTTTGAAGGAGTCTACCATGATATTCATTTAGTCTATGGTAATGTTTCTGGCTACCAGACTTATGGCGCAGAGGAACGTGGTGTAAGAATTATCGAATTAAAGGAAGATGATCAGTCAATCAAGACTTATAGGGTAAAAGCCAATGTCTTTAGTCGCTAAAAAACTTAAAAATGACTATTTTCATTTGTTATGGCCTTTGTTGATTGAACAAGTCTTTATGATGTTGATAGGTAATGTCAATATTTTCTTATATTCTCGTTATAATGACCAGGTAGTAGCTGCTATAGGTATTGCTGATCAAATCTTAGTCATTGGAACGATGGCGATGGGGATTGTTTCATTAGGTTCAACTATTCTCTTTCTGCAAAATGCTGCTGATGACCAGCTTCCTTATTTGCGTGGGGTAGTGCGTCAATCCGTTTTTTTAAATATGATTTTAGGACTTATAATTGTATTGGTAGCTTTATTTTTAGGTCGAGAAATTATGAGTTGGATGCAAACTCCCAAAGAAATATTAGGAGCATCGATTCTATATTTTAGGATGGTTTCTTTATCATTAATCTTTCAAGCAATTTCTACCTCAGCTGCGGCTTTATTACGTGCTTTTGGTAAGGTCAAGCTATCTATGGGGATCTCGATTATTAATACACTCTTAATCATTACCGGTAATGCCCTGGTAGTTTTGACGCCTTTTTCTTTATTTGGTGAAGGAATCTTTGGCCTATCCGTGGCTACAATCATTACCCGGATAGTGGGAGCAGTTTTTTCAATTGTTTGTATAAAGCAGATTTTGCCTCAAGTCTGGCAAGGAATCTTCACTTTCAACCATAAGGATTGGCAAATCGGACAAAGAATCTTAGCTTTAGGGGTACCTTCAGGGATGGAGAATGTATCATATAATTTCTCCCAAACGATCATTACAGCAGTCATTGCCTCGTTAGGAACAGCTCAAATATCGGCTCGAATATATACCCAAACGCTTACAGCGATTGTATTCACGCTTTCGGTGGCGGCCGGTCAAGCGGGGCAAGTGATTTTAGGCCGACTTTCGCGTAAGAAGGAATTAAAAGAAGCACAAACCTTTAGTCTTAATAATATGTTCTTATTCATGGGGATAGGCGCTAGCATAAATCTAGTCATTGCACTGGTTGGGCCTTGGATTTTACAAATTTTTACGAGCGACCCAGAAATTATCCATATTGCGAGGATTTTATTGTGGATGAATGTGCTTTATGATCCCTTGCGAGCAGGGAATGAAATAATTATTGCTAGTTTAAATGTGATGGGAGAAGTCAGGTATCCGGTTTATATGGCTTTATTAGTTACCTATCTGTTTACTGTACCAGGTTCTGTTTTAGTAGGTTCAATTCTCGAATGGGGGATCATTTTTATTTGGATCATCTTTATCCTTGATGAAGGTATACGCTTAGGGCTATTTGTAAGGCGTTGGCAAAGGGGAGAGTGGATGCAGCATGCAAAATATTTTTAAGAAGATTAAGCGGGGTAATTTTAATTTTAGTAAATTACAGAACCTAATGATCGGTGTTTATTTACTACTTTGTATCCAATTTTTCTTTATTTTTGGATTAGCTTTTGGTTTGGGAATTTTTGGGTTTTTACCAGCCTTAATCACAGCTTTTCAATTAATTATTCCCGAATATGATGCCGTTAAAGTGATAAGGATCAATCCGATTCATTTTTTCTGGCATAATTATTTTCTCAATCTGAAAAAATACTGGTTACATAGTCTATTGATTTTTGTTGTGACGTTCATGCTTCTTAATAACATTATCTTTTTGGAGGGGCAAACTAGTTTATTTACTTTATGGCTCTATTACCTAACCATTATTATGCTAGAAATATTCTGCTTTATGGTTGTTTGTTTTGCTTATTTGTCTGCTAATTATCCCAAAACTTCTAATAAAGAGAGAATCCAAAACACCTTGGCTTATAGTCTGGCAAGATTGCCAGAAGCGATTGTTTTTTATGTTTTCTTGGTGGCGGTTCTGCTAGTCATTTATCAAATAATGACGGGGCTGTTGGTTTTTTGTGGGATTGGTTTAGTCATTGCTAGCCACTATTACTTCTTCAAATTTTTAACTCAAGGTGGGTCTTTTTCAAAATTAGGGCACTATTGGCGAGCTCATGACTAGATCCTACAGAAGATAAAACGGTATTTTGTTGTTTGTAGCTTGAATCTATTTACAAGTAGACCACAGTGACTGTCGAGTGAGTTGAGGAATCAACCATGTTCCTATTTAGTGTCAAGGATGGAAAATATCTAATAAGAGCCAATTTTTGTAATCCAATGAAAAAATGTTTTCAGATGTATATTAACTAGCGATTAAAAGGAGTTGTATCATGAAATATTTCGACCAACACATGCATACCCATTTCTCATATGATTCAAAGGAGCAATTAGAAAATTACGCTAAAAAAACGGAGGGGTATCTTATTACGACCGAACACTTAGATTTTAAAAACCCTTTCATAAACTATCAAGATAATATCCCCGATTATCAGCAGCAATCCATTGAGATTGAAAAATTAAAAGTGGAATATGGAGATCGGTTTTTAAGAGGAGTGGAAGTTGGCTATCATCCAGATGATCATGATCAAATCATTGCTTATATTAATCAACATGCATTTGATCTTTTAGTTCTATCTTTCCACAAGGATGGTCCGAATGAATTTATGGATGAAAATATTCTGCAAATTTATCATCTAGAAAAGCTCATGCAGGAATATTTTACTTTAATGTTAGAAGGGATCAAAGCTTTTAAGCAAGCCAATATTCTGGCTCATTTTGATTATGGTTTAAGAATGTTTGATGTAACCATTGATCAATTGGCTAAGCATGAAGACCAGCTATGCTTAATTTTTCAAGAGATGATTAAAAATGATATGGCTTTGGAATTGAATTCTAAATCGATGTACCGCTATGGCAATAAACATTTGTACGAATATGTGATACCAGTTTACCAGTCGGTGGGGGGGCAATTATTCAGTCTAGGTTCTGATAGTCATGTAGCTTCAGATCTGGGCTTACATTTTGACGAATCGGTAGCCTTGCTCCATCAGTTTGGCGTCAAAGAACTAGCAGTCTATATCAAACAGATTTTGCACAAGGTACCGTTAGAAAATCCATATTCTCTTATTTAAATACTTTAAGAAGCTCCTTCAAGAAATATTAGGGTAGGCTTGATGATTAGGGAAAAGTATTGCTGACGGAACAATTGAATTCTTATGGGTAACATTAAAAGGGAAAACACCGATAAAATACCTACCCTCCTTCGGATCATTTTTAAAAGAGATAAAGATATTCTTTTTTGATGAGGGAAGAGTGACAGTATCGATGGGGTAAAAATTCAGCATAGAAAAACGAGTTTCGAAAAACTCGTTAAATAATTTTGTATTTGTGTCTGTCTACCTGATTGAGAGGCTGTTCAGTGGACTCCTGCTGTTTTATTTCTTAAAAGATAAATAATATTTAGTCTTTTTTATCATCGATATCGTTGGTGATAGTTTTCCGTAAGATAAGAAGTAAAAACAGCCAGCCAATAGCTAACAATATATGGGAAAGACCGGCGATGCCAGATAAGGCTCCATTAGCAGCAGCTGATAAAGCGATCCCATTTACCTGCACGATTCCTCGAGTAGTAAGGGTTGCCGTGAGCATCAGCAATCCTACATTATAAACAATCATAAATCGCTTCATGTTTTTGTTTTGTTCAATAGGGAAAAGTTTAGCAAGGATAATTACTAATAGAAATACAAGCACCCCTAAGACCATTAAGTGAACATGAAGCGTTCCTAAGGTCGAATCTCCTCTAAAATCCATAAACTTATAAAATTCTCTATAAAATACACCGCTGATCATGGCTAGGACGAAATAAAAAATAGATAAATCAATATATTTTTTCATAATTAACCTCCGATCGATTTAAACAGTAAACTGATCTGCTTTACTAAAATAATTCCATAAAAATAATAAACCAGCAAGGAATAGGGCTGCACCTAAACCAAGGTAAAACACAGCAATCCAATGTAAAGGCCATAAATTGAAAGACCGAATAGAAATCCCCAAAGTCATCATAACTGCCATAATAATGAAGGATTTCACATCAAAGAACTTAAGAAAAAAGGTCTTTTCTTCGCGATAGCTAACAATCCTTTTTGTATGTTTCACTACTAGATTTTTAAAAACCATAAACCAAAATAAACTGAAAATTACTAATGATATAAGCAAATTAATCAAGGTCCAATAACCTGAATAAGCGACAATGCCAATTCGCAAAATATTAAAACCAGCTATACCCCAGACGATAGCTGCTATAAGCAGTAATGTCCTATTTTTTACTTTCATATTATCTCTCCTATCAATGGCTGTTTTTTGAAAAGTCACTCTATTTTCATCTTCTTCATTTGAATCTAAGGTGACCTACTATAAATTCTATGCGCATCTGTTCGATTTAGCAATTATTTACGTCTAACTTAAGAGCCTATGAGGACTAGTTTTGCAATAAAAACGCAAAAAGACTTAAGATAGCCTATTTTTGATAGTATAATTAAGTTACTGGTTTTTTATTTTATTTTTTCGTTTGAAAACATGTAAAACTGGCTGGGAGAAGAGAATGCCGATAGTAAAAGCTACTATTATTCATTTAATAGGCGAAGTCAAAGAATGTTTGAGGCCATTGGTTCTATAGAGTATTTTGCTGAATGGTATATCTAAGATTTTAATAATAAACTTAAGAAAAGGTGTGTTAGTGATGAAAATTAATTACTGGGCCGATTATGCCTGTCCATACTGCTATATTGGAGAAGTGAGAATTAAGCGAGCAATTGAGGAACTAGGCTTATCAGATAAACTTCATTTACAGATGCGGGCCTATCAACTGGACCCAAATGCGAGTCAAGTGGCTGAAGGCGATATGGCAACCCGGCTAGCTAATAAGTACGGGATTACCAAAAAAGAAGCTGCAGAGCGTGTTTCTGGCATTAAAGAATACGCTATAGAAGATGGATTAGATTTTGACTATACAAAGGTCCGCTTTACCAACACCCTTGATGCGCACCGTTTATCTAAATTTGCAATGGAGCACTTATCAATTAAACAGATGGCAGATTTTAGAATGGCTATTTATAAAGCTTATTTTGAAGAGTATTTAGAACTAGCCAATCATGAAGTTTTGTTAAAGATCGCAGAAGAAGCTGGCTTAAATATTGATCAAGTAGCAGAGTGTCTAGATAGTTCTCAATATAAAGAAGAAGTTCTTAAAGACCAGCAAAAGGCTCGAGCTGAAGAGGTAAAAGGAGTGCCTTATTTTGTGATTGGACAAGTGACGGTTCCAGGAGCGATGTCGGTTGATACCTTCAAAGACATTATTAAGCAAGAAGTAGAAAACAATCATTTGTACGAAGATGAAGAGTAATGATTTTCATGATACATTTTCACTAAAAGATCAATCAATCTTTTAGTAATTAAGATAAACCATGAAGCTCAAGTTGAGAAAGATGGGTGTAGAATCTGAATAAATATAGTAAAAATGTTGTGAAGACATTCCTTTAAAAAAATTGATTTCCTTATCGTTGATTGATCTCTGAAGTGAGTTTACTAACTCTATTTTCGGGGATTTTTTGTTTTTTATGGATAGAGCAGATTGGATGTTAGACTGAGCCCTTTTAGTTATAACATCATTCTTAGAAGTAAATCATTTGACAGATTAACGAATAATATTATACTTAATATATAGTTCTATATAGAACTAATAAGGAGGTTTTATTGATGATTGACTCTGCTAAAGTCGGTAAGTATATTTCGAAAATCGCTTTAATAAACGGGAGACTTTTTCATAAGATTTTATCGTTAGATGATAGAGCAAAATTTAATTCCGAACAAGGGAAAATTTTATATTGTTTATGGGAAAAAGCCCCTTTAACGACCACTGATCTATCAATGGAATCGGGTCTTGCCAAAAACACTTTATCCAGTATGTTAAATCGAATGGAAAAAGCAGGATTAATTTATTCTTTTCCGCATCCGTCCGATAAAAGAAAGCGATATTTTGATTTGACAGAAGAAGGCAGAAAGCAAAGTATTGTAGGAGAAGCGGCAAGCAAAAAACTCAGCGCAATTTTTTATGAAGGTTTCACCGAAGAAGAATCTAAGCTCTTTGAAGCCTTATTAGAGCGTGTGGTTAATAATTTGGAAGCAGGTGATCAACATTTTTAAATTCAACAACGTAAGCAAATCCTATTCAAATATTGAGACGATTAAGAATGTGAACTTTGAAATTGAGGATGGCGACTTTTTTGTTATTGTGGGACTGTCTGGTTCAGGTAAAACAACGTTATTAAGTATGATGAATCGATTAATTGATGCACCTTCGGGGGAAATTTTATTTGATGGCAAAGAATTAAAAGAATGGGACAAGCGAGCATTAAGATTTAATATGGGATATGTTTTGCAGCAAGGAGCCTTATTTCCCAATTTGACGGTTAAGGAGAATATCGGCTTACTTCCTGAAATTAAAAAATGGGATAAAAGTAAAACTTCAAGCGAAACACAACGTCTATTAGAAAAAGTAGGATTATTACCTGAAAAATATTTGGACCGCTATCCTGATGAGCTTTCTGGGGGAGAAAAACAGAGAATTGGAATCTTACGGGCTATAATCACTCAACCTAAAGTTTTGTTAATGGATGAGCCTTTTTCAGCATTAGATCCTTTGATGCGTAAGGATTTACAAGAAATTACGAAGAATTTACATAAGGAATTAGGTATTACCGTTGTCTTTGTGACACATGATATGCGCGAAGCGCTTAAATTAGCTACAAAAATTTGCATTATTCATGAGGGTTCCATCATTCAAATAGCAGGGCCAGAAGAAATTTTACATGATCCCGCCAATGATTTTGTCAGAGAACTTTTTGAGAGTGAGGAGCTATTATGAAAACGATTTATGATACTTTTATTCAACGTTATGATGAATGGCTAATCGCTCTGGGTCAACATTTACAAATTTCACTGATCGCTATTTTATTAGCCGTTTTAATCGCGGTACCCTTAGCCATATTTATTTTAAAATATAAAAAACTAACCGAAGGGTTACTACAAATATCGGGTATTTTACAAACCATTCCGTCTTTAGCTCTATTGGGTTTATTTATTCCGATTATGGGAATTGGAACACTTCCAGCGATCGTCGCATTAACACTCTACGCTATTTTTCCGATATTACAAAATACAATCACCGGATTTTATCAAATTGATCCTAACTTGGAAGAGGCTGCTGAAGCCTTTGGATTAAATCGCTTTGAAAAACTCAGAAAGTATCAAATTGCCTTAGCCTTACCAGTCATCATATCAGGGATACGTACTTCAGCCGTCTTAGTGATTGGAACTGCCACCTTAGCTGCTTTAATTGGTGCAGGCGGTATGGGCTCTTTCATATTACTAGGCATTGATCGAAATAATTCCGACTTAATTTTAATTGGAGCAATCAGTTCAGCTATTATAGCGGTTGTCTTTAATTATCTAATTAAAAAAATGGAAACAATGCCTTTAAAGAAAATAATAATTATTTTTATGGCGCTTTTAATTGGTGTGTCGGCTTCTTACAGCAATAAGTTTTTCGGTAAAGAAGAAGAAACCATTACAGTGGCTGGCAAACTCGGTCCCGAACCCGAAATACTGATGAATATGTATAAATTATTGATTGAAGAAGCAACGGATCTTAAAGTTGAAGTAAAGCCTAATTTTGGTAAAACAACCTTTATCTATGAAGCCTTAAAGGGCGGGGATATTGATATATATACGGAGTATACAGGGACAATAGTTACTTCCTTATTGAATAAAGCCCCTGAACTCTCCAATGATCCGCAAGAAGTTTATGAAACCGCCAAAGAAAGCATCAGGGAACAAGATGACCTGGTTCTTCTGGATGCCATGGCCTTCCAAAACACTTATGCCTTAGCTGTGCGAAACGATTATGCAAAGCAGAATAATTTAACTCAGATTTCAGATCTTTCTCGTGTTGAAGAGACAGCTAAGGCTGGCTTTACTTTAGAATTTAATGATCGAGAAGATGGTGTATTAGGTTTAAGGGATTTGTATGGTTTAAATCTTAATGTAGCAACCATGGAACCTTCTCTGCGTTACCAAGCTTTGCTCAACGATGATGTTCAAATTATTGAAACGTATTCAACAGATGGTGAAATAGCTAAATATGATTTGGTCTTATTAAAAGATGACAAAAAACTTTTCCCACCTTATCAAGGGGCACCTTTGCTGCGGGCAGAGACTTTAGAAAAACATCCTGAGCTTAAGGACATTTTAAATCAGTTGGGTGGAAAAATTACTGAAGAGCAGATGGCGAGAATGAATTATGAAGTTTTGTTTGAAGAAAAGCCTGCGAGTCAAGTAGCTAAGGCATACTTAGAAGCTAGTAACTTATTAGGCAATCAATAAGTTTCACCAAAAGTATCATACGGTTTAAAGTCTAGCAAATCTGCTAAGACTGATTGCTTTTAGGAAATAGAAAGGTAAGAAAAAATATGACTCCAGATTTAAAAAGAAACAAAAGAAATGCGGTTAATTTTTATAAAACAGCTTATATGGGAGATCCGGAGAAAGCTGTTAGTGATTTTGTCGGAAAGGAATACATACAACACAATCCTTCGGTAGAAAATGGAAAAGAGGGATTTATAAAATATTTCAAGCAAATGGTGCTGGAGTTTCCTAGTAAGCAAATTGAGTTTGTGAGAGTTATCGCTGAAGATAATTTGGTTTCATTACACACCCATCAAATATGGCCCGATGATATAGAATATGTCACAATGGATTTCTTTCGTTTTGATTCCAAAGGGAAAATCGTCGAACACTGGGACTCCATTCAAGAAATTCCAAAAGATTCTAAATCGGGAAACTTAATGTATTAACAAAAACGTCTAATTGTCATTCTGCCATTTAAGTATAAAGGAGCATTAAAATGATAAAAGCAGTATTCTTTGATATTAATGAGACGATCCTACGCTTAGATTCAATTAAAGGAGCTTTCGAAAAATATGGTAAAGACACTACTTTCTTAAAGTATTGGTTTACCAAACTATTAAAGACATCAATGGTTATGGGAAGTCAGGACAATTATCTAAACTTCGATAAGATGGCTGAATTTGTCTTAGAAGATGTATTTAAAGAAGCAGGAGAAGATCTTAAAAAAGAAGATAAGAAAATACTCCTAGACTCTTTCAAATCGATGGATCCATTTGATGATGTTGCTGAATCTTTAAGGATTTTAAAAGATTCTAATCTAAAAGTTCTAGCTGTGTCAAATTCTTCTGAGTCGATGATTAAACAGCAATTAACGCATGCGGGAATATTTAATTATTTTGATAACTATTATTCAGTTGAGGCGGTAAAAAAGAATAAACCTTTTAAAGATATTTATCTCTATGCGAGTGAAGAAGAAGGGCTGGATCCTTCGGAAGTAATGATGGTCGCTTCGCATGATTGGGATTTGTATGGAGCTAAATCTGTGGGGATGAAGACAGCCTATATCGATCGAAAACAGAGTGTTTTTTACCCTTGTTATCCCAAGCCGGACTTAGAGGATGACAGTTTAGTTTTATTAGTTAAAAAAATAGTTATTTTCCAATAAGAAGGTTTTTCTGAACGAATGAGGTGTATGCGATCGTTTTATAGAATTACCCAGCTATTTATAAAGTGATCATTAATTTATAAGATGTTGATATCCGCTTAAAAATGATGGATTAAACAATCTTTATAGTTACTGATTTCCAAAAAAGCACTCAACTTGCTTTGATATTTGAAGGCTCCTTTTATCAGTGCTATAATTATTTAGATATAAACAGAAAGAAGGAATTAAAATGTTGAAAAATTTAAAAAAAGCAACAGAATTATCAAAATCATCTGGTTTATTCCTAGGAGGCGCTCTTTTCGGTAGCCTTGGTTTAAAACTCTTAACCAGTAGAAAAGCTAAAGAAAAGTATGCCGAAGTGATCGCAAAATCTTATCAATTAAAAGATGAACTTGATGCAAGCGTATCAACAATTAAGCAACATACTGATGATGTCTTGGCAGATGCTCAAGAAATATATCTTGCTCAAAAACAACAAGAACAAGCAGAGAGTATTGAGGATATAGAAGGCTCTAATGAAGTTTAAAATTTGTCACCAGAATAAAAAGCGAGTGAGGGTGAAAAGCTCTTTTCTTCTGACATTACCAGTCCGTGAAATGATTAAGGAAGAGGCACGACTTGAACCATCCATTCAAAAAATAGTCTTTTATAATGATGAAAAGACAATAGCTATCTACGTTAATGAAGAGAATTCAATTTCAGAGGCGCTTAAATTTTTAAATCAATTAAATAAAGACCGTTTAATAAGTTGTCTACGAGAACCATATCGCAAAGAAAGGACGCCTTATGTAATTATTTCTAAGGAACTCAGTTTGTTTGCCTTAAGACGCTTGTTTTTACCTCATCCGCTTCAGAATCTTTATACAATGTATTTAGCTACTAATTATATAAAAAAAGCTATCCAATCTTTGTCAAATAACACTATTAATATGGAAGTTTTAGATGGGACTGCTATTTTAACGGCAATATTGATTGGCCAGCCTAGAACAGCTAGTTCTATTATGTTTATTATGGGTCTTGGTGACCAACTAAATGATTGGACCAATAAAAAATCGATCACCGATTTAGAAAACAGTTTAAAAGATCAAACCAAAACAGTTTGGTTGATAGATCGTCAAGGGAATAAGGTTGAACGTAAAGCTAAAGAGGTTCAGCTGAATGATATAATAATTGTATCTGAAGGTAAGGAAATTTTATTTGATGGGGTGGTTGATGCTGGCTCAGCCATGGTCAACGAAAGTTCGCTCACGGGTGAATTTTTTCCGATTCTAAAGCAGGAAGCAGATAAAGTATTTTCAAATACAGTCATTGAATCAGGAGAACTATTGATTAGGGTTACAAATACCACCTTAAACTATCGGATTCAAGAATTGATGTCATTAATCCGTAAATCAGATAACCAGAAAGATAGTCAACAAACCAAATACATAGCTTTAGCCGACAATTTAGTTAAATATAATTTTTTAGGTGTGATTCTCACCTATTTATTCACTGGATCACTACAGAAAGCTTTATCTTTTCTATTAGTTGATTTTTCTTGTGCTTTAAAACTTTCGGTTCCCATCTCTTACTTAACAGCAATTAAAGAAGCTGTGGATAAGGAAATCTTGATTAAAAGTATGGACGTGGTTGAAAAATATAACGATATCGATCTGATAGTATTTGATAAAACAGGAACTTTAACTGTTTCTGATCCTAAAGTTTATAAAACAGTCCCGTTTGATGAGTATAAAACAGAAGATGTGTTACGAATTGGTGCATGTTTAGAAGAACATATTCACCATCCATTGGCTAATGCTGTTGTTAATGAGGCACAGGAAAAAGCTATTGTTCATGATGAAATGCACGGTCAATTACACCACATTGCTTCTCGCGGAATTTTATCAACGATCGATGAAAAAGAAGTGGTAATTGGCAGTTATCTCTTAATGAAAGAGAAAAAGATAAACATCTCGAATGAGCAAATGGTTGTAATTAAGCGATATGAGCAACAATATAATCTGCTTTATCTTGGTTATGAGGGAAGATTGATTGGTCTCTTTCTGATTGATACACCTCTAAGACCGAATGCCACTAAAGTGATTGAGTGGTTTCAAAGTAATAATAAAGAGGTAGCCATAATTACAGGTGATACCAAAGAGCGAACACAAAACCTTATGAATGATCTGACCGTTCAATATCTTCAAACAGAAGCTTCGCCTAATGATAAATATCAGTTTATTGAGGAACATAAAAACTTAGGCAAAAAAATCATGATGCTTGGAGACGGTCTCAATGATTCGGCTGCACTATCTCTGGCTGATATTGGTGCAGTAATGAATGATGCTGCTGATATTTGCAAGCAAACGAGTGACCTCGTTTTATCTAATAATCACTTAGAAAGCCTAATAGAATTAGCTGAAATAAGTTATCTATTAGATCAGCGGATTAAAAAGAATGTCAAAGAAACAATTGCTATTAATAGCGGGCTAATCTTACTTGGTGTTTTTGATATATTATCACCAAGTTCCTTATCGATTCTACATAATCTAACTACGACTGGAATTATCTTGAGAAGCATGTATGGTTTTAAAACGAAAAAAGCTGATCATGTATCAAGTCTGACTTAACAAAACGAGTTAGATATGATCAACTTTGCTGTATCATAGTTAGACTGGATGATCAATTTCAATAATTGGTTAATATAAAATTAACAGTTGCTAAAATGAGGGATTTTTATGGAAATAACGTATAAAAACATATTAATACGTAATGCTGAAAAAGCAGATGCTGCCAAATTGTGTCAGTGGTGGAATGATGGAAAAATAATGGCAATTTTAGGATTTCCCAATGGATTAGGTAAATCAGTCGCAGAAATCGAAGATAAAATTGAAAATTATACCGATGAAAAGGGTCGACTTTTACTAATTGAGTATCAAGGCAAATCAATTGGCGAAATGTTTTATGATAACTTGGGGAATCAAGTCGCAGAAATACATATAAAGATTTGTGAAGCAATTTATCGTAATAAAGGCCTTGGTAGAATTTTTCTAAGTTTACTGACTAAAGAATTATTTAATCAAGGCTATCAAAAGATAATTTTAGACGTTAATCCCCAAAACACTAGAGCCCAACATGTATATGAGCTATTAGGTTTTAAAAAGTTGCGCATTAACTATAACTCTTGGGTCGACCAACTTGGTTGTCGCCAATCGAGTGTTGATTATGAGTTAGTGGAAAATGATTTTAGGGATTATGCTGTATAACTATATTATTTGAATATGAATAACAGATAAAATTTATGTCTACTCCTTGTAAGTTAGCGTTTTACTAACTAACAAGGCGTTTTTTAATTGGGTTGTTGATTATATGACTAAAAATAATAGAAAATTAAAGAGGTGACAGTTGATTGAAATTTAGGAGCTTCTATAATGGATAAAGATATTTATGTATAGGTTACTTTAGTCTATATGGTTATAATCGTGATTATAGCGGGAGTTATCACCTCGACACTCTCATGGCAACATATTCTGATAAGGCTGATCATATCAATTATAGTCGCTTTGTCATTTATATATTCAAAATAAGTAGATTGAAGGTTTAATAAATATAATTGACAATCAAAACTCCATAAAATTAGATGAATACTCTATAGCTAAAACACCTTGAAATTTATTAGCTTTAAAGAAACAACTATTTAATATAGTTATATTAAAATTCTGCTAGATGCGCTTTATTTATTCTTTCTTCTTAAATTTCCAATTAAATGATAGGTGCTATAAAATGATGAGGATGCAAGACACAAGCAGAACTTTTGATAGAAATAAAAAAACAAAGATGACAGAAATAAACGATAGAATTAAAAAATGATATCTATCTCCAACAATTACAGGTTGGTCCAAAGAATCAAATCTTACTTTATGGAATGACCGTCTTGCGAAATATGATCTTGGGCATTAACCGCTTGATCACGATAATATGGATAAAGAAGTAATTCTGATCTAAGAAGAACTTCATCAGCAAAAGTTTTTTTAAATTGAGTTCAATTTTAATAAGCCTGGAGCCAGAGAATACGAATAACAAAAAAAAGAAATCGTAAGTCTTCACCAAAAATTACTAGAAGTCTACTATTGCATTTTTGCAATAGTAGGCTTCTAGTATTTAACTTATTCCACTTCCAGTGAGTCAAAGAGGTTTGATTTTTCATCCAATTATTTCAATTTATACCTTTATTATTGCTTAAGTCACTTAATTTTTTTGACAGTGAATCGTTAACTTTAACTGAAAGTTAACGATTGTAGCTTTGGTTTGAAATTCAGGTTCAAGTTTGCTACTTAAAAGAATTATCTATATCTCAGGTAGCAGATTACAAAGAAACTAAACGTCTCACAGTTGACCAATGACAAGTTCATAATGATTACCTGCTTCATTATCAGACAGGTCAGTCAATAGAAATTATAAAAAATATATCTTATAAGCGTAGATTCTCAAAATTTATTTTATTAAAACTGTTGACTATCTATGAAAATAACTATAAAGTATATATCGACGTAAACGTCGGTATAGAAAGGGGAGTTTTGTATGTGCTCTGCCAAAAGATTAAAGCCAGAAGAAAGAAAAAATGAAATTAAAAAAGCAGCAGCGAAAGTATTTGTGGGAAAAGGGTTTTCAAAGACTACAATGGAAGATGTTATTAATGAAACAACTATGTCAAAAGGGGGAGTTTATCATTATTATGCGAGTACGCTGGATATTCTTCATGATCTTATGGTTGATGGCATTCATTACAGGAATGAAGTTATCCAATCAAATTTAAGTGATTTCAAAAAAGGGTATGAAATTAAATTTATAGCCAAGCAAATCGTCGATAAAATACTCGATGATAATTTTTATATGGATATTTATGTTCAATTTTTAATCGAAAAGAAGAGAAATGAAAAGTTGAATAAATTATTTGAAGTTTTAAAAGAACAAAGCAGACAGGAATTTCTAATTCTTGAAAATAAAAATCAACAATATTTGATGGATGATAATATGTATGATTTAGTGACTAATTTTATTAACTCTATGATTATAGGTGCCGAAATTTTAGATGCTAGAGAAAATTTAAAAATAAACAGGAACATTTTAGAAAGAATGGCAATTATTCTTATTGAAGAAGGAGGCAACAAAAATGGAAAAAACAATGAAAGAGAAGCTCTTAAAAGATAATCTGGTTCGGCTTATGTTTCATCAAGCTATTCCAGCTGTTATTGGTATGATAGTAATAGGATTGTATCCACTGATGGATGGTATTTTTGCGGGTAATATTTTAGGTGAGAAGGCCTTGACGGCCTGTTCTGTTTCTGCGCCCATTACCTTTATTAATAATGGCGTAGCAACACTGATAGGAATTGGGAGCGCTTCGATTCTGTCCAGAGCCTTAGGAGAAGGTGACCAAGATAAAATTGATAAGATTATGGGAAACTTAATTTATTGGGTGATATTGTTATCACTTGTAATTACCATATCTGGACTTCTTTTGGCTCCCTATTTTTTGGATATCTTGGGGGCAAGTGGAGAGATTAAGGAACTTGGTCTTCGATATGTAAGAATTATATTTTTAGGTTCGATATTTGTAAATTTTGCCCAATCCGCAACTATGGTAATGAGAGGAGAAGGTCAAATTAAAAAGGCGATGGTCATTATGGGTCTAGGGGCAGCTTTAAATATAGCACTTGATCCCATTTTTATGATTGCTATGGGCCAGCATGGAATAGAAGGGGTAGCTATAGCTACTCTCATAGCTCAATTTGTTCAAGCCGGTGTTACTTTATATTATTTCCGTCGTCAGAGTAAAGTAGTGAAAATAGGTAAAATTAATAAGAACAAATATATTTCAAAAGAAATGATGGGAGTAGGTGTTTCGGCCATGCTTATGCAGGTTTTGTTTATGGTTCAGCAAAGCTTGTTATATAAGCAAGCGTTTCAATATGGAGGCGATGAATGGGCAACTCTGATGGCAGCAACTCTTAGGTTTTATGGTTTCTCATTTATTCCGTTGTGGGGAATGAGTCAAGCGCTTCAACCTATTATTGGAGCAAATTTTGGCGCGAAACAGTATAAAAGAGTCAAGGAGACAATGAAAATTTTCATCATAGCTGGAACGATTCTAGCTTTGGTCTTCTACATTCCAGCTCAATTTTTTACTTCCAAACTCCTTTCCATTTTTAATGTAAGTCACGCGATTTTAGGAAATGGAATTGGACATTTTAAAATTTTCTACTCTGTTTATATTCTTTATGCAGCAATGATTATGGCAATCACGTTTTTTCAATCCATTGGGAATGGGAAAAAAGCTGGAATTATTGTTATGTTAAGGCAATTAATCCTCTTCGTACCAGCTATGCTTATCTTTCCGGAATTATTTGGAAGTGGAGCAGTCTGGTGGACAGAGCCTCTAGTTGATTTCACTGTAATTGTTATCTCTCTAGTGATGATGTTTAAAGAATTAAATAAGTTAAAAACCATTTAAATTTTTGAACGCTATTATTGAAGAAACTATAACTTTGAATAATGATTATAGAATAATAAAAGTTTTAATTTTAAGTATAAAAATATTAGTTTTTAAAACATCTAATAATGTATTATTCCTACGATCTTATTATATTCTACTGGGTAAACGATTGGCTCTGAATAAGCTAATGTTTAACTGGTTAGTTGTATATTTATATTAATTATGACGAAGATTGTGTTTAAATACAAAGAGAATCTAACTTAACCAGATGATTAAAAGGTTTTAAATAGTAGATCGGATTTGTTTGTTGACTCAAGTAAGCTTAGATTATATAAATCGGAGAGAAATTTGACTCTCAAAAGTAAGTGTACTAATTTTCACTTTTGGGAGTCAATTTGTTTTCATAGCTTTTCTTATTTATTTGCTTGATTACACTTCCTGAGTAACAAAGAAGCGAGATGTGATCTTTAATATTTTTAAGTAAATGATCTGGCACAATATTTTTTTGGTCTAAGATTCCAATTTCATAGTGACATTCAATAGGCAACTTTAAGCGCTGGTTAATGACTGTGGCACTGGTCAGAAAACGGGGATCGATCTTCTTTACCAAATAGTTAATTTGCATTACAATCGCTGCATGAAAAAAATCTAAATTTTGCTCATTTGACCCATTTTCAAAATAATATTGATTAATGCTATCTTTTTCATGCATATTCGCTACTTCTGGCATAAAATCACTCTTAAAAAATCCAATTAAATAGGCACAACTTCAAGAGTCGTGCCTATTAACTGGATAAGACTTATCTTTCTCTTTTGAGTTGGAAGGAACACCTTGCCGAATGGTAGGTTGCTGAAGCGTCGTCGGGCTAATTCCCTCAGCTTACTCTCGATAAGTTGTGGTTGCTTAATTGTGAAGGATATTCACTTTTTAACAATAATCTGTTCATTTTTTAAATTTGGGGAATTACATAGTTTATTTCTCTTCTAATGTATCCTTGGTTACTAATTCTAATGGAGAAGCAATAGACTCCTCAACTTCTTTTTCATTTAAGTGGTTGATGGCTGCTTCGACAGCTAATCTACCCATTTCTTTAGGTTGTTGAGCGATCGTTGCAGCTAATTCGCCTTCTTTAACAGCTTCTAGACCATCGTCATTGCCATCAAATCCAACAACAAGCACGTCTTCTTCTAGACCTGCTGCTTTGATAGCTTCAATAGCCCCTAAAGCCATTTCGTCATTTTGAGCAAAGACGGCCTTAACATCAGGGTGTGCCTGAAGAAGATTTTCCATAACCGTTAATCCTTCGGAACGGTTAAAGTTAGCAGACTGACTAGCGATAATATCTAATTTATCTTTCGCCCCCTCTTCAAAACCTTCACCTCTTTCGTTAGTTGCAGAAGCGCCTGGAACCCCTTCTAATTGAATAACTTTTGAACCTTCTCCAACCTTTTCAATAATGAATTCAGCAGCCATCTTACCACCTTCAACGTTATTAGAAGCAACTAATGAAACAACTTCACCATCTGCTGCATTTCTGTCGATTGTAATGACAGGAATATCTGCTTCGTTAGCGTTTTTAATAGCTGGGACAATAGCGTCAGAATCGACAGGGTTGATCAGAAGAATATCGACACCTTGGGTCATTAAATCATCTAAACCGTTAAGCTGAGTTGTTGCGTCATCTTGTGCATCAACAACTTGTACAGTTGCTCCCATTTCCTTAGCAGCTTCTTCGACGCCTTTTTGTAAGTCGACAAAGAAAGGATTATTAGTGGTTGAAAGAGCTAAACCAATTGTATAGTCTTCTTTAGCCAAAACACCCGGTGCAATACTTAGGTTGGATAGAACGAGAGGGAAGATAGCGAATAGGGCGATAACAATCTTTTTAATATTTTTCATATAAATGCTCCTTTTTAATTTTATTTATCTTTACGATCTAATAAGACGGCGATTAAAATAACCACACCTTGAACAATTTGTTGGTAGAAGCTTGAAACACCTAATAAATTTAAGCCGTTATTTAATGTTCCAATGATTAATGCTCCGATTAAAGTTCCAACAATGCGACCATGACCTCCTGCCATACTTGTGCCACCAATCACGACAGCTGCAATGGCATCCATTTCATAAGCTACTCCGGCTGTTGGTTGAGCTGAATTTAACCGTGAAGTCAAAATCAGACCTGCAATGGATGCTAAGGCTCCTGAAATGGTATAAACAATGACTTTTACTCGATTACTATTAATTCCAGCAATATAAGCCGCTTTCTCATTGCCACCAACAGAAAAAGTTTTGCGACCAAAGGTTGTCTTATGCAAAAGACAATATAAGCCTGCAAAAACAATTAACATGAGAAGAACTGGCACTGGAATTTTCCACAAATACCCCCTTCCAATAGATTCAAAAAATTGACCTCCTTCAAATTTCGTCAGAGGATTGCCCCCTGTTAGCACCAAAGTCAAGCCGCGATAAATAGTCATTGTTGATAGGGTTGCGATAAACGGTACGACATTACCTTTAGTAATGATTACACCGTTAATGAATCCTAAAAGAGCACCAAGGACAACGCCTAAAAGGACAGCCAGTATAGGGCTCATACCATACATCATTAAGTAAGCAACTATCGAACTCGATAAAGCTAGAATGGACCCGACTGACAAGTCGATACCTCCGGTTATGATGACAAATGTCATTCCAAAAGCAATGAAAGCATTGATTGAGACTTGTCTGAGTAAGTTCAGTAAATTGTTAACTTTAATGAAGTTTGGGTTCAATACACTTACTAACACAAATAAAATAATAAGCGCAAGTACCGGACCTAATCTTCTGAAATTCAATCGTTTTTGAAATGATTTTTTTCCCACTGTATCCATTATTTCCCTCCTGTAGCCAAGGTCATGATGCGTTCTTCAGATAATTCTTCTTGAGTAAGACAACCATTTACTTGTCCTTCATGAATGACAAGTACACGATCACTGACTCCAATGATTTCAGGTAGGTCACTTGAAACCATGATAATGCCCACACCGCGATCGGTTAATTCACGCATTAAAAGGTAAATTTCACGTTTAGCACCAATGTCCACGCCGCGAGTGGGTTCATCCAAAATTAAAATTTGCGTACCTGCCGCAATCCATTTTGCTAAGACAACTTTCTGCTGATTTCCGCCTGATAAAGACGATACAGGAAGATGCATACTGCCTGTTTTAATAGCTAAACGCTCAATCAATAATTGAACAAAATCTTCTTCTTCTTTGTTATGAATGAAGCCATGTTCAGAAAACTCATCGAGTGCAGTAATCCCAATATTGTCTTTAATAGAAAAGTCAAGAATTAAACCTTCTTCTTTACGATTTTCTGTTACATAGCCAATACCATTTTTAATGGCTTGTAGTGGGGAAGAAATTTGTATAACTTTATCATTAATAGCTATTGTTCCACGCTCAAGCGGATGTAAACCAAAGATAGCTGACATAATTTCCGTTCTTCCAGCTCCCATTAAACCAGAAACCCCTAGAATCTCACCTTGTTTTAGGGTAAAAGTGATATCTTTAAAAAGACCATTTACAGTTAAATCATTGACTTCTAGAAGGGTACGACCGATTTTTGAGCGCTCACTTGGATAATAGTCACCAATATCACGTCCAACCATCGCACTCACAATTTCTTTCTCCTGGGTTTCTTTTATATCTCTAGTCATAATTGAAATGCCATCTCGCATGACCGTGATGCGATCACTGATTTCAAATATTTCTTTTAAACGATGTGAGATATAGACAATAGCGACACCTTTTTGTTTAAGTTTACGAATAATCGAAAATAAAGTTACGATTTCTTTATCGGTCAAAGCCGCTGTAGGTTCGTCCATAATAATAACAGAAGCTTCATTCATTAAGATCTTAGCAATTTCAATGAGTTGTTGCTGACCAATGCTGAGTTTCCCCATAGAATCATTTAGATCAATTTGGATTCCCAATTGTTTTAAAACAGCTTCCGCCTTTTCTTCCATTGCTTGTTGATTACAAAAAATACCATATTTAGTCATTTCTTTGCCCATAAACATATTTTCTAAGACGGTCATTTCTGGCCAAGTAATTAATTCTTGATGGATGAAGCTTATCCTGTGGTTTTCAGCGTCTTTAGGATTAGCGAACACGGTTTCTTTGCCATCAATTGTAATTTTGCCCTGATCAGTTTTTAATAGACCGGTTAAAATGTTCATTAAGGTGGATTTGCCTGCGCCATTTTCACCCATTAATGAGTGTACCTCTCCAGCTTTTAAGTTGAAATGGACTCCTTTTAAGACTTGGTTCGCCGCGAATTGTTTATGGATATTAGTCATTTGAATTTCCATAATATTCCTCCTAGAAAATGACGCCTGATTGCAAGATAACATTTGCATAAGGAGTCGCTTCACCCGTTCTTATGACAGCTTTAGTGATTTGGGTTTGGCTTTTGAAAGCCTCATGGTCAATAAAGACAATCTCAATTGAGGAATCAAAAAGCGACTGGATTTTTTCTAATAAATTGGGATTGTGCTGCTTTATTTCTTCCGCTAAAATAATTCGTTCAACTTTCATGTCATTGATCACTGCTTTTAAAACACTGATAAAATCAGGTTCACCAATACGAATCGCTAAGTCAATTTTTTCTATATTCTTAGTGATGGGAAGCCCGCAATCTGCAATTGTTAGTTGATCGGTATGACCCATATCCGATAGAACCTTGGAGATATGACTATTTAATATTCCATGTTTTTTCAAAATATACACTCTCCTTCATTTGCTTAATTGTTGGCATTCCGTTTTGAGCGCCTTCTTTACCGATTGATAGGGCGGCAGCCAGGTTGGCAAAACGAATGGCCTCTTCTAGTTCGAGGTGGTTTCCGATGGCAAAAGCGAGAGCTCCATTAAAGGTATCGCCAGCACCAGTTGTATCAATAATTTGCTCCGCTGTATAGGAGGGGACTCTAACCAGTTCATGTCCATTATGAAAGAGAGCTCCTTGAGATCCTAAGGTCACAATCATTTTATTAGGATATTGTGAGAGGATTTCTTCCATTGTTTGCTCGGGAAACATCAATTGAAACTCATGTTCATTAGGGGTTATATAATCAATGGCTGCCATAAATTGCGAATCAAATTCACGCGCAGGAGCAGGGTTATAGATTATTTTACATTGTTCATTTGCCAGGTTATTAAAGACAAATTCGACGGTCTCAGGCGAGCTTTCATTTTGGATCAAAATCAGATCACAGCTGCTGAGAAATGCTCGTTCTTTTGAAACATCTTCGCATGAGTAGGCGTCATTAGCTCCAGCTACATAAATGATCGTATTCTCTCCTTCCACCACATTGATAATAGCTGAACCAGAAGGAAGATTTTGCTTCGTTTTGATATGTGAGACATCAATCTGGTTGTTTTCCAAATTCATTATTAAATTTGCACCAAAATTATCTGTTCCTACTGCTCCTAGCATATATGTTTCTGCACCCAGTCGGCGAGTTGCAACGGCTTGATTAGCTCCTTTGCCACCAAAATAAGTTTCAAAGTTCTCACCAAAAATGGTTTCTCCTGCCTGAGGCCTTCGTTTAGAAGTCACTACAAAATCAGTTGAAATACTACCAATGACTGCCATTTTTACCATTATTCTACCTCCCTTAATGAATTTCTTTGTAATAATTGTGGTTTGATTTGGATAATTTTAGAGGACTGTTGATCGATTTGTTGATTAATAATTGCGAGTAATAATTCCGTCCCTTGGTAACCAATCTGATAAGCAGGTTGTTCGATAGTAGTTAATCCCGGATGAGCATAGGCTCCAAAAACAATTCCATCATAGCCAATGATTTGTACATTCTTTGGGATAACATAACCGAATTGACTCCACGCTTGAATAAGGGCTAAAGCGTAGATGTCATTAGGAGCAATTACAGTATCAATATTTGGATAGTTATGAATAATTTCCAACGCGACTTGATCGGCAAATTCCATTTGGAAGGAAGGGGTAGAGTATATCTGATAAGTTATTTTGTGCTGATCAAAAACAGACTGCATGCCTTGCAATCGTAATTGGGACACTTTAATATCCAATGGACCAGTCACGATTAGAATCGAGCCATGGTTAGTCTCTTTGATAGCTTGGCCGATTAATTTACCACCATAAAAATCATCCGAAACCACTGCAAATCGGTCATGATCATTCATTCGATCCAATGAAACAGTCGGAACATTTTCAGGTGTATTCAAATGAGTCCCATCAATTTTGATTAAACCAGCAACCTTATATTGCTTAAAAAAATGAAGATAGTTCTCACCAATTGCTTCTTGGCCCTCGGTATTGCCTAATAGAAGCATATAGCCGTGTTGCATCGCGCATTGTTCGACTCCCTTGATTAAGGAAGGGAAATAAGGATTAGTGATATCCGGAACCAATAATCCTAAGATCTTCATTGACTGTTTATTTAAAGATCTGGCAATTTCATTAGGTATATAATTTAATTTTTTGATAGCAGTGAGGATCTTTTGTCTAGATTGCTCGCCCACATAACCACTGTTATTAATTAATCGTGACACAGTTGCAACTGAGACACCCGCTTCATCTGCTACATCACGAATTGTTGTCAATTACTTTCACATCCAATCATGTGTAAACGGTTACACATCCATATTATATAAAATTTTTAAGGATTGTCAATATCTAAATGTTTGTTTAATAAGTGGAGATTATTCTAAAGATACATAATTTAAATAGTACCGCTAGCGATTGATAAAGCAGGAGAAAGCATTGTTAATATTAGGCTTTAACTTATTGCTTAAAAGAATTAAGTGAAAGAATAAAACAATACGAGTTTGATGAAGAAGTTTTGATCATTTAAGTTGTAAATTTATAGTAGAACTAACTAAAAATTATACTACCTCTATAATAGTAGTGGAGTTAGAAGCTACATAGTAGATGAAGGCGATGAGTAAACCTTATTAGGAGTTGTCTTTGAAGAAAAAATACATCCTTTATTATCTAGACTTGATGATGCTAAATGATATTGGAACATTCTTTATCAATAAAATCCCTAAACTACTTTAATATGGAAAAACTTAATGAGGTAAACTGAAAAAACTTTTGACCTGCCCCTTAGGATCCGTGATATCATTTAATTAAGGAGGGAGAATCATGTTGAGAAATGAAATTCAAAAGATAACAGGACTAACTAGAAAGGCTATTGAATATTATCAAGAAAAAGGGCTTATTCGTCCCCAACGATTAGAAAATGGATACCGTGATTATGATGACGAAGATTTAGAAGTATTAAATAAAATATCTGTTTATCGCAAATTAGGATTAAAGATTGAAGAAATAGAAGAAATTCTACATTCTGGAATAGATGCCTTGTCGGCTGTTTTGAGAAGGAAGGAATACGCGATGGAGATGGCTGGGCGAAAAAGACGGGTGTTGGATATGATCATTCAAGGAGTAGACAATCAAACCATTGCTGAACAATTAACATTAATTGAAAATGAACTAACCATTTACGATAGATTGACAATGGCTTTTCCTGGCTATATTGGTCAAATGCTATTTGTTGCCTACCAACCATTTTTAGATGAACCTATAAAAGAAGGAAAAGAGCACTATTTTCAGCAATACATATGTTTTTTAGATAACTTACCAGCATTTGAGTTAGAAGATAATGAATATAGGTATATCGAAAAATTAAGTTCCACTTGGTCTCTCGACCTATTAAAAGAGGTTAATTTTAATAAAATTCAAGCTGTTAATAATCCAGAGGAGTGGCTGCTTGAAAATCAAGAATTTATTACTGACTATCAAACATTTAAAGGAAGTTCAGACTATCTAAATAGCCCTTTAAATAAGATTCAAGAAAAGTTTGTTAATTTTCTACAAGATAACAATTATTATGAGCATGCCATACCTTTATTAAGAAGTTTTAGTCAGAGCTACGATAATTATTATAAAAAGTTAATACAAGCTAATAAAAAATTTTTAGAGATGAATCTTGATCAATAATTACGGGGCCATTCATATTTACCACCTGTCATCATGGCAGGTGGTTTTAACTATTAGTCAATGATTTCTATTGACAAGTCTACGCATAGTGATATACTACGTATAGCGATACACTACGAATAGTGATATATAGGAGGGGTTCAATGCGTGATAATGTTTCGAGCGGTGCTTTGACTGAGACTTCTTTACTTATTCTTTTGTCTCTCTTTAAGGAACTGCATGGGTATGGGATTAAACAATTGGTAGAAGAGAAGACTCAAGGAAGAGTCATTCTAGGTATGGGGACACTGTATGGGGCGATCAACAATATGGAGCAAAAAAGCTGGATTAAGCAAAGTTCTAAAGATGGTAATCGAATTAATTATTTGATTACTGAAGCTGGTAAGGCTCAAGTGTTAAGAGAAGAAGAAAGACTTAGGGAAGTAATTAGTTTAATAGAGGAATTAAAGGAGGATCATTATGAGAAAAATTAAATTTTTTGCAGACCCCATCAAGGATATTAAGATTTGGTTGAATCAAATGAGCGAGAAGGGCTATAAACTTGTTGCGTTACATCATTGTATTTATGATTTTGAAAAAACCAATCAACGTTATTATTATGAGACTCAGTATATTGGGGGCAATGCTTATGAGGCCAACCAAAAATATATTAGTATGTTAAAAGAAAGCAACAAAGAGCTTTATAGAACTCCCATCAATCAAGGGAATCTGACTCCTTTTAAATTTCGCTTGAGACCTTTTGCGGAAGGATCAGGAAAGTTTGCTAATACTTTTATGGATTATAATAAGGAAATTTTAATCATCGGATCTTTGGAAAAAGAAGAACTTTTTACGGACTATAGTGACATTGCCATTCAGTATAAGAAAAGTCGAAATGCTTATTTGCAAGGAGTGATTATGCTTTTGATTTTGTTTGCGATGAGTATTAAGAAAATAATAGAAAATAATGGATGGTCTGAAATTACTCTAGCTATCATAGCGGGATTATTTTTAGTGTATTTTTCCTATATTACTTTTAAAAATCACCAGAAATACAAAGACTATCTAAGTTGTTCACTAACACAAGAACGGTAGATAAATTTCAGATTACTGTATTTACTTTTATCAGCAGCTTTTTTTCAAAATTCTTATTTTCTAAATTGAGTAAAAGAAATTTATGAACTTTCAAACAGTTGATGATCATTCTTCTATTCAGCTGATCATTTATCTCTATCATACTCCTCCGAGACTATGTGTTAAGAATTGATATTGTAGTATTTATCGTTGATGATTTGTTTAAATCACTAGAAAAAAGGGTTTCTAAAAGTTAGAATAGTCAATGAAATAGGATTTCTAACAGTGTATACTGAATGTATAATCGTTTTCTATTTAATATTTCTTTATAAGCAGGCATATTAAAACATTGAAATGAAAAGATGCTTTGAAATGTGGAAGTTAAGATTGTTTAACAGTCGTGTCCTTTATTATTCTTTCGATTCTATTGTTGTTATGATAGCAATCAATATCATCATCTTGAAGTAAATATTAAGTCTTGAAGAATAATATTGAATCGATAAAATTAGGAGGTAATTTTAATGGTAAAATTTACTCACGCAATAGTTCGAACACCGAGTGCTTCAATGTTAGAAGGTATCACAACAGGCATGTTCAGTGATGACGTACCTGTCTACCAAGATGCTTTAATTCAACATGCGCACTATATCAGTGCAATAGAAGATTTAGGCATTAAAGTAACTGTTCTAGAACCTTTAGAGGAATATCCGGACTCTTGCTTTGTGGAAGATCCAGCCGTGGTTATGGAGGAGTGTGCCATTGTAACAAATTCACCTAAGGAATCGCGCAACGGCGAAAAGCATGAAATCATAAAGGCTCTCAAGGACTTTTATGATGAAGATCATATCTTTTATATTGAGGCACCCGGCA
The DNA here is from genome assembly GCF_012396555.1 of Facklamia miroungae. Taxonomy (GTDB): domain Bacteria; phylum Bacillota; class Bacilli; order Lactobacillales; family Aerococcaceae; genus Facklamia; species Facklamia miroungae. The sequence goes on from NZ_JAAXPS010000002.1 coordinate 46,770, forward strand.
CTATGGAGGGTGGCGATGTGATGTTAGTAGACAAGCACTTTTTTGTCGGTTTATCCGATCGGACGAATCAAGAAGGGGCAAAGCAGTTTGATCAAATTGTGCGTCAATTTGGCTATACCTCCTCAACGGTACCTGTGACAGAAGGCTTGCATTTAAAAGATTTTGTTATTTATTTGGAAAACAATAATATGCTGGTCAGTCCGGTCATGAACCAAGTTAACGAATTCCAAAACTACAATTGCTACGTGGTTGAACCAGAAGAATTGTATGCTATAAATAGCTTATATATAAATGGGACCATCCTTGTTCCAGAAGGTCACCCTAAAACTCAGACCCACATTGAAAGTTTGGGTTACCCTGTCAAAGTTATTAATACTGACGAATTTAAGAAGATAGACGGAAGCCTTACCTGTTTATCCTTGCGATTTTAAGAAAGTTAAATAAAAGACACCCACTCAATTTTTGAGTGGGTGTCTTTTATATGATTACGATCTATAAATAACGAGTGATTTCATGAGCGTATTCTTCACTTGCTGATTTAATGACGGAAAGATTGCCGTTTGATTCAAGCACGACCGCAAAAATTTGGTCCGAGGTGGTTTGACCTTGAGAGCGTATAGCAGCATAGACCTCATCTTTTGTTGCCCGATTTTTCCTGAGATTTTCTTCAACAAAAGTTCCCTTATAAAATAAGACAGAAGGTGCAGGATTAAGAAATCTAAAGAGTCCAACATTAAAACGAGTGAGGTAAGTGATTAAAAATTGTAAGGCCAGTAGTATGAGTACGCCAACTACACCATCCATAAAACTCACACTTTTTAAGATTATGGCTGAAGAAACCAGTGACCCGAGTGCCAAAGTAACTATATAATCATACATACTCAAATTAGTGATCGAGCGCTTGCCAGATATGTTCAAGACGATTATTAAAAAGAAGTAAAATAAAATACCGGAAATCACTACACGCCATATATCCTGATAGCTATTAAAAAGCAGATTAGGTTGATTCAATAGTTTTTCAATCTCAAATAATAAGTCCTTCATATAAGTTCCTTTCCAATGAAAAAAGTGGATCATAGACAGTAAGCAAGGTAAAAACTGAATAGAGTTTTCAATATACTAATTTAGTAGACTTGAATTTTTTTAAACTTAACAAAAAGGAGGAAAGGAAGTCAAGCCGGCTGATTGCCACCAAGTTTCTAGAAAGATGTATAAAGAAAATAGTTTTTATAAAACCAGGTAAATTTTTGAATGAGAATCAAAAGTGTACAAATGAATAATCAGATCCTTTAAATTAGTATTTTCAACTAATTATTCAAAGTGATATAATAGATATGAGATATAAAAAATTTAACAAACCTTCTAGGAGGGTGATAGTTGATTCTAAGGAGTTGAGAGCGAAAATTATTTTGAAGAAAAAAGGGCTTCGATTTATTATGACTTCAGTCATTATCAAGATTACATTTTACTTTTTAAAGAAATGAAACAGGTGGGAAAACAATTGTAGTTAAACAGTAATTGTCCTTTATTCAATGAGGTAAGGAGAGATAAAATGGAAAAAATATTAAATTATATTGGAGTTCATACGACATCAACTCACACTGAGCAAAGAGTCAATAAAAATGCAGGTCATATTCTTGGTTTATGCATTGCGTTTATCCCTTTAGGAATATTGACAATTATTTCTTTTAAGCAAGAGCTTAATCTCTATCCTATTTCTACTTTAATAGAAGGGTATTTAATAGGAACATTTGGCTATCGCGCCTTTAAATACTTCCAGAGAACCTCATTACTTGCATCGCTACCTTATATTGTATTCATCGTCTTTTTAATTTATCTATTCATGTTGCATTTTCAAAATGCAATTAACTTTTAATTTTAAAGCCAGCTCATAGAATTGAGCTGACTTTCTGTTTTATTCAATTACATTGTTAGTTAAGAGAAGTTTTTGTGCCAATATAACCCAAGCAAAACTAATGATCCAGCCACCTATAATATCTGAAGGATAATGGACCCCTAAGTAGATACGTGAATATCCAACGAAGAAAGTGTAAAGGATACCCACAGCCATTATTTTATAAAAATGTTTACTCTGCCAGAATAAAACAATTATCGCGAAGACCGCAGTCGAACTGATCATTGCATGTCCTGAGGGAAAGGAATAAAATTTTTCTTCAACTAACAGATTAATTAGATCAGGACGATTTCTTTGAAAGATCAGTTTCAAGAGGGTATTGATAATCATCGTTCCTGGTATGGTAACTAAAATGAACCGCATTTTATCAAATAGTTTCTGCCTATAGAGTTGATATACGATGAAAGCAAAAATGATTAGGACGGGTAGGGCACTAGAAGAATGCGTGATAAAAAGCATTATATGATCTAAGACAGGGCTGTGATGATTGCGTACCCAATTCTGAATTGTGGTATCAAAAGTAACTAGGTCATTTTCTTTGATTTCTAGACCTAAATGGACAAACAGCATGGAGAGTGCAGCAAAAAGAAAGTAAGCACTCGTTACTTTTCGAATGATTTTTTTGTTCATAGAAGGGGTCCTTTCTAAGTGGTTATATAATTTATTACTATACAAAATTTCAATAATGACAACAAGTAATTAAACTTTCTATACCTAATGCAAAGATTCTAAAATTATTAGAACCTTAATCATTTGTGTGAGTTTTTATTCTTATTTAAAAAAGGAGGAAGCTTTAGTTAATAAATCGAATCAGTCTATAAGGTATAGTCTTTTACATTAAATTTTAGGATTCACTCAAAAAACGACAGATAGAGAACCCTTAAAAAGGTATCTGATCTGTCGTTTTTAGATAGGTTACTTTAAATATAGATACGAGCGTTTCTTCACTTGGTATGAAATCCTTGTATACACATTAAAATTTTTATAAAAAGGAATCTTGATTTAACTGAGAATAATATCGAACAGTTTTAAGTGCATTGTGCCATCCTCTGAGCTTTTTAATTCGATCAATTTCAAGCATATTTGGATTGAAAACTTCGTTCTCGGATACTAAAGCTCTCAATTCATCTAAATCTTTCCAGTAATCGACAGCTAATCCAGCAAGATAAGCGGCACCTAAACCTGTTGTCTCTAAACGTTCAACACGAACAACTTTTTTATTAAGAATGTCTGCTTGAAATTGGATAAGTAAATTATTCTGAGCCACGCCACCATCGACATGTAAAACATCAAGCTCAATTTCCGTATCAGATTCCATTAAATCAATAATGTCATGGACTTGGTAAGCTAAAGATTCAAAAGTGGCAAGAATCAGCTCTCTTTTACTAGTATATTCATCCATTCCTAAAATAGCTCCTCTGACATTCGTTTCCCAATAAGGAGCTCCAATCCCTCTAAAAGTTGGGAGAGAATAGACGGAAGATTTTTGATTTGCCTCTAGGGCTAGCTCTTCCGAATCTTCAATCTTTTCAAACAATTCTAAACCATCCTTTAACCATTCAATGGCACTCCCAGAAATTAAAGCAGCCCCTTCTAAAGCATAATTAATTTGATCATCGATGGAATAAGCAATGGTTGTCAGTAACCGATGATTAGATAATTTTGCTTCGGAACCGGTATTCATAACGATAAAAGTTCCTTGACCATAAGTGCTTTTAACTTGTCCAGATTGAAAAGCAAGTTGACCAAATAAGGAAGCTTGCTGATTGCCAGCCACACCAGTAATTGGTATTTTTACTCCTTGGAAAAGATCACAATTTGTTTCTCCATAGTAATGAGAGCTAGGAAAAACATTTGGTAACATTGCTTTTGGAATATTAAAAAGCTTAAGTAATTGATTATCCCATTCTAAACTATGAATATTAAAGAGCATGGTTCTTGATGCATTAGTATGATCAGTGACATGTAACGCACCATTCGTTAATTTCCAAATAATCCAACTATCGATGGTTCCAAAAAGTAATTTTCCTCCTTCAGCTTTAATCTGTGCTCCTGAATAATGATCTAAAATCCAACGAATTTTACTGGCTGAGAAATAAGGGCTCATAACAAGTCCGGTGTTTTTATGAATATATTCTTCATTTTTACTGGATTTTAATTGATTAATCGTATCTAATGATTGGTTAGAACTCCAAACAATTGCATTATATATCGGCTCACCTGTTATCTTATCCCAAACAACAGTTGTTTCACGTTGATTGGTTAATCCAAGTGCTTTGATTTGAGAATAATTAATCCCAGATTTTTGAATAACTTCTTCAATCACATTACAAACAGTTTCCCAAATGACATTCGGATCGTGTTCTACCCATCCAGTGTGTGGACTAATTTGCTGGAATTTTTGACTCGCTGTTCCAATATAATTTCCTTTGCGATCAATAATAAAAGCGCGTGTTGTTGTCGTTCCTTGATCGATTGATAATATGTATTCTGCCATTACTTATCCCTTCCCTTTACCTTATGAAAATACTAAAGTGTTAATTAGTTTTTGTTCGATATTTTACAAGTTTAACGAGCATTGCATGGTAAATTTTACTGTTGGGTTCACAATTTTCTAAAACCCAATGATAGAGGCTTTCAGATAGACCATAGCTGTAAAAATCTATACCAGTTTTGATAATTTGCTTTTTACCTGATGAAAGAAACTGTTCTTTAAAATAATCTTCTACTAAATGTTGGATTATATTTTTAATCGAGTAAATAAAATATTCTTTAAAAGAATCCAGTTTTTCATTGATAAAGATTTTTCTATAATAGTTACTGTTTGATTCGAGATAAGTTAATAGCTGCCATAAAATTTCTTCCCAATTTTTCCAATCCCTTATTGATTGAATAGAATGGCAGAGCTCATGAGAAAAAATCCAAGTCACTAAATCATATTTATCATCAAAATGATCATAGAAAGTTTGGCGACGAAAATCTGCTTGTTTCATAATATCGGTGATTGAAATTTTATCAATCTCTTTTGTCATCGTTAGTTCTTGAAATGCAAGAGCAATGATCTCTTGTGTATCCGTTCTTTCTTTCATCCACGCAAACTCCCCTCATTATAAACAAAACAGTATTTGATAGTATAAGTATACGATAGACTCTATCTTAAACCAAACGGACAGATGATATTTTTTGTCTGTTGCAGTGATAGCGCTTACTTGTTACTATTTATTTAGTGGTGCAGAAAATGTTTAAATGACATAGGAGGAATTGCAATGAGAAAAGCTTTTATCAGTCCAAGTAAGTATGTACAAGGTGAAGACGAATTATTGAATTTAGGATTTTACATTAAGTCTTTGGGTGAATCTGCTCTTATTATAGGGAATAAAGCAGATATTGATCGAGTGCAAGATAAGTTGGATCAAACAGCTGAAAAATATAACGTTAAATTACATCGCGGAGATTTTGGTGGCGAAGCGACACGTGAAGAAGTCAAACGATTGAAAGAATTAGCAAAAGAAAGAGGAGCCGATGTTGTTGTAGGATTAGGGGGAGGAAAAGCAATCGATACATCCAAAGTTGTAGCGGATGGAAAGAATATTATTATTTGCCCTACGATTGCAGCTCAAGATGCACCAACTAGTCACTCCGCTGTCTTATATACAGCCGATCACCAATTTGATGATTATGCCTATTTTATTAAGAATCCAGATGTCGTTTTAATGGATACAACCGTCATTGCACAAGCACCAAGTCGATTTCTAGTAGCTGGTATGGGTGATTGTCTAGCTACTTATTATGAAGCACGAGCTACTCGTCAATCAAATTCGAATGTAAATGCTGGTTTACCAAATGGTTATCATACTGGAGATACAGGACCAGCTAAAGGAACAATCGCAGCTATGACTTTAGCTGAAAAAAGCTTAGAGGTTATTCTAGAAAAAGGGTACGACGCAAAAATAGCAGCTGATTATAATGTTGTGACACAAGCACTAGAAGATATAGTAGAAGCAAACACCTTATTGTCTGGTTTAGGCTTTGAATCGGGAGGTTTAGCAGCTGCTCATGCAATCTACAATGGTTTAACTGTTTTAGATGGGCCAGGAAATTATTACCATGGCGAACAAGTAGCTTTTACAACCCTTGTTCAATTAGTACTAGAAGATGCTCCGAAATCAGAAGTTGAAGAATTATTAGACTTTAGTCTTTCTGTTGGTTTACCAGTATCCTTAGCGGATTTAGATGTCCAAGAGGTTAATTACGAAGAAATTCTAAAAGTAGCTAAAAAAGCTTGTATCCCAGAAGAATCCATTCATTCAATGCCTTTCGAGATTACAGAGGAAGCTGTTGCAAATGCAATTATTGTAGCGGATGCGATGGGTCGCGATTATAAAGCAAGAAAACAAGAAAAATAAACTAAATAACAAGGTAGGAGTTTAATGTGATAAAAAAAATATTAAATAATCCAGAAAATAGTGTCGATGAGATGATTGATGGAGTGGTACAAAGTCATTCGAAATTGGTTAAACGAATTCCTGAAACTGGAATTATTCAACGATCTCTAGAAAAGACAGGGAAAGTGGCCATTATCTCAGGGGGAGGAAGTGGACATGAGCCTGCACATGCTGGATTTGTTGGAAAAGGAATGTTGTCAGCAGCTGTTTGTGGAGCAGTCTTTACTTCTCCAACCCCCGATCAAATTTTAGAAGCGATCAAAGCAGCGGATGAGGGTGCAGGTGTTTTTCTAGTCATTAAGAATTATTCAGGAGATATTATGAATTTCGAGATGGCTCAGGAACTAGCAGAGATGGAAGATATAAAAGTAGATAGCATCATCGTTGATGATGACATTGCTGTTGAAGATAGTCTCTACACACAAGGAAAACGTGGAGTAGCAGGAACGATCTTTGTTCATAAAATTTTAGGATATGCTGCTGAACAAGGCCAATCAATTGAAGAAATTAAAAAATTAGCAGAAGCTCTTGTTCCAAATATTAAAACGGTTGGAGTAGCATTAACAGGTGTTACTACACCTGGGAGTAATGAACCAAGTTTTACTTTAGCCGATGACGAAATCGAGTATGGAGTAGGAATACATGGTGAGCCTGGATATCGACGTGAAAAATTGCAGAGTTCACAAGGTTTATCCGAAGAATTACTGACAAAATTACTAAAAGAGTTTGATGCAAAAGCACAAGATCGTTTTGCAATTATCGTGAACGGATTAGGCGGAACGCCATTAATGGAGCAATATGTATTTGCAAATGATGTGCATAAGTCAATGAAAGAGCATGACTTAGTGATCGATTTTTCTAAAGTAGGCAATTTGATGACATCGTTAGAAATGCAAGGTTTATCTTTAACTCTGCTTCGTTTAAATGAAGCATTCTATCTTGAAGCCTTAGAAGCACCGGTTGATACCATTAGTTGGTAAGGCGAAATTCGAAAAATGAAAGGATGATTATTTTAAATGAATCTAGAGACTGGAATTCGTTGGATGGAATTATTCAATGAAAAAGTTCAAAATGAAAAAGAATATCTAACACAATTAGATACCCCTATTGGAGATAGTGACCATGGAAATAATATGTCTCGTGGTATGACTCATGTAATGAAAACGATTGAAGAGCAAAAACCAGAAACATTCAATGACTTACTTAAATTAATTACGACCAATTTGTTAAGTAAAGTTGGTGGAGCTTCAGGACCACTGTATGGTTCAGCATTTATGGGTATGATGAAAGCTGAATCAACAGCTGAGGATTGGGCAACTGTTTTAAAAGCTGGGTTAGAAAATATTCAAAAGCGTGGAAAAGCCGAAAAAGGCGACAAAACAATGGTTGATTTATGGATAGCTGTGGTAGAAGCGGTTGAAAAGGATCAATTAACCCACGAATTAATTGATGAGGCAGTGGAAGCGACCAAGCCTTTAAAAGCTAAAAAGGGACGAGCATCTTATGTGGGAGAGCGTTCTGTTGGTCATATTGACCCAGGTGCATATTCTTCAGGTTTATTATTCCACGCAATGCTAGAAGCGGAGGCAAAATAATGAAAAAAACAGGAATTGTGATTGTCTCACATGTCTATGAAATTGCTGAAGGAATTCACCGTTTATTACAACAAGTAGCAGCAGATGTTGATATTCAAGTCATAGGCGGAGTGGATCAAAAAGAAGTAGGGACAAGCTATGATACAGCATTAGAAGCTATCAATAATAATTCAGCTGAAAACATATTAGCTTTTTATGATTTGGGTAGTGCAAAGATGAATCTAGAAATGGCTATGGAAATGAGCGATAAAACGATCAAGATATACGATGTGCCAGTTGTAGAAGGAGCTTATACTGCTGCAACTTTGTTACAAGCTGGTGTCGACCAAGAAAGTATCGAGGCACAACTAGAAGAAATGCATATGGTAAAATAAAAGACAAAATCTTTTTATCACAATAAAATATTTTTAGTATTGCTGAACGTTTTATTGAGAATGCTACATACTTAGATAAAACACTTATAAATATCTGTAACTGATGTACAGCGCAAACCAAAACTCTAACTTTCCTAGATAGTATAGGAGAGTTAGAGCCCTTTTTATTCCTTTTAAAGCTCCAATTCTACCTTAATTTTTAATTTTTAATAATTTTTTATTTCATTGTTATTATTTCATTATCTTTTGTATTGATTCTGAGCCTAGTTGTTGTCACCTTGATTAAAGAATTAAACCATAAGCAAAAGGGAGATAGATTTAAACATTACGTCTGATTTGTAGGAAGTTTTTTTTATATTAAAATCAATGAGGCTTCTTAGTTGCCTCTTACATCCAACAAGAGTATGTTTTAAATAAAGTGAGAGGTTTAAGAAGAGATATGCTTATATTTTTGCATAATCGAAGTTTTTAACAATCTCTTCCAAAAGATAAATATAGCAGTCAAATTCTTTATAATATATAGTAAGAGTCATTTGATTACGTAAAAATTTATATTTTTAATATTTGAAAGTTGAGGGAGACTTTATGGATATTGTTGTTTTAGCTGGTGGGCTCAGTGATGAAAGAGATGTTTCGCTATCATCTGGTTCACAAATTTCTAATGCTTTAATTAAAAACGGGCATCGTGTATTACTTTTAGACTTGTATATTGGTATGAAAGATGTGCGAGAATTTGAAGAGGCTTACCGTTTATATGGTAAAAGTAAGTACACCTATCGAGTTCCTAAAAAAGCACCAGATTTACAAAAAATGATACGGGAAAATCAAAACCGAACGAATCAAATTGGAATGAACGTTATTTCAATTTGTCAATCGGCTGATATTGTTTTCCTTGGCTTGCACGGTGGAATAGGCGAGAATGGTGTTCTTCAAGCATTATTCGATTTGTATCAAATTAAATATACGGGTTCGGATTATAAAGGCAGTTTACTAGCCATGGATAAAATTGTTTCTAAAGAAATCATGGTAGCAAACAATATTCCAACTCCAGAATGGTGGGTAATTGAAGATTATGACGAAGTGAATATGGAAGCTCCAGCGGTTGTTAAGCCAAATGATAACGGATCAAGTATTGGTGTTGAGATTGTTGACGAACAATCGCAGCTTATGGCTTCGATTAATCAGGCGAAAAAATATTCTGACAAAATCTTAGTGGAAAAAAAGATTATAGGTCGCGAATTTTCGGTAGGTATATTAGGAAACCAAGCTCTTCCTGTAATAGAGTTAATACCTAAAGAGGGCTTTTACGACTATTCGAATAAATATCAAGCAGGGGCTACTGAAGAAATTACACCAGCAAACCTTCAACCTAATCTCAGCAAAAAAATGCAACAAATTGCCCTTAAGATTTTTCGTAAGCTTGATTTAAAAGTGTATGGCAGGGTAGATTTTTTAATGAATAGTGAAAATGATATTTATTGCATTGAAGTAAATTCATTGCCAGGTATGACTCCTACTAGTTTATTACCTCAAGAAGCTCTGGCTAAAGGTATATGTTATGAAGAACTATGTCAGCAAATCGTAGAACTCTCTTTAGAAAAGTATTAAATTAATTCTTTAAGTAAAATCAATATAAAGAAAGCGGGGATTCTAATGGCGGTTATTGAGCAAAAAATCGAACAATTACTAGCAGATCAACAGTCCTTTTTCAATAGTGGTGCAACACAATCGCATGCCTTTCGTATTCGGCAGATCGAAAATTTAGAAGAAGCTATTCACCATTATGAAAAAGAAATCCTTGAGGCCTTACAAAAAGACTTACATAAGAATGAAGTTGAAGCCTATTTAACTGAAATTAGTTTGGTTTACATGAGCATTAATAAGATTAAGAAAAAACTTTCACGCTGGATGCGACCTGTAAGAGTTCGTACGCCTTTACCTTTACAACCAGCTAAAAGTTACAAGGTACATGATCCTTATGGGGTAACGTGTATTATAGGTCCCTTCAATTATCCCTTTCAGTTAGTGATCGAACCTTTGATTGGAGCTATTATTGGAGGAAATACAGCGATTATCAAGCCGTCTGAAACAGCTATAAATACTGCAAGAGTTATAAAAAAAATCGTGAATATGGCTTTTAATCCTGCTTATATTTCGGTAGTTGAAGGAGGAAAAGAAACGGTAACCGCTCTTATCCATGCTCCGTTTGATTATATCTTCTTTACGGGAAGTGTAGCAGTAGGGAAGGTAATTGCTAAAGCTTGTGCAGAGCGTTTAACGCCTCATACCTTAGAATTAGGTGGTAAAAGTCCAGCGATTATAGATGAAACAGCTAATCTTTCAGTGGCCGCTAAACGAATTGCTTTCGGGAAATTTACGAACGCTGGACAAACTTGCGTGGCTCCTGATTACGTCTTGGTTCATCAATCAGTTCATAAGCAGTTTATTCAAGCATTACGTCAAACGATCCAACAATTTTATGGGAATTCCCCAAAAAACAGTAAAGATTATGGCAGAATAATCACTAGAGAATCCACTCAGCGACTCGCTTCTATCATTGAACAAGAAAGAGATAATATTATTTTAGGGGGACAGGTAAATGTCGAGGAGCGGTATGTTGCTCCAACCTTAATGGATGAAGTGAACTGGACAGATCCTTCGATGCAAGAGGAATTGTTTGGTCCCATCTTACCCATTATGGTTTATTCAGATATGCACGTCTTAATTCAAGAGATGAAGAAACGCCCTAAACCTTTAGCTGCGTATATTTTTAGTCAAAATAAAGAAGCGATTAATTATTTCACGATGAATCTATCCTTTGGTGGCGGCTGTATAAATGACACCATGCTTCATCTCGGTAATCCAAATTTGCCTTTTGGAGGAGTTGGACCATCTGGTAGGGGAGCTTATCATGGGTATGCTAGTTTTAAAGCATTTACCCATCAGAAATCAATGTTGAAGCGGTCAACTTGCTTTAACCCTCATTTAATGTTTCCACCTTACACAGATTTTAAACATAAAATTTTGAGAAAAATTCTATAATTTTTCTTTCCAATCTTATTAGAGCGTCTTTTCATTTTGTAAAAAATTTATATCGCCTTATTTGATGAGACTCTTTGTTGGCTTAAGTGTATAAAGAGGCGTACTATTGAGATAGTAGATGTTATAACTTGTTAAATATTAATACTAGGAGGTAATAAGTTGGAAAGATTAAAAGACAAAGTCATTATTATTACAGGTGGTGCTCAGGGAATGGGGAAGGTCCATGCTGAAGTAGCTTTAACCGAAGGTGCTATGGTAGTCATTACTGATATTAATGAAGAAAAAGGTAATGAGGTAGCGAAAGAACTTGGACAAAACATCTTATTTATTAAGCAAGATGTTACCAAAGAAGAAGACTGGAAAAAAGTCATTGATGCGACGATGGACAAGTGGGGAAAAATCGATGCCCTCGTTAATAACGCTGGCATAACTTATAATATGAAAATTGAAGACATCTCACTTGATGATTACATGAAAATTGTAAATATAAATCAAGTATCTGTTTTCTTAGGAATTAAAGCTGTCACTCCAATTATGAAGGAGCAAAAACAAGGCTCGATAATTAATATTTCTTCCATGAACGGTTTGATTGGTGGCGCTATTGGTTATACAGACACCAAGTTTGCTATTAGAGGAATGACTAAAGCGGCTGCTAGAGAATTATCACCTTATAATATTACGGTCAATTCGGTTCATCCAGGTGTAGTTCACACCCCAATGCTAGAACAACCTGGTGTTAAAGAAGCGGTAGATAAGTTTAAAGAGACCATTCCGATGCGTCGAGTAGCACAACCAGAAGAAGTATCTAATATGATCGTCTTTTTAGCTTCAGATGAAGCAAGATATTCTACGGGTTCAGAGTTTGTAATTGATGGTGGCGTAACTGCTTCTCTTTAAGAATAGCTAGTCATATCAATCGGTTAAAGGTAATCAAAATATTTGGTTAAATTTTTATAAAAGGAAGGTTTGATAAAATGTTGAAGTTATACTATGCACCGGGCACTTGTTCCTTGGCTTGTTGGATTGCGTTAGAATGGTCTGGATTAGAGTATGAAACAGTTCGAGTAAACTACAATGATCCAGAATATCGTAAAATTAACCCTTTAGGCATGGTACCAGCCCTTGAAATTGGCGCTGACCGTCCGATGACACAAGCCGGAGCTATTTTGCAATATATTGCTAATTTAGTACCGGAGAAAGATTTAGGAGCAAATGAAGGTTTGGAAAATATCTTTGAATTCGATGAGACTGCATTATTCCTTTCAGCTGATATTCACCCATCATTTTGGCCATTCTTTAACCCACAACGTTATACCATTTCAGAAAACTCTGATACTATCGAGATGGCTAGGAAATCTGCGCCCGCTCGTATTGACGCAAACTTCAAGCATCTTGATGATATTATTGGTGACAGCAACCATCTTTATCAAAACAAACGAACTGTTCTTGATGCATTAGCATTCATTTTTGCAACTTGGACTAAGAATTTAGAAAAAACATATAAAGATTATCCAAATGTTAAACGAATGGTGGAGCATCTTAAAGAAGATCCAGCTGTTCAAAAAGTTCTGACTGAATCTAATGAATAGGATAAAAGTGTTAAAATAAATTAATTTTGAGAGACATGAATTTTTATTCATGTCTTTATTAATATCTCTATATTTATATAATTGTTTTTGCAAATGCTTAAACCTAATAAGTAATGAGTGGTATCATATAAGTATCAACTATTTAAAGCGGTTTTATTTAATTAGGTATATGAAGTTAATGATTTAAGATTAATAACTCAACTAATTTACCTATTTAATAAAGTTGAATGATAATTAATTTTAAATAGTATATCTTTTAATCAATGAACGGAAGGAATGATTTTATGGCAAGTATTGAAGTCAATAAAAAAGCACCAGACTTTGAATTAGAGGATTTCGAAGGAAAAACAGTTAAGCTGTCAGATTTTAAAGGAAGTAAAAATGTAATGCTTGTATTAAACAGAGGTTTTGTATGACCTTTCTGCCGCAAGCACATGATGCAGTTGCATAAAGATTATAACATGTTTGAAGAGAGGGATACCGCTATTGTTGTCATTGGTCCTGAAGGAAATGAAAAATTTGCCGAGTATTGGAAAGAAAATGAATTAGAATTTTATGGGCTACCAGACCCGAACCATTCCGTTTTAAAATTATATGGTCAAGAAGTGAATTTATTTAAAATGGGTCGCATGCCAGCCCAAATGCTAGTGGATAAAAATGGAAAATTGCGCTTTATCCATTATGGCCATTCAATGAAGGATATCCCTGAAAATAGTGAGATGTTAGAATTGATTGATAGCTTATAATAGGGGAAATCAAGTCATTAAAAATGCTACACATTAATTCTAAATTTGATGTGTAGCTTTTTTTCATTTAACTTAATTGAGAAGATAGATATTCAAATTGCAAAAAACGACTCGCCAAATTTTTTAACAAGATTTATTTCAAACAGTAGATTAAAATTTAGTGGTAGAAATTATTTTTGAAGAGATCATTCTTTAAGATTTTGAATGAATGGTTTTTCCAGAGTAAAAAAAGCGAGGAACCGTATGGTTCTCGCTTTTTTGAGTAAATAGTATTTTTACTTAGGCATTTTTTCATCCTTTAGAATTTGAAGCTTATGTGATTCTATTGATTCGATATGATCTTTATCAGGATCTCCTAACTTTTTACGCTCTTCTGAATTTTCCCAATTTTCCCAATCTTCTTTTGATTTCCATGAACCTAAAACGACAATTAAGTCTTCTTCAATTCCTTTACTTACTGAAAGGTTGATGAAGCCGGGTTGTTTAGTAATTAATTCTCGGTTCGATAATTTATTGATGATGTTTTCTGCTTTTCCTGCTTTTGGTATGATGTGTTGCATGATTAAAAACATTTATATCATCTCCTTTAACTTTAGAGTATCAACTTTTTGTTTATGTTACAAGAGATATGCTTTTAAGAGATGTAAGTAAATTCTATCAACGATTGCCACGACGATCTGAATCATGCGGGTCAGTGATCTTCGTTTCTGACAATGTATTTTCTAAATTTCTACAGGCATGATTCTTCTGGTTTAATTTGTTTCGAAGGTGGTTTGGATCATGCGGGTCAGCGATCTTCGTTTCTGAGACAATTTCTTTCGGACCTTTAGAAGCAAGATCATCCTGTTTCAGTTTGTTGCGGAAGTTATCCGGATCATGCGGGTCATTACGAAATTCGTCTTTTTCTTTATCCATAGTGAAGCTCCTCTCATGTGTCATGAATTTACTAATTCGTCTGCCATTCATGCGCAGAATAGCTTCCATTAGTATTTTCAATTTCATCTGCAACAAATAATTTTTCTCCGTCATAGAAATATAAGATTTGGTCATTAATTAATAGGGCAAATGTATTTTCATTTTTACTGTCTTTATTAACTAGACTAGGATCGATCAGTTCAAATTTAGTGTCGGCAGGAAAACTGGCGTTGGTCTTCAAATGCATCGCTTGAATGACTTGAACAAAGTCATTACTATTTTTAAATTGAAGCTTAAAATCATTATAATCATCAAGATAGTGATCAAAAGCTTCTTGAAGAATTTCATATGTTTTCTGTTCAACTAGGAAAGCATCTTCATTTTTAAAACGTGTAGCTTTTAATACGATTCTATTTTCTTGTTCATCATCTAGACCAATCAAATGGTTTACATCGATCACAATTTCATCATTTATTATATAAAGACCAACGTTTTGATAAACTCTGGCATCTTGATAGTTTTCACGAAGATCATAAGCCATTGATTGATAAGGATATAAGCTTTCGGGTTTGCCATGATTATTTAAAAATACAACAGGTGACAAGGTCTTACGAACTAAGCCTGACCCTAAGCCACCTTCAAAATCTTTGAGACCTCCTGTCAAGATAACGAGGTCTTGATATGGAGCGGGTATAGATTCAATTGTTTCATTCTCATTTACGTAGAAACGAATGCTTTCTTTACCATCTCGTTTGGAAAAGTAGTGGGCCAAATTAAATAGTCCATTTTCTTCGATTGAGACAATAATGTGTAAATTTAGATCTAATGGAGGAACTTCGACTTGAGCCTTATAAAAACCAACATATTGTTTAATTCTATCTGGGGCTTGATATAGACTATCGTCAGGATTAAGAATTTTATTAGGAATAAAATTAGCCTTAATGTGATGTCCTTCATGGTGACCGTCTACTTTCATATGATGTGTTTCTTTAACCTCAGCTTCTGGTTGTGCGAAAGTGTCGTGTGGAAAAAGTAGATTGAGGGTTAAGACAGTTAAAAGCAATAAAGAAATATGTATTTTTTTCATTTTATCACAACCTATCAGCGTTTAATTGGGGGTAATTCCATCAATATATTCATAGGTATTTCCATGATTATCAACTAATTGTCCAGACTGTTGCACAAAAGAAAAAATTTCTTCACCGAATAATTGGACGGTCCAATTATCGTTATTTACAGTTACGGTTGGGCAGGAAATAGTGAAATAATTATAATCATTTTTTTCGGTATACGAAATATCAGGAACCGTTTGATTGATCAAGTCTAAGATGTTTCTTTGAGTCATTTCAGGTGTTATCTGATCTACAATGGCTAGATAAACTTCTTTTAAGTCAATTGGAAGATTATTTTCTTTCTTATATCTTTCTTGAACAGATGTAGAATAATCCTTAAGGTCTGGATAAGGGTAAGCGTTAAATTCGAATAACCATTCTATAAATGCTTGATCAATGGTGTCTTCGTGATGGTCTTCGTTTGATATAATATCTTTTTCCACATGTTGCTGTTCATTATCATAGTTATATTCATGGTCATGTCCATGATCATGATGAGTATATCTCGACTCATCTTTTATATAGATAACTAATTGATTTTCTTGAAAAAGCAACCCTTCGATACCGCTTGCTTCAGGGGCTAGATAGTATCCGCTGAAAGGTAATTCTTTCATGCTTGAGCTTTCAGCTTTAACAAGAGAATAAGGTGAGAGTAGGGAAATAAACAAAAGGAAACTTGCTAAAATAGATTTAAGTTGCATAAGATTCTCCTTAAAGAATAAAAGCACAGCCTTATCTTAGCTGTGCTTTTTGTGACAAATGTATTAATTATTCAGCAGAGCTTTCTGTAGTTTCTTCAGAGGTTTCTTCAGATGAATCCTCTTCTGAAGTATTATCAGTAGTTTCTTCACTTGATTCAGCTTCAGTACTTTCTTCGGAAGATTCTTCTTCTTCAACTGTTTCATCTGCAACAGAAGTTTCTTTTGTTTCTTCTTCACTTGCTCCAGTTACTTTCTTTGTTACTTCTAAAGGTGCGATCTTAGTGTCGCCGCCTTCATATAAGCCCATAGCTGCTAAGATCTTGTAAGCAATATCTGTATTTTCGAAGTTGCCTTCAAACATGGCAGCACCAGCACCGATTGCAAATACTGGAACTTTCTCAGGTGAGTGGTCAACAGTTGTGAATGCTAAACCAGCTTTACGTGCTAATAGACGTGTAGCAGCGATGGATAATGGTTCATATGCATGGTAGCCTTTGATAATATCTGCTTGCCCCAGATTACGTTCTTCATATGGTTTCATTGTTTGTTCGAAAGCATAACGTAATTCTGCTAATTCATAAGGTGTTACTAACATTAAGTCTTTGGCTTCTTCTTCACCTTCTTCAGCAGCTTTCTCGACTTCGCCAGCAGTCTTTACAACTTCTTCTGCTTCTAGGTCAAAGATAAATCCGAAGTTTTCTTCTAGTAACGGAACAGCATCTTCAAAAGTCATTTCTGGGTTTTCTTCTTTGGCTTTAGCAAAGATTACATCAAATTGTTCTTGAGAAACTTTTTGGTTGTCTAATAAGTGGAAGTAAGAGTTATAGCCTGTTTCTGAGTTTCCGATAGAGAAGCCGCCTGTAGGATGGTCAGCTGTAACAACGATTAAAGTTTCTTCCGGATGTTCATAGTAGAAATCAATTGCTTCTTGGATAGAGTCTTGGAAGTCAATAACTTCTTTAATAGTTGTTGCTGCATCGTTTGCGTGCTCTGCCCAGTCAATCTTACCAGATTCTGTCATCATGAAGAATCCTTCTTCATTAGCGCTTAAGACTTCAATTCCTTTAGAAACCATATCTGCTAATGTAGGTTCACCTTCTTGACGGTCAATCGCATATTTCATAGAAGAACCATCTAATTCAGAAAGAACAGATGCAGGTGCATAAACTTTCTCTGTGTCAGCAGTAATAGTATCAAATTCTTCTTGAGTATCGGCTACCATATATCCTTTTTCTTCTAAAACTTCGTATAAGTCTTTTTGATCATCTTCAGCACCTGTACGCTTTCCAAGAGAACCACCTGCAAAATATTCAAAGTTTGAAGCAGCCATTTGTTCACCGATTTCGTAATAATTTCTACGGTGTTCAACGTTTGAATAGAAGGCAGCAGGAGTAGCGTGATTTAAAGTTACTGTAGAAAGGATACCAACAGCTTTACCTTGAGCTTGAGCTTTTTCAGCAATTGATTCTGTTTGTTCAGTAAACCCAGGGGTTAAACCAATAACGTTTGAATCAATCTTCACGCCGTTTCCAAAAGCAGTAGCAGTACCAGCAGAGTCTGGAACATAGTGATCAGCATCTGTCGGATTTTGCAAACCAACAACAGGGAATTTAGCGAAATTTAACGGTTGAGCTACTGCCTGTCCGTTACCTTCATCACCGTTATCTGGGCCTAAGTAGTATTCAGCAGCTGAAACAGGGATATTACCCATGCCATCTCCGATGAATAAGAAGACGTATTTAGCTTGGCTTTCAGAGATTAGAGATAAATCTTCAGTTAAAGGACGGCCTTCTTCTAAAGTTGCTACTGGGAGTTCAGACCATTGACCTTCTTCTTGTTTAGCAGAAGCCATTGTAGGGGCACATACTGACATTAATACAGAAGCACATAATGATAGAATTACTGTTTTTTTCATTTGCTCAATCCTTCTTTATAATTTATTGATGATTTATTCATCTAGATATAACATAGCAAAGCATTGTAAATTTTCAGTAAATTCTAAGTAAAAGTAAGGTAAATTTAAAAAAAATATAAAAGAAATAACTTCAAGTTACATAAATGAAAACACGACTGTTGCGACAAGAGGACTGAGATGAATAACGGTATATCAATAAGCGATTAGACCAACACAAATGATAATAACTACGGTACAAATAAGAAAAAAACAGTAACTATTACTATGTTAAAATGTAACTATTATTATTTGATTATAAGTTGAGTTAAAGTCCTCATAAATTTATGATTTTTATCCATTGAGCAAGTTTATGGAACATTCAAAAATACTTTGAAAGTAGTCTTAGTATAGCTGTATAATTGATTTATGTATTTAACCACTTTAACAATCTGTTTTTTATAAGATTAAGGAGAGCAATATGTTGGAAGAATGTATCTATTTTATTAATGGTTTTGGTGGCATAAAGGAAGATAGTGAAAATTTTTTGAAATTATTGTCTAACAAAGGATTACGAGTAAATTATCTCTATTTACCCGGACATGAAGAGGCCTTTAATGACAAGGTAGTAGCTAAAGAAGATCTGATTAACTTTTATAAGGAGACTATCGGGGAGAAACCATCTATTATAATAGGGCATTCTATCGGAGGTGAAATAGCTGCTTTTCTAGCTACACATTTAAGTAATATTTCTAAAGTCATTTTACTTGATGGAGGGATTATCTCAAGTGAAGATTTTGGAGTATCACTGGAAGATGAACTGATCAATGCAAAGCAAATCTTATCTAGTGGTAATTATAAATATATGAACGAGGAGAGTGCTTTGAATCTTTTGATTCTTAATCATTCGATTCAGTTATCGATTACTAGTAAAGCATATAAAACACCTACATTGCTTCTGATTAGTGATCTTCAAGAGGTTTTACCGACCAAGCTAAAAAGATCTAAAAATTTAAATGATAATATAAGCATGAAAATTATCGAAAACACGAGTCATGCTATCTATCAAGACCAACCTGAAAAAATAGCTGAAGAAATTGCTGGTTGGCTGAATAAGACTAATCCTAAATAGCTTAAATTATCCTGGTCTTTATTTGGCAATGATCAGATCTATAGGGTGTGCTGACATAGTTAATAAGAGGAGATTTGGTATGGAAATCATTAATACGACCGCTGAAGTTGATCAATTATTTGTAAATGGACAGTTTCAATTCAATTTATGGAAAGAATATATTGATAAATGGCTACCCAACCATCAGGATTTATTTATTGATGACGTCAAAAGACTGCATGCTAGTGGAAAGTTTAGCTTTGAAAAAGATTTTTTACCAATTATAAATAGGGCTTTTTCAGAAAGCAAAAAGCGGCTCAAAGTAGTAGACTCATTTAGGCAAGTAACTGGGGGGTTAAATAAAAAAGTTATTCAAGCATTTGGCAAAGAGCTAGATGTTACAATTATGCTTTATTTAGGTTTATGTAATGGGGCAGGTTGGGTAGTAGAACTGGACAGAAAAACTTATATTCTATTGGGAATTGAAAAAATTATCGAGTTAGATTGGATGAGTAAAGACCGTATGTATGGACTTATTTATCATGAATTAGGGCATGTCTATCATCAACAATATGGTAATTTTGACCAATTTGAGCAAGGTGAAAACTATTTTTTATGGTTACTCTTTACCGAAGGAATTGCAATGTATTTTGAGCAAGTATTAGTAGGAAATTTGAATTATTTTCATCAAGATTCTAATGGATGGTTAGAATGGTGCGATCTTCACTTAGCTACTATCAAGAAAGATTTTCATCATGATATAAGCAAGATGACTACCGATAATCAAATTTACTTTGGTGACTGGGTGAGCTATCGAGGTAGACCCGATTGTGGTTATTATTTAGGAGCGCGCTTTGTTCAATTTATTTGTTCGAGGTATCATTTTAATCAAGTGATTCAATTTGATCTAGATCAAGTAAAGGCATTGTGGCTTGAATTTCTTCGCTTATAGAAAGAGAGTTATGTAAATAAATTCGGTTATAAAAGATATAACAAAAAAGGTAATTTAGATTAACCTAAAAAAACATTGAAATTAATCTAATGTTAGTATATGATATTATTAAAGAAGAACTCTTAGTTTAGTTTTTCTTATATTAAAAATGCTGTGTCAATCAGCCTAAGTAATTATTCTACCTATTGAGAGCAAGACCATTCTAGTGAAATTTACATAGAATGCATTGCTATTGAGGACAGCTCTAATAGGACTAGTTCGTTCATTCATAATTTCTATCAAAGGAAGTGATGTCACTATAAGATATTTAGGTGAAGAGCGGCTAGGATAATAGGGTAATATTATCCAAAGCAATTCAGCCGTTTAAATAAATTTTAAATTCCAATTCATTTGGAAAAATCATAAAAATGTTGCAAAAGAAAGGAAATGACTATGACAATTAATCAAGAACTAATACAATCATTCAAAACAAAATATCAAACAGAACCTATCAACCATTCAGTAGAAAATGCTGTAGCAAAAGTTGGATTCAATCAATCTTCATTTAACAATGAGGCTGTAAAAGACCATTCGTTTGTTTTCTCTGATGAAACAAAACGAGGTAAGATTACTGATCAGAAGAAAAGCGGTCGTTGTTGGATGTTTGCTGCCTTAAATGGCGCGCGTGTGAATGCAATGGAAGAGTTGAACTTAGAAACTTTTGAATTTTCGCAAAATTATACTCTATTCTGGGATAAGTTAGAAAAATCAAACTTCTTCTTGGATTCTATCATTGAAACGGCAGATGAACCTTTAAATTCACGCGTGGTTCAACACTTATTGCAAGCACCGGTCGAAGATGGTGGACAATGGGATATGTTCACAGCTTTACTGCAAAAGTATGGTTCAGTTCCTAAATCGGTAATGCCAGAAACTTACCATTCTTCTAATACTTATGAAATGGTATCAATAATTACTAAACGTTTAAGAGCTTTTGCTAAAGAATTAAGAACAGCTTATCAAAATAAGGCTTCAAAAGAAGACTTAAAGGCAATGAAAGAAGATATGTTGTACGTTATTTACAACATCTTAGTTAAAGCGTTGGGTCAGGTTCCAGAAAAATTCTCATACAGTTACCGTGACAAGGATGGAAAATATCACCGGATTGAAGACATCACACCACAAGATTTCTTTAATAAATATGTAGGTTGGGACTTGGAAGGCCAAATCAGTGTAATCAATGCACCGACTGAAGATAAGCCTTTCGGACGCGCATTCACCGTCAAATATTTAGCTTCCGTAGCTGAAGGCCACCCGATTACATACATTAATGCTCCAATTGAAGTGCTCAAAGACTCTGCGATCGCTTCAATCAAAGATGGCAAGCCAGTTTGGTTCGGTTGTGATGTTGGTAAGATGAGTGATCGTGAATTGGGTATTATGGATAAAGACTTATATGATTATGAAGCCATCTTAACTGAAGCGCCTCAATTAAATAAGGCTGAGCGCTTAGATTATGGTGAGAGTTTATTAACTCATGCCATGCTTTTAGTGGGTGTAGACTTAGATGCGGATGGCAAACCAGTTAATTGGAAAGTTGAAAATAGCTGGGGTGAAAAATCTGGCGATAAGGGTATTTTCTCAATGAGTGATGATTGGTTTGATGAATATAATTACCAAGTGACAGTTGATAAGAAATACCTTGACCAGAAATGGTTAGAAGCCTTAGATCAACCAATTATTGAATTGGAACCATGGGATCCAATGGGGTCATTGGCAAATTTAAAATAAATTTTTATTAGTTTATATGATCACTAAACATACCCTCTAATTTCATTAAATTTTTTAATAGAGACCTCTGCTGAAACTATGTTTTAAGCAGAGGTCTTTTTTTTATAGAAGACTTTTTGTATGAAAACTTGACCTTTTTCAAACCACACGGTATATTTACATTTCAATAAAAAACAAGAGGAGGTTCAGAATGAAAGGGAATCAAGGCTTGCTGAAAAAAATCATCACCGTTATACTCTTTGCTTTATTACTTATACCCTTTAACATGATTGTAGGTGCCGAAAATAAACAGGAAAAGGACATTCATTGGGATCAACTTCAAGATGATCTAGAAGAACCTGGTGTTTTAAAAGTTGGGATGGAAGCCAACTATTCTCCATTTAACTGGTCGCAACCCACACATGATAACGGAGCCCTGGCTATCACAAATTCAAAGGGAGAATTTGCGAATGGTTATGATGTTCATATCGCAAAAAAATTAGCGCAAAAGTTAGGTTTAAAGTTAGAAATAGTAAAATTAGAATGGGACGGACTACCACCGGCTTTGAACTCGGGCAAAGTGGACGCGATTATTGCAGGAATGTCTGTAACCCCAGATCGAAAAAAAGAAATTGATTTTTCTAATAATTATTACGAAAGCCAGATGGTTTTAGTGGTTCGTCAAGAGTCAGATTATGCGCAAGCCCAATCATTAGCTGATTTATCAGGAGCTAAGGTAACTGCCCAATTAAACACTTTTCACTATAGTTTAATTGATCAAATACCAGACGTTCAGAAAAAAACGGCTTTAGATTCTTTCCCAACTATGATTTCTTCGGTATTATCTGGCAAAATAGATGCCTATGTATCAGAAGAACCGGGCGCCATGGCAGCAGTTGCGGCCAACTCAGATCTAACTTACTTGAAGTTTACAGAGGGGAAGGGGTTTGATCTAAGTCAAGTGGATACGGGTATAGCTATTGGTTTACGTAAAGGAAGTTCTTTGGTACAGCCAATTAATCAGGTTTTAGCTGACATTCATGAAGAAGAGCGAAACAGTCTGATGAAAGAAATGGTGAAACTTAATCAAGGTCAGGAAAACTTAAGTTTCTGGCAAGATGTTCAAGGATTATGGACTACTTATGGCGGTCAATTTATTAGAGGGGCTTTAAATACACTTTTTATAGCTTTATTCGCAACAATTGTAGGGTCGATAATTGGATTGGCAATTGCTGTAGTAAGATCCATGAAGAACTTGTTTCATAAGGGGAGGCCTTCTTATTACTTATTTAAGTTAGTTGATTTTTTATTGGTTGCTTATATTGAAATTTTTAGAGGGACTCCGATGATGGTTCAAGCCATGTTGATCTTTTATGGGTTGAAACTTTTCTTTAATATTGACCTGTCATCGATGACAGCGGCTCTATTTATTGTCTCGATCAATACAGGGGCGTATTTATCAGAAGTAATGCGTGGAGGAATTCATGGAGTGGATAAGGGCCAGTATGAAGGGGCTAAAGCGATTGGGATGTCTCATGGGCAGACCATGCGTCATGTGGTGTTACCGCAAGCTGTTTTGTCTATTCTACCCACATTAGGAAATGAATTTGTTATCAATATTAAAGATACATCTGTCTTAAATGTGATTGCGGTGACAGAATTATTTTTTGTTTCAAAGTCAGTTGCCGGTTCAACCTATCAAACTTTTCAGACCTTTTTGATCACTTCGATGATTTATTTTGTTTTAACTTTTACCACGACACGTATTTTAAATTTAATTGAGAAAAAAATGTCGGGATCAGATTCTTACACCGTTAAGCAGTCTTCGTCCACTGATTCAGTTAAGGGGGTCAAAACACATGACTAATTCTAGTAAGATTTTAGAAATTGTACATTTATCTAAACAATTTGGTGACCATAGAGTCCTTAAAGATATTGATTTTAGTGTTAAAAAGGGTGAAGTAATTTCCATCATTGGTTCTTCAGGATCGGGGAAATCAACCCTTTTACGTTGCCTTAATCTTCTAGAGCAACCGAGTGGTGGCGATATTCTCTATAAAGGTCAATCTATTCTGGCTAATCGTTATCCACTGAATCACTATCGAGCCGAAGTAGGAATGGTATTTCAACAATTTAATCTATTTAACAATATGAATGTGCTCAAAAACTGTACAATCGGGCAAGTGAAAATTTTAGGGCGGACAAAAGAAGAAGCAGAAAAGATAGCCCTAGATAATCTCACTAAAGTGGGCATGGCTCCTTATATAAATGCTAGACCTAAGCAATTATCAGGAGGTCAACAACAACGTGTAGCTATCGCTCGGGCCTTATCTATGGATCCAGAGTTATTACTTTTCGATGAGCCAACTTCTGCTTTGGATCCCGAAATGGTTGGCGAAGTCTTAGATACCATGACTCAATTAGCAAAAGAGGGTTTGACCATGATTGTTGTGACCCATGAGATGGCCTTTGCCCGTGATGTGTCTACACGTGTTGTTTTTATGGATAAGGGATTTATTGTAGAAGATGGCCTTGCCCAACAAGTAATTAATGAACCACAGCATGAACGGACAAAACTCTTTCTTAACCGGTTTCATAAGGAACAGATGTAAAGTGAAAATAATTTGTGTGAAGTGGGATCTTAAAATAGATTACACTTTTTTAATAATCTAGTTGCGTGATTAATAATCATGCTTTAATGTTATAGATAATTAGTAGAATTTAGAAGGATGAGAATATGGAAAAGAAGATACCAGCAAGATTATCACGCTTGAGTTTACTATTAAAAGAGGAGGGCTTGACGCGTCTAGCCCAATCGCGAGTAATGGTTTTAGGTTTAGGCGGAGTTGGTTCTGCTTGTGCGGAAGCCCTTGCTCGTGGAGGAGTTGGATATTTAATTTTGTTCGATGGAGATATAATTGAAGAAAGTAATATTAATCGCCAAGCTTTGGCTTTTTCTTCAACAGTGGGCAAGGCCAAAACGGATGTGATGCGGGCCATGGTCAAAGAAATCAATCCAGAGTGTCAAGTGGATGCCCAACAAATCTTTCTTACAAAAGAGAATATCAAAGAAACTTTAAAGAGTTTTCCTCGGCCTGATTATGTTATTGATTGTATTGATACCATCTCACAAAAGTTAGAAGTCGCTGCTTTTTGTCAATCAGAAAAAATACCCTTACTATCATCAATGGGAGCTGCTAATAAATTGGATCCCGCCTATCTAAAATTTAGTAAGATAGAAAATACATCGTATTGTCCTATGTCCAAAATAATTCGTCTAGAGTGTCGTAGACGTGACATAAAAGGTTTAGAAGTTCTTTATTCCAATGAACAGCCTTTCAAAGTCCAAGATCCAGATGGAAATACCAAGGCTCAGACGCTAGGTTCAATGAGTTATATGCCTCCCATTATGGGCATGATGCTTGCAGGTAAGGTGATTCGTCGTTTAGCTGGAATAGAAGACTATAAGATTTGGTAAATGGAGAAAATGAAAGGAGAAGGCTGATGCAATGGTTAGATAGTCATTATCACTTTGATTTTATAAAAGACTCTAATGCACGTTACTTATTTTTACAAGAACTGGTTAAAGAAGAGATAACGATTGTGGCTCAAACAGTCACACCTTCAGGTTTTTCCCTTTTAAAACAATCATTGGATAAATTGAATTTAAAGCCAGGCCAAACACCTTATTTATCTTTAGGTTTTCACCCTTGGTGGATTGAATCAAAGAGTCAAGCTGATAAAGAATTAGCGATATTCCGAAAAGAATTGACAAAGTCTCAGTTGATAGGTGAGGTTGGTTTAGATTTTTCAGTGAAAGGCTTAGAAAAAGCCCAAGAAAATCTACAGGTCTATGTTTTCTCAGAAATTTTGAAGGCACTGACAGATCATACTGAACAACGATTTATTTTATCGATTCATGCGGTTCGTTCAGCTTCAAAAGTGTTAGATTTACTTGAAGAAGTAGGGGCTCCAAGTGATAAGATTTTACCTATTCTACACCGTTTTAATGGCACGAGTGATGAATTAACCAGACATCGTGATATGGGTGGGTATCTTTCAGTTCATCCCAGTATGCTAAAAAGCAAAAAGGGTCGGGCCTATCTTCAACAAATGAGCGGTGACCATCTCTTACTTGAAAGTGATTTGCCCGATGGACCTCAAGATGAGTGGGAGGCGGAAGAAGTTGAACAGAGGGTTAAGGACTTAAAAGAAATGCTTAATCAAACGGTTGATAAGCTATCATCGATTCGCCAAGAAAACATGGCAGAACTTATTTTGAAAACGCAAAACCGACTGTATTATTAATGTGAATAATTGATTAATGAGCTTTATCAAGAACTAAATTATTTACCTAATTAAGCTTATGTTAGATAATCATTTATGCGAAAGAAATAAAGGAGAGAATTATAATGAATCCAATTGCTTTAGAACCATTATTAGAAAAGTGGACGCAGAAATTACGGATTTCACCTGAATGGAGTGTCCGTCTTGAACTGGTAGATGATTCGAATTTTAAAAAAACTGGAGACATTAAGATCGACTGTACAGATAAAAAGGCAGTTTTGCTTTTAAATGTTCACAATCCGATGGATGAGAAAAATATAGAAGAAATCATTGTTCACGAATTGATGCACTTAAAAATGTACCCACTTGATCAGGTAACAGAGTCATTAATTAAAAGTAATTTTGAAGTAGGAAGTGCGGGATATAATTTTGCTTACCGTACTTTCTTTGAAAACTTAGAGGTTACAGTGGAGGAATTAGCCAAATGTTTTTTACTGGAATATGGTGAGAATAAAGAAATATCTTTCGGTAGATGCAATAATCTTCCAACTTTTAATGATTTATTTAAAGGCTTAGATAATCTGGAATAAAGAAAAGTATAAAATGAGGTAAAAATAATGAACATTGAATTAGTTAAGTTAAAAGAGGAACATCAACCCTTATTAGTTGAAATGATCGAAGAATGGAAAGCCGATATCGAACAAAACCACACAAATGGATCTCCGTCAGCTATTTTCCGCAACGATCCCCGTGATTTCGCCGTGTATCTTGATAACTTAGAAATTAAAAAAGATGAAAGAACAGACCGCATACCTGACTCTACCTTTTTCTGTTTAGATCGAGATCGGAATATTTTTGTTGGGGCAGTTAATATTCGCCATTATTTAAATGATGTCCTTTTACTAAAGGGTGGACATATAGGAGATGGTATTCGACCTAGTGAGCGACGCAAAGGTTATGCCACAGCAATGATCGGATTAGCATTAGAAGAGTGTAAACGAATCGGTATAAGAAGGGTTTTAATGATTTGCAATAAAGATAATAGTGGATCAGCAAAATCCATTCAAAAAAATGGCGGCGTTTTAGAAAATGAAGTGGTTTATCCTGATGGCACTGTCGATCAAAGGTATTGGATAGAATTGGAGGATTGATCATGAATTGCGATTCAACCCGTTATTTTGAGATTTGTGGATAAAAATAAACATATTCTTTTTGGTTTTCTAAAAACTAATTTTTTAATTGTTTAGACTCTTTTATCTCAAAGAGATGATGGTTAAATTTATTAGAAGATAAATAATTTGCTTAACGAATAGTTATTTTGGTAGAGTATAAAAGCAAACGAAAGAAAAAGGTGACCATCTAGTGCAATCAATCGATTTTCCAACATTCAAAAACTATGCTTTTTCAATTCATCTTGGGATTATCATGCCTTTTATCATGAGTAATCTCCAGGGGAAATTTGATTTTTCACAATATTTACTTCAATTATTGGTGATTCTACCGGTGTCTATTATTTTGGGATCCATCATTTTAGATATTCCTAAACTCGCTCAACAGTTCGTCGCTTTTTTAGGTGTTAGTCAGCCTGATTGGTTAGTGTTTTTACTTGGCCAATTTCCACCAGCCTTGATATTCTCATTTATTATGGGAATGATTGCAGTAACTCTACAAGGTGATCTTAATTTTCAATCTTTTTTAGGTGTTGTTAAAGGTCTGCCTATTACTGTGGGAATTGCTATGGTCATCCAAATACTTGTTACCCTACTGATCGATAAGGTATACAAAACGTGGTTGTTTCCAAAAAATGACTGATCGATGAGCTTTTAAATTAAAAAATGGTTTTCTAGTAATGAACTAGAGAACCATTTTTTGTTTATAAAAGATTACTATCAAAAGTACCTGTTAAGGCTTGGATCAATAAAGAGACTAAACTGATCGCTACCCAGCATGATAAACCGAGTAAGATGGGTTTTTTACCTTCTTTAATCAGCTCTTTTAGTTGAGAATTTAAGCCAATAGCAGCCATAGCTATACTGATAAAGAATTTGGCTAAAATCTTCATGAGAGGAATAAAGTCTTCCCGATAGCTATTGGTTAATGAATTTACGGGCAGAAAATCAATCATTGAAGTTATCATAGCCGCTAAAATAAAATAAAGAATAAATGGTGGCATCAATTGAGAGACTTTTGTTTTGGCTGTTTTATTTATTTTTTGGGCTTGGATGATTGAAAGTCCAATTGTTATGGGGATAATGGCGAGCGTTCGTGTTAATTTGACCGTTACTGCAGCAGATAGGATACCTTCCACTTGATAGAAGTTTTCTGCTGTCGCTGCTGCTGCTGTCACCGAAGAAGTGTCATTAACTGCAGAACCTGCGAAGATAGCAAAACCTTCTGTTCCTAATCCTAAGTTATAACCTAAGGTAGGGAAAATCAAAGCAGCCAGTACATTGAAAATAAAAATAATTGAAATAGCCTGAGCAACTTGCTTATCATCCGCTTCAATAACTGGAGCAGTGGCTGCAATTGCAGAACCGCCACAAATAGCTGATCCGACCCCAATTAAAGTCGCTAATTTCGTTTCCATCTTAAATTGCTTATGAAAGAACCAAGCAACCAGTAGTGCAATCGAGATAGTAGCAATAATTACAGGTAAGCTTTTGCTGCCAACTTTAATAATCATTGAGAGGTTCAAGGAGAAACCTAATAAAATAACTGCCCATTGTAAAATCTTTTTCGCTGAAAAGCGAATACCGAGATGAAAAACGGCATGATTAGCTAATTGGGGCTGAATAAGACTGATGATCATGCCTATAAAGATAGCAAAGACGGGTGCTCCAATAATCGCCAGTGAAAAGTTTCCAATCGATACACGAGCTAAAAGGCTAGCAAAAGCAGCAATCAAGAAACATAAAAGAAGTCCTGGAAGTTTATTTTTTACTGAGTTCATGCAGAGAGATCTCCTTTAATTTTATATCACATCTATCCTATCAAACTTTATTAATTAATAAAATAACAAAAACCCTACTTTTTCTAATAAAGATAGGCGAACTAGTTAGGCATAGAAATAAACAATGCAGATAAGTAGGATAATCGTCCCACAAAGGTGGCAAATAAGAGATATACTAGCTTCTCTTTTATATTGCTTCATTAAGAGTTGATCATAGGAAGTGAGTTTATCTTTAGGAAATTTCCTTCTGCCGATAAGATAGAGTATGATATTTGAAGAGTTGTTTCCAGCGATATTAAAAATACCCCAAAATTTGGGATGTTTTAACCCTCGCGCCTTAGCATCAATAATAGTCATTTTATAGATGAAGTAAGCTAATAGGCTGCCAGAAGCCAGTGCAATGGTAGCGACAATTACAATTATAAATATTTTAATAGTTTCATTCATTTTTACGCCTCCTATATTCTTTGAATGATTTCATGAATAATGATTCCTGCCGTTATGACCATTATAATAAAAATAGCAAGTAGCCATTCGAAATGGTTAGGCATCAGGTGATGGAGTATGAATAGTGCTAAGATGATAGTTAAACTAATTAAAATAATCTTAAATAAATGTTTGTTACTACGAACTACATTTGAACTTTCTTGATAATGATTAATCAATTTTTCGTCTCCTTTCATTAATTGATCCAGACTGATTTGATAAAGATTGCTAAGGTCTATGACACTCCGAATATCAGGGTAATTTTTCTCGTTTTCCCAATTTGAAACGGATTGACGAGTAACCCCAATTTTTTCTGCAACTTCTTCTTGAGTTAAATTTGCATGCAAGCGTGCTGTTTTGAGTTGTTGGCCAAGACTCATAATGTCGCCTCCTTCTGTTTTAAATTTAGCATTTCTACTTGATATGTCTAGCAAAATTCTTTTACATTCGTTAAATAATAGTGGAAAAGATGTTTTACATGACCCTATCACCCATTTTAAGACCTCGATGGGCAAATTTAATCAAAAATTACTAATAAATGATATAATAGGCTCTGTTAAAAAATCTGAAAACACAAAATATCATTTTTGATGTTAGGTTGGAATGAAAAGAGGGGGATACAATGAACACTTTAAATTTTTGGTCTAACCAAATACAGGGAATTCAAACGCTCTATTCTAGTCGCAAACTACGGTTTAATAAAGAAAATGCCAATGCTTATCAAAAGATTTTTAATATCGATCAGAAACGCCCTCTTAGAATTTTAGAAATTGGTTGTGGGCCGGGTGCTTTATGTCAGGTATTAAAAGATTGGTATCCTAATGCCAATGTAATTGGAGTAGATCGCGATCAAAACTTCATAGAATTTGCTAAAGATAATATTCCTGAAGTTGAATTTTTAGTGGGTGATATTTATGACCTTCCTTTTGAGGAAAATAGTTTTGATGTTATTATTTCGAACACAGTGGTTGAGCACATTGAAACAAGCACTTTCTTTAAAGCACAGTATCATTCATTAAAATCTGGAGGAGTCTGTCTTTGTCTCAGCCAAGCTCAAGGGACCATTCACCAAGCACCGGCTTTGCTTTCTTTTAATGAAGAGGAAAATACCTTTTGGCAGCAGATTGAATGCTTAACAAATGGCCAAGATGATCTTATCCAAACTTTTCAAATAGGTAAGTATAAATTAAACGAGCAAGAATTGCCTCAAACAATGGAAAAGTTTGGCTTCCAAGACGTTTCAATGTCTTATATTACAACTCATCTGACCCCGGATAATCCAACAGTAAGTGATCGCTTGGCCCATGCGATGATTGAGAGCGATCGTCTAGGTGATCTTGAAATATTGGACAAATTATTCAAGAATCCCCTCTTAAAAGAAGTACAAAAAGACATCCAACAAATGATTACAAAAACAAATCAAAAGTATGATAAAAGATGGGAGCTTTATCAAAAGGGCCAAAAACAGTGGGATACGAAGATTTCTACCGCAAACATCCTTAGAGGCATTAAATGAATCGTGTAAAACTTATTGAAAGTTATTTTTTCTTTCAATAAGTTTTTTCTGATTGTATTTAATGCTTCAACTTGTTACTATTTATTGAGATATGGAGGGGTAGTAATGAGAAACTTAGATTTATTGAATTGGAAGATATTTAAAACGATGGTGAAATTATCTACACCCTTGATGTTAACGGCTTTTATTCAGATGACTTATACTCTAACAGATATTGCTTGGATTGGCCGTCTTTCTACTGAGGCCGTGGCTGCAGCAGGGCAAGTTGGGTTTGCTTTGTGGATTGCGTCAAGTCTGATGTTGATCCCTAGAATTGGAATGAGTGTCTTGACGGCACAAGCCTATGGGGCTCGAGATGAGAAGACAGCCCGATCTTATATTAATAATGGATTTTGGTTAGCCCTTATAATGGGAATTATTTTTGGTAGTTTGCTGATTATTTATAGATATCCATTTATCCACTTTTTTAAACTCGACGAGGATGTAAATCAATTAACCGAAAAATATTTGATTGTTATAGCAGCGGGTGTCTTTCTTTTCTTTATTAATCCAGTCTTATCAGGGGCTTATAATAGTTTAGGTAACAGTAAAACACCTTTTGCTGTTAATGCATTGGGCTTAGTGATAAACATTTTATTGGACCCTATTCTAATCTTTGGTCTAGGGCCAATTCCGGCCTTGGGGATTAGTGGAGCGGCCATGGCAACCATTTTCGCTCAATTTATCGTCTTTCTTTTGTATATCTATGCCATATACCGACAAGGAGACTTGATTTACAGGAGTCGCATTCATGTATGGACATTTAATTGGAGTCATTTAAAAGCAATTTTCAAAATTGGGTTACCTCCTTCCATTCAGTCTAATGCACATGCCTTAGTTAGTGTTTTATTAAATCGTTATGTGGCTTCATATGGCGCCATGCCTTTAGCCGTCACAAGTGTGGGCTCGAATATTGAATCGATTTCTTGGATGACAACTGAAGGGTTTGCAGTAGCGATAACAGCTATGGTGGGACAGAATTACGGAGCGAAATTATATGATCGCGTTGAAGGTATCTATCAAACCACTGTGAGGTCTTTAATGACAATAGGTACAGTTGCGACGCTAGTCTTAATTGTTTTTCGAATGCAGTTTTTCAAACTCTTCATCCCAGATGATCCTCAAGCGATTGCCTTAGGAGCGATTTATTTACTTGTATTTGGCTTAAGTCAATTATTTATGAGTTTTGAGATCGGAGGCAGTGGATTCCTCAACGGTCTCGGAAAAACGCAACAGCCTGCTACTGTAAATACGGTCTGCAATCTCTTAAGGATTCCTTTTGCATGGTTGTTTATGCCTCAATATGGGGTGGTGGGTGTCTGGATAGCTATGTCACTTTCGACTATATTAAAGGGTGTAATAATTTTCATATTAACGCGCTATAATTGGAAAAAGCTCTACCAAACTTCAGCAATAAATGCGTCAGTTGATAGAGCGTAAATTAAAAGGTGAAATAACTAATCTAATTCTTCCACCCATTGTCTAGCATCTGTTAGAATTTGTGGTGTAATTTGATGCGTATGAACCCATTCGATCGATAGATTTGCACCCACATGGTTTAATTTTTCAATTAATTCATTATTTGCTTGCATACTGCAAATAGGATCAGCTTTACCCATTGATAAGAAGAGTTGATGATTTGATAAATCTTTATCTTCTTCAATAGCCATTGGATAAAGGGGAGCAAATAAAATGCCCTTATTAAATGTTTTAGCAAAATGAATTAAAATATTTAAGGCAATATTTGATCCATTTGAAAAACCAACAAAAATAACTTTATTTAAATCAAAGCCCTTTTCTTCACTCATGGATGTAATAAAGTCAACTAATTCCTGACTGCGAAAAGCAAGGTCTTCTAAATCATAAAGACCTTCTGCCTTGCGTTTGAAATAACGTAAAGCACCATTTTCGTTCACATTTCCTCGAACGGAGAGGATGTTGGCTGAGTCTGAGATTTCTTTAGCGATAGGAATGAGATTCGTTTCATCTCCACCTGTACCATGTAAAAGAACGAACGTCCATTTAGCATTTTCAGTTGCTTGATAAATATATTCCATAATTTCCTCCTATTCAGGTCTTTCTAATTGGATAATGTCACCCAAGGTTGCATAATCATTACCAGCCAAGCGGCTGATCGGTTTTAATTGATCTGCAAGGATATAAGTGTTTTGATAAACTTCTTCAGATAGGTGGAAATGAACCACCCGCATTAATAAAAGATCAGCAGCAATGAATTGTGGATGGGTAGATGGAATTTCAATGTGTTGATGCAGAACGGTCTCGTAACGAACTTTCATTTCAGCGATTCCAGGAGTTTGTATAGAATGACTGCTAGCAAGAGTGAATTGAGTTAATTCCAATTCACTCTTATTTTTGGGTAAATTACTAGCAGTTTGGTTCACATCTGCCAGATTCTCTTGGCTGACAACGTGGAAAACAGCTTCTTTATTCGCTAAGATATTACGAGCAGTATCCTTCATTTTTCCTTTTCTTTGGACAGATACCATCAAGATAGGCGGATTGTAAGACACCATATTAAAATATGAAAAGGGTGCTAAATTGATGCTCTGATCGTCATTAAGGCTAGCAATGAGAGCAACAGGTCTTGGAATGACTGATCCAATCAATAATTTATACTGTTCTTTTTGAGTCAATTCGGTTACATTGAAAGATAACATGTATTCATATCTCCTAACGAACTTTAAATGATGGTAATGTAGATACGATTTGTGAGCGTTTTTTTTCAAATTGTGCGGGTAATTTCAAAATGCGGCCTAACGCTTCAAAGGTTTCATCTACCAGAAAGCCAGGTTCTTTCGTAGCAAACTCAAAGATTATACCGCCTTTTTCTCTTAAGTAAATCGATTTAAAGTATTTACGATCTTTTACAGGTGTTAAATGATAGTGAGCCTCTTTAAGCTGTTGATGCCAATCTTTAAGATCTTTTAATTGATCCACAGACCATGCCACGTGATGGACAGTACTGATACCAAAACGGCCTAATGGTTGCGCTTTTTTTGTGAGCAATAGGCGATGTTTTTCTGGGCCGCTTAACGCTATATGAAGATAATTATCCGTCTCTTCAACTAATTTTGCTCCCATTTCACGTGTTAATAAATCAAGTGTACCTTGTGGATGGATTGAAATCAGAACTAAACCATAGAAACCAAGTATCTCCATATTATCAGCAGCTATATCAGATTCTACTAACGCGATATCTAAATCATGAGGGTCAGCAAATTCTAAAGTAGTAGCCCCAAACATATTGCTAGTTTGATAATTTATATTAAACTTGTCTAAGCGACTTTGCCAGTGTTCAAGGCTTCCATTAGGAATAGCAAAGCCAATTCTTCCTACTTGACCGCCGCCCTTGGTTCCCTTTTTATTGCTTTCCCATGGGAAGAAAGTCATGATTGTTCCGTTATCAACATTCGCATTAGCAAAATAAAGGTGATAAACCGAAGGGTCGTCAAAGTTGACTGTTTGCTTCACTAATTTTAAGTTGAGAACTTGACTGTAAAAATCATAGTTTTCCTGCACATTACCAACGATTGCGCTAACATGATGGATACTTTGAATTTTATCAACCATAGGTTATTCCCCTTTCCAAATCGTATCAAATGGTCGTACTTGGCTTTCGATTGATTCTCGTTGGTTTTCTAAGAAAGGTGGGAGCGACAAAGTTTCTCCTAAATGCTCATAAGACTCATCGCCCATGAAACCAGGTCCGTCAGTTGAGATTTCAATTAGAATGTGACCAATTCTCGCATACAGTGCTTTGAAATAATAACGATCAACGATTCCTGAATTGCCAATTTCTAATTTGTGATAACGCTCCATCCAAGCATTAATAGCATCTTCATCTGCTACACGGAAGGATACATGGTGAACTAACCCATAACCTTGTTGAGCTTGTTTTTCTGAATCTTTTCTGAGGATAACTTGGCCACCGTGACCACCTTCACCTACTTCAAGTAGAGCTACATCATCATGTTCTTCAACAATGCGCATTTCATAAATGGTAGTTAAAGCCGTTTTAAACTCATCAAAGTATCCAACAGTTATTTCAATAGGGCCTAATCCATAAATTGCCATATCTTCTGGTACAGGACCTTTTTTCCATGGAATTCCACCCGGAATACCTTCATTATGCTCGTCGGAAAAAATTTGATAAGCTTGACCGTCAGCTTCTTCGAAAGGGAGCACCTTGCTACCAAATAATTCTTTAATCTCATCATGTTTAATATTATGTTCATCAAAGCGTTTGCGATAATATTCGAGGGCAGCATCTGATTTTACACGTAAACCAATACGAGAGATTGAATTTGTTCCTTTAATTCCTTGAGGGAGATTAGGGAAATCAAAAAAAGTTAAGTCAGTACCTGCGTTACCGCGATCGTCTGCGAAGTAGGTATGGTAAGTATGTATATCGTCTTGGTTGACGGTTTTCTTCACTAAACGCATACCAAGTACCTTCGTTACAAAATCATAATTTCTTTCAGCGCTATCCGTCATGGCTGTGACATGATGGATTCCTAGTAAGTGATTCATATAAGTTCCTCCTTTAATTTAGCGAGTCATACAATATAGATTCGAGTTAATTATCTCGAATTCGAAATAAATTTACCATGAATTAGACAAAAAATCAAGCGTTATGTCTCGAATTTTACATTTTAAATGATTTTTATATATTGCGAGACTTTTTACTTGAAATTTATATTGTGAGCTTCTCGATTTTAAGTTATTATAATGATGTCTATCAAAATTTAAGGAGGTTTAAATGAATACTTTAACACTAAATTATTTACGGAAAGGTGAAAGTGCAAAAATTTTACATGTTTATGGTCACGCAGACCAGAAAAAACATTTAACTAATCTAGGATTTGTGCCAGGTGTCTATATAACAATTATTTCTACTCAAGAAGAAGAGATGATTATTAAACTAAAAGGATCGCGCCTAGGAGTCTCTAAGGAATTTACAAAAAATGTAACAATTGAACGAATTAATATCAATGAAAAAGAACTAGTGCCTTTGAGTCAATTAATGGCTGGATCTCAGGCTAAGGTGGCCAGAGTGGATGGAGAGGCTCAATTCAGAAGGCGGATTATGGATATGGGAATTACTAAAAATGCGATAATTGATTTGGTCAAATTAGCACCTTTGGGTGATCCGCTTGAAATTCGTGTGAGGGGTTACCAGCTTTCGATCCGAAAGAGTGAGGCGGATTCAGTCCAAACAGTTGTAATTTCAGGAGGTGTGCGACATGCGTAAAATTGCTTTGGTAGGTAATCCTAATTGTGGTAAGACTACACTTTTTAATGTTTTAAC
Source organism: Facklamia miroungae (assembly GCF_012396555.1). GTDB lineage: Bacteria > Bacillota > Bacilli > Lactobacillales > Aerococcaceae > Facklamia > Facklamia miroungae. The sequence goes on from NZ_JAAXPS010000002.1 coordinate 83,514, forward strand.
AGGAGCCAATCAAAAAGTAGGCAATTGGCCGGGAGTAACTATTTCAAAAAAAGAAGGACACTTATTAGCTGATCCAACAGTGGTATTGGTTGATCTACCAGGAATCTATTCGTTATCGCCTTATACAATGGAAGAAGTTGTTTCCAGGGATTATCTTTTAGATGAGCGACCAGATCTAATATTAAATGTGGTGGACGGGACCAATCTAGAAAGAAGTCTTTATTTAACGACTCAATTATTAGAGTTAGAAATTCCGATGGTCATCGCGGTGAATATGGCTGACCTTCTTAATAAAGCTGGTATTGCATTGGATCTCAGTGCTTTAATGGACCTTTTTGATTTACCGGTTCTTTCAATTTCAGCCTATCGGAGAAAGGGGATTCAGCCTCTAATTCATCAAATTCAAACGAATGAGAAGGTTGGAACAACGATTAATTTTTCTCCGATTGTTGAAGAGCAATTAGACTTAATTTCGAGTGAACTTAATCATGATCGCTTGACCAAGTTTTGGGCTATAAAGTATTTTGAACGCGATCAAAAAATGATTAAAAAAGACTGTGTGCAAGCAAATTGTACCTTGATTGAGCTTATGGTGACTAAATCAGAGCAATGGTTAGATAGTGATGGTGAATCAATTATTACCAGTGAACGCTATGATTGGATAGAAACAGCTATGACGATGATAAAGAAAGAAAAAAACGAGTCCTTAAGTCTTACCGACAAAATCGACCAAGTTGTCACTCATCGATTCTTAGGTATTCCATTTTTTTTATTGGTTATGTATTGTGTGTATTATCTATCGATTTCTACAATAGGATCCTTAGGGACAGATTGGGTAAATGAAGAACTTTTTGGTCAAATCATTCCTAATGCAATGACCACTTTCTTAGAAAGCGTCAAGATTCATCCCTTAGTGATTTCTTTGGTGGTTGATGGAATTATTGGTGGTGTAGGTGCTATTTTAGGATTTATTCCGCAAATGGCTATGCTCTTTTTATGTTTAGCTCTTTTGGAGGACAGCGGCTATATGGCTCGAATTGCTTTTGTGATGGATCGAGTTTTTAAAAAATTTGGCCTATCTGGGAAAAGTTTTATTCCCCTTTTAGTAGGATCGGGTTGCTCAGTACCCGGGATTCAGGCTTCAAGAACAATTGAAAATGAACAAAATCGCAAGCTGACCATTCTGACCACCTCTTTTATACCATGTTCAGCTAAATTACCGGTTATTGCTTTAATTGCCAATGCTATTTTCGGAGGGAGTCAATGGGTGGCTTTTGCCGTTTATGTCTTAGGGATAGTTTCTGTTTTAGTTTCAAGTATTCTACTTAAGAAAATACTTTTTGGTAAATCTAAACCTATTCCCTTTATTATGGAATTACCGGCTTATCGTATGCCTGACTGGTATTCGATCCTTTTAATTGTTTGGCATAAGGTACAGGCCTTTATAAAGCGTGCCGGATCAATAATCTTTATTTCCTCCTGTTTAGTTTGGTTTTTATCTTCATTTTCATCTTCCCTACAAGTGGTATCTGATCCTAAGCAATCACTTTTGGCCAGTTTAGGCAATATTTTTGCGCCAATCTTTATACCACTTGGTTTCGGTAATTGGGAGTCTGTTGCGGCTACCTTGCAAGGCTTTGTAGCTAAAGAGAATGTTGTTTCGACTTTAGGGGTTATTCAGGGCTTGTCAGCCGATAGTACAGAAAATACAGGAGCGCTTTTAAGTCAAATGAGTCTGTACTTTTCAGCCTCTTCAGCACTTTCCTTTTTAGTATTTAATATGCTTTGTATGCCTTGTTTTGCTGCAGTAGGAGCCATGCGGACTGAGTTTCAGGATGATTGGATGGCGTTTAAGGCTGTTTTCTATCAAATGTTTTATGCCTATTATATTTCTTATATTGTGTATCAAATTTCTTTAGTCCTAATTGATGGCTATGAATTAACCTACCTAACTTGGCTGGCTATTAGTTTACTTATTTGTTTTATCGGACTTTTATTTATGCCAGCAGATTTTGTATACCAGCTATCACATCCCTTTAAGCCTTTAGGAAAGGAAGCTATTTGATGAATCTTCAGACACTTATAATTCTGCTTATTATTTTGGGACTATTAGTGTATTTTTTAGTTAAAGAGTGGCATTCTTTAAAAACGGGTCGAAGTAAGTGCACATCATGTACAGTTAGCGATTGTCCTTTGGCAGGTTTAAATGTCAAATCCCCTCCCAATACTGCTAAATGTCCATGTGAGACCGTTGCTGATAGAGATAAGACAAAGATATTAAAAGAAGTTAACCAAGCTAAATTAAAATAACAAATGAATGGGTCGGTGATTGAGAGCTTAAGAGCTTTAATATATTTTGAATGAAATGCAATATTTTTTACAGCAAAACTTGACCGGCTTTAAAAATTATGAGAATCTAAAAATGAATTTATGAAATAGGAAGGACGTTTTGGATGAAAAAAGAAAAATATGTTAAATCAGCGTTCTTGTTCTTAATATTTATAAGTTTGGTCAATATATTTCATCCCATTCAAGCAGTTGCTTTGACGGAATATTATTCGAAGAGTATTTATGTCTATAATTTAACCGAAAATAAGCAAGTTTTTTCGTTAAAAGCGAATGTTCCACGTAAACCCGCTTCTTTGGTTAAAATAATGACGACGTTAGTTGCTCTCGAACATATTAATAATTTGTCTGGATACGCCCCGATTGATGAGGCCAGTTACTATCAAGCAATTGAGGAAGGGGCTGCTATGGCAGGTTATCTTCCTTATGAGTCAACTACTTTTCGTGATTTGCTTTACGGAACAATGCTTCCTTCTGGTGCTGAAAGTGCCAATTCTTTAGCCATTAATGTAGCAGGATCAAAGAAAACTTTTGTGAAATGGATGAATGAAAAAGCAGAAGATCTAGGATTGAATAAAACCAAATTTAAGAGTGTCGATGGTATGGATCAAGCTGGCCAGGTTACGACTGCTAAAGAGATGGCTATGTTATTAAAAGAGGCTTTAAAAAATGGCCATTTCGAAGCTATTTTCAAACGGAAAGATTACTTATCCTCACCGACAAATATTCATCCTTCCGGTGTTTATATGGAGAGTACGGTTTTTAAAAAATTGCGTGATTTTAATCAAGATGGTTTTGAAATCTTAGGTGGGAAATCCGGTACAACCTTTGGGGCAGGCTTATGTTGGGTCACCTTGGCTGAAAAAGATGAAAAAGAATATATTGTCGTTGTGTTAGGTTCAGAATTAAATGACCTCAACGATCGAGTGGAAGGTCAAGTGCTAGACACACTTAGAATTCTCTCTGAGATATAGGGATCTGCGAATAATTTAAGACCTGAATAGATTAATGAATAAAACCCATAAAAAATTCCCCAAATAGTTGAGGAATTTTTTATGGGTTAAAAATTTGGTATTGTTCATCTAACAGCTTGAAATCTTTGACCCCCTGACTAAGATATACCTCTTGGTCTTTAGTGATAAAGATAGCTTCGAGGTCGGGGGATTGATTTATATAATGCATTCCTTCTTCAAGGCCTAGGCCAAAGACAATGGTCGCATAGGCATCTGCTTCTAGTGACCGGTCAGTGATGATTGTAACACTTGCTAATGTGTTATCAATGGGGAAGCCTGTTTTAGGATTGAGGAGGTGGTGATATTTAATGCCATCTACTTCTACAAAACGTTCATAAATGCCTGAGGTAACGACACTTTTATTAGTAATAGGGAGCGAACCCACTACTGAACCAGTTTCATGTCCCGGATTCTGGACGCCTACCGTCCAAGGTTGGGCATTGTTTGGTTTTGTTCCTAAGAGGACGAGATTGCCACCGAGGTTAATAATTGCTTTATCAATTTGATGTTCTTTTAAAATACGCGCAACCCCGTCGGCAATATAGCCTTTTGAGATACTGCCTAAATCTAATCGCATTTTTTCTTTTTTTAGATAAATACTTGAATCGCTATGATTAACAACGACTTGATGATAATCGATGAGATTCAAGCTTTCTTTAATTGTGGCTTCCGAAGGAATGGTATTCTGATCTGCGGCTTTTTTCCATGGATAAGAGATTGGGCCAATTGTAATATCAAAAACAGATTCAAAATTTTGGGATTTTTTCAGACCGTATTCAATCAGTTCAAGCGTTTGAGGGTGCACTTTGATGGGATCTCTACCGGCTGCTGCATTAATTTGACTGATATCCGTACCCTCTTCAAATTCTGAAAATAATTGTGCCATTGCCTCAATATATTTAAAAGCTTCATCCATGGCCTGTTTACTGTTAGCATCATTGGGATAAATTGTTATTTGAGTGAAGGTATCAAGTAAAGCTTCCGACCGAACCAAGGCTTCTGGATTTTCGTCAGCAGATACAATTTGAAGCGGATAGAAAAATGTAAGACAGGCGATAAAAAGAAAGATAATTTGTTTTTTCAAATAAGTGACTCCTTTGTTAGTGATAAATGTTAGTTCATTTAAATGATTGAGCATGTTAAAATAATCTTAACTAGACTAAAAGAAATGAATGATCAAATGACTTCAAAAAAAATTGTTTTTAGCGCTATTTTAGCGAGCTTAGCCATTATTTTTGGCTTAATTGAAGGAATGTTACCGAGCCCGACAAACTTTGTCTTAGGAGCTAAGTTGGGTCTGACGAATATTGTTATTTTGATAGCCTTATACACATTAGATGTTAAGACGGCTCTGAAGATCAATTTAGTGCGGGTGACGTTGGTTGCACTATTGTTAGGTAGTTTTTCCTCTTTTTATTATAGCTTAGCAGGTGCGATGCTAAGCTTATTTGCTATGTGTCTGGTGAAGCACTTAGGGCAAGAAAAAGTAAGTATAATTGGCGTTTCAGTAATGGGGTCGCTTTTCCATCATCTTGGCCAATTAGCAATGGCAAGTATCTTTTCAAAGACGTGGATGATCTTTAATTATCTTCCGATTCTCTCGTTAGTAGGTATTTTGACAGGAGTTTTAACTGGAGTGCTAGCTCATTTATTGCTAGGCTATCTAGCCCATACATCTATTTTGCCACTTAATCATCTATAAAGGATTATAACATGAAAAAAATTTTTGCAATGATGAAACCGTTTGATTATTTACTCATTTTGTTTGCTTTAGCTGTATCTTTTGTGCCGTTTTTAATTACCGGTTGGTTTTATCAAGATACAGTAAATGATCAACCCCTTCAAGCTGTGGTCAAAATTCATGGTCAGGTGGTAGATGAATTTATCTTATCGAAAAAGGCTGGTCATATCGAAAAACGTTATGAACCGAATCGTGATCAATACAACATTGTAGAACAAGTAAATGAAAAAATTAGGGTCAAGGAAGATAATAGTCCTGACCAAATTGCGGTTAAAACAGGTTGGATTTCAAAGCCGGGTCAGGTCTCTGTTTGCCTACCACATCACTTAATCATTGAGATTAAAGGATCAATCGATCCGGATGAATTAATCCTGCCTTTTCCGGAAGAAACAATCAATTAAAAAAGCAACCATTCAGGTTTAATGAATGGTTGCTTGTTTTAGTTTAAGGCTTTTTCATAAATAGCTCTTGAGACTTCAGGTGTTTGTGTTTTATGCTCACCAATCTCAGTAAATTCATGAGCTATAAGTTGATCAACTAGATAATCAATGTCCTTAGCTTCCACATCAATCTCTTCCAAAGTAACAGGCATATTGATCGATTGGAAAAATTTGCGAGTAGCTTGAATAGCCGCTTGTGCTTTTTCTTGATCAGATCCCTCATGAATATTCCAAACATTTTCAGCATATTGAACCAGTTTAGCAAACTTTTCTTCCCAGCGAACTTCCATGGTGGCCAAGATAATTGGGGTGAGAGTTCTTGCATGATCAGTGTGATTAAAAGCTGTAATTTCATGGCCTAACTTGTGAGTTGACCAGTCAGTTGGTAATCCTTGACTCATAAACCCGTTTAATCCATTGGTGCAAATCCACATAAAATTACTTCGCACGTCGTAGTCGTGATTATCTTCTTTTAATTGAGGAGCGAGTTGAATAAGACCTTTTAAGGCTGTTTCCGACCAACCATCTTGTAAGATAGCTCCGACTGGTTGGTTGAGGTAGTTTTCTAAAATATGTACAAAGGTATCACTAATCCCATTGGCTAATTGACGTTGAGGTAATGTGTAGGTTAATTCGGGGTCAAGTACAGAAAATTGTGGATAGGTGTGAACAGACCCAAAACTAACTTTGGCATTTTTTTCTTTAATAGTTATGACGCCGCCCGCATTCATCTCGGAAGAGGTAGCAGGTAAAGTTAAGATTGTTCCGAAAGGTAGGGCCTTCTTAATTGGAAGTCCTTGACCGATACCTGCTGAGAAAATATCGATCGGATCACCCTCAAAGGCTGCGGCTGCTGCAATGAACTTAGTACCGTCGATAACAGAACCACCTCCGGCAGCTAGAATAAAGTCAAAACCTTCTTCTTTAATTTTTTTGACAGCCTTCATCAGCGTTTCGAAGTAAGGATTAGGTTCAATACCGCCAAATTCATCCCATTGTCGTTCACCTAAAGCAGTAACAATCTTATCAAAGGTTCCAAATTTTTTGATTGAACCTCCACCATAGGTGATTAGCACTTTAGCGTCTTTTGGAATACTACGATCAATTGACTCAATTTGTCCTTTGCCAAATAAGATACGTGTAGGGTTATAAAAGGTAAAATTATTTATGGTCATTTTGATTCCTCCTAGTACTTATATTTTAATGGATTTAACTACGAAAAGCACTTTTAACGCTTAAAGTTATAACTAATGATACACTAGTACCTATAAATGAATTTAGAAATAAAGATCAGAAAATGATCACATAAAGTTAAAAAGAAAGGATATATTTATGTGTACAGGAATTAAAATTAACTACCCTGGCGGCCATGTCCTTGGAAGAACCATGGATTTAGAGGCACCAGTAGATTATAATATACTCTATTTACCCAAGGATTATCCTGTGGCTGAAAATCTTTTAGGAGGTTATCATCATTCACAGTATAAGATGCTTGGTGTGGGGTTTCGCAATATGGACCCCTTGAAAGATGGTGTTAATGAACATGGCCTGATAGGAATCACTAATGACTTTGGTGGATTTGGTTTATATGATGATCAAGTCGATCAATCAAAGACCAATGTCTCTGCCTTTTATTTTATGAATTATATTCTAGCTAATTGCCGCGATATTGATGAGGTGCTAAAAATTTTACCCACCATTCATATTTCAAGTCGAGATTTGAAGGGTAATAAAGTGATTACGCCTATTTTTCATTTTATGTTTTCGGATAGTAAGCAAAATTGTATCGTAGTTGAACCGAATAAAAAAAAGCTAAAAGTTTATCAAAACCCTTATGGTATTATGACTAATGCGCCAAAATTTTCCTCTCATGTAAAACTTTTAGAGACAACTTTTGATAAGGAAAATTTAGATCGATTTAATGGTGCCAAAAATTTACCCGGTGGCTATGATCCTAAATCGCGTTTTTTAAAGGCTTATTATCTGGCCCAGCAAACCCTAGATAATCATAACAGTAACTCTGCATTTGGTAATCTCTACCGAGTTCTATCTGCAGTAGCCTTACCGAAAGGATTTATCCCCAATCAAAAATACCATTCTTACACCTACACGGTTTATTTATCGGCTTACGATAGTCAATCAAAAAGGTTAACTATTCAAGCTGCTGAAAATCCTATGGTATACTCAATGTCATTTGATGACATTCAAAACCAATCTGCAAGACAAGTAATCTATATTTCACAACAATTCTCTTATCAAAATATAAAATAAAATACAGAGGCCTCATATAATTATATGAGGCCTCTGTATTTTATTTATGCGTATAAAGATTAAGCTTTCTCAAAGAAAACTAATTGAGCCATATCGAAGCTAAAATAACCTGTTTCGTCATCCTGATATGAAAAAATAAAGATGCGATTCGTTGAATCGATTTTTGTCAGTTTGATTGTTTGATTTAAGTGTAAGTTAATTTGTTGTAAATAGTCAAGGAGTTCAGGTTTGTCAATACAGCGGCGGAAAACAAGAGTATCTCCTTCTTCATATTCAGTAAGAGGGGTGCGGTACACTTCTTGATAATTGTCAAGGGTAGGAATAATGCTACCATGTGGACAAAACTTAGGATAGTCTAACAGTTCTTCTAACTTTTTAAAGAAATATTCACTATCTAAATGTTCAATGGTTTCAGCATCTTTATGAACTTGAGTAATATCATATTTTAGTACCTCTAATAGAAAGAGTTCAGTGATACGATGCTTACTAACCACTCTAATGGCGCTCTCTAATCCTGTTTTGGTCAAACGAACTCCCTTATAGGGAATCGATTCTACTAGCTTTTCATCGACTAAACGTCCAATCATATCGGTAACTGATGGGGCAGAAATATTGAGACTTTCTGCAATTAATTTATTTGATACATATTCTTCACTTCCATTTAAACTGAAGATGGCTTTGAGATAATTTTCTTTGACATTAGAACGTTTCATTATTTATCCCTCTTTTCTAAAATGTGAATAATTAACTAGGTTGACTTAGGTGCTTTTCAGCTTTAGTATACCATAACTTTAAAAAAAAGAACGAAATTAATTTTTATTATCGCTTAACTCCGAGATAGAAAATAGTTATATATTTTTTTAGATTAATCTAAAAATTTTATTGCAAAAGACTAAGAATTACTATATGCTAGTTTAGTCAAGAAAGGAGAGTTTTATGATTCAAGTTAAACAGTTAAATGTGGATTATTTTGGTCATAAGGCATTGACAGATGTTGATCTGGAAATACCTATGGGCTTTAGTGAGGGAATAATAGGCCCAAATGGCGCTGGAAAATCAACTTTAATGAAAGCTATGCTAGGAATCATACCTAGCCAAGGTCAAGTTCATTATATGGGCAAAGATATTCGAGAGAATTTGAGAAAAATTGCTTATGTGCCACAAAAAAATGAGTTAGATCTTACTTTTCCAATTACTGTAGAGGATACGGTCTTAACAGGCACCTATCCTAAGTTGCAACTTTTTAAAAGACCAGGTAAGAATGAACGAGAAATAGTTGATTTATGTCTGGAACAAGTATCGATACAAGATTTGCGGAAAAAGCAAATTAGTAACTTATCGGGAGGTCAATTGCAAAGAGTTTTTATTGCTCGGGCTCTCGCTCAACAAGCTGATGTATTCTTCTTAGATGAACCCTTCGTGGGAATTGATCTCAAGAGTGAGACAATTATTGTAGATATTCTCCGTAAGTTACGAAGCGAAGGTAAAACGATTTTGGTCGTTCACCATGACTTGCATGAAGTAGAATCTTATTTTGATCGACTTTTAATTTTAAATAAAAAAGTCGTTGCTGAAGGGACTGTTAAAGAAGTCTTCACCAATAAAAATATTCAAGAAGCATACGGTGGGTCTTTAGGCAATATTCAAATAAAAGGGTTGGGTGATTAAAATGACAGATATACTTTCACAAGCCTTCGACCTACCTTCTTATGTTATTAATGCAGGTTTATCAGCAATTTTCTTAGGTATAGTTGCCGGTATTATTGGAAGCTTTATTGTTTTGAGAAAAATGGCTTTAATGGGAGATGCATTGTCTCATGCGGTTTTACCTGGGGTAGCAATTTCTTATATATTTGGGATTAATATGTTATTCGGAGCCTCATTATTTGGAATTCTTGCAGCTATTCTTATTCAATATATTTCTAAAAAATCGAACATTAAAAGTGATACGGCAATTGGTATAATCTTGAGTTCATTTTTTGCTTTAGGAATTATTTTGATTTCTCGTGCCCGAAGTGGGATTGATTTAAACCATGTCCTTTTTGGTAATATTTTGGCTGTGCCTAATTCCGAGCTCGAACAATCTTTTTGGGTCATGATCGCAGTCATTGTTATTGTGACTCTGTTCTATAAGGAACTACTTATTTCATCTTTCGATCCGGTAGTTTCTAAAGCATTTGGATTGAACACAGATTTTTATCACTATTTATTAATGCTGATGTTGTCAGTTGTGACCGTATCTTCACTTTCTCAAGTAGGGATTGTATTAGTGATCGCAATGTTGGTAATACCTGCTGCTACTGCCTATCTTTGGACCAACAAATTAACGCATATGATTCTATTAGCATCAACAATTGGAGCTTCTATGGGGTTACTGGGGACTTATATAAGTTTTCATCATAATTTGCCAACGAGTTCGGCTATTGTTCTGTTAGGATCCTTGGTCTTCTTAATCTCATTTTTTATCTCACCAAAAAATAATTTTTTTAGAAAGGAAAAAGTATCATGAAATTAATTAAAAAATTTATAACACTTACACTTTTATTAGCTACTATTATTCCTGCCATTGGAGGTCTAGAAACAGCCCATGCAGCAGAAGATAAGAAATTAAAAATTGTAGCCAGTTATTCGATTATTGCAGATATGGTAAGAAATATAGTTGGAGAGCATGGAGAAGTCTATAGTTTGGTACCCATTGGAACTGATCCTCATAGCTATGAACCTTTACCAGGAGACGCTCAAGAAGTATCTGAAGCAGACCTCGTTTTTTATAATGGATTTAACCTTGAAACAGGAAAAGGTTGGTTTGATGATCTTTTAGATGTGACTGATAAAAAAGATGTTGCTTTTGCAGTTACTGAAGAAGTTGACCCGATGTTTTTAACTGCTGAAGGTAAAGAAAATGAACAAGATCCTCATGCTTGGTTAGATGTTCAAAATGGTATTAAATATGTTGAATTAATCACTGAAAAAATAATTGAAGCAGATCCAGAACATGAAGCAGATTATCAAGAGAATAAGGAAAAATATATAATATCCTTAGAAGAGCTTGACCAGTACGCAAAAGATAAAATTGCTAAAATTCCAGAAGAACAACGTATTTTGGTTACTTCAGAAGGTGCATTTAAGTACTTTTCTAAAGCTTATGGATTCCAAGCGGCTTATATTTGGGAAATTAATACGGATAATCAAGGTACTCCTGATCAAATGGAGCGTATTTTAAATATTATTAATGAAGGCGATGTTAAAGCCTTGTTCGTCGAGACTTCAATTAATCCCAAAACAATGGAGACAGTTTCTCATGAGACAGGCATTCCTGTTAAGTCAAAAATTTTTACCGACTCATTAGCTAAGGAAGGCGAAGAAGGAGATACGTATATCACTATGATTAAATGGAATATTGATCACATTGTAAATGGTATTCTCGAAACGAATGAATAACAATTAGTTAAAATCTTTGATCAATTAGCAAAAAAAATTAAATCAATTCTTCTATGTATAAAGTATTTTAAAACTAAAAAGAAAAAAACGGTTGAGTATCTTAACTCGACCGTTTTTTTATGGTAAATGAATAAGTTTTTAGAAGCGTAAAACAGTAATCGGTTATTTATCAATGCATTCAACTATTAATTATGCTAAAGTCACTTTAGTAAAAAAAATCCTGGAGGGTATATGAAACCAAAATTTAAATCCTTATTTAGCCTATTAGTAGTCACACTTGCTATCTTATTAAGTGGATGTTCGCAAATGGAAGTTTTCGTAGAAGATCTTACTGAAAAATCCACCAATGAAACTATTGTTGAAACAACATTAGATAAGAATACGGAAACAAATGATGAAGTAATGCCTGATTTAAAAATCGACCCCGACCGCTGGCATGATGATCAAGTGCGAGAAAAACAAAAATCTGGTGTCGTAAAACAAAAAAATCCTGACCAGAAAAGGTCAATTTTAAAGGATCGAGACTATTATTCTCTTGAAGATGTTGCCGCCTACATTCATCAATATCATCAGTTGCCGAATAATTATATTACGAAAGCAGAAGCTGAACAGAGAAATTGGACAACTAATGATGAAAGGTTTGTGATTGGTGGAGATCGCTTTGGTAATCGAGAAGGTAAGTTGCCTAAAGCAAAAGGAAGATACTACTATGAAGCGGATATTCAAGCGGGGTATAGTCATCATCGTGGACCTGAACGTATCGTATTTTCCAATGATGGTTTAATCTATTATACAAATGATCATTATGAAACTTTTGACCAACTATATGGAAAGGAAGTAAGTGAATGAAAGTATTGTTAGATGGGCAGGCATTTAGAGACAAAGAAACGACTTACATCTATTTAATCAATCGGCTTAATTTGCCAACATATACCGGTTATAATCTAGATGCCTTATGGGATGTCTTAGGTGATAGTCAACCTTTAGAAATTGAAATTTATCGAGCGAGATTGATCCTTGATCAATTGGGTGACTATGGACGTGCCATGCTCGATTTATTAGGTGACGCATCGATTGAATTCAATCATGAAATTATATTACGTTGGTAATGAAAGCAAACAGATTAGGGACCTTAAGGTCTCTTTTTTTAATCAGCTTATATTTTTCTGTTCAAAGAAATCAAAGATCGTTATAGTATAAGCAGATGAATAAAGGGGGTCGAAGATAATGAAAGAAAGAATCGGATTGTATAATCATATTCCCTTTTGTCAAAAAAAATGTCATTACTGTGATTTTTTAACATTTGTTGATATGGAAGACAAGATGGATGAGTATATCGATTATTTAGTAAAGGAGATGGCTCTTTATCACGGAAGATATCAATTAGATACGATTTACTTTGGTGGGGGGACTCCCTCCTATCTAGCAGCTGAACAAATGGCAAAAATTATGGAATCTATCAGTAAGCACTTTGAAATACTACCAGATTGTGAGATTTCGATTGAAATGAATCCAGAATCGGTCACAAAAGAAAAAGTAGAAACCTATTTAAAATACGGTTTTAATCGTTTTTCAATGGGGGTTCAGTCATTTGACAATGCAACGTTAAGAATGATGGGCCGTTTACATGATCGACAGAAGGTTTATGAAAAAGTGGCCTTATTGAAAGAATTAGGAGTGGAGAAGCTAGGGATCGATTTGATGTTTGGTAACCCTAAACAAGATATGGCTGTTTTAAAGCACGATATTGAACTGGCGATGCAATTACCTATTAATCATATTTCATACTATTCTTTAATGATAAAAGAAAATACGCCTTTTCAACGTTGGGTCCTAACAGGTCAAATGCGGGTGTTAGATGATGAGATTGAAAGAAAAATGTATCATTATATTCAATCAGAACTTGCGAAACATGGTTTTCATCAATATGAAATTTCTAATTTTGCTAAAGGGGAGGTAGAAAGTCGTCACAATAAGAAGTATTGGCAGTTAGAAAATTACTTGGGACTTGGCTTAGGTGCTTCCTCAAATATTGACTTAGTACGCTTTGTGAACCACCGGCGTTTCGCTGACTATTATGGTATGATCGATCAGGGTAAGTTTCCCATTCAAATCAGTGAGCGCTTATCCGTAGAGGATAGAGAAAAGGAATACATAATGTTGAATTTGCGCTTATTAGAGGGGTTCGCGTTTCAAGCGATTAACCAGCGCTTCCAAATTAATTTTCTTGAAAAGTATCAAGACGTTTTGACCAAACATAAAAAGCTAGGCTTAATTGATTATGACCATGAACGTATCTGGTTTACTGAAAAAGGTTTAGATATGGGAAATCAGTTTTATTTAGATATTATCTAGATAGTTTAGGTGTATATTCTAGGCAAGAAAAGTTTTATTTAAAAAGTAGAATATTATTCAATTGATTTAAGGAGTGTTTGAAATAGAAAATTAAGACTTATTCTCAAATTAGATAAGTAAAAAAGGAGGGCAAAAATGCATATGATTGTAATTAAAGAAGATGTTCAGCTTCCATTTGATCAGACGCTAGCTCTCTTTGAAAATGTTCATTGGACAGCCTATACTAGAGAACCAGATATCTTAGAAAAAGCCATTCAAAATAGTTTAAAAGTATGGACAGCATGGAAAGGGGAACAGTTAGTTGGTTTAGTTCGCGTCGTAGGAGATGGACTAACTATTATCTATATTCAAGATATTTTAGTACTTGAAAATTATCAAAGACAAGGTGTGGGCAGTCAATTATTGCAAAAGGTATTAAAAGAATACCAATCGGTACGGCAAATCATTTTGTTAACCGATGATACGGATATAACACAAAAATTCTATGAAAAAAATGGACTTGTTCAAACGGCAGATTTTCAATTAATGACCTATATGAAAAAGTAATAAAAATCCCAATTCTTATTCAATTAAGAATTGGGATTTTTTATAAAAAAAACTTGAAAGGTTAAAACCATGTGTATATACTGTGTATATACACATGTGGCAAGGCGAGGTGAATAGATGAATATCCTGATATCAAAACTAAATCCTAAGCCTATTTACGAACAAATTAAGGAGCAGATTATCCAAGCAATTTTGAATGGTGATGTTAATGAAGGGGATTTACTTCCTTCTGTCAGAGGGTTAGCAAAAGATTTGAAAATCAGTGTAATTACTACCAAGAGGGCATACGAAGATCTTGAAAGGGAAGGGTATGTTACTTCAGTCGTTGGTAAAGGAACTTATATTGCTCAACAAGACCGCGACTTTATTCGTAGGAAATATTTAAAAAGAATGGAAGAATTAACTAAAAAGCTATTAGAAGAAAATCAAATGCTTGGACTGAGTTTGGAAGAGATAAAGGAAATGGTCGAAAGGATTTTTAAGGAGGTTTAATAATGGAAGACTACGTGATCGAAATGAGTCAAGTTTCAAAAACATATACTGATTTCTCAATTGAAAATTTGAATTTAAGGATACGTAAGGGGTACGTTACGGGTTTTGTCGGACCGAACGGTTCTGGGAAAACAACAATTATCAAAATGATTATGGGTCTTATTAAACCAGAATCAGGTTCGATTAAAGTTTTTGGTAAGGATCTAAAAAAGCATTCGGTAACGATAAAAGAAAAGATAGGCTTTGTTTACGCTGAAAATTATTTCTATGACCACTTAACGGTGGAAGAAACAGGAAAGATGATCGCGCCCTTCTATAAAAATTGGAATTGGGAAACCTATTGGTCTTATATTAAGTTATTTGGTTTATCAAAAAATAAAATCATTGAAGAACTTTCGACCGGTATGAAAGTTGAGCTATCTTTAGCGATAGCCTTGTCACATGATCCACTCTTAATCGTTCTTGATGAACCAACTTCTGGGTTAGATCCGATCGTGAGGAGTAAGGTATTAGATATCTTATTTGATTTCATTCAAGATGCCAATAAATCAGTCTTTTTCTCAAGCCATATTATGACCGATTTAGAAAGAATCGCTGATGATATTGCTATGATCCATTATGGTAAATTACTCTTTAATATAGAAAAAGATACTATCCTAGACCAATACAAGTTGGTCAAAGGGCCTAAGGAAATCTTAGATGATGAGTTAAGAAAGCAATTAATTTCATGCCATGAAACATCTGTCGGGTTTGAAGGTCTTTCAAAAAATTATGATCTTTTTAGAGAATTATTCGGCCAAGAAGTAATCATCGACCCAGCCAGTCTTGAAGAGATTATGGTTAACCTAATGCGATGAGAGGTGAAAAAATGAAAGCAATACTGCACAAAGAATTTATGATGAACTATAAGCGTGATAAATTTTTATTTATAAGTTTAATATTACTAGGAATGTTTTTGTCAAATTCGGTTCAAATTCCAATTATTTTACCAATCTATTTTACAATGATTTACCCCGTGTTCACTACAATAAAGGAAGATTTCAAGAAAAATGGCGCGCTGATCAATAGTTTGCCGATTCGACCGAGAAAAATTATTTTAGCTAAATATCTCTACACTATTTTAATGGCAAGCGTTTTCTTTATCACTGTCATATTGATAAATTATTACCATCCCTATTTTAAGGCCAATACTCTATCTGAGATACTAATTTCCGTTGTGTCCTCACTTGGAATTGTTTCACTTTGTTATATGCTCTATTATTCATTTGGCAAAAAAGTAATCGAATTATATCAATACTTCATGATATCACTAATAATAAATAATATTATGGCAGCTGCTGAAGAGGATTATGGTACTCTATTTGGAGGTTTTAGCAAATTCGCTAATCAGTTTTCTGCTGATAATTTGATAAAACCCTTGGGTCTCTTTTTGGTAATAGCACTTATTGTCGCTTATATTATTGCTATTCGATTTTATGGTAAAAAGGATTTTTAGATAAAGAATGATCGTATAGAATTAAATTAAAAGAAAGGAGTTCCTAATGAAAGCAGTTTTATATAGGGAATTTTTGGTGAATAAACAAAAAGATATGTTATATATTTTAATCCTAATCGTATTACTTATAATATTTTTATCTTCTCAACAAATAGAATATTTAAGTTTTATTTTATCACTTATTATTATTCAATATCCTGGGCTCAAGGCTAGTGGATATAATCAAAAAAAAGCAGAAGTATTGTTAAATAGCTTGCCAATGGGTCAAAATAAAATTGTTCTCGCAAAATATCTTCATGCTATCTGGTTTGATACGCTGTGTGTAATTATAATTTCACTCTACTCAAATATCCTGACACAATTTAAAGCGTTTACTTTGAATGAAATATTACTAACGGAATTCATTTTCTTTTTGTCTTTATCTATCGCTTATCCAATAAATTGGTTTAAAGAGAAAATGTTGACAGGATATTTTTATTTGGTGAATTTTTTTGCTATTGTATACATTTATTTCAATCGTAAATCGGGAGATGATTTGTTTATGAAATGGAAAGAAATTGTCAATCATTTTATGTTATCTAAATTAATAATTATTGGCACTATTATCTCAGTTATTTTTCTTACTGCTTCATATTTCATTTCAGTTCATATTTACAAGAGAAAAGATTTTTAAAGCGAGTTTCATTAAGAAAGATAACATTAAAGACTTTTCTTAAATGTTGTCTTTCTATTGATTTTTAGGATTCTTATGTAAAATGACTTGTACAATATACCCTAAACTTCCCCCCAGCTATACCAGACAAGAAAGCCATCCAAAAGATCTCATCCTCACGAAAACGGTTCGCTGAATAAGCCCATACTCCAACTAAAATGAAAAAAGTTAAGGCAAAGGCTAGAATAAAGAGTTGATTGTTGCTTTGAAAAGCTTGAAAATCTCCTAGACTATCTTTTAGGATAGAGTCTGTTGAAGTTTTAAAAACTTCACTCAAAGCTACAATGTTTTTGAGATCTGGATTACTTTGATTACTTTCCCATTTAGAAATAGCTTGTCGCGAGACATCAATTTTATTTGCCAGTTCTTCTTGAGACAAGCCTTGCTTCTTCCTTAAAGCTTGAATACGCTCACCAATAGTCATAATAAATTCCTCCTATTTAAAACTTTCCTTAATTTTATCAAAAGATTTAGCTGCTTATCTACCAACTATAGTTGGCAAAGTCACAACGAGTGGTTGATTTAAAAAAATAATGATATCTTTTTCTTTTAGGTCCTAAGTCCGATAAGATAGATTCTGTAAAATAGTATAATAAAATTATAGAAAGGAAGATGACTATGATCCCATTAAATGTTTATGTTCAACGCCTTGACAAGAATTTTTGGATTTATAATTTTTTTGCCTCTTTTAGTTATTTTGCGATCAATGGATTTGATGATATAAGGAATTTTATTCTGTTCCCAATCGCTATTATGTTAGTGATTTATATTTTAAAGGAACGTTTGCAGACAACAGCAGATACTCAGTATTTAGGCTTTTATCCTCTGAGTAAGGATTTTGGTAAGTTGATTATTGCAGCAATAATGAATTATGTTATATGGCATTTTTCGGGAGTGCTTTTCTTGATCGCTCTGGTTTATGTAATGTGGAAAGAATATCACTAAGCGTTTTAAATATTTCCAGAATGTACAAAAATATAGGTCTAGTGGGATCTGCTCACATCGAATAAAAATAATAAAAAAGTCTGTTTCACTACAAAGAAACAGACTTTTATTTTTAGTTTTTAGAATCTATACTCGGGCGGTTAGATAGAATGCTGTTTAGTAGACTAACATAAATGGGTTGACAATTAAAGAAATCAGCAATCAAGTAACTAAGATAGGTAACTAAAGTGATTGGAAATAGCCAAGGAAGAGCAGCCCCAGTCATTTCAATAATTAGGATGATTCCAGTTAGAGGAGCACGGACAATTGCTGCAAAATGACTACTCATAGCAATAACAGAAAAGTATAGGATTGCTTCTTGTGGAACAAGACCTAAACTATATAAACTGGTTCCATATATATTACCTAATAAGGCACCAATCGATAATAAAGGAAAAAAGATACCACCAGGAATTCCGGAACAAAAAGCTAAGGCCACTAAAGCTAGTTTTATGAAGTAGAAATAAGATAGCTGGCTTATTCCAGGATTTTCCCCTAATGGGAAAGTTATTAAATTTGCTCCAGAGCCAAATAAGTTATGGTCAAAAAATAAAATTATTCCTGTTATTAAAAAGGGAAGCATAGATTTTAACCATTGGGGTAAAGCAATGTTTTGATAGATCTTTTTACCATTCATAATTAGAAAATTAAAGAGTATTCCAGAAAGACCGGTCAGAATACCTAGACCTAAACAAGCTAAGGTCAGATTGGGTACTATTGTAGTGATAGTAGGTATTGAAATTGCAGGCTTATTTCCAATAATTAAATTAGCAGAATGGTTAGCAGTAATCACAATTACCCCGGCGTATAATATTAATTCGCGACTGGTACGCTGAAATAATTCTTCCACCATAAAGATTAAACCAGAAAGGGGTGCATTGAAAGCAGCTGCCATACCTCCACCAGCAGCACCAGCGATTAAGTAACGCTGGACTTTTTGATTGCTGTGGGTTAGTTCACTTACAGCTTGACCAACTGCTGATCCAATTTGAACAGATGGCCCTTCTCGACCTAATGTCAAACCTGATCCAATTGTGGCCAACCCTCCAAAAAATTTATAAATCAGCACAGTAAACCAATTTTGTCTGAGTTGATTATGTAAGTGACCACTGACATGAGGAATTCCAGACCCTCCTATATCTGGTTCCTTATTAACACAGTAGCCTGCTAAGGCACCAAAGCTAATAATTAAAAGGAAGAAGGATGCACTGTCAAATGGGTTCACTTGGGCATTTTTCAATAATAGTTGACTATAATTGGATAAAATTCTTATTCCTATAGTGAATCCTGCTACAACGCTTCCCGTTGCTAGTCCTGTAAGGAGAGAAAGAAACAAAGTTTTAAATGAAATTAAATTATTTTTCATAAGTGACCTCCAAGTTAATTCTAGGACAAGTCTTTTTTTTTGACAAGGTGTTTTTCTTTAAATTAATGTATATAGTTATTTTTTTTATAGATTGAGTAAGAAAAAAACTAATTTTACTATCTTTTAAAGAAAGGTGTAATTGCTTATAATGAGATTACAAGTGTACAAACTGCTATTAGCGATAAAAATATAGCTGAGTAGGAGTAAGAAAATGAGCTTAAAGAAAAGATGAGGAGCTTAGAATTGTGGAGATTAAAAATAATACTTGGCAGCTTTATGAAGGTTTAAATGATTTAGAGCTAGAGGATATTTGTAAAAACCTTGCTATCCCTCACGACTACCTTAGTGGAGTCAATGATCCCTTTGAAATCGCAAGATCCGAAGAAGCTCTACTTGATAATGGAGGTACACGTTCGCTTATTGTTTTGCAATATCTTTTCCCACAAATGAACTCTAGAGAATATAGAGAATATAAAACACGTGCTATTTCTCTTGTTAAAGTAGAGGATCAATTAATTACAGCACTTCCAGAGACACCATCATACTTAAGAGATATCTTTAAAGAATTTAATGATAGTGTAGGCTTTGATTACGAAGAAATGGTGATGAAGGTTTTCTGGAAAATTCAAAATGAAACAATCAAAGTATTAGCCTGGATTCATGAAGAAATTGAGGCAATGCAAAAAGATATTGAATATTCTTCACAAAATCAGGAGTTATACCGTTTGATGAGTTTAGATAAAACTTTAGCTTACATTAAAACGGCTGTTCAAAACAATCGAAGAGTGTTAGAACAGATAAGTAAAAATGATCAATTTCAAAATATTCACCGCTTAAAAGCCTTGATGCATGATGTTCTAATTGAATCTCTCCAAGCAGAATCGATGGTTGACGAAGGGATGCGCATTGTTGATCAATTAAGTGATATTTTTTCTAATGTGATTTCTAATAATTTAAATAATGTTATGAAAATTCTAACTTCAATTACAATTATTCTTACCATTCCTACGATTATAGGAGGACTTTGGGGCATGAACGTTCCAGTCCCGTTCCAAGAATACGGTGGAGGGTTTATCATCACAACTTTATTGAGTATTCTGATCAGTATTATTGTTGCTATTTGGCTAAAGTCTAAAGACTACTTATGAGAAGCATTTTAGAGACAATGTTAATAAAAAAGCCAGACAATTATCGTCGGGCTCGTCTTTAAGAATGTAAACTATCTTGTATATCGACCTCAATATTGGCTTGTTTCAGATGTGCAATCAATTGAACTTCATCGTTTAAAGGAAAAGATTGGGCAAAGTATTGATTATTGGCTTTGCCTAATAAGTTGATGCATTTTTTTTCGAGGTCTCGTGTAATTACCACTCGATCGACTTTAGCAAAAGATATGGGGATCATTACGGATAAAGTTCCTCTAAAGACTGAAAAATCAGACTTTGAAATTCCTCTGGCTAAAGGACCAGAGAGGAAATAAAGAATAGCCGAAGCAATTAATAAATAATGCCAAATACTACTAGCAAATTGGAAACCGATCCAGATCAACAAACCAATCGTGATTAATTGTGTCCAAATCCAGTAGCTTTGAATAACTTCTACAAAAATATTCCGACTTCTTTTATAAAAATGATAACTGCTACCTGCGATTAAAACAATAGTTAAGAGAATGGATACGATATCTTTCAAAGGGCTCACTCCTTATTATTTACCTAGCAATACTATAACATAACTGATCTACAATAAGCTATGAAGATTCATCAATGATAGGAGAAAAAATGCTTTTAAAACAACCTGACTTAAGTGACTTAAAGATAATACAAGAATTCTTGGATTCTTACCCTAATTCTAACTGGTGGATAGCTGGGACATCGAGTTTGAATCGCTACCATGAAAATATTGATCAATGGATATTAACAATGCAGGATTGGGCGAAAGGTCACAATTTACCTAAGGGACGTGTGCCGGTTATTCAGTGGATTTGTCTTAACCTTCAAGGTGAAATGCTTGGTGCCATCAATCTGCGCCCTCAATTGAACGATTATTTACTTCACTCTGGGGGTCAAATTGGTTATGTCGTTCATCCTTCCTACCGACGTCAAGGCGTCGCAACCTGGATGCTAGGGCAAGTTTTGAAAGAAGCTAGTAATCTAGGAATCGAGCGCATTCTGATCACATGTCGCTCAGATAATGATGCCTCCAAAGCGACGATTGAAAAATGGGGTGGTTTATTAGAAGACCAAAGAATGGAGAAGGGAGTCTGGGTGAAACGTTATTGGATTGATTTATCAGAATATGCTCAATTCAAATAGATAAGAATCATTATCATTATAATGATCATTGATCGTTTGCCTGGATTTAATTATGAATATTCAAAAACTATTCATAATTCCTTGCTAGAATGATCTTAGAAAAAGTTTGGCCTCTTCAATCATTTGACCATCTTTTTTCATTTTTCCTTGTTAGGATATAGATAACCAAATAACTAGGAGGAAAAAAATGAATAAATATATGCTTCGTTTATTAACACTATCATCGGTATTCGTATTAACGAGTTTTCCAGCGGCACAACCTTTTCTAACTAATAATATAGGGATTGTATCGGCCCAAGAAAATATAGACTTTGAAAGCTTACGTCATTCTCTGGTAGAAGAAACACCCATGCTTCAGTCTCAAATGGATCAAATTTCAGATGACCAGCTTCAAGTCTCTTATAAAAAAGTTCAAACAGAGGTTCCCACCGGAGGAGATATTGCAACCTTATATCACTATCTTTTAAATGACTATCCACAGGTTTTTAAAGATCAGATAGAGGGATTAAAAAACAAACTTATAGAGCTAGGAGGACTGGATGCAGAGGTCGTTGAAAAAATTGACCCTTCTCAATTGCTTTTTATTGACCATCTTGTCCAAAAAGATCGAGGTGAAGAGGACCTTACTGCGTTAATAGAGAGACTAAAAGAAGAAGGACTTTTAGTAAATGATGACCAATTAGACCTTGAAAATATTAAACAAAATCTTTTAGAGTCAACTCCTATTGATAAGGACCAAATAAGCCAAATCGCTGATGAAGATTTGATTGAGTTAGCAAATGAGGTCAATCAAAATGGTGGAGATCCGGCCACCGTCTTTAACAGATTATTGGTCAAGTATCCTGAACTCTTTAAAAATCAAGTTCAAATGATTATAGAAGGCCTTAAGAATCAAGGAAATGTACAGACTTCTGCTCTCGAACAATTAGATCCTGAAATATTGCTATGGGAAAATTATCATATCCTGCAAGAAAAAGGGCAGGTTGACTACGATGCCTTAGCTGATAAATTAATAAATAAAGGTCATGTTCTACCAATTAAAAATAATGAAACTCGAGCGCAAATGATACGCCAAGAGCTGTTGCAATCGACTCCCATTATAGAAGAGCAATTGCAAGAATTTTCGGATGACATTTTAATTTTATTAGCAGAAAAAGTGAATAAAGAAGGTGGAGATCCTAGTACTGTCTTTAACCATCTGGTTCAAACTTATCCGGACGTATTTGCTCATGAAGTTCAAAGATTAGAAAAAATCATGATCGAGCAATATGGGTTAGATGCTGATAAACTTAAAGCTTTGGCGGATAATGTTATCTTATGGGAAAATTATAGAATCAAAAACCGTAATGAGGGCCAAGAGAGCTTTTCGGTCCTGGCGGATCAATTAGTGAAGGAATATCACATCCCCCAAGAATCTCTGAAAGATATAGTAGTTGATAAAAAAGAAACAACGGTTGCCGATATAAACAATCAAGTTAAATCGGCATTACCACAAACCGGAGAATCGCAAAGTGTCTTACCGGTCTTAATGGCTAGTATATTAGGCCTGTTTGGCATTCGATTCATAAAAGAATAGTTGAGTATTCTTTATTATTGGACCTGCTTCCATTTATGAAGCAGGTTTTTGTTTATGCAGATCTCGTTTTCTGATAGGATTAAGCTAAGTGAGATGGATCGGAGGGAAGTCATGTTATTAGCTGCTAACTATAACAGTCCAATTGGAGAGATGCGATTACTCATTGAAAAGGGTGCCTTAACTGCCCTTTGGTTTCGTGGGAAAGGTCAAATAGAAAATAAGTTGTCAGACAAGTATCAATTAATAGCAAGTACGAGTCCTGAATTTGCTCCAATTATTAGATGGTTAGACGACTATTTCCAAGGTCAAAGGTTTAATCCTATTCAATTTGAACTTAAACCTCTTTTTCAAACTACTTTTCGTCAGCAAGTATGGCGAAAAGTAGCTGAAATTCCTTATGGACAACTGACCACTTATGGTGAAATAACGCATTCCCTTCAAGTTGAAAACAAACGGACAGTATCCCCTCAAGCTGTCGGCGGAGCCCTAGCAGCCAATCCTATTTTATTAATTATCCCTTGTCACCGTGTATTATCTGCTACAGGTGACTTAGCGGGATATAATGGTGGTATTGCTAACAAAGCTTGGTTAATTGAACATGAAAAAAAGAAATCGAATAAATAGAAAGGAAGATAGTTATGCAAATAAAAGCCTTACCTGCATTAGAAGACAATTATATTTGGTTAATTGAAAAGGATCAAGACATCATTGTGGTTGATCCTGGAGAAAGTGACGATTTACTTAAATATCTGAATACGAATGGCTTAAATCTTAAGGCGGTGCTGTTAACTCACTTTCACGAAGATCATGTGGGAGGATTAGACAGTTTATTGGCTAGTCAAAAGCAAGAAGTAGCTGTTTATGGACCGGTTGAACTTGAGGAGCGTGTTGATTATGTGGTTAGAGAAGGTGATCATTTTACGATCAATCAGTGTGAATATAAGGTTATAAAGACAGCAGGGCATAGTGAAGAGCATGTTTCTTATTTGATGGATAGCCATCTGTTTTGTGGGGATGCTTTATTTTCAGCAGGTTGTGGTCGGGTATTTACCAATGATTACCAAGCGCAATTTGAGACGATTCAAAAGATTAAGGCTTTGCCAGATACCACTAAAATATATGCTGGTCATGAATACACTTTAACCAATCTTGCCTTTGCTTTAACAGTGGAGCCGAATAACCAAGTTCTAATGAAGGAACAAAAACATGTTAAGGACATAAGATCTAAGGGGATACCCAGTTTACCTTCAACAGTCGAAAGAGAAAAGCAAATTAATCTCTTTTTACAGGTAAGAAGTTTGACAGAGTTTATCCAATTAAGAAAAGCTCGTGATCAATTTTAGAAAGGAAACTAGGGATGCGCATATTTATAGTAGAAGATGACCCTATTATCGCCGAGGGACTAGCTAATACCCTCAAAAGACATCAGTTTGAAGTTAAAATTTGTCAAAATTTTGAAAGTGTTGTTGAGGAGTGTTTGGCTTGGCCAGCTCATCTGGTCTTAATGGATATTAACTTACCTTTTCAAAATGGTTATTATTGGTGCGGCCAATTAAGGGCTCATTCGCAAATTCCTATTATTTTTATTTCCTCATTGTCCGATCAGCTGGACCAGATGGTGGCTCTCCAAATGGGCGGAGATGACTATTTAATTAAGCCAATTGATCTCCAATTAACCGTTGCAAAGATTCAGGCCCTTTTAAGAAGGAGCTATAACTATTTACCTGAAAATAAGATGAAATATATATTTGATGGGATGATTCTTAATACTCAGGCTTTAACTATAGAGTATCAAGGAGAAGCGATTGAATTAACTGCAACAGAATATCAAATTTTATTCGAGTTGTTCAAGAAAAAAGGTGACTATGCTAGAAGAGAAGATATTTTAGATGCGTGTTGGCAAGAAAATAATTTTATCGATGATAATACCTTGGCGGTGAATATTTCAAGATTAAGGAAAAAATTAAGTATCCTCAAACGTGATCCAGTTATTGGAACCAAAAAGAATGTGGGCTATTGTTTATTAAGAAATGAGGGCTAGTCGATGAAAGCATTTCTAAACAGACATCTTAGTTTAATTGTATTTGTTATGTTTACCTTGGCACTTTTTGCTTTAGTTTTTTATTTATTTAATCTTAGCTGGACAATATTTATTTTCCCTTTTTTCTTAGCACTAATCCTGTTGCTTATGTTTTTAATATTTCAATGGTTTAATTTTAAAAAGGAAATCAGTTATCAGCAGAAGTACCAAATTTTATTGCATGAATCACAAGTTGAAAAAAACAAACATTTAACAAAAGAAAAAGATATGGAAGACTATTTCTTGTTGTGGGTTCACCAAATAAAAACCCCCATCACAGCAAGTAAAATGTTGTTAGAAAAGAAAAATCACCCTTTTAATGGATTACTCAATCAAGAATTAGTAAAAATTGAAGCCTATTCGAATTTGGCCTTAAATTATCTCAAAGTTACTAATCCAAAAAGAGATATGTTATTTAGTCGGATCAGGTTGAATGATTTGATCCAACCACTTTTGAAACGTTATCGCCATCAATTTATTCACCAGACAATCACCTTGCATTATCAGCCAATCGATCGAGAAGTTTTAACAGAAGCAAATCTTTGCCAGATTATGATTGAACAAATTTTATCCAATGCTCTAAAATATAGCACACATGGTAATATTTGGATTACATGGATAGAAGACCGTCAAGAATTAGAAATTCGTGACGATGGTAGGGGGATTAATCCTCAGGATATACCTAAAATATTTGATAAAGGGTATTCAGGACATAATGGGTTATTGAACGAGCAATCTTCTGGTATTGGTTTATATATGGTCCGTTTGATAAGTGAACGTCTTAGCCAACCCATTGAGGTAAAGTCTCAAAAGAATATAGGGACCACTTTTTCTATTCGATTTAATCAAGAAACAAACTAACCTTACAATTTTGTAAGGTTAGTTTGTTATTTGTAAGCTTACTTAAAAGCTGTCAATATAAGTATTCGTTATAATTGAATTAAGGAATAGAGGAGGAGAAATAGATGTTACTAAAAGTAGAACATGTTGAAAAAATTTATAAAGGTAGAGGAAATAAGACGATTGCCTTAAGAGATGTTGATTTTGGGATCAATGAGGGAGAATATGTTGCGATTATGGGAGAGTCTGGTTCTGGTAAATCAACCTTGTTAAATATTTTAGCTACTTTTGACCAACCAACTGCAGGTAAAGTTTTATTGAATGAGCTCGATTTCTCAGATCTTAGGGAGGATCAGATAGCTAGTTTTCGCCGTGAGAAATTAGGTTTTGTTTTTCAAGATTTCAATTTGTTAGATGGGTTTACTAATCGCGATAATATTCTCTTACCCATGGTTCTTTCACAAAAAAACATTAAAGAAATGGAAAATCAACTCGATAAAGTGGCTAAATTTGTTGGCGTGGAGTCGCTATTAGATAAGTATCCTTATGAAATTTCAGGTGGACAAGCGCAGAGAATTGCTATTGCCCGTGCTTTAATAAATCAGCCTGATATTGTATTAGCTGATGAACCTACAGGGGCTTTAGATTCTAAGACTTCTGAACAGATTATGCAAGTTTTAGTAAAGTTGAATCAAATCGGTAATACAATTTTAATGGTTACTCATTCAATTAAAGCTGCTTCATCTGCGAATCGTGTTTTATTCATTAAAGACGGAGTCATTTATCATGAAATCTATCGTGGTCAGCAAACTTCTAGTGATTTCCAAATTGCTATTTCAGATTCTTTGGCTATGTTGAACGGGCGGAGGGATGCAAAATGTTAAAGATGTCCGCAGTTATCCGTAAGTCAGCTATCAAATCAATGAAATCGAACAAGGCCCTTTTTTTACCTTTTAGTTTAGCTTCGATTATTCTTTTTGCCTTAGAGTATATTATACTTTCCCTTACTAGTAATCAGTATATTATCGATAGGTCACCGGCGCTAGGATCAATTTTAATGATTGGGGTTTTCTTTGCTACCTTATTGATCATAATTATTGTTCTTTATGCTTCTAGCTTTATCCGTAAGAAACTTACCCAAGAATTTGGCCTTTATTCCATATTGGGCTTAGAAAAGAAGCATGTCCGTCGTATTTCTTTGACCCAATTTGTTATTCTCTTAATCATTAACGCCTCATTCAGTATATTAATTGGTTATTTGACGGGAAATTTTTTATTTGTTTTATTAAACCGTTTGATGAAAGATACAGGGGCGGGCTTTATGGATTATCCTTTTGACTCCTCAGCTGCTATTGTAACTTTGATATTGATGGTGGCAACTTACTCCATTATCTACTTTTTATCAGCTTTAAAAATTCAGCGTTTACAATCACTGGATTTGATGAAGGATAGTCGTAAAGGACATGGGCGTGTTAATAACCGTTGGATTATCTTAGTGATCTGTTTAGTCACTTTAGCGGCGGGGTATTACATCGCTCTTACCACTAAAGGTGTTTTAGATTCACTCTCTATGATTTTTATAGCTATTTTTTTAGTGATGATCGGAACCTACACTTTTTTTATGGCTTTTCTGGTGTTTGTATTGAAAATGATGCAAAAAAATAAACCCTATTATTATCAACCTACTCATTTCTTAAGCACATCAGGTATGTTACAAAGAATCAGCAAAAATGCTACATCCTTAGCCTCTATTACTATTTTGGCTTCAGGCATTTTGATGGTTTTGGGAATGACCTTAACCACCTATCGAAATATGGAAAATGCGGCAGAAGGTTCCATGCCTAGAGAGTATGAGGTCTCTTTTGCCCCTTCTCAAGCTTATGAAAAAACAACTGAGGAACAACTTGATTTATTACAAAAATTTCAATCAGAGCTTCAATCAACCGATTTAATTTCGAATGATCTAATCGAAACAAATGCACTGGAGACTGTCTTGATTAAAGAAGATCATATTTATCCTTTGTTAGAGCTTGGTCAAAAGCAAAAGGTGGAACAGGGAGAGAATAGCTTTGTTGTTCTCGGATTAAAGGCAGATTATCTGGCTAGATATCCCGATGATTCTATTCAAGAAGACCAGTGGGTTCTTGCTTCTAATTTAAAGGATTTATCGCATTGGAAAAAAATTTATTGGAAAGAAGGAAAAGCACGCTCGGTCTATATTGGTAAAGGTGAGATTATTCCTCCTATAATTGGTGTTGATGCACTGTATTTAGGTCTAAATTCTTTAGAAGAGTTGCAAGCAATGCAAAGGTATTTATTAGATAACCCCGAAGCAAAACTATCTACTGTTAGCTCTTTATATTTTGATTTGAAAGAGGTTCAGTTTGAAAATACGGTTCAAAAATTGGCGGATAAGCGAGGCTTTATCATCGAGAGTAAAGCTATTAAAAAAGAGTCGCTATATCAGCTTAATGGCGGCTTATTATTTATCGGTTTAATCGTTTCAAGTGTACTAATAATAGGTATGATCTTAATGCTTTACTTCAAGCAAGTATCAGAAGGGCATGAAGATAAAAAGAATTATCAAATTATGAAACAAGTAGGTTTGCCTATAAAATTAATCAAAAAAACCATCCGCTCTCAAGTCCTGTGGGTTTTCTTCTTACCATTAATTTTTGCCCTTATTCATAATTTGTTCGCAAGTCAAATTATTTTCAAAGTTTTAGGTCTATTAGGAGTCAATAATTTTAATGATTATCTGATTAGTTTCACCATAGTCGTATTGGGGTTTGTCCTTTTTTATCTCATTTTTTACCAATTAACTTCTCAGGCATACTATCGTATTATTAATCAAGAAGATTAATTTATAATTAAAAACCTGCTTCCTCAAAATGAGAAGGCAGGTTTTTAAAAAATTAAGCAATTAGATTATAGCTAGGACAATAAAGTTAATAATGAAGAGGACAATCGATACCCAAATGATTGGGTGAACTTCTTTTGCTTGTCCTTTTGCGGTTTTAATAATGCCATAAAGAATGAACCCTGCAGCAATACCGTTTGAAATAGAATAGGTTAATCCCATGAAAACAGAAGCAAAGAAAGCAGGAACAGCATCTTCAAAATTAGACCAATCAATATCAGATAGAGAGCTAACCATCAAGATCCCTACGATAATTAATGCTGGGGCGGTTGCTTGCGCTGGTATTAATGAGATGATTGGTGATAAGAAAGCTGAAAGAACAAAGCAAAGTGCTGTAATCACAGAAGTAAAGCCTGTACGTCCTCCGGCCCCAATACCAGCAGAAGATTCCACAAAGGTAGTGGTATTAGAAGTACCTAAGATAGCTCCAAAGATAGTGCCGACTGAATCACCGAACAAAGCTTTATCCATCTTTGAGGTGAAGCCTGAACCCGACTCTAAAGCTAATTGGTCAGCTTTGGAGAAGATGCCTGAACGTAGCCCAGTACCAATAAAAGTTCCAATTGTATCAAACACATCTGAAAGTGAGAAAGCAAAGATTGTCATTAAAACAATAGGTAGGCGGGTAATATCACCAAATAGTGAAGGAATGCCTGCACTCGTAAAGATAACGCCAAAGATTTTCCCTAAATCTGTAAAAGCTGAGGATAGAGAATTATTAGCAAAGGACACTTGTCCTAAGTCAACGATACCGGTTATAAAAGCTAATAGGGTGGTAACCGCGATACCAATTAAGATCGCTCCTTTGGATTTTCTAAGCATTAAAATAATTGTAACTATAATGCCTACAACTGCGATTAAAGCCCCAGGCTGAGTAAAATTCACGAGTTCAGGAACGATACCACCATCTGTAACAACTGTATGTACCCCACCAGTAATGGTATCGGCCATTGGGTCCCCATTGTTAACTGAAATTATATTCCCTGCTCCAGATGTGAATTGTAGTAAGCCAGCATTTTTTAAACCGATATAACCAATAAAAATACCGATACCAGCCGAAATAGCATGTTGTAAAAATGAAGGGATTGATACGATTAATAATTTACGGACTTTCGTAATGGTGATTAGAACATTTAATATCCCACAGATAAAGACCATAGAAAGTGCTTCTTGCCAAGTAAATCCTAATGCGAAAACAACAGTATAAGTGAAAAAGGCATTTAATCCCATACCCGGTGCTAAAGCATAAGGAACGTTAGCAAACAAACCAATAAATAAGGTGGAGATAGCTGCTGCGAAAATAGTAGCAAGGAATACCCCTTGAGCAGGCATTCCAGCTTGAGATAAGATAGCCGGATTAACAAACATGATATAAGACATTGCTAGGAAAGTTGTAATTCCTGCTTGAACCTCAGTGCCAAAATCAGTATGATTTTCAGAAAACTTAAAATAATTGCGAATAGTATCCATTAATTTCCTCCTCAAATTGATGAAATGATTGTAACAGAGATGCTGATTTTTCGGAAGACCATAAAAACATTTAGAGAGGTGGTAAATCCAAATGTTCGTCTTTTTTGAAAAAGAAATTTTTCCATTTCATTGAAGCGATCTCTTATTTCTCATATACTAAATAGGTATAGAATCTAGGAGGTAAGCCAGTGAATGATATGACAAGTGGTTCACCCATCAAAAAAATAATTCGCTTTTCAGTTCCTTTAATTATCGGAAATTTATTTCAATTAGTTTACAATATGGTAGATACTTTCATTGTGGGAAGGACTATTGGTTTAAATGCTTTGGCAGGTGTTGGTTTGGCTGGTTCTTTAGGCTTCTTAATCCTTGGCTTTGCCCAAGGATTTACTGGAGGCACCTCGATACCCTTAGCTCAAGCCTTTGGTGCAAGAGATTATACTAGGGTTAAACGAAGTGTGGCTATCAATATTGTCTTAGCTATTCTTGTCACTGCCATACTAACTATTCTTTCAACTATATTCTTAAAAGATATTTTAAAATTAATGGGAACGCCAGATGCTATTATATCTTATGCGTATGACTATATGTTCATTATTTTTGCAGGAATGACTGTTACCGTATTCTTTAATATGGTCAGTAATATCTTAAGAGCGATAGGGGATAGTCGAACTCCGGTTGTTTCACTAGTGATTACGACAGTTGCCAATATTATCTTAGATATTTTGTTTATTGTTTATTTAAAGCTAGGGGTAGCTGGTGCTGCTTATGCGACAGTCTTATCCCAACTGATTGCTGTCTTGATTTGTTATTATGTTATTCAAAAAGATATCTACTTTCTTCAAGTTAGTCGTAAAGATTTTGACTTCAAACGATCAGAAATTATTCATCATTGTCAATTAGGATTTCCAATGGCATTCCAGACATCAATTATTGCTATTGGTGCTGTTTCAGTATCTACAGCCCTGAATACACTTGGCCCAGAAGCTGTTGGGGGTTACTCAGCAGCTTCAAAGATTGATCAATTGGTTATTCAAGTTTTAATGTCTTTCGGCATTGCTATGTCAACATATTCAGCTCAAAATTATGGGGCTGGACAATATAGTCGTATTAATGATGGTGTGAAACAAGCTCTCTTACTTTCGTTTGGGGTATCTTTTGCTTTTGCTGTATTTCTCATTTTTACGGGGGGATACTTTACTTCTTTATTTGGCGATCCTGCTTCAGGACAAACACTTCATCTTTACGGACACCATTTTTTCTTACTGACAGCACCATTTTATTGGTTACTTGCGCTTTTATTCATCTTGCGTTCTACCCTGCAAGGATTAAATGATAGCTTTATTCCAACGATGGCGGGGATAGCGGAATTAATTATGCGGGTCATAGCAGCTTTTGTTTTAACACCTATTATTGGATTTTCAGGAACGGTCCTTTCAAATCCTATGGCCTGGTTAGGGTCCATTATAATACTGGTGCCGGCTTTTTATCGAAAACGCAAGGAATTAAGGCTTTTAGACGATTTTTAGTCCATTCGAGAAGCTAGGATAAATATGGTAGAATAAAGATGCTAATAAGTTAAAAGGAGAATGGAATGAAACTAATATCTTGGAACATTGATTCATTAAATGCTGCTCTGACCAGTGATTCTAATCGAGCCATTATGTCACGAGAAGTTTTGATTAAACTGAATGCTATGCAAGCGGATGTTTTGGCAATTCAAGAGACTAAGCTTTCTGCTAAGGGGCCGACCAAAAAGCATATTGAAGTCATTGAGGAACTTTTCCCAGCTTATAATATTGCTTGGCGCTCTTCGCAAGAACCAGCCCGAAAAGGCTATGCGGGAACAATGTTTTTGTATAAAAAAGAGCTAGAGCCTATTGTCAGCCATCCGGAGCTTTCATGCCCGCATCCAATGGATGCAGAAGGCAGGATCATGACACTCGAATTTGACGATTTCTTTTTAACCAATGTTTATACTCCTAACGCGGGTAACGAGTTAAGACGGTTAGATGATCGTCAAGTATGGGATCAAAAATATGCAGATTATTTAGCAAGCCTTGATCAAATTAAGCCGGTAATTGCAACAGGTGATTTCAATGTAGCCCATGAAGAAATCGACTTAGCTCATCCTGCCAATAATCACTTTTCTGCTGGGTTTACTGATGAAGAACGTCAAGGTTTCACTAATCTTTTGAATAGAGGTTTTGTGGATACTTTCCGTTATTTGCATGGACCAGTAGAGGGTGTTTATACTTGGTGGGCACAAAGAGTTAAAACAAGTAAAATTAATAATTCAGGCTGGA
Source organism: Facklamia miroungae (assembly GCF_012396555.1). GTDB lineage: Bacteria > Bacillota > Bacilli > Lactobacillales > Aerococcaceae > Facklamia > Facklamia miroungae. The sequence goes on from NZ_JAAXPS010000002.1 coordinate 116,220, forward strand.
GAATTGATTATTTCTTAGTGAGTGAACGTATCGTTGAAAAAGTAAAAAAATCTGAGATGATCGATTCGGGGGATCGTCAAGATCATACACCGATCTTATTAGAAATCGATCTATAATAGGGAAAGGAGTCGATAGCATTGGCAGGACATTCTAAGTGGAATAATATTAAAAACCGTAAGGGTGCCCAAGATGCTAAAAGAGGAAAGCTCTTTCAAAAGTTATCGCGTGAAATTTATATGGCAGCTAAGCAAGGGGGAGGCGATCCAGATACGAATCCAGCCTTACGTTTAGCAATGGATAAGGCAAAAGCCAATAATATGCCCAATGATAATGTTGAGCGAGCTATAAATAAAGCAACTAGCTCAGCTGAGGGCGAAAATTATGCTGAAGTTGTCTATGAAGGATTTGGTCCTCAAGGCGTTGCAATTTTAACGGAAACTTTGACGGATAATCGGAATCGAACCATGACAAATGTCAGGATTGCTTATAATAAAAATGGTGGTAATCTTGGCGAATCAGGAACTGTTAATTATATGTTTGATCGAAAAGGTTATCTTGTATTAGAAAGATCCAAAAATAACTTGGATGAAGAAGAAATGTTGATGTTTGTAATGGAAGCAGGTGGAGAAGACCTAGAGACTTCTGAAGAAGTTTTTGAAGTTTATACAGACCCTAGTGAACTAGCAAAAGTGCGCGATAGCTTACAAGCAAAAAAATTAGAAATTCATACAGCTGAATTAACTTTGATTCCAAAGACTTGGGTAACACTTCCGGAAGAAGATTTTCAGATTTTATCTACTATTGTTGCTGCATTAGAAGATGATGATGATGTATCAGAAGTTTATCACAATGGTCAATTAGCAGAATAAAACTTACTCGAGAATTTTCTCGAGTTTTTTATTTAAAATGCTCCTTTCTGATAGGTGAAAAGAATAGTATTGCTTGACAGACTCAGATTGAATGGTAATATGTAGTAGTGATAACTAGATAAAGGGGTGCTATGTGACAATAACGATTGAGAAGATACTTGCTTTTCACTGTCCAGCTTGGGATGAATTACCTAAAGGGTTGATGTTTAATCAAGAAGTAGTTGATTATATCCAAGAATGTTTAGATCCAATTATGAATAGTGAAGTCGCAATGACTTCCACTATGATTCAAAACTATTCTAAATGGGGTGTGATTCCTAAAATTCATGGTAGAAAATATGGCCGTGAACAATTAGCTTTTTTATTGATCATTGCGGTCTATAAAAGAATTTTACCTATAGAAAAAGTCCGGCAAGGAATTGAAATCCAAATGAGAAGTGTATCCATTGAACAAGGGTATAATTTATTTGCTCAATCCATGAATGTTGCTGTTCAAAGAATATTTAAAACAGTTGGTCAGAAGCGATCCTTTTCAGTGGAGGGGATAGAATTAAGTAGCAAGACGGAAGGGGTAAATGCCATATCACATGCATATGCCACTAAATTACTAGCCCAATTGATTATTGAATCAGGTGGCTATGACCAGATAGGAGAATATAATGAATAAACTAGCTATTATTGCAGATACCGCACAGGATTTAAAGAAAGATCTTGCTGAGCATTATGGGATTGAATTGATCTATTATCAAGTGCAAATGGGAGACAATCACTACCGCGATCAGATTGATATTGACTCTAGACAATTTTATGAAAGAATGCATGACTATGACGTCTTGTCGACAGGAATCCCTCCTATCCAGGATGTTGTTAATCTTTTAGACCAATTAGTTGAACAAGGTTATACTCAAGCACTCGTTATTACTGGCTCTTTAAAACTAACAGGGATGCGTCAACTTTATGAAGTAGTTCGTGAGCAATATGAACAATTAGAAATTTTTATTGTTGAATCAGACTATATCGCTTCAGCAACAGGTTTACTTGCAATTTATGCGTCAGAGCTTAAAAAAGAAGGAAAGACTGTTCAGGAAATTTTACCTGAATTGGAAAAAGCAAACTCTCAAACGGGGATCTTCGCTCTCTTTAGAACGCTAAAATATGTCGTTAAGGGCGGAAGATTTAATAAATATGCCGGCATAATTGGATCATTTTTTAATATCAATCCATTATTAACTATTTTAAATGGAGAAATAGGTGTCATTAATAAGGCTAGAGGTAAGAAAAAATCTTATTTAACTTTATTAGAAGCAGCAAGGGAAAAACTTAAGGGAGCAAAACGCTATAAGATAGCCCTTTTTGCTGGAAATAATAATGAAGAAATCGCTCAATTACAAAAAGATCTCGCAGATGAAATTTCTAAAGCCGAGACATCCATTGTGACGGAATTAACGCCAGTTTTAGGTGTCCATGCTGGTCCACAATCTGTAGGTGTTTCGATACTTGTTTTAGAGTAGACTTTTGATTATAAAAGGAATTAAAATCTAAAAAACGGTGGGGACTAAAAGATCCTCAGCGTTTTTATTTTGTAAGCGTATAATTAAGACTTGCTAGATACCTTTTTTCAGCTTAATATTATACTATAATGAGAGAAATGAGGGACATCATGATCGAACTAAGCTTGACTAAGATAAGATCACTTATAGATCCGCGTCCAACGGATAGCTATAAGGGTAATTATGGACATAGTTTGATTATTGGCGGTAATGAAGAGATGGGTGGGGCAGCTTTGTTAGCCGCCAGCGCTTGTGTTCATGTAGGATCGGGCTTAACTAGTTTGTTGACATCTGAAAATAATATAGGCTCTTGTCATGCTTATTTACCTGAGATTATGGTGGGAGACTGGTTGAATAACGACTTAAGCACGATATGGTTGAATAAAGCGGATCAAGTGCTTATTGGCCCCGGAATGGGTAGAAGTAAAGAGAGCATTCAACTATTAAAGACAATTATTTCAAAAATACATTCGGATCAGGTTTTAATCCTTGATGGAGACGCGATTACTCTATGGGCACAAGAAGGTCCTTTTGCATGCGCAGGGCAGTTAATTTTCACACCTCATCTAGGAGAGTGGTCAAAACTGAAAGAAGTTACTGGCATCGAAGATCCACAAGTATTTTCAGACCACTATCAAGCCATTTTAGTCTCTAAATCACATCAAACTAAAATTTATCAACCTTCAGGTTTATCTTATTCAAATATTTCAGGTAATCCTGGTATGGCAATTGGTGGTATGGGGGATTGTTTGGCGGGTATGATCACTGGATTAATGGGGCAGTGTTCTTCGCATTTAGGAGCTGTCTTAATTGCTTGCTATATGCATACCGCTATTGCCAATCGCATCTATCAAAATAACTATATTGTTTTGCCTTCTAGGATTATTCAGTCTATACCTGGATTTATGAAAGACTTGTTTCAACCGAAAGGAAATCAAATTGAACGAAGAATTTAAGGCTCAAAAACTTACCTTAACTCCAAATAATGATGGAAAAATGTGGATAGCTGAAATTACGGGAGAAGATTCTGTCTATCGTTTGAAGCGAGTCTTTTTACCAGAGTTCGAAAGTGGTGTCTACCATTTATACGATGGTGTCTATCAAATTCACGGAATACATGCAGGGATTAGTCCCTTTAATAAGGAATATTGCATCGTAAGTAATGCTCATATGCAAAGGAGCGTTTCGGGTCAAGAAATCTATCGACTTCTTCCTAAGATTAAATTATATGAAGAACAAAGAAAGATCCGTCTTAAACATCAGATTCATGAGAAACTTGATGAGATTGGAAAAGCTCTAGACCATGAATTAGTATGGCAAGATATAGAATACCAAAAGGATCAATTAGATAGTCTGGAAGACTCTCAGCAATTGACTTTGACACTTGGGCAATTAATCCGACGAGAAGAAGACCTCATTCATTCGTATAGCAAAGCGATTGAGCGCATTATTGATTGGTAAAAGAATCAGCAAGTTAATAAATAAAATAGACCTTGGGGGAAACATCTATGAAAATTAATATTGAAAAAGTAAAGCATTTACTTGAAAATTATTCTCGTTTGTTAGAAATGGTGATAGTGATAGCGATAGCTATCGTTGTAGCTGTTGGAATGATTGATTTATTTAAGTATGGGTACTTAGTTTTACAAGCTGATGTTATAGAGACCTATTCTGTTTTTCAGAATTTTTTAGGCTATGCCTTATTACTTTTGGTAGGTATTGAGTTGATATTTATGCTCTTATTTCATTCTCCCAAGGCAGTTTTAGAATTGATCTTGTTTGTGATTGCACGTAAAATGTTAATTTATGCTAAGTCGATGGAAGATTTAGTATGGGGAGCAGTTGCTATTTTCATTGTCTTTGCGACGGTGCACTATTTAGTCAAAGATGAAGATGGTCATTTATTGAGAAATGATGATGAATGAACTATAAAAAAAGAACCATTCTCTGTGATTGAGGATGGTTCTTTTTGACGAAAAATTATTTGACATAAATAGCTTTTAAATCATCGATAAAACTAAAGCGTAAAAGAAGCTCTTCTGTATCTTCCTGGCTAAGTTCTTGATCCATCTCAAAAATAGTGATAGCTGGACCATTAATTTTAGCTCTTTGGTGAGTCATGTAAGAGATATTAATATCATGATCTTGTAGGAAGGTTGAAAGACGTCCGATTGTACCAATCTTATCTTTGTGGCGAATAATTAATGTAGGGCGTTCACCTGAGAATCGCACATCATATTCATCGTATTTATTAATTTCAATTTTGCCTCCACCAATGGATGAACCAATGATAGTGATGTGATTATTTGGACCAAAGATGTGAATGCGGGCTGTATTTGGATGATAATTTCCGAGATTACGTTCAAGAAAATTAATTTTCAAACCACGTTCTTCTGCAATATCACGAATATCAGCAATTTCTGAATCACGTGTCGTGTAGCCTAATACTCCAGCAATTAGAGCTAGGTCTGTTCCATGTCCTTGATAGGTTTTTGCAAAAGAGTCCATAAGGGTAAATACAACTTCTTCTGGTTCTTCACCTAATAGTTGGCGAGCTACATTACCTAAGCGAACTGCACCGGCTGTGTGTGAAGAGGATGGTCCGACCATGACTGGGCCAATGATTTCGAAGCCAGATTGGTAAGAGGCACTGACTCCATCTTCTAAGATCTTCTCCCCTGTACCGGAAAGTTCAACTTCGACATCGGCTACTAATTCATCTGAATTGCCAAAGACTTGTTCTTTAATGCGACGAGCAGTGGGTGTTCCTGCTACACCACCGATTCCTGTTTCTCTAAGCGATTGTGGTAATTCATTACCAATAGCATCCATAGCATCAATCACTTCATCCGAAGGAATGATAGAAACGACATCAGCCAAAGCCATATCAGCAGCAGCCATGGCAGTAAGTGCGTGCAAACCATTGCGAATGATGCAAGGAATCTCGACTAGACCAGCAACTGGATCACAAACTAAGCCTAAAGAATTTTTTAATGCGAGCCCGACAGCGTTTCCTACTTGCTCTGGTGTTCCGCCTTTTAATTCAACTAGAGCCCCTGCAGCCATGGAAGTTGCTGATCCAACTTCAGCTTGGCATCCACCCTGAGCGCCTGAGATTGAAGCCCTATTAGCAATAACCAGACCAAGGGCAGAAGCAGTGAACATAGCACGAACCAGTTGTTCTTTTTCAAAATTACCAGTATCTAGCATATGGACTAAACAAGCTGGTAAAATGCCTGCTGATCCAGCCGTAGGGGTTGCTACAATTCGTCCCATTGAAGCGTTGACCTCATTTACCGCCATCGCATTGGCAACTACTCTTAAAGTGAATGGGTCAACTAAAGAATTTCCTTTTTGACTATATTGGAAAACACGGTGACCATCTCCTCCAGTCACACCTGTATGACTCATAACGGATTCGAGAGTACCTTTGCGCACAGAATTGACCATGACATCAAATTGCTCTTCCATGGCAGCTAACATTTCTTCTTCCGTAATTCCTCTTAACTCCATTTCATTTTGGATCATTACTTGCGAAATTGTAAGATGTTTTTCGTTAGCTTCATCGATTAAACCTTTTAAACTTGTGAATGACATAAAATCAACCCCTATCTAGTTACTTATTTACTTTGAGCATTATAGCACAGAATTCCCAGTAATTTAACCTTTTTCAGAAAAATATGCTAGCGATTTTCGCTAGCATTGCTATTAAAACTTTGTAAACGGATTCCATTTTTTACTATTTTCTAATCCTGATTTTTTGACTGATTTGACCATTGCTTGAACGACGTTAATACTACCATCTTTAATAATTTGAGCTAATAGTTTTGTACCTTCAATCGTTGCAGAGCGTTTAATGACTTGATTATCAGCATCTTTTAAACTACCTAGATAATCCATAGTTATAATTCCAACACGTAGGGTTAAAAGAGCATTGATCGAACCTTCTAAAATCGAGTTAGCTAATAAATTGGTAATCGAAACCGAACCTGGAATCATTGATAGAAGACTTCCACCTAGAATAGAGGAAATTAAAGGTTCCATTTGAGCTTCAATTAAGTCTAAGTCTTCAATTCCTCGAGTCATTAAGATGGTCATCGCTACATTAGTATAAATTGAAATTATTTTCCCAAAACTAGGACGCGTGTCATAAACTTTAATTAATTGCCAGACCATTTTCATTAGAGCAACTAGCACCGTGATTGCATCCAATGATCCATTTTGCGAAATGGCGGTGGTAAGAAATACCATTTGGGCTTGTTTTTTTACATTAATTAAGCCATGGTCTTTGAGTTTTTGATGAGCTATTTTTATTTGTTCTTCTTCTGTTAAAGCTTGATAATCATCCCATTCGAAATTTAAACCTTTCAAAGTAGGATTCTTCCTTAGTTTGGTTAAACTGTCTTTGACATACTGTTCGTATTCTTCAGGTCCCGCTCCGTCAGCCAGTTCAATTTCTTTTGGTAATTTCATAAGCTCACGAATAGTAACAAAAATAAAGTATCCTAAAATTAAACCTAAAACAACAACTACGCAAATAGCTAATAATGGATGGATATAGGCTAAATTGCGGTATAATTGCATAAATTGATTAAAAATAAAGATAATGGTTAAAATTAAAAAAGCCGAAGCAATAACTTTTAACCAGTGTCGCCAATTGTTCAAAAAATCACCCCTTTATTTTTTTAGCTTAACATTTTGAGAGTGAATTACTTCGTGCTTAAGATGTATATTTTAAATGAAGAGAGGATCGAGTTTAATGTGACGCATATTCCCTTAGTTTTTATTAATTCTTTCTGTTGAGAGGTTCCGCTGATCGGCTTGGCCTTGTAATTCAAAGTGTGGCTGAATATCTTGAACGGTTTCCAATACCCCCATAAATTCACCATTATAATCATAAACCCCTTGATAAATGATCAAAGCGAAAAAATTTCCGCGAGAAAACCACATGGTTTCTCTTGATGTTTTCTTGGTTCTTAGATTTTCGAAAATTGTCTTTACTTTTTCAACTACACGTGGCGGATGACATTTTTCAACATTTCTACCAATAGCATTAGTATTTCGTGGAAGTATTTTTTTATGATCATGTACTTGATTGTTAAAGTAAGTAAAGATGTCATCTTTTGAAACAAAAGTGATTTCTAAATCTAAATGATCTAAAATACGATCGATTTCTTTAAGTGATAAATAACCTGAATTGAATTTGATTTGCATTTCTTGATGGGTTGGATTATTAACGTCTAAAACAGTAGGGATTTTATCATTTTCAACTGTATTTATTACCTTTACATTTTCTTCAAAGTTCTTTCTTTGAGGATGCCATCTTTCGTTTGGCTTGATGATAGCATAACCATACTGATCACTTGCTTGTTCGACTGCGATCCAATCATCTTCATTAAATATTTCTAAAAGAATCTGAATAAGGATCGCTTCTTCCTTGAAGATCATTTCACGGAACTCTAATTCAAATTGTCTAAATGATTGAATGGTTTTTTCAATATTAGCATTCGGCAATTTTTTGACTAATTCAAACGTAGTATCATAAAGTTTTCGAATTTGATCATCCACTCCCCACATCACTTTTGGCGGAGCATCATGGCCATATTTCTCCATAATTGGAAATAAAATTTCTTCTTTACGTATATAATGTTTTTTAAATTGACCAAGCAAAAGCATTTGCCTTTGTAACCCTTGAATTAGTCCTAGATCCCAATGGGAAGAATCAGTTTCTTTCAAGGCCTCAAATAGACGCTTAATTCGCAATATAGCTGCTTGAAGGGCTATGTTTTCTTCTTTGAAGATTTTGACTGGGTGGCCTGGTAATTCGAAATCAGCTCTTTCATTTTGATCAATGGAACCTTTGAATAGGTTAGCATGTACATTGCAAAGTGACATAACATCTTCAAAAGATATTCCTGATCCTTCAGAAATAAGTTCTTGTTCCATGAGAGAAATTTCTATTGCAGATACTCCTGTAAAATGTTGATTAAATTCTTCTTGAACACTCGTTGGATCAGCACCGTGGTGTAATTTAATCAAAATATCTCTTAAAATATTAATTTTATCTTTTGATTGGGGCATTTTTTCACTCCTCTTCTGTATCAATTACTTCATAGCCATTCCATTGTAATTTTTGTATGATTGAATCGATTGGGACATTGATTAATTTAGCGCCTTTTTTGATTGAAGTTAACCGTCCAACTGTCGCTAACATTTTTGGGTTTGCTAAAGGTGTAAAACCTATTTCAACAAGCAAATTTAACAAATCCGGACGACCTTCAACAGCTTGTGAAACGGGTTGACTTATATTTACTTGGTTATTCAATGACTATTAGCTCCTTTCCTATTTTATCTGCGATCTTTTATTGAGATGATATTTATAGGTGTCCATAGCTGAATCGACAACAAAGACAGCTAGTCCAATCGCTAGTGCAGTGACTAAAGCCTGGTAGAAGGATTGGCTTGCTGCGATCAGGTTATTCTCCATAAAATATTCGGCTGTTTCATATATGGCAACACCTGGAACATAAAGAAAGAAAGCAGGAATGTAGAAGACATTAACGACCGTTTTAAATTTACGCGCCATCCACTGTCCCATAATGCTGACGATAAGGCTGCCAATAAAGGTCGCAATAAAGGAGTTTGTAAGGTTTAGGACAAATAAATAAACTGCATAAGAAACTAATCCCGGTATGCCTGCCCAATAAATGAAATTGCGGGGGGCATTCACATTAATTGCAGCAGCGACAGTTGCAAGATAGCTGGCAACGAGTTGTATTATTAATTGCTTTAATTCCATAAGTTAATCACCCCATAAGAAATTGCTAAACCAATCCCAACACCTAAAGCTAAACTTAAACCTTCTTTGATAGCATCTACTAGCCGTGTAAGGCCTGTGGAATAATCACCGTGAAGTAAGTCGCGAATTCCGTTGGTAAAAGCTGTGCCCGGATATAGCGGCATTAAAGTAGCTCCTATAACAATATTTAAATTAAAGTTGTTTGTCACATAGAGATGAATGATCGGTAAGACAAAGGCTAGTGAACTTGTCATTAATACGTTGACAGCAAAGCGATTGAGGCCAAAATCATCCTCCGATAATTTAAAAAATAAGATCATAATAGTAGGAATAAGAGCAATTACAAGATCCCCTAAACCACCTTTTAATAAGATGACATACGACATAATCAAAAGAATAGTCCAAACAAATTGACTATGAGTTGAATATTCTTGATTTTGGATGTTATTTAATTGACTGTATGCAAGCTGCGGACTAATCTTATTATCTAAAAGTTGATAAACAATCTGATTAACTTGATGGATGATGCGCATGTGGTTTTTGCGGTTTTTGACTCGGACAATAATGGTGCTTCCTGTCGGGCTCTCTTCTATAAATTGACTATCTTGTAATGTTAAGAAGAGGCCAGAAGCAGAAGAAAAAACGGCAGGTTGATCAAATTTACTGAGGGAGAGGATCTGTGTAACAGTCCGTTCAACCCGATATCCTTCAGCTTCTGATTGGATCAAGAGGGTTCCTGCTAGCGTGGCCAGTTGAAGAATAAGTTTTTCTTGTTTGTCCATAGCTGCACCCCTTTTCATTTTGTTTATTATAGCATAATCTTACTAAATGAATAAAAGGTCTAATCAGATAACTTGGACGGATCATGTTACAATATCAATTAGAGGTGATGATTTGAAAATTTCAAAAATTCAAGTTCAAAAAAAGAATAAACAACGCTATTCAATTTATATAGATGACCAATTTGCTTTTGGTATTGCTGAACCTATTTTAATTCAATTTGCGATCAGAAAAGGAATGGATGTCAATGAAAAAGACATAAAAAAATTTTTAGAAGCCGAATTTCATTATAGTTTTTATCAAAAAACACTTAATTACCTCTCTTATGGTCTGAAATCTGAGCAAGAAATTCGTGAGTACCTTGCTAAATTAATCAATGAGTCTCAAAAGGATAAAAAAGAAGAACGGGAAGATCTGACAGTAGAATCTGATTTAAGGTCTAATCAAATCCGGACCAATTCTACTTCAGTTCAACAAAAGCCATTTAATTATGCTTCTTTTGAAGTTTCAGAAATCTTAGTAGAGCAAATAATTGCTAAATTAAAAAAGCAAAACTTAATCAACGATTTAACATACGGCCAAGCATATGTTCGAACACAGGCATCGATCAATCGTAAAGGCCCTAGAAATATTGCCTATGAGTTAAAAGCTAAAGGATTAAATGAACACTTAATCGAGGATGCTCTCAATGAATATCCAGAAAGTCTACAAAGGGAAAATCTACAAATCCTAGCAGATAAGTTTATTAAAAGTAAAAAAAGACTAGCACTTGCTATGCAAAAGACAAAACTCTATCAACATCTAAATCAGAAAGGCTATGATCGAACCTTGATTCAAAGCTTTTTAGATGATTATGAGATCGAAGTCGATCAAGACCTACAAGCGGACTTACTCGACTTGGAGGGCCAGAAGTATTTTAGAAAACGGTCAAAAAAATTAAAGGGCTATGAATTAAGACAAAAGCTTTTTTTAGACTTAAAACAAAAGGGTTTTGATTATGATGCCATTCAAAATTGGTTAGCTGATAATGAATCAATGCTAGAGGAGTAAGTTAGAAGTGAGGTGGTTTAATGAGTGAAGAAAGTAATAATTATCTAAATTGGTCTTTCCAAAAGATACATAAATTCCGTAAAACGGTATTAAATTGGTATGATCAAGAAGGTCGTGACTTACCTTGGCGAAAAAGTAAAAACCCCTATCATATTTGGGTCAGTGAAATCATGTTACAACAAACACAGGTGAATACGGTTCTTCCTTATTATGAGCGTTTTATCACTGAACTGCCTACGATTGAGGATTTATCAGTTTGTCCAGAAGAAAAACTTCATCAATTATGGCAAGGGTTAGGGTATTATTCAAGAGTGCGGAATATGCAGAGTGCTGCTAAACAAATTATGACTGACTATGATGGGATTATGCCGTCAAACATGAAAGATTTATTAAGTCTTAAGGGGATTGGTCCATACACGGCAGCAGCTATTGGTTCGATAGCTTTTGGATTAGTAGAACCAGCAATTGATGGTAATTTAATGCGCATCACAGCTAGGTTGTTTGAAGTGGAAGAAGATATTAGTCAAGCAAAAAACCGTATCGTTTTTAAAGAAATTCTCGACCGTTTAATCGATCCAGAACGCCCTGGTGATTTTAATCAAGCCTTGATGGATATTGGTGCTACCATCATGACACCAAATAATTATCGACCAGAAAATCATATTTTAAAAGATTTCGATCAGTCTTACCAAAATCATACCAGTCATCTTTATCCCGTAAAACGCAAAAAAACCAAGCAAATTGAGCAGGGATGGCTGGCTTTTGTTATCCAAAATGAAAAGGGAGAAATTTTGATGCGGCAGCATCAAACCGGTGAGTTGTTGGTCGGATTGTGGCATTATCCATTAGTAGCTTTTGACCTTTTATCTTTAAAAGAGGCAAGTGAAGCACGAGATGCTTTTGTTTATACTTATTTAAAGCATGACCAACTTGTTGCAGAATCTCTAACGGATCAATTTAGGCAATACTTTATTCCTCAAATTGATAATTTAAAAGCTACTGTGAAACATGTCTTTAGTCATCGGATTTGGCAGGTTATGATTGTTCCCGTCAATCTCAAAGACAGCGGATACCAATTGCTAGAACAACTTCATGTAACGGATACAAGTTTTCAATGGGTGGCCAAAGATGAAATAGAGCAGCTGGCGTTATCTTCTTTACAAGTTAAATTATTCGACTTAGCGAATAAAGTAATTAGATAGCGACTTATATCATTAACGAAGAGAAGGAATTTATCACAAAAATCTAAAGACTCCGATCAAGAAATTAAACTTGAGCGGAGTCTCTAGTTATTCACTAAATTTTTATAAATGACTAAAAATCGTAGGTATCATCTTCTTTTTGACGTTTTAGTTCCATCGCTTGGCTGAATAGTAAAGTATCTTTGATTAAACCGTCTATACGATAGTGAATGTTCTTATTAATAATTTCACCTTGGTGATAGTCTGCTTCCTCAATAAAAACATAAGAAGGTATAACCATTGCTTTCATATAGGAAAGAATAGGTTTTAATTGATATTCGGCAATTAAATAATGTTTTGGACTGCCTGCTGTGATGACCATCCCAACCGTCTTATCACGTAAAGCATTTTGTGGCAATAGGTCGAAGATATTTTTAAGAGTCGCTGGAATGGATGCTTGGAAGATAGGACTTCCAATAATTATAGCGTCAGCTTCCATGATAGCTCTGGTTACATAGGCACTGTCACCGGTAAGTTCAACATAGTGATGACCATCTGCAAAATCAATTGTCTTTTCAGCTAGATCGATTAGTTCCACATCAAAATCGGGATAATTCGTACTAACAATTTCATAGGTTAAATTCATCGCAATTCGAGTTTTATTTCCCATTTTTGAACCAGAAAGTAAAACTAATTTCATTATTCCACTTCCTTCGTAAGTTTTTGCACATTTTCTCTAAATTGCATGTGGTCAGTTGGTTCGATTTGATCCGCATTTTTTTGGCCTGTGTAACGGCGAATGGCAGGTAAAATATCAGCTTCTAAGAACTCTAAGTTCTTCATCAAATTGGCGAAAGGAATACCTCCAAAGTCGATTTGAGCGACATAACGACTAATGCCAAAGGTCTCATATTGGTAAAGGATCTTTTCAATAATTTCTTGTGGACTACCAATATTGAGAATATCATTGAGATTTTCAGATTGAGCAAAGGCACGTTTAGGAAATGCTTGGCCATTTGAGAAAGTAAATCCTTTTGAAATGAATGTATAAGCTTCTTGTCTTGCCTTTTGAGAAGTCTCTGCTACATATAACATACCGGCAGTCGCTACAGGGAAATCTTGACTTTGATAGCCACTTTCTTCTAAAGCCTCACGGTAAGCTTGAATGTTTGCTAAATGAACGTCAACGGGTCCAGTTAAGTGGGCTAAGAAGATTGGCGCTCCTTGACGTCCTGCCTGGATAGCAGAAGTACGATGACCGCCAACGGCACGCCAAATAGGAAGCTTACGATTTTGGTAAGGTCTAGGTAAAATAGAGGCATTTTTCAATGGGGCTCTAAACTCTCCTTCCCAATTAATAATCAGTTCTTCATTGATTTGGCGTAAGAGGTCAAACTTTTCTTCGTATAATGCCTCATAATCACGCATATTATAGCCTAATAAATCAAAGAGTCCAACTCGTGAAGCACGGCCAGCAATAATTTCCATCCGACCTTTAGAAATCAGGTCGAGAGTGGCAAAATCTTCAAAAATACGAACTGGATCGGAAGTAGAGACAATGGTAGCTGCTGAAGAAAGTTTGATCTTTGATGTTGCTTGGGCAATTGCTGCTAAAATTACCGTGTGGGCTTGACTCGTGAAATAGGGCTGATGACTTTCGCCGACACTAAAAAGATCTAAACCGGCTGCTTCTGCTTCAATTCCGTACCGAATAATCTCATTCACTCTTTGTTCTTGAGAAATACGTTCTCCAGTTAGTGGATGGGGGACATGATCACCCAAAGTGTAAATGCCAATTTCTAAAGGGTGGCTAAGGGAAGAGGAAATAGTCATTATTAGCTTCCTTTCTTATTTGTTTTCTATCATTATACCATTTTAAGAAATTTGCGAAAATAGTCGTCTGCATTGATAGAGAAGGGTTTCTTTAGCTAAAATGAAATTAGCTCCCATAAAGACAAAGGAGTATGATATAATATTTTAGGAAAAGTTGATAGCCAAATGGCTAATTTATTTACACAATAGAAAGTAGGTTCAGTGATGAAGCAGCCCAGAGAAGGTGAATTCATTACTGTTAAAAGTTATAAACACGATGGTTCATTGCATCGAACATGGCGTGACACAATGGTCTTAAAGACCAGTGAGCAGTCCATTATAGGATGTAATGATCATACTTTAGTGATCGAATCAGATGGTCGTCGGTGGGTGACACGAGAAGCTGCAATTGTATACTATCATCAACATTTTTGGTTTAATATTGTAGCGATGATTCGTAAAAGAGGTGTCACTTATTATTGTAATTTAGCCTCGCCATATGTGATGGATAAAGAAGCATTAAAATATATTGATTATGATCTCGATATAAAAATGTTTCCGGATGGTGAGAAACGATTATTGGATTTAGATGAGTATGAGGTGCATAGCAGACGTTATAATTACCCAGTCGAAATTGATCGGATTTTGAAATATAATATTCAAGAATTGGTTCGATGGATTGAAGAAAAGAAGGGTCCTTTCAATCCTGCCTTTATCGATATTTGGTATGAACGCTATTGTCAATTATCACATCGCAAACGTTATAAATAGTTAATGGTAGAATTCACTGAGAGAGAAATTTTGTGTAAAATGCAATAGAGGCGATAGAAGATCGCTATTCTATTGCTTTTTTTTAAAAATAAAGATGAGAGAGTGAAGGGTATGTATACAGAAGAGAGGCTTAAAGAACTAGATCAAATGGCATATTTAGGTTCATTAGGAGCTATTTATGTTCCTGAAAAAACACTGTTTAAAATTTGGGCACCCACCGCTCGAACCATTCACTTAATCGTTTTCGACGGTTATTATGGCCGAGTTAAAGAAACGCTACCCATGGAAAATCAAGAAGGGGAAGCCCTTTTTCAGTTAGAATTACTAGGAGATCAGCACGGTACGACTTATCGTTATCGTATTTTTTTCAATGATGGCAGTACTACAGAAACCATTGATCCTTATGCTAAAGCTTGTACTGTTAATGGCAGAAGGTCTGTTGTTGTCGATCTAGCAAGAACAAATCCAGAACAATGGTCTAAGAGGATGCCAGCTTTTCCTGATGATGAGGCAATGATTATTTATGAGGTTAATATTCGTGATTTAACGATCCATCCTGATTCAGGCGTTAGTTATAAAGGTGGATATTTAGGCTTAAGTCAAGCAAATACTCAAAATCAAGAAGGATATGCCACAGGATTGGATTACCTTAGTGAATTAGGAGTTACTCATCTTGAGTTTTTACCTTTTTTTGATTTTGATTCAATAGATGAGACCTTTGAGCAACCAAATGAATATAACTGGGGATATGATCCTTATAACTATAATATTCCTGAGGGTTCTTATGCAACTGATCCTTATGATCCGGTAACACGAATTAAAGAACTTAAGCAAATGATTCATGCGCTTCACCAAAGGGGTATCCGAGTGATTATGGATGTCGTTTACAATCACGTTTATCAAGTAGAGAATCACCCATTTCAGTTAACCGTACCCCATTATTATTTTCGTTATGATCAATCGGGACAGTTAACTAATGGCAGTGGGGTTGGAAATGATACCGCATCTGAACGCATTATGATGCAACAATATATGATTGATTCGGTTGTATACTGGGCAAATGAATTTCATATCGATGGTTTTCGTTTTGACTTGATGGGATTGCATGATCAATCAACCATGCAAAAGATTCGACAGGCCCTTGATCAAATTGATCCGAGTATCTTTATCCTAGGTGAGGGATGGGATATGAGTAGTCCGATTCCAGCTGATGAAAAAGCCAATTTAAATAATGCTTTTAAAATGCCTAGAATAGCTCAATTTAATGATGGAATCCGAGAGGCTATAAAAGGGAATGATTTTAATCCTGAAGCACGGGGGTTTATTAATGGAGCTTGGTATATGGAAGAACCTCTAGTTAATAATTTTCTAGCTCGCTATGATTCAGAAAAATTTAACAATCCAAAGCAGGTCATTCAGTATTGTGAAGCACATGATAACTATACACTTTATGATCGCCTTATGATGGCCGATCCATATCATTTACCCGAAATCATTATAAAGAAACAAGAGTTAGGATTAGCTTTAGTGATCTTAGCTCAAGGTATTCCCTTCATTCATGCAGGACAAGAATTCCTAAGAAGTAAGCAAGGAGTTAGGGATTCATACAACCGCCCAGATTCGATCAATCAAATAGATTGGTCCTTAATGACTCAGCATCGCAAGACTGTCGAGTATGTAAAAGGTTTAATTCAGTTAAGGAAAGAAGAACCACTTTTACGTCAAACAAGTTACCAAGCATTGCATTGTTCGACAGAGGTTATTCAAGCTTCAGATCAAATCATGGCTGTTCGCTATGCTGGTGAAAAATATGATCTCATCCTGATGTTTAATGGGGGAGAAGAATATGCGCATTTCAATGTTCCTTTGGGCAACTATACAATGCTAGTATATAATGGCATCGTTGATAATGAGGAAAAAGAATATCTAAATCAAGTTAAATCGATTAATTTACTCCCTTATTCAACAACTGTTATTAAACGCTTAAAGAAATAATTAAATAGTCAAGGTCTTTTAAAAATTAACGCAAGGGTGGGTAGCTATCCTTGCTTTGTTTCTTATTATTCAAGTGTAGCTTTTGACATTTGACAACACATAGTGTAAATTAAATGAGCTTTCAGAAAAAAATAGGAGGATTAAAATGGATAGCGCCAGACCTAGTAAATTAGGTGACGAGGATGAGTTTATCGAAATTTCGGCGGATGACTCAAGGCAGTGCAGTCTTTAAGAATAGTTAAAACAAGGTCGCAAGGTCTTGCACAGAGGCTATTCTATGCACCGAAAGCATAAAATATTGAAAGAAATGAGGCGTATTTTATGTGTGGAATAGTTGGATTTATTGGAGAAGGAAATGTACCAAGAGTAATACTGGACGGTTTAGCTAAACTAGAATACCGTGGTTATGATTCGGCGGGTCTTTATTTATTAAGTCAGCAAGGACAAGGATATCTTTTTAAAGAAAAGGGTAGAATTGCTGATCTTGAAAAAGCAGTTAATCACACCCTTGATTCTGGAATAGGTATTGGACATACTCGATGGGCGACTCACGGGTCCGCTACTAGAGAAAATGCTCATCCCCATCAGTCCAATTCAGGTCGTTATACACTCGTTCATAATGGTGTAATTGAGAATTACTTAGACTTGAAAACTACTTATTTGAGTCAGGTCGACTTAAAATCAGAAACAGATACAGAGATAATTGTGGCTTTGATTGCTCATTTCTCAGAACAAGGTCTTAGTACTAAAGAAGCATTTAAAAAGGTGCTTGATTTAATTGAAGGTTCTTATGCTATAGGATTAATTGATCAAGAGGACCCCGAGCTACTTTATGCTGCTAAGAAAAAGTCGCCTCTTTTAGTAGGAGTAGGGGAAGGCTTTAATGTGATTGTTTCTGATGCAATGGCAACGATTGAATTGACTAGTAAATATATTGAAATCCATGACGGCGAACTTCTAATGATTCGTTCTGATCAGGTTACGATCGAAGATTCGACAGGAAAGACTGTTCAGCGATCTGCTTATATAGCAGATCTTGATGCGAGTGATCTTGATAAGGGCACCTATCCTCACTATATGCTTAAAGAAATGGATGAACAAGCCGCAGTTGTCAGAAAGAATATATTGTCTTATCAATCTCAAGCAGGTGAATTTGAAATTGAAGCAGAACTTTTGGCAAAAATTCACCAAGCAGATCGTTTGTATATTTTAGCTTGTGGAACGTCCTACCATGCAGGATTAGTTGGTAAAGTAATAATTGAAGAATTAGCTAAGATTCCAGTTGAAGTTCATTTATCTTCTGAATTTGCCTATCATCAACCACTTCTTAGTCAACACCCCTTCTTTATCTTTATTTCTCAGTCAGGGGAAACAGCAGATAGTCGTCAAGCTTTAGTAAAAGTGAATGAGTTAAACTTGCCATCATTAACGATTACGAACGTCAAAGGATCCACCTTATCGAGAGAATCAGACTTTACACTTTTGTTAAATGCTGGTCCGGAGATAGCAGTTGCTTCAACGAAGGCTTATACTGCTCAATTAACGGTGCTAGCTATTTTAGCGGATGTTCTCGCTGAAAACCATGACTTCTCAATGGCCCATGAGTTATCGATGGTTTCTCAAGCGATCGAGAGAGTATTTGCCCAAAAAGAAGAATTAAATTCATGGGTTCAAATGGGATTAAATGAAGTGAGTCATGCTTTCTATGTCGGTCGTTATCTGGATTATCTGGTTGCCATGGAAGCGGCCCTTAAATTGAAGGAAATTTCATATATTCATACTGAGGCTTTTGCCTCTGGTGAATTAAAGCACGGAACAATTGCCTTAATCGAAGAAGGGACACCAGTGATTGCTTTAATTACTGATGAAGTGACGGCTTTAAATACACGTTCTAATCTAGAAGAAGTAAAGGCTCGTGGCGCTAAAACCTTTGTAATTGCTAGTGACTCATTGGCTAAAGAAGGTGATTTTACTCTCCCTCAAGTTCATCCACTTTTAACACCAATTGTCAGTGTGGTTGCTTGTCAATTGCTCGCATATTTAGCAACTGTTGCTCGTGGTTTAGATGTCGATAAGCCACGTAACTTAGCTAAATCAGTAACAGTGGAGTAAAATAGATTGTGTTTTACTTTAATTAGAGTAGCTTAACTATTAAGACGCAAAATTTTAATAGAAAATTTACATATTAATCTGTATTTTGGATTTAGAAACTATATAATAGACAATGAAAAATATAATTAGGAGCGAATAAATGAAATCGTCAATTACAAAACTTCAATTGAAGCTAAAACCTTGGGCGCTTGCTTATTCTATCTTTATGGTGACTTTAGGTTGTCTTGTGTATGCTGCTGGTGTGAATAGCTTTGTTATCCCTAACCATTTTGGTAATGGGGGAGTAGCCGGGATTGCGATTATTTTGAAGTATATCAAGGATATTCCTACTGGAACGACAAACTTAATCATTAATTCCTTTATCCTATTGATTGGGTATCGTTTCCTTGAAAAACGTACTTTAATTTTTACAATCTATGCTATGTTTGTAACTTCATGGGCCCTTAACACCATCTTTCCACCTGTTTTCATTTCAGACAATCGCTTAATTTCAGCGATGGCAGGTGGAGTTATAATGGGAATCGGTTTGGGTCTAATCCTCAAGGGCCATGGTTCATCAGCTGGTACAGATATTATAGCTATGATTCTAAAGAAATATCTAGGAATAAATTTTGCTACTGGTACCTTCTTACTTAATATGTCCATCGTTTTAGCTTCTGGTTTCGTTATTGGTGCTGAAAATACAATTGTCACGATCTTTATGAAGTTTTTAACTTCAGCGGCACTAGAATTTGTGACGGATGGATTTAGTCGACGTAAAGCGATGCTAATTGTTACCAAAGAACCAGAACAAGTTTGTCAAATGATTACGGAAACAGTTAATCGAGGTATTACAGTTTTTAGAGCTTACGGGTACTACACGCATAAGGAAAGAGAAGTGCTATATATAGTTGTATCTAAACCGCAAGTAATGAAAATAGAACGCCGGATCGCCTCCATTGATCCAAATGCTTTTGTGACAGTCAGTGATGTTCAAGAGGTGATAGGTCAAGGCTTTACCTTTTATAATCCAAATAATAAAAACCGTCGCTTTTATGATGAATAGAAGAAAACTCGCCTTCCGCATTAAGAGGGCGAGTTTTTTGATTTTACTTGCTTTAATTTATTTTAAGGCGTAATCTCTTATCAAAAAGATATAAACTAAAAGGGTTTCATGATTTTTAAAAATCTTGGAGGGTTAGAATGCTAAAAATTTATGGTTTAAAACAATGTTCAACTTGTCAAAAAGTTATTAAACTAATGCAGTCAGAAGGATTTGAATTGTCACCAATGATCGATATCAGGCAAGAGCCACCGACTATTGAAGAATTAGAACGTGTTTATCAGTCTTATGAAGGTCATATTCGAAAAATGCTAAACACTTCTGGTCAGGCATATCGGGATTTGAATTTAAAGAACCGATTGGAAGATCTGTCTAAAGATGAAGTTTTCACTTTAATGCTTGAAGATGGTATGTTGATTAAGCGACCTTTAATACTAGACAACGAAAAAGGAAGCGCTGGGTCAAATATCAAACAATTAAAACAAATTTGGTCCATTTAAAAAATTAAATACAAAAACAAAAGAATGGCCAGGTAAGTGGCTGTTCTTTTGTTTAAAATAGGCCGGTTAACCATTTTAAAAGATAAGTTGTGCCAAAACCGTAGAAAGCTAGTGAAACAGGCTTTCCTAACAGAAGAGAATAAAAAAAATATTTACATGTCATATTAGTAATTCCTGCTCCATAACAGAGAATATCTGCAGGCGAGAAGGGGAAGAACATTAGAAAAGTAAATAATCCGTTCCCAATATTTTTCTTTTCAAAAAGATTAAGCATTGAATAATATGATTTGTCACCGAGGATAGCACGAACGGTCGGTTTACCATATTTTCTACCAATCCAAAAATTCACCCATGATCCAAAATAAATGGGCAGAAGATTAAGGAAAAACCCCCATAATGGACCAAAGGCAAGAATGCCTATTGGAATAGTAATCGCTCCTGGCATAACAGGAATGATAGTTTGGGCGATTTGGATAATGATAAAAACGAAGGGCCCCCAAAAGCCTAATTTTTTTATAAGATCCAGCATTTTCTGTTCATCAGTGAAAACACCTGCTTGGAATCCCCACACAACTAATAAAAAAGTGACGATTAAACCCAAGATATTCAGAAAATGCATCCATTTTTGGGTCTTAATTCGCTTTTTTTCATCCATCCGATCACACTCCTCAACCAACATTTTATCACATGTCCGCGATAAGACAATCATAGACATATTCTTCAGAAAAAAGGCCAGTCTTAAGTCTTATTTAGTTATCCTCCATTAATTTCTTAATCTCAAAATTCAGTTGATAATTGCGTATATAATTAATAAAGTTCTTAACTGACTCAGGAAGATGGGTGTTTTTTCGGTATACTAAATAGAAATTACGTGTCGAATCTACACCTTCAATATCAAAGGTTAGGAGTTCTTTATGTTTAACATCTGGCTGTACAGCTAACTCCGATAGGATAGAAATTCCAACACCTAGCTTTATGAACTGTTTAATTGTTTCATTATCATTGACTTCAAATACTTTGTTCAGTTTAAGAGGATCAATGTTTAATTCGCGGAGTATCAGAGCAGATTCTTTAAGAGTTCCAGAGCCTTCTTCTCTAGTTATAAATGGTTTATCCAGTAATTTCGAAATAGAATAGCCAACTTTTTTGTATTGTCGATATTCTTCAGTATAGGGTGTGACGATTACTAATTTATCTGAAAAAAGCTTTTCAAAAGTTAGGTTACTATTCATTGATTTAGAGCCCACAATTCCAATATTTAAAGAACCTAAGGCAATATCGTTAATAATTTCAATTGTATCACTTTGGTGGAGTGATACGCGCATTTGCTGGTTGTCTTTAGCAAATTCTGAAAGAGCTATTGGCAATAAATACGAAGCTGCAATTGAGGAGGCGCCTATTGTAAGTTGATGATTATTTCTTTGTGAGAAGGTGGTTTCAATATTCCGTGACATTTTTAATAGAGATTGTGCGTATTTATAAAACTCTTGTCCTTGACTAGTTAATTCATGGCTTTTAGTTGTGCGTGAAATGAGTTCAATTCCTAATTCATTTTCTAATTGCTTAATATGTAAGGAGACAGTAGGTTGTGAAAGGTATAATTGATTGGCAGCTTCTGAGAAACTACCCCATTCTACAATAGTAATAAAGGTTTGAATTTGTTTTAGTTCCACAGTGAGTCACTACTTTCTTATGATCTGATAAATCTTAATGAATGGTTAAAGTTTTACTTGTTGTAAAGCATGTGTATTTATTAATAAAAATGATAAATCAAGCTTTGAGGTGAATCGCAATTAATTTAGATCTTTTGGAATGTCTTTCAGACATTTCACAGCAGTTAAGAGGTCTTCTTTACTGGTATAATGTGAAAGAGAAAAACGAACTACCCCTTGTTCCCTGGTTCCAAGCGCTTCATGCATTAATGGCGCACAGTGGCCACCCCCACGTGTGATAATTTCGGCCCGATCGATCAATTCTTCTACAATAATTGCTGAATCGATATTACCTATATTAATGGATAGAATGGCACAGCGGTCAACATTCGAATCGAAGTGACCATATATTTTAATTGAAGGAATCGTTATAAGTTCTTGATAAAAGAAGTTTAAGAGTTCGCGCTCATAATCTCTTATCTTATCGACTCCAAAATCTAGCAAGTAGGAAACACCTGCATAAAGCCCCGCGATGCCGTGACTATTCAGAGTTCCTGCTTCTAAGCGTGAAGGATAGTCGATTGGTTGATGATGGCTAAATGTATCAATACCTGTTCCGCCTGATTTTAACGGTTGAATGCTTATTCCTGGTCGAATATAAATGCCACCAGTACCCTGAGGACCTAAAAGACCTTTATGTCCAGTAAAGCAAAGGATATCGACATCTAAATCTCTTACATCTATCGGGATAGAGCCTATCGTTTGAGAAGCATCTACAATACACAGTAGCTGATGTTGGTGAAGCAGGTGGCTAATTTTTTTAATTGGATTGATATCTCCGGTAACATTTGAAGCATGGGTGATGACCATTCCCTTAGTATTTGCTTGAATAGCATTATTAACGGCTTCTGGGTCAATAGTGCCTGTATCATTTATGCTTAATAATGTCAGTTCAACCCCTTTTTCTTCTAATTCATAAAGCGGTCTTAAAACAGAATTGTGCTCCATAACAGTGGAAATTACGTGGTCACCCTTATTAAAAATTCCTTTAATAACAGTATTGAGACTTTCAGTCGCATTATGAGTAAAGACAATTTGTCGAGGGTCGTGTCCATTGATTAACTGATTTAAGGCCTGACGGGCCTGAAAAATAGTTCGAGAGGCTTGTAAAGCAGTTTCTGATGATCCTCTGCCTGCATTACCAGAATGTTGAATAGCAGAAACAACAGCATCGATTACCCCTTGAGGTTTTTTTAGAGAGGTTGCAGCATTATCTAAATAAATCATGAGATCTATTCTCCTCTATCATTTTATTATTATTACTATTATAGCTAATAAAAAGGTGGTCTTCATTCTTATTTTAGACGATAACGCTTTCATCAGAGATGCTGATAAATGCTAGATGTTATTTTAGCAAGCTTGTCGGGTAAAATAGGAAGTGCTATGCTTAATCAGAAATACTATATCTTAAAGAGGTGTCTTATGAAAAAAATATTTTCATGGTTAACAGTCTCATTCTTGTTTATCGGAATCATACAGCCAACGGTCGTTATCAATGCTGAGGATAATTCAGAAGAAACAACTGCTGAAGTTCAAAATAATGAAAAATATCCGGTTGATCCTACTAAACAAGTTTATGTAGATGCAGAGTGGGTTAAGGATGTACTAGAAGGTAATTCAACGATTGAGAAATATGTTTTAGCAGAAGTAACCTGGGGTGAAGCAGATGCTAGTCCAGATTACTTAAAAAAACACATACCAGGAGCGATCCATATTAATACTGATTCAATTGAAGAAGGCCCCATTTGGAATTTAAAATCGGCTGATGCGATTGAAAAAGCCTTATTAAATTATGGGGTTGATAAGGATACGACACTTATATTATATGGACCAGACACTGGAGTTGATCGTGTAGCCTATGCTGCTCTTTACACGGGAGTCGAGTCTGTCAAAATATTGGATGGTGGTTTAGCTATTTGGGAAGCTGCTGGCTTTGAAACGGAAGAAGGGAAAGTTGAACCACAAACCGTTGAAGAATTTGGCGTTGAAGTTCCTGCTAATCCAGACTTCCTCCTATCATTAGAAGATACAGTTGATGCTTTAGCTAATAATGATAATTTTCGTTTAGTTTCACTTCGTTCCGAAAATGAGTGGTTAGGTATAGAGTCAGGGTATTCCTATATACCTAAAGCAGGTGAACCTAAAGGAGCCGTTTGGGGGCGTCCATTATTAAAAGGGTCTGGTCAAGCCAACATTTCAGATATGGAAGATTATAAGAATGAAGATGGAACGAATAAAAATTTTGATGAAATTGTTGCTTTCTGGGAAAAAGAAGGGTTTAATGTAGATAATGATTTAGCCTTTTACTGTGGAACAGGTTGGAGATCTTCCTTACCATTTCTAATGATGTACGAACGTGGTTTAGAAGCTACTATGTTTGATGGTGGATGGAATGAATGGCAAATGAACGATGACTTAGAAGTTCAAATCGGCGATCCTAAGTCAGACTCCGTGGAATATAAAACGGTTGGGGACTTGGATGCAGGAAAAGAAACCGAATAGGAAGCATCTTAAAATAGTAGAACAAAGCATGCTCGCCAAGTAAGACGAGCATGCTTTTTATTAAGGAGAAAAAATGAAAAAATGTATAAAAATATTAAGTATCTCTTTTCTATTAAGCCTGGTTTTTAATTTAACAAATGTCTTTGCAGAAGAAGCGGAAAAGGTCAAAAGATTATCTTTTGAAGAAATGATTGAATTGGCAAAAGGAAGTCAGGTTAATTTTTATGGCTGGGGTGGCGATGAGAAACTTAATCAATGGTTAGATGAAGTTTACGGAGTAAAACTTAAAGAAAAATATGATATTACTTTGAATCGCATACCTATGGATATCGATCAAATTTTGAGCCAATTAGTGAGTGAAAAGCAAGCGAAAATCACAGAAAGTGAAATCGATATGATTTGGATTAATGGTGAGAATTTTAAATCAGCTCGCGAGAACGACCTGTTATTTGGACCTTTCACAGAAAAATTACCTAATTATATAAAGTATATAGATAGGAAAGAGCTTGAAAACATTAAAGACTTCGGCTTTCCAATTGAAGGATACGAAGCACCGTATTCTAAAGCGCAATTGGTTTTGATTAAGGATTCTGCCATAACTCAGGAGACTCCAAAGAATGCAGAGGAATTATTAAGGTATGCTAAAGAAAATCCAGGCATGTTTACTTACCCAGCCTTGCCAGATTTTACGGGGTCAGCGTTTGTACGTAATATTATTTACCAATTTGTCGATTACCAAGAATTCCAAAATATGGATGTTAATAAAGAAAAGTTAAAAGAAGTGATAAAGCCAGCTCTTGATTACTTGAAGGAATTATCTCCCTATTTATGGAATCAAGGTAAAACGTATCCCTCCGATGGCCCCGCTTTAAATAATCTATTCATGGACGAAGAAGTTAATTTTTATATAACATATACTGCGAACGAGGTGGCTGATTCCATTAAAGATGGTACATATCCATCAACTGCCCAATCATTTATTTTTGACAAGGGAACGGTAGGTAATACTAACTATATAGCTATTGGAAAAAACTCCGCAAATAAAGCAGCAGCCATAGTAGCAATCAATGAAATGTTATCACCTGATATGCAATTATCAAAATATGAGCATCTTGGTTTAATACCTGTAATTGATGATAAGAGAATTGATGATCAAACAAAAGTTGAATTTAAAGCTTTAGAAAACGAGAAAGGGACTATTCCACAGGATGAATTGTTAGCTAAGCGTTTGCCAGAAATGCCTGCTCAACTCATCCCTTTAATTGAAGAAATATGGCTAGAAGAAGTGGCAGGAAATTAGTATGAATGGAGTAAAAAAGAGAAAAGGATTTGCTTGGCTTCTTTTCATGCCTCAATTAATAATCACTTTATTTTTGATTTTTGGAGTCCTTATAGGAATGGTACAATCATTTGGTATCATTCCTTCATTGGGTTTAAATGATTTTACTTTTGCATATTACCAAGAGCTATTAGCTAACAATCAGTTTAAACACTCAGTTATTTTTTCATTAAAGATTGCTTTATTTTCGGCTACTCTCTCAACTTTTTTCGGAATAGCTTGGGCTTATTTCTGGCTGATTCAATCAGAATTACGAAAATGGCAGCGCATGTTGGTCCGAATACCTATAATTGTTCCTCATTTAGTAGTCGCCCTTTTTATCTTGCAATTATTTGGTCGAACAGGTATTTTTGCGCGCTTATTTTATGCAATAGGTTTAAAAAACGCTCAAATATGGTTTGAGTCCATTTTATTTCAGTCCAATGCGTGGGGCATAATACTCTCTTTTATGTGGAAAGAAATTCCTTTCGTCTTGTTTTATTGTT
Source organism: Facklamia miroungae (assembly GCF_012396555.1). Taxonomy (GTDB): domain Bacteria; phylum Bacillota; class Bacilli; order Lactobacillales; family Aerococcaceae; genus Facklamia; species Facklamia miroungae. The sequence goes on from NZ_JAAXPS010000002.1 coordinate 142,719, forward strand.
TCCCAATGATTGAATCAATTAATGGAAAATTAGGAGAAGCTGCACAAACATTAGGCGCCACTCCACTCCAGGGGTTTGTTAAAATTGTTATTCCCTTAGCCAGGAACACTATCTTGGCAGCCTTTTTTATTATATTTATGTTTGCCTTTGGATCTTATGAGCTCCCAGCTTTACTAGGACCAACCCTACCAAAAGCATTGCCAGTGGCATCTTATGAGGCATATATTCACCCTGACCTCAAACAACGGCCTATGGCCATGGCTTATAATGGCATCACTTTATTAATATGTATAATTGCAGCAATAACCATTTATCTTTTAGTCGTTTTTCCACGCATCAAGAATCGCTTATTTAATGGGAAGGGAGTAGCTAAAGATGCGGTTTAAAATTTTTCGCCTTTTTGTACTTATAGCAATTCTTTTACCAATTGTTATATTACTAGTGTGGGCATTTGCTGCACGATGGCCATGGCCACAACTTCTTCCGCAATTTTTTTCTTTACGAGGAATTGAAAGTTTAATAAGTCAACCTGATCATTTGATAAAACTGATTTTATCATCAACCCTTATTTCTTCATTGGTAGCGATTTTATCATGTATAATTGCTTTAATGACTGCGCGTGCCTTTGTGATAAGTAAAGGTCATTTAAAAAGAGTAATTGTCCTGAGTATCTCTCTACCTTTTTTGATACCAATTATTGTTTTTGCAACAGGTATTCACCAAAAAATGCTGGAGTGGGGCTTGGCGAATACAACGACTGGCATTATACTGGTGCATCTTGTTTATTCTTTGCCGTATGCTTCCTATCTAATTATTGATGCTTATCAGGCTGTAGGTATCAAACTTGAAGAACAAGCCTGGCTATTGGGAGCTGATAAATGGGGCGCTTTTAGAAAGATTGTTTTTCCGCAATTGCTTCCTGTTCTTTCAACTAGTCTAGCTATATCTTTTGTTGTGTCATTTAGTCAGTATTTTTTAACTTTAATGATTGGCGGTGGTCAAGTACAGACTCTATCAATCATCATCTATCCTTATTTACAAAGAAATGATCGAACGATAGCTAGCGTATATGCTATATTCTTTTTGATTGTGACATTTCTTGTTATGGGACTCTTTAATCGGCTCACAAAACATTATCAAAAGAAATATGAGAAAGTAGAATTTTATTAGGAGGTGGACAATGTCTCTAGTTATTGACGACTTAACGGTCATTCTTAATCATAAGAATATTTTAAATGCTATTAATCTTGAAGTTGAGAATGGAGAATATATAGCTCTTTTAGGACCTTCGGGATCAGGCAAGACTACTTTTTTGAAAACAGTTGCTGGATTGATCGAGCAGGCGAAGGGAGACATAGTTCTCAATCACAATTCTATAATGGCAAAACCAAGTCATCTTCGTCACGTATCAGTAGTATTTCAAGATTTAAGACTCTTTCCACATTATAACGTCAGAGATAATATTGCTTTTCCCCTGAAACTAAAAAAGATGACAGAAAAACAGATAGATGAGCGTGTAAAGTCATTGTTAAATGATGTACGTTTACCTGATTTCGAAAATCAACCTATACAAGAACTATCAGGAGGGCAACAACAAAGGGTAGCTATAGCTAGAGCGTTAGCTGCTGAACCTCAAGTTCTCTTATTGGATGAACCCTTTTCTGGTCTTGATGAGCCTTTAAGAAGACAGATGGGTCAGTTAGTTCATAATCTACATAAAAAAAATGGATTAATTACCATTCTAGTTACTCATGATAAGCGAGAAGCCGTTCAATTTGCTGATCGTATCGCCTTTTTACATAACGGAGACTTAATTCAAGTAGATTCTCCTAAAAAACTTTTTAATCAACCTAGAGATGAATATGTGGGCAATTTTTTTGGTCAATTAAATTCGTTAACAGTTATTGATGAAAGCCGAAAGCAATGGTTAGAAATGGATCCTAATTCTAAATTCAAAGAATATCTTGGCCAGAAAATTTTTGTGAGACCGATTCGAGTAGAGGTTAAACCGATGCGTATTGATTTAGACTCAAGCTTGATTTTACCTGCAAAACTCACTCATTTAGTCGAATACCCTGAATACGTGGATCTGAAATTTCAATTAACTAATTATAGTGAGCAATGGAATGTTAATGTTTTGCACCAGTCTACTAAAGACTATAAAATTGGTGAAGATTATTGGCTCTATGTCAATTTTGAAGATATTATCAGTTTTTAAGGGAGTCTTTTACTATAAAATGACCCTACTCAAAACGAGTGGGGTCATTTTGTTTGTTTATAATTTATGAAGCTTTTTCAACGAGCGGGAGGTTTTCGTTTTCTTTAGTTCCATCGAGTGAATTTTTCACATTGGTATATCCGTGTTCTTCTAAAAAATTAGCAATATCAGCTGATTTATTACCTGAATAACAGAATGTGATGATTTTTGCTGTTTTATCTTCTGGCAATTGTTCCAAGACAGCTTCGGGGTTATCAACAGAAGCATTAATTGCACCTTCTACCGAAGCTTTCTCAAAATCTTTGGCATCTCGTGCATCAATAAATAACGTCTCTTTATCCTTAGCTTCTTCGATAAACTCATCAGGTAAGATCGATTCATAGGTTACCAAGGTATATTCAAACTCTTTAACGCCTTGGGCATCTTTAACGTCTTTAAATCCTTTGTCTAAAAGAAGAGTAGCTGCTTCGGCCGACTTTTTACCAGTATTGCAATAGACAATGATAGGCATTTCTTTATAATCTTCTAATCGATCCAATTCGTTTCCTAAATCTTCTAGTGGAATATTGATTGCGTGAGAAAGATGCCCCTTTTCGTATTGCTCCTCTGGGCGCACATCAATGACCAAGTATTTTTCCTTGGCTTTTTTGTCTAATTGAATCCTTTCTAGTTCTTGACCTGGCATTATTTCTGTTTGAGCATAAATAGTTGAAACACTAATCATTAACGTACTCAATAAAACAATAGTAAATTTTGATATCTTTGATAAGACCTTCATCATAAAATACACTCCTTTTATTTAATACATTAATTTTAATGCATTGTATAATCATTCACAAATACTTAATGCTAATAAGTGACCACGATTTATTAGCATTCTCAATAATGGGTAGTCATAAAATAAGCGCACTCTATGCTATAATGATCAGAGTTATAATAGGAGGCTTGTTATGATTAGTAAAATATATTGGTTTCTAGAAGTTGTGATTATTGGGGTAGGATTTTTCTTAAATGATTATGCAAAAAAACGTTCGGGATTATATCGACATCTCTATTACCGGGAATTCCAATTTACGGAAAGCTGGTTTGCTGAAAATATGCATTGGCTCTGGTTTGGGCTTGCCCTATTACTCATGACAGTAGCTTTTTTTGCTTTAATCCAAACAAAAAAACACATTCATGTTTCCTATCAACTTTCATGGAAGGTGCATTGGTTCATTTTAGCAATGATCGGTTTATCAATGTTCGGGATATTAACTTTTCTTGCCGATAAGAAGGTTTTTATCGCTTATCCTTATTTTTTAATAGGCTTGCCACTCTTAGGAATAGGAAACTTAATGGGTGGTTTATTGATCTTAGGCTTTCATCCTTCAGGTCAAGAAATTAAGACAAAAACTGGAGGAATGTAATGTCAAATGCAATCATTTATTTTGTGAAACTCCCTCTGATTGGCTATAACAAAACGCGACTACAAGGTTTCTTACCAAAAGAAGATATTCATCATTTATCGATCTATCTTTTACAAGAAACTTTTAAAGAAATTTGTCAAACAGAAGCAGATGTTTTTGTTTATGTTTCCCCAGCTGAAAAAAAGTTGGAAATACAGTCTTATTTAAAGATTGATGAGAAAAATATTTATGGTCAAAGTGAGGAATCACACTTGGGTAAAAGAATGTCACAAGCCATGCAACAAATCTTTAAGCAAGGCTATGATAAAGTTATTTTATTAGGCTGTGATCTTGTCGATGTCAATCATCTTTTATTGAATCGTGTGATTAGGATGCTTGATCATGAAGATGTCGTCTTAACGCCTACCTTAGATGGAGGTTATGGCATTATTGGTAGTCGTTTTTTTTCTCCTGTTATGTTTGATTTGGAGACTTATTCGCACGATGAGGTTTGTCAAAAAACAATAAAAAAAATTGCTGAAGCCGGACTTTCTTATGCCCTCACTGAAACCATTCGAGACTTAGATACACGAGAAGATGTGGTACGTTTTTTATCGGGAGATCCGAACGCTGTGTATTTTAATCAAGGTGAATATAATGCTAATTTTTTGATTGATAAAGGCAAGAAAATTTTCAGAATCGCCTTAGGCTCGCAAATGCAATTATCTAATCAAATTGAATATGAGTTTCAAGTATTGAAGGCTTTAGCCCCGACAGGGGTGGTCCCTAAAGTCTATGAATGTCATCCTCAGACGAAATTGCTAGGCAAGGGTTATTTAGTGGAAGAATATTTACCAGGTCGTCCTTTAGATTATCAGACAGATTTATCGATTGCAGCTCAACTATTAGCGAAAATTCATAGTGTAGATAGTGAAAAGATTCCCCATTTAATTCGTGCAAAGTTTCCATTTTCAGTAATGTATAATGAATTTCTTGACATGTATAGTCACTATCAAAGCTGGACAGGTAGGGATCCTAAGGTTATTGAATTAATTGACTCTTTAATGCAAGGGTTAAAAAAATATTCCTTGCGGAGTGAATTGAGTAATCCTTGTGTAATCAATACAGAACTTAACTCGCATAATTTTTTAATTAATCCGGGAGAGCACTCTTATATAATCGATTGGGAAAAACCTTTGGTTGGAGAAAGGGAACAAGATATAGCTCACTTTCTAGCGCCAACAACTACACTTTGGAAGACTAATCAATTACTTACCTCAAGCCAGATTAAAGAATTTATCAGAGACTATAATGAGGTTTCAGGGGTAAAGATCAATACGAATAAACTTAAAAAATATCTACATTTCACTTGTTTACGGGGAATAACCTGGTGTTCTATGGCTTACGTTCAATATTTAGAATCAGAGAAAATCAAAGCCAACGATCAGTCTTTTCAAACAATCAAACGCTTTATTAGTCCTGCATTCTTAACTCGTATTGAGCAATATATTAAGTCTCTTGAGGAGGCAGATTTATGATTATTCAGTTAAGTGTGATTATTCCTGTTTTCAATGAAATCGAAATCTTGCCAGAAACTATTCAAAATTTTGAGCAATGGAAAGACTCTGATGTTGAATTAATTTTTGTAGATGGTGGAAGTATTGATGGGACGCTGGCTTATCTCAACAAACATAAGTATAGAGTTATAAAAAGCTCCAAAGGTCGTGGTCACCAACTAGATCAAGGGGTTAAACAGGCTCAAGGTGATTATCTGCTTTTTTTGCATGCAGACAATTATTTTATAGATTCACCTAAACGAGAAATCCTCAAATGTTTATCACAAGGTAAAATAGGGGCTTTCAAACTTAGCTTTACATCCGATAATTGGAAACAAAAATGCATTGCCTATGGCTCCAATTGGCGTTTGAAGCACCGAAAGATTGCTTTTGGTGATCAGGGTATTTTTGTGCGAAAGAATTATTATCAAGAGTTAGGTGGTTTTCGTTCCTTACCTTTAATGGAAGATTATGATTTATCGTTGAGAAGTAGATCGAAAGGCGAAAAGATGATGCGTGCTGAACAGTTTATTCATACTTCTGACCGCCGTTTTAAAGAAAAAGGCATTTTAAAAACTTTGTTGAAGATGCAATATTGTCAGTATCTCTTTCGCAAAAATGCCTCAATGGAAAGAATTATGAATGTCTATTACTCGTAGAAGGGATTATTATGAAGAAAAGAAGTATCAAAGAAAATATTATCGCTGCTATGGCCAAGCGGATGGTAGTTACAATTGAAGAACCACCACAAATCGTGGAATTAACAAAGCCTCTTTCAAAATGTAACGTAGCCTTCATAACGACAGCAGGGGCTCATTTAAAAGTTGATCAACCATTTAATATCAAAGGCGATCATACCTACCGAGTAATTCCTGGTAAAAGTAAGAAGGCGGATATAATGATCACTCACGATCATTATGATCACGGACCGGCAGATCAAGATTTAAACTGTGTTTTCCCGCTCGAAATGCTACAAGAAATGGCTGATCAGGGCAGAATTGGTTCAGTGGCACCTCGTCATTATGGTTTGATGGGGTACATTCCTAAAGTCAACTTATTAATGAATGAGACGGCTCCAGAAATCGCTGGTCAACTCGTTGCAGATCAAGTTGATTTAGCATTGCTTTCGCCTGGTTGATATATATGCCATCAGTCCGTTGGACTTATTCAAAGAGAAATAGAGAAACAGGGAATTCGATCTGTTTCAATCATGCATTTACCGAAGTTAGCCATAAAAACTAGACCTCCAAGAATGCTTACGGTCGATTTTCCACTTGGTTTAACTTTCGGTGCAGCCCACGACCAAACGAAGCATTGGCAAGTGATGGAACAATTACTTGATTTCGCCGTCAACGGGGGTGTTGAAGAAGTAAAAGCCTTTCGTGAGTAGGATGTTTTGGTAAATATATCTATTTAGATTTATGATAAATAGTATGGCTTTCGACCAATTATCCTATCGATGCGGCTATCTAAAAGGATTTAGTATCATTAGAAAGTTTAATGAGTGTGTTTAACTATGACAAAGTCTATTAACAAAAGTACAGACATTTGATAGACTGATCAGGTGTTTCTTCTATTAATATGCGTCTTTGTATATTAAAGGGTGCTTATAGTTATAATCATTTTTTTGGTCTATCTTTAAAGGAATGGAATTTTAACTCCTGATGAATAGGAGGGCCTTTTCTACCGAGTTGAGTGCATTTTAATTGTTTGAAGCGTTGCACATGATAAAATTTGATAGAAAGGAGAAAAGATGATGGACTATTTGTTATTGTTTATTGAAGGATTAATGACTTTTATTTCACCTTGTTTGTTGCCCATGATTCCTCTCTATATTGCTTTTTTTGCTGGTGGAAAGGGTGAAAACACAACCAAACAAACATTGATAAAGTCGACCATGTTTATGTTAGGTTTTTCAACAATTTTTATTTTGTTGAGTTTGTTTGTATCGACAATTGGCGTTTATTTTATGGCTCATCGTCAGTTCGTTAATCTTCTAGCAGGTAGTATGATGATAGTGATGGGTATTGACTTTTTAAATGGCCAAAAACTAATGACCAAAATATTGCCCCAATCGACGGGTAGTCAAGTGGCAAATCCTTATTTATTTGGTTTAATTTTTGCTCTATCTTGGTCACCTTGTGTGGGAACTTTTCTAGCTTCTGCGTTAACCTATATAGCTAGCGTGGCTACAAGCTGGACTTCTTTTCTATTAATCGTTAGTTATTGTTTGGGTCTAGGAATTCCTTTTATATTATCGGCTTTACTTGTTGATGAGAGTAAAAAAGCCCTAAATTTTATAAAAAAACATTACCGATTGGTTAATACTTTTTCAGGCCTATTCTTGATTATTTTTGGGTTATTAACGATGGTTGGTTTTTTAGAGTCATTATTACTGAAACTTATTTAGGAGGAATAAAATGAAGAAATTACTAACTTATGGATTGCTTCTAGTAGCCGTCATTGGTCTAGGAGCTTTTGTATACAATCAGGTACACGATCAACCTCTGTCTTTGAATCAATCAACTTCTGATCCAAAGACTGTTGACGATTCCATTATCACTACTGAAGAACTAAAAACAGAAGATGAAGAGAAAAAAACTAAACTTAGTCAAAAAACAAGTCAAGAAAAAAATGTGACGATGACTACTCTAGAAGAGGAAAAAGATCCTTTTAAACATCTAGATGTCGAGAGTGTTTTGATTAAAGATCAAACTGAGAAGACCATTCAATTATCGGAAAATTTTGGGCGGCCTATGGTGATCAATGTTTGGGCTACTTGGTGTCCACCTTGCCGTAAGGAAATGCCCTATTTTCAAAGAGCTTGGGAACAGTATCAAGGCGATATTGACTTCTATATGATCAATGCTACCCATTCTAAACCAGGGGAAACCAGTGAAGCAGTCAATGAATATGTTGCAGAGCTAGACTTAAATTTACCAATTTATTTTGATGTAAACTTTTCAACTATGTTAGCCTTACAGGCAACCTTTTTACCAACCACCATCTTTATTAATGCAGACGGTGAAGTCGTTCACCACCAACTTGGCTTAATGGGTGAAGACCAATTGTTAGAAAAGATTGAGGAATTATTATAAATCCACACTTTAAAGGAGGGAAGAAGTTTTTTGTAAATAGTGATCATTTTTTAATTTTATTAATTAGGAGGTACTCATGAAAAAAAGTCAAATTGCTGTTATTTTTGCACTAATCCTTTCACTCTTATGCTATTTCTTCATTCCATCGTTTCAGTCCTTTATTAATGAGTCTATCTCAGCGATGAAGTCTGTTAATTTGGAAGATACCATTTCTTTTATTCGTTCTTATGGTAATGTTGCGGTGGTTGTCTCTTTTTTCCTCATGATATTGCAATCCGTTTTATCACCCATACCCGCTTTTTTAATTACCTTATCTAATGCAGCGATTTTCGGTTGGTTATGGGGTGCTGTATTATCTTGGACATCTTCGATGGCTGGAGCGGCTTTATGCTTTTATATTGCAAAAATTTTGGGACGTGATGTGGTGACTAAATTTACGAGCAATACAGCTTTGAAATCATTGGATGTCTTTTTTGAGAAATATGGTCAGTATACAATTGTTGTCTGTCGCTTATTACCGTTTATTAGTTTTGACTTGGTGTCTTATGCTGCTGGCTTAACTTCAATGACATTTTGGCCTTTTTTCTTAGCAACTGGAATTGGTCAGTTGCCAGCAACGATCGTTTACTCTTATATCGGTCAGAATTTTAGTGGAGGAGGCAAACAATTGTTTTATGGTTTAATGCTATTATTTGCCGTAACAATTGTTATTTATATTGTTAAATCAATTTATAATGAACGCCATGCGAAAAATACAGTTAAATAAGTGGTTCAAAATAGGCATGGTTATCCTACTAACGTTCTTAAGTATTTGGCTTACCTTAAATTTTTCAACGGATCGTGTTCGTGAGATGATTATTCAATCGGGTTCCTCCGGTAAGTGGATATATATATTACTTTGGGTCTTTTTACCTATGGGCTTTTTTCCAGTAGCATTTTTAGCCTTTGTTGGTGGAATGGGATTCGGCTTATGGATGGGCTCCTTCTTAACTTTTATTGGAGCGGCCTTAAATTTAACCTTTATGTTTCTCATCTCACGTTACTTATTTAGACAACCGGTCCAAACCTTTCTGTTTAAGCGCTATCCAAAGTCTAAAGGGATTCTAACAACGGATAATCAGCATTTAAAATTGGTCCTAGCATTAGCCCGTATCATGCCAATCATTCCTTATAATGTTGAAAATTATGCTTTTGGTTTGACGGATATCTCTTTGTGGGATTATTTATGGATTTCATTATTATGTATTTTGCCAGGTACTTTTATTTTTGTGAATGTAGGAGATAAGGCACTTGAACCAACCGACACTCCATTTATGCTATCAATTGCTTTAATGGCTTTGCTCGTTATTGGAACGGCTTTTCTGGCTAAATTTATAAAAAAGAAAAATCCAGAAGTAGCAGATAAATTAGAGGTAGATGAGGGAGACTAAAATTATGAAAGTTGTAATTGATTTTGATAACACTTTTTATATCCCCAACCGAGACATAGATGATGGCCTTGCCTTAATGTATTTATTAGGTAGTCCTGAAGTTGATCTGGTAGGTATAACTTCAACCTTTGGAAATGCTTCAATCAAAGAAGTCGATCGTTGCACTCGAAGATTAATGAGTGATTTAGCTATTCAAAGAATTCCTTATGCCAGAGGAGCTAAAGAATCCGGCGATTACTTGACACCAGCCAGTAAATTATTGTCTGATTTAGCCAATCAGTATGCGGGAGAATTAGCCGTGATCGCTGTGGGTTCTATGACGAATCTTCATGGTGCTTATTTGAGAAATAGGAATTTTTTTAAAAAAGTGAAACAAATAGTTTTAATGGGGGGAGTTACACAGCCCTTAATATTTGATAACCAAGAAATGCTTGAATTAAATTTTTCTTGTGATCCACAAGCAAGTTTTACTGTTTTAACTAAGGGAAATAATGTTTCTACCCTGACTGGTAACAACTGTTTAGATCTCTTGTTTACAAGAGATGAATATGAACGAGCTTTTGCAGGAAATTCTTCGCGCATTGCTTCTCTCATTCAAAAATATGCTGAACCTTGGTTTATAGATAATGAATATGAGTATGGAATTAAAGGGTTTTATAATTGGGATTCTTTAGCTGCGGTTTATTTAGTGAATCCAGCGCTTTATGAAGACCAATGGACACATCGCTATGTTTCGATTAAGAGTTTATCCTCGGGTTCATTAAATGCGGATGATTGGGACCCTACCACCTATGCGAGATCTAGACCATTTAAAAAAGTATATATAAATACGCCAAGAGTCAAAAAGGATAATCTTATAAGAGAAAATTTATTCCAGCGCTGGCTTAATGTTAAAGTGGATAGTTTTGAATAAGAAAGGAGGAAATAGATGTTTAAGTGGGATAATTTATTATCAGCAATTTGCTCCGGGTTTATATTTGCAATCTTAGCCGGTGGTTTAATGTCTTACTGGGTTTGGCTTGAAATGCGAGTCCATACCTGGGTACTGTGTTGGCTTGTTTTTGCTCTATTTATTGTGCTAAGTATGTTATTCAAGATCAAACCGATCACTTATTTCATTGGTCTGATTAGTGTAGTCGTTTTAATGATCGCTAAGTCGCCAAATATTTTCTTCTATAATGTTCGCGACATGTTTTTCTTGGATATGAAATTTGGTCAAATCAAAATCATCACACTATCTATCATGTTGATGATGACAGTAGTTATGATCTATCTATGGTATAGAGAAAGAAAGTTAAATAAATTTTAGTTGAATATGAAAGGATAAATATAATGAAAAAAATAGTCACAAAAATCACAACAGTAGTTTTATCCGTTTTAGTGATTTTCTCTTTGACAGTCCCAACGTTCGCCGAAACTGAAAAAGCAGTCGAATTACCAACTGAAGAGAATCCTATGGTTGTTGACAAAGAAGCTGGAACCATCTCGATCTATGCTTATGTAAATGGAAAATATTTAGAGACTTCCACACGTCATGCGGTGGTATTTGATGACGGCAACTTTGGTGGTAAATCTGTATATGGCACAAAAGCGAATCAAAATGACTTTTATGAAGCTTTATTGGAGATTGGTGCAAGGCCAGGAAACAATATGACCGTTGAGAATGCTGAAGAAACACATGTTGAAGGTGACTTGATGGATATTAAGGTGTTTTGGGAAGGGGCTGACAAAGAATACGATCTTGGCGAAACAATTGTAGACTCAAATGGAAAGGAGTTCGAATTTCACTTTGGAGGAAATAAAGGCCGTGCTCATGAAAAACATACTGGGTGTATCACTTGTTTAGATTCTTGTCCTGTAGGTTTAATCTCGAATTCAACATATACTTATGGTGCAGTTGAAAAAAGAGGAGAAGTAGAATTTTTTGGCAACCCTAAAATTCTTCCTGAAGAAGGAACACCTGTAATTATCACTTATTCCTTTCACAAAGAGGGGGATAAAGTAGAATCTTTAAATAAAAAGGAAGATAAAAAAACAGGATCAAAGCAAACAAGTGAGGAAGAAAAATAATTCTACTTCTGAGAAATTTAACGGAAGCTAGTCTGTCTGTTTCAAACCGTTTCTTTTTAAAGTGCAATGGTAAAAGTCTTTCTTAAGGCTTGAATTAAGAGGGGGGGAGAACCTTTCCCCCCTTTTTAAAATAGATAAAATCACTTGCATTTTTATTTAAAGATTGGTAATATTGTAAGAGTCTTGTTCAAAGATCTTGCATGGGAGCGGATGGGTTCTGGTGTGCCCTCTGGTCTTCAAAACCAGTATGAGGCGTTAAGAGCGTCTTGGGTGAGTTCGATTCTCACACGTTCCCGCCAGGAAATTAAACTAGCCTAGTTAATCACACAAATGTGTGAACGACTAGGCTATTATTTTTACACGTAGGATTTTTTATTGGGAATCGTCCTAAGCGATCTTCTCGAATGTACTAAGTAAAAGTCGCTAATTCATGTTTGTATTCGGAATATAAATGTTTTTTTATTTTGGACGATTTAACTTGTTTAACCCAACATCTTGTGGTAATCTAATTTTAGAACACAAGATATAGACAAAATATAAATAATTTTGGAGAAGCAGGTTAGAATCCTGCACAGTCCCTATGCTACTGTATTTGAGTTATCTCATAAGTCAGATCGCCAGATTATTTATCACACTTATCACTTCTCAGGGTTTAGTGATCTTTGGAAATATTCTTTAGTAGCAGATCTAGGTCTCCACCTAGGCTTTGCCTCCTTTTGATTTGACCATCGACTTTCCTGAGAAGGAAAGTCTTTTTTTGTCAAGGAGGAGAACAATACTATGGAAAAAATTACTTTATACAGCAAATCAGGTTGTGGGCAGTGTGTCTTTTTAAAAAGATACTTGGATAGTAAAGGTGTTAGCTATCAAGAGAAAAGTGTGGAAGATCAAAATAATTTAGAGGAAGTGAAAGAGCTCAATTGTCAGAGTTTACCTGTTGTTTTGATTGGACATTCTGAACCGATTGTCGGCTTTAAACCCGATTTAATCGAAAGATTATTAAGTCAATGCTAGCTATCGTTTTTATTAGTTTAACTGGACAAACTCGGCGTTTCGTGGAAAAACTTTCTGCGGATCAACAATTAGAAATAGATGACCGAAATTGTGATGTTACAATGAAACAACCTTTCTTATTGATTGTTCCTACCTACCAAGAAATAGTCCGCGAGTTGGTCGATGACTTTTTAGCCGTTGAAGGTAATTTGGAAAAGTGCCGCGGTATAGTAGGCGCTGGAAATTTGAATTTTGCCCAATTATTTTGTTTTACGGCTAAGGATATTAGTCGTGACTATCGAATTCCTTTAATTCACCAGATAGAATTTCAAGGCAATGAGACAGATGTCTCATATATTAAGGAGGTAATGCGTAATGGGTGAGGAGCAAACACTAAAGAAAAAAAGTTATTTCCATTGGAATAATCAATTAAACATTCCTGAAGAGGGAGTGATCCCTCTGTATAAAGATCAAAAAGCACTTGAGGCGTATTATCAAGAAGAAATTGAAGCCAATAGTCTTTCATTTGCTTCTTTGGAAGAAAAAATTGACTATTTATTGAAAAATGATTATTTAGAAGAAGAACTCATTAACAAATATTTAGAGCCTGCTGAAAGCGACCAAGATCGATATGCTTTTATCAAACGAATGTATCAATTTTTAGAAAACAAAAACTTTAAATTTAAGTCTTTTATGGGAGCTTATAAATTTTATAATCAATACGCTTTAAAAACGAATGATGGGCGCAAGTATTTAGAAAGTTTCGTCGACCGTGTGGCAATGAATGCTCTATATTTAGCAGATGGTGATCGCCAACTGGCATTGGATATTGCTGAAGAATTAATTTCCCAGCGTTATCAGCCCGCAACACCTACTTTCTTAAATGCTGGTAAGAAACGTCGGGGTGAAATGGTGTCATGTTTCTTATTAGATGTCGATGACTCCATGTTATCAATTGGAAGAGCGATTAATTCAGCGCTACAACTTTCCAGAAAAGGGGGAGGAGTAGGCGTTAACCTTTCCAATATTCGAGCTGCAGGTGATCCGATTAAGTCTATCGAAAATGCATCTTCAGGTGTTGTTCCAGTAATGAAGTTATTAGAAGATTCTTTCTCTTATTCTAATCAACTCGGACAAAGAAATGGAGCTGGCGTTGTTTACTTGAATGTTTTTCATCCAGATATCCTTGCTTTTCTATCCTGTAAGAAGGAGAACGCAGACGAGAAGATTCGTGTTAAAACACTTTCGCTCGGAGTGGTTGTTCCAGACAAGTTTTACGACTTAGTAAAACATAATGAGGCGATGTATCTTTTCAGTCCTTATGACATAGAAAAAGAATACGGCGTACCATTCTCTTATTTTGATCTTAGTGAGAATTATCAAGACTTAGTGGACAATCCCAATATTCGTAAAAAGAAAATTCAAGCCCGTGAATTAGAAACAGAAATATCCAAATTGCAACAGGAGTCAGGTTATCCTTATATTATTAATATTGACACGGTAAATCGGGCCAATCCAGTAGAGGGAAAAGTTATCATGTCCAATCTCTGTTCAGAAATTTTTCAAGTTCAAGAGCCATCGATCTTAAATGATGATTTATCTTACCAAAAGCTAGGTAGCGATATCTCTTGTAACTTAGCTTCTACCAATATGGAAAAAATGCTTAAAAGTCCTGATTTCGGCAAGTCGGTAGAAGTAGCTGTACGTGCTTTGACAACTGTTTCGGACAAGACAAAAATGAAAGAAGTACCAACCGTTCAAAATGGTAATGATCTTTACCATACGATTGGTCTAGGAGCAATGGGTTTTCACACCCTTTTAGCAAAAAACAAAATCGTATATGGATCAAAAGCTTCTATCGAGATTATTGAAGCCTACTTTATTGGTTTGAACTATTATAGTTTACTGGCATCTAATAAAATTGCGCAAGAGAAGGGAGAAGCCTTCCATAACTTTGAAAAATCGAAGTATGCTGATGGGTCTTATTTTCTACCTTATCTTGAAGAAGATTTCACTTTCCAAGAACCAGCCGCTGCAGAATTATTCAAAAATATCCAATTACCTACAAGAGCAGATTGGCAAACATTGGCAGAAAGAGTTAAAAAACACGGTCTTTACCACAGGAATCGTTTAGCAGTAGCACCTAATGGGTCTATTTCATACTTAAATGAAACTTCTGCCTCTTTACACCCCATTACTCACCGGATGGAGTTGAGGCAAGAACAAAAAAATGGAGCAATCTATTATCCTGCTCCGGGCTTATCAAATGAAACTTTGCCTTATTATCAAACCGCTTATGAAATGGACCAAAGACGCATTATTGATGTCTATGCTGCTGCTCAAAAACATATTGATCAAGGAATGTCATTAACGCTCTTTATGCTGTCTGAACTTCCTGAAGGGATTTATGAATGGAAGCAGCCAGGAATTAATCAAATGACCACGCGTGATTTGAATATCCTCCGCCATTATGCTTTCTCGAAAGGTATCAAATCGCTCTATTATGTAAGAACTCATAGCCTAGACGGCGATGTAATCGGAGCTAATCAATGTGAATCATGTATGATTTAGGAGGAAATTATGACAAATTTTTTACATTACCAAGCAATTGATTGGAATCGGATAGAAGATATCGTCGACAAAATGACTTGGGAAAAATTAACTTCTCAGTTCTGGTTAGATACCCGTATTCCAGTCTCCAACGACTTAAAGGATTGGCGCTCGCTGAGTGAAATTGAAAAAGATGTAGTGAATAAAGCCTTTGTCGGCTTGACTTTACTAGATACGCTCCAATCTGAGGAGGGAGCTAATGTTATGCGGGCAGATGTCCGTTCTCCTCATGAAGAGGCTGTCTTGAATAATATTTTGTTTATGGAATCAGTCCATGCAAAATCCTATTCAACCATCTTTATTTCTTTAAATGATTCAGCTGAAATTGATGAAATCTTTGAATGGGGCAATAATCATCCTTCTTTGCAGTATAAAGCAAAGGTCATTGAAGACATCTATCTATTACCTTCAGGAAAAGAAACGACTGAACAGATCATTAATGGCTTAAAGAAAAAAATAGCCAGTGTTTTCTTAGAATCCTTTCTCTTTTACAGCGGTTTTTACACCCCTTTATTTTATTTAGGTAATAATAAATTAGCCAATGTGGCTGAAATCATCAAATTGATCATTCGAGATGAATCGGTTCATGGGACTTATTTAGGCTATAAGTTTCAACTAGGCTACCAAGCATTAACGGACCAAGAGCAAGCAGAAGTTAAAGAATGGGCGTATAATCTTGTTTTTGATCTCTATATGAATGAATCTCAATATACCCAAGAAGTTTATGGTGCGATTGGCTGGGTAGAAGAAGTGGATTGTTTTGTTAAATATAATGCGAATAAAGCCCTACAAAACCTTGGTTTCGAATCGATCTTTGAGGGTGCAACAGCTCAAGATATTAATCCAATCGTTTACAACGGATTATCAACTGAAACAACCAACCATGACTTTTTCTCACAAGTGGGATCTGGATATTTAATGGGACGTGTCGAAGCAATGGAGGATGAAGATTACCAGTATTTGTAAAGGAGTGACAACCAGAAAATGGATCGAACAGTGGCATTTAAAAAAAGGAAATCTACTTTGATCACTATAAAGGTTAAAAAAAGGGATGGAAGTGTTGAAAAATTTATTTGGGGTAAATTAAAATGGTCCCTCAAAAAAGCTTTAAATTCACAAGATGAGCATGTAATTGAAGCTATATGTCAAGTGATATCAGAACAGTTAGTAGACCTGATCGACAGTTCTGAAATTAAACAAGTAATTGTTGAAGAATTAATAAAAATGGGTCGAGAGACGGTAGCTGATGAATATCTCGCTTATGCAGAGGCTAAACTTGAAAACTATCGTTCACAAATGCAACTACAAGACCGAATGAATCAACTTATTAAACGAGATCCGCGTTTGGTCAACGAAAATGCCAATAAAGATAGTCGAGTTTTTAATACATTAAGAGATCTGACTTGCGGCGTTACGGCTAAGGCTATTGGTTTGAATATGTTACCTAAGCAAGTAGCTAATGGTCATTTGAAAGGCAGTTTACACTTCCATGACTTAGATTATTCCCCTTATAGTCCTATGACTAACTGCTGTTTAATCGATATTGAGACCATGTTGAAACACGGGTTTCATATTGGTAATGCAGAAGTGGAAAGTCCGCGTTCGATTAATACCGCGACAGCTCAAATTGCTCAGATTATTGCCAATGTATCCTCTTGTCAATATGGTGGATGCTCAATTGATCGAATTGATGAAGTGCTAGCTCCCTATGCTGATCTAAACTTTCAAAAGAATATTGCCTTGGCAAAAGAATTGACAGACGATCAAGACCAAGCAGAAGCTTTTGCTAAAAATAAAACGCAAAAGGATATTTATGATGCCATGCAAAGCTTAGAATATGAAATCAATACTCTTTATTCTTCAAATGGTCAGACCCCATTTACCACTTTAGGTTTTGGATTAGGCACAAGTTGGTATGCACGAGAAATTCAAAAAGCTATTTTAAAAATTCGATTAAAGGGCTTAGGTAAAGAACATCGGACTGCTATTTTTCCTAAATTAGTATTCACTTTACGTAAGGGAACTAATCTTATGTTAGAAGATCCAAACTACGATATTAAACAATTAGCGCTTAAATGTGCCTGTAATCGGATGTACCCGGATGTACTAATGTACGACAAGATTAAAGAATTAACGGGTAGCTTCAAGGTGCCAATGGGCTGCCGATCCTTTTTACAAGGTTGGCAAGATGAGTCGGGCAAAGAGGTTAACAGTGGACGTATGAATTTAGGAGTAGTTACTTTGAATCTTCCACGGATAGCCATCGAATCTGATCATTCCTTTGAAAATTTTTGGGACCTGTTAAAAGACCGGTTAGAAATTGTCGGACAAGCACTGATTTATCGAGCCAAGCGGGTTAAAGAAGCTAAAACAGAAAATGCTCCAATCTTGTACCGTGAAGGTGCATTTGGCCACTATTTAGGGGCTGAAGACGAGGTCGATCAACTATTTAAAAACAAACGTGCTACTTTGTCGCTCGGCTATATCGGGCTTTATGAAATTACCGCCTACTTTTATGGTTCGAATTGGGAACAAAATCAATTAGCCAAAGCTTTCTCATTAGAAGTTATTCAAACACTTAAAAAGAAAGCCGATCAATTAGCGGACCAATATGGTTATCATTTTAGTGTTTATTCTACTCCTAGTGAGTCTTTAACCGATCGTTTTTGTCGTTTAGATCAAGCAAAATTTGGTTCGGTTGAAGATATTACGGATAAAGATTATTACACCAATTCCTTCCACTACGATGTTCGTAAAAGTCCCAATCCCTTTGAAAAAATTGATTTTGAAAAAGATTATGCCCCTTTTACTTCGGGCGGGTTTATCCATTATTGTGAGTATCCTAATTTAAGACAAAACCCTAAGGCGTTAGAAACCGTTTGGGATTATGCCTATGACAAAATTGGCTATTTGGGAACCAATACACCGATCGATCGCTGTTATGAATGTGGTTTTCAAGGTGAATTCAACCCTACTGAAAGAGGTTTTTCTTGCCCACAATGTAATAATCGCAATCCAGAAACTTGTGATGTTGTTAAAAGAACCTGTGGTTATTTGGGCAATCCTAATATTCGACCCATGGTAAAAGGGCGTCATAAAGAAATTCGCTCGCGCAAGAAGCATTTAACTGAGAGAATGTGCGATGAGTGAATGAGAAATATAAAAATCCAAAACCAAAAGAATGGCTCGCAGAAGATTACTGTTTAGGTAAAATTGCTGATTATAAACCTTTTAATTTTGTTGATGGTGAAGGAGTTCGTAACAGTATCTATGTTAGCGGTTGTCCTTTTAATTGTAAGGGTTGCTTTAATCGACGGATACAAAATTTTAATTATGGCGTACCTTATACTAAAGAGCTAGAAGATCAAATTATCGAAGACCTATCTCATGATTATGTTCAAGGATTAACGCTTTTAGGAGGAGAACCTTTTCTAAGTACTCCAATCTTGATTCCCCTGGTCAAGAAAGTTCGTATGATCTATGGTAACACTAAGGATATATGGTCTTGGTCAGGATATTATTTCGAGGAACTATTAAAAGATTCCCAGGATAAAAATGAACTCTTGTCATTGATTGATGTTCTGGTTGATGGCCGCTTTGATATTGATCGTAAAAATTTGAGTCTGCAATTTAGAGGAAGCAGTAATCAAAGAATTATTGATGTTACTAAGTCGTTACAAGAGAAACAAGTATGCCTTTGGAAACAAGGGGCTTATCGTTAGTAATCACTAAAACTATATAAAAATTTTTAAAATCCTTTCTAGATAATTTCTGGGAGGGATTTTTTTGTATTTAATAGAAATTAATAATCACTAACAGTGTATCTATTATGGTAATTATGAAATATTTTTTCAGATGTCTTCTTTATTTAACGAGTGTATTGAAATATTATTTTAAAGTTGATATAATACAATTAAGATAGCGGTTACATTAGGGAGGGATAATTTGTTTGGTATTTCTGTATTTTTAAATATTGATCAGCATCAGTCAAATTTGAAATATATCAAAGAGATGCGTTCTATTGGTGCAAAAGGTGTCTTTACTTCATTGCATATTCCTGAAGAAGATGTGGAAAATTATGCTCGACTATTGGGAGACATCGGGAAGTTATGTAGAGAATTGCAATTACAGCTTACTGTTGATATTTCTGCTCGATCACTTGAAAAAATTGGCTTTAGCATGGATCGCGTCGATCAATTAGTTGGTTTGGGCGTAACCTGCTTAAGACCCGATTTTGGAATTAATAATCAAATTATTGCCAAGTTAACTCACCACATAGATATAGCTTTGAATGCTTCAACAATTGATTATGAAGATATTATAGAATTAAAAAATAGGGGGGCTAATTTCCAAAGACTTGAGGCATGTCACAATTATTATCCCAGACCTGAGACTGGTCTAAGTCAGCAGTTTTTTGATCTTAAAAATAAATTTTTGCGAAGTATGGGACTTAGAATTATGGCCTTTATACCAGGAGATAAGCAAATGAGAGGTCCAATATTTGAGTCTTTGCCGACTTTAGAGATGCATCGTAGGAGCAATCCTTTTCAAGCCTTTCTCGATTTACAGCAGACCTACCATATAGATAAAATTTATCTTGCAGATCCAGGTATTTCGCCGGATTCAAAACATCAGTTTGATAAATATTTAATGGATAAAGTCGTTCCTTTAAGAGCTTATAAAACAGCTGTAGACCTACCGCTTATTGGAAAAAAACATACAAATCGTATGGATCCAGGTTCATTTGCTATTCGTAGTCAAGAGTCTCGTTTAGATTTAAAAGATGTAACGGTGGAAGCCCAAGCAATTAAAGAACGTAAAAAGGGGGCAATTACTTTAGACAACTATATGTATCAACGTTATCAGGGAGAATTACAGATTATCGTCAAGACTTTACCAGCTGATAAGCGAGTAAATGTAATTGGTCAAATTGTGGAACAAGATTTGGCGTTACTGGATCTAATAGGTCCTGGACAAGGGTTTGAAATTGAATGGGAAGGAGGTAGATAGTTTGGATTTAGACCGTTTATCAACTGAAACACGTAACAAAAACACTCTTAATTTAGATCAAATGGAGACACTTGAGATTATTCAAAAAATGAACCAAGAAGATAGAAAAATTTCGTTAGCTATAGAAAATCAATTGCCGAAAATTGCTGAAGTTATTCATGCAGTTGTTGAATCTTTTAATCGCGGAGGTCGTTTAATCTATTTTGGAGCAGGAACTAGTGGTCGACTCGGTGTTTTGGATGCAGCTGAATGTGTTCCTACATTTGGGGTTTCACCTGAAATGGTTGTTGGATTAATTGCTGGCGGAGATAAAGCCATGTTAAAGGCTGTTGAAGGGGCGGAAGATTCTAAAGACTTAGCAAAGGAAGAATTAAAGTCCATTAATTTGAATGAAAAGGATACAGTTGTAGGAATTGCAGCTAGCGGGCGAACCCCCTATGTGATTGGTGGGTTAGAGTATGCTCGTCAAGTAGGGGCGTACCGTGCAACATTAGCTTGTAATAAAGAAGCGGAGATATCCAACTATAGTCAAACGGCGATTGAAATAGTGGTTGGTCCAGAAATTTTAACAGGATCGACTCGCTTAAAAGCGGGAACTGCACAAAAATTAGTATTGAATATGATTTCTACTGCGGCTATGGTTGGAATTGGTAAAGTCTATCAAAATTTAATGGTTGATGTGCAACCGACTAATCAAAAACTAATAGAAAGAGCTAAAAGAATTATCATGCAAGCAACAGATGTTGATTATGAAACTGCTGAAAAATTCTTTAACTTGGCTGACTATGATGTTAAAACAGCCATTGTTATGATTTTAACTGAAAGTGATAAAGAAAAAGCTAAGGATTTATTAAAGAATAATGATGGATTTGTGCGACAAGCTATAATTAAGGAGGAAAAATAATGTCTAAAGAACAAGATATGGCTAAACAAATCGCCTCGAAAATTGGAGGATTGGAAAATACCAGCAAAATTTACAATTGTATGACTCGAGTTAGAATTGATTTACTAGATCCTAGCGAAGTAGAGGTCGAAGCATTAAAGCAAATTGAAGGTGTAATGGGAGTCGTCGAAGATGGCAACAATCTTCAAGTCATTGTAGGACCCGGCGCTTCTACCAAAGTAGCGACAGAGTTAAATGATATGGCAGGTATTCAACATACTGAACATATTGATGAAAATCTAGATCCAGAATTAACTAATAACCAAACAACTGTTAGGCAAAGAGCAGCTAATAATAAAGCTGCTTTAAAACAAAAGCAAAGTGACAATCAATTTAAACGCTTTACACGTATTATCGCGAGTATCTTTGTCCCTCTCATTCCTGCTTTTGTTGGTGCGGGTATTATTGGGGGGATTGCTTCTATTATTGGTAACCTTATTACTAGTGGGCATATAAGTGAAGCGAATTGGGGACAAATTCTTACAGTTCTCAATATTCTTAAAAATGGACTCTTTGCTTATCTAAATATATATGTGGGTATTAATGCAGCTAAGGTTTTCGGCGCAACAGAAGGTCTAGGAGGCGTTGTAGCTGGAGTAATTTACTTAACAGGAATGAGTGCAGAAGCGCCCTTGATGAATATTTTTTCAGGTCAACCTTTATCTCCTGGTCAAGGTGGTATGATTGGTGTAATTCTTGCTGTTTATCTCTTAAGTATCATGGAGAAGCAATTACGTAAAGTCATACCAAATTCTTTAGATATTATTTTCACACCAACTTTGGCACTTCTCGTGACCGGATTAATTACTATTTTCTTAATTATGCCTTTTGCTGGAGTAGTTTCTTCCAGTCTTGTGGGTAGTGTAAATTGGGTCTTAGAAGTAGGAGGGGCCTTAGCAGGGTTCATCTTAGGAGCAACTTTCCTACCATTAGTAATGTTTGGGCTTCATCAGGTTTTAACTCCTGTCCATGTCGAAATGATCAACTCAAGTGGAGCAACCTATTTATTACCAGTTTTAGCAATGGCAGGAGCAGGACAAGTTGGGGCTGCAATAGCATTATGGTTAAAAGCTCGTAAAAACAAACAATTATCATCCATGATTAAGGGCGCATTGCCAGTCGGTATTCTTGGAATAGGTGAACCTTTAATTTACGCAGTTACTCTACCTTTAGGACGACCATTTATAACAGCTTGCTTAGGTGGTGGTATTGGTGGTGCGGTAATTGGAGGAATCGGAAATATTGGAGCAACAGCAATAGGACCAAGTGGGGTTGCTTTAATTCCGCTAATTGCAGATGGACGTTGGTTTGGATATGTTTTAGGTTTACTTGCAGCTTATGCAGGTGGGTTTGTTTTAACTTATCTTTTTGGAGTTCCTCACGAAGCAACACTTCCAACCGAAATTCATGGCTCTTCAAGTAACTTAGATGTAAATGAAATGTTAAATAATCTATAATTAAAGAACGAAAAGGCTAGGCTTTGACCTAGCTTTTTCGCTAGAAAGGGGTATAAGACTTGCAAAATATACTTTTGACTATGCGAGACAATTTGGATAGTTTAACATCTTCAGAGCGTAAAGTCGCAAACTATATTATCGACCATCCTCAAGAAATTGTAACAATGAGCGCTCAAGACTTAGGTAAAATTTGTGGATCCTCGTCATCGGCTGTAATACGTTTGGTTAAAGCTTTAGATTTTTCAGGTTTTACTGAGTTTAAAGTTCAGTTATCAGGTCAAATCGGACATCTTGGTCAACAACCTTTAACAGATATCTCAGAATTTGAAACAGTATCTGAAATAAAAGATAAGTTAGCTATGAATTTAAATCATTTTCTTTCTACTAATAATGCAAAGATATCCGAAGAGCTAATTCAAAAGGTAGTAGAAGAATTGAACCAAGCTAAAATCATTTTTGTCTATGGAATTGGAGCATCCCATATAGTCGCTAAAGATATTCAACAAAAGTTTACCCGTTTAGGAAAGCAAGTAATTTGTAGTTTAGATCATCATGAGTTAGTAGCAGCTATTTCATTACAAGGTAAAGAAGCTTTATTTGTGGGTATTTCTGCTTCAGGAGAAACGAGTGAGGTTATCTATTTGTTAGAGTTAGCCAAAACATGTGGTTTAAGAACCTTAGCCTTAACCGAGGACACTGAAAATAGACTTTGTGAAAAAGCTGATATTGCTTTAAAAACCGCTAAAACAGATCTAGTTATCTTGCGTAGCGGAGCGACTTTATCAATTATTAATCATTTATATGTTATTGGCATCATCTACTATAGTTACCTGACTTTAAATTATGATGAGAATATTGAAATTCTCATGAAAACGCGGCAAGCCACAGACTCTTTACGTGATTTTTATTAATGTAAATTTTTTTAAAAAAAGAAAAGCATCTGATCCCTTAAGATCAGATGCTTATTGTATCTTTTAAACGGGTTTATAGGCAGTAATAGTCGAAGAGCGTAAATAATGTTTTAAATCAACATCATTAATTCCCCATTTATTAGCATATTGATCGGATACGACCGCTCGCTCGATATCGATGGATGTAAAGCCTGCATTTTTTAAGATTCTTTCTAACTTATCCAAAGTTATAGCTCCAGCCACTCAGGTTCCATACATTTTTGGGTTTTCATAAACGGAGTGAGGTAGATCTTCATAGAGAGTGATATCAGAAATTCCAATGCGGCCTCCGGGTTTTAAAATACGAAAAATTTCATTATATACATCTTGTTTAGCTGTCGAAAGATTGATCACACAGTTAGAAATAACTAAATCTGCTGTATTATCAGCAACGGGTAGGTGTTCGATTTCACCGAGGCGGAAATCGACCTGTTCAAAATGGCGTTTTTGAGCAATTGCTCTCGCTCGTTGAATCATTTGAAGAGTCATATCGACACCGATTACACGGCCTTTTTCCCCAACTGCTTTAGCGGCGATAAAAGCATCAAAGCCTTTACCACAACCTAAGTCGACTATCGTTTCTCCTGGTTGAGGTTTTGCTTTTTCTTGAGGATTGCCACAGCCTAAACCCATATTTGATTCTTCAGGTGCTGAAGCAATTTCTTCAACAGAGTATCCAATGGATTGATTCAGTTGATTGGTATCTACTTTTGTTTTTTGTTGATCTGTTGCAATTTCATGATAAAAATCAGCGACAGACTTTTTGATTTGATCAGCATCTAGTGGAGCATTAGGTTCCTTTTCAAACATACATATACCTCCTTAGGTAGAGTCTGTTCTATTATAAACTTTGTGTAATAAAAAATCACATCTTTTGTTTATCTCTGAAAAGATTGAGTCAACCCCTTTGCAAAAAGTAAAATTTGTGATATTGTGAACCTATACACATAACTAACTATATGGAGGTTTAATTATGAACGCAATTTTAGGTAAATTTGTTGAAGATGGATTATTTAACGAGAAAGTAGCAAATGCAATTGAAGAAGCTTTTGCAGAAAAATCTTCTGTAATTATTGCAGGTCACCGTTCAACAGGTTCTCGTCCATTGATGGCAAATATCATGCAACTGGCTAAGAAATCTTATGATTCTGTTCAAGTACGTAAAGCAGAGGACTTAGAAAAAGAAGGCGAATACTATTTAATCTTTGGAGCTCCAGCTGACCAAGTTGAAGGCTTAGTAGAAGCAGCTTTGAAAAAAGGTAAAGCAGTCGTTACTTTGAAAGAGCCTGAAACACCAATCTCTATTATGAAGGTTATGAAGTCAGTCTTAAAAGAAAAAGAAGATTTCAATCACAAGGCTTTACAAGTTTCATTACGTAAAGACGGTGTAGGAGCAGGAGCAACTCCATTTACAGACCGTGTTGATTTATATTATGTAAATGAAAAAGGCCGCGTTAAATCAGAAAAAGTTGATTTTTAATCAACTATATTAAAAAACAGCACAAGGAAGCTTGTGCTGTTTTTATTATCAAAAGTAATAAATCATCTTGTTTCATTACTGAGATTTATAAAAGCATGAGATATCTTGTTTCATTACTGAAATTTATAAAAGCATGCGATATAATAGTAATTATAGAAGAAGGAATGAGGTTTAAAAATGGTAGATAAACAGAAAAAGACAGAATTAGAAATTTGTGGAGGTTGAAACGCTAAGATTGGTCCAGGCAGTTTGTCTGAAATTTTAAGCAATCTTCCAAAGCAATTTGATTCAAATTTATTAGTAGGTTATGATTCGAGTGATGATGCAGCGGTTTATCAGCTTACTCCAGATGTAGCAGTCATTCAAACGACTGATTTTTTTCCTTCGATGGTAAAAGATCCATATTTATTTGGACAAATATCAGCTACTAATGCTTTGTCTGATGTTTTTTCCATGGGCGGCAAAGTAATTACAGCACTCAATATCGTAGCTTATCCCGACAATACACAACCTCTAGATAACCTAGGAGAAATCTTGCGTGGAGGTGCTGAGAAAGTATTAGAAGCTGGGGGTATACTTGCTGGGGGGCATACAATTCGTCAATCAACGCCTTTGTATGGTTTAGCAGTTGCAGGAGTCGTTCATCCTGATAAAATTGTTACTAATAATGGTGCGAAAGCTGGAGATGCGATCATTGCTACTAAAAAGTTAGGTGTGGGTATCGTTACTACAGCACATAATAAAGGCTTAATTGATGAGAAGGCTTTTGATGAAGCTGTTGAATCGATGACGACCCTCAATAAATATGCGGCCGAAACGATGTTAAATTACCAAGTAACCAGTTGTACCGATATTACAGGATTTGGTATTTTAGGTCATACGATTGAAATGTGTGATAATAAGTTGACAGCTGAGATCTATGCGGATAAGATTCCTATAATTGAAGGGGCTTATCAAGCAGCCAAAGAGAATTTAACAACGGGCGGTGCAAAACGGAATCGACAATATTATGCAGATGCGATCGATTTCCAAATTGATGATCAAGCGATGGAGGAAGTACTATTTGATCCGCAAACTTCAGGTGGACTTCTAATAACAGTACCAGAAGATCAATTAGAAGCACTGTTAACTGCATATAATGAGCAATCAATTCAAGCGGCACATATCGGTTATATGATTGAAAAACAAGAAAAAGCGATTATCGTTAAATAGTCAGCCGAATGGAGGAAAAGATTATGGCAGAATATATTGTAGTAATTGCGAGTGATAAATTAGGGGCAGGGAATAATGATCTCGGTCGTACATTGATTAAGTCATTTATAAGTGCTCTTGCTCAAGAAGAAGAATTACCTAAAGAAATTTTATTGTATAATGGCGGTGTAACTTTAGCCGCTGAAGGAGCTGATACAGTAGAAGATCTACAAAGTTTGATGGATAAAGGTGTATCCATTAAAGCATGTGGGACTTGCGTGTCTTTTTATGAATTAAAAGATAAACTTGCAGTTGGTGAAGAAACCAATATGCGCTATATTCTTGAACAGTTACGATCTTATGACCGTGTTGTAAGACCATAGTTGTTATAATAGAAAGGAATTAGTCAATGAAAAATGTCGTTTTAGGAACGGCAGGCCATATTGATCATGGAAAGACCACGCTCATCAAAGCCTTGACAGGTATCGAAACAGATACTTCAAAGGAAGAGAAGCAGCGTGGCCTTTCTATCAATTTAGGTTTTGCTTATATCGATCTAAACAATGGAGAGCGGGTTGGAATAGTAGATGTTCCAGGTCATGAGAAATTTATTAAGAATATGTTAGCAGGGGCTGCAGGCATCGATTTAGTCATGCTCGTGATTGATGTTAATGAAGGAATCATGCCTCAAACCAAAGAGCACGTTTCGGTTCTCAATTTATTAGGTATTGAAGATTTTATTATTGTGCTAACTAAAGTAGCTGATGTTGATGAAGATTTAAAACTCTTAGTTTATGAAGACATTCGGGAACAGTTTGAAGGAACGCCTTTGGAAAAAGCACCAATTATTGAAACAGATGCTATGACTGGGATTGGTATTGAAGATTTAAAAGCTCTGTTGGTTCAAAAAGTCGAAAACATTCAGCGGAATAATGAGTCATTACCGGCTCGACTCAATGTTGATCGTGCTTTTTCAGTAAAAGGATTTGGAACAGTAGTTACAGGAACTTTGATTGATGGCTCCATTAAGGTCGGAGATGATTTAACCATTTATCCAGCAGGTATACCGACGCGCATTCGGACCATTCAAATTCATGAGCAAGATCAAGAAATAGCTCATGCTGGTAATCGAACGGCACTTAATTTAACCAAGGTTGATTTGGATCAAATTGGTCGTGGTGACGTGCTAAGTGCCGCTCCTTTGGAATCTTCTTATATGCTTGATACGAAGGTCCAGTGTCTCAAAGATGCCAATCAAGCTATGGAACTATGGGATAGGGTTCATGTCCATATTGGGACTCGTGAAGTTATAGGTCGTCTAGTCCCATTAGGGATAGAAAAAGTCCAACCAGGACAAACAGCTTTTATGCAAATTCGTTTGGAAGAACAAATTGCTGTTAAAAAGGGAGACCGTTTCATTTTAAGAAACTATTCACCGGTTACGACAATTGGGGGAGGAGAGGTTCTCGACCCAACCCCTAAAAAACATAAACGCTATAATCAAGATGTGATCGATTCTCTTGAAGTCCTTGAATCGGGTACGATGTCTGATGTATTACTTGATTTCTTAGCTAATCGTTCGGCAGGGTTCACTTCCATTAAAGAAATGGCGGATTATCTTAACGAAGAAATGCGTACGATCGAAGGTTATGTAAAGGAAATGGTTGATGCGGGGGATCTAATCAAATTTGGTCAATTCTATATGGCTAAAGTTTCTTTTGAAGCGATTCAAAGAGAAATGGAAGAAATGCTAAAAGAATTTCACCGGATTAATAATATGATTGCTGGAATGTCTTTAGAAGAATTTCGTTCACGTTTTAATAAAATTACACCTAAAGAATTAAATGCCATTATTCAATCCATCGTTTCTCAAGGACAATTTGTGATTGAAGGAGATTTGATTCGTTTAGCGAGTCACTCGATTGCAATTTCACCAGCTCAAGCTAAGGCAAGGAAGGCTATTGAAGAAAAATTGGCTGAAAATCCTTTTGCGCCACCACTTTTTGAAGAGGTTGTCGGAAAAGATAAAACGATGCGTGAAGTATATATGTTGATGCGCAAACAAAATGAATTTTATCGCTTAGATAAACAGACTGAGATTCATATTTCCTATTATAATGAAGCGCTAAGAAGACTGAAGGATTTCTTCCAGGATAAGGATACGATTGCTTTAGCAGATTTTAGGAATTTACTTGGTACTAGTCGTAAATATGCGCTTTTGCTTCTGGAAGATTTCGATAAGCGAGGCATAACTAAAAGAGATGGGGATGTTCGTGTGATAAATCCTAAGTATCTCCAAAAGATTGAGGAGGCTTTCATGTAATGAAAAAGTTATTATCATCCTTGCCAAAAATTGATAAAATTCTGCAAGATGATCGTATGAAATCTTGGACAGAAGAACTGGACCTATCTTATATTAAAGAAAGCAGCCAAATTGTAATTGATTCTATTCGTCAAGGTATTTTAGACGGTTCGATAAAGGATCACGATTCTGTAGAGTTCGAGAATGTGATTAAACGAATAGAAGAAACCCTATCCGAGAGATTGGCTCCTTCTTTAAAACCGGTAATTAATGCCACTGGAACAGTTTTACATACCAACTTAGGAAGAGCGCCTTTATCACAAACCGTGATTGATGCAATTATAGAGCTGGGACCATCCTATTCGAATTTAGAATACGATTTAGTTAAAGGTAAGCGTGGATCAAGATATAACCACCTTAAAGATGTATTGATACAAATTACGGGTGCAGAGGATGCTCTAGTAGTTAATAATAATGCTGCTGCTGTACTCTTAATGTTATCTGCCTTAACTGAAGCTAAAGAAGTTGTTATTTCTCGTGGAGAATTGGTTGAAATTGGCGGTTCATTCAGGATACCCGATGTGATTACGCGGGGTGGGGCACTTCTTCATGAGGTGGGTGCAACGAATAAGACGCATTTAAAAGATTATCAGACTGCAATTAATGAAAATACAGGTGCGCTATTAAAAGTTCACACCTCGAATTATCAGCTGGTAGGTTTCACTGATAAAGTTGATGACCATGAGCTAGTAGATCTAGCTCATCAGCATAATATTCTCGCTCTTAATGATCTGGGATCAGGTTTATTTATGGACATGCAAGCTTTTGGTTTGCCTTATGAGCCGACTGTTCAAGAAGCGATTCAAGCTGGTTATGATGTGGTAACCTTCTCTGGCGATAAACTTTTAGGTGGACCACAAGCTGGAATTATTGTAGGTAAAAAAGCCCTACTCGATAAAATGCGGGTGCATCCTTTAACACGCGCGCTTCGAACAGACAAACTGACTCTAGCTGCTTTAGAAGTAACCATGCGTCAGTACCTAAATCCAGAATTAGCGCTTGAAAAAATTCCGGTATTACAAATGGTGAGCCAAAGACAAGAAGAACTCATCAAAAAAGCAGAAATGATGCAATTAGCTATTCAAGAATTAGACTCTCAGTGGCAAGTTGACCTTATAAAAGGCCAATCGCAAGTTGGTGGAGGATCATATCCGGGAACAACTCTACCAACCATTTTGGTTCAAATCGATCATCCCACACAAAAAGCTGCTCAAATAGAGTCTTATTTACGAGCGTTAGAAAAACCAGTAATTGCAAGAGTCCATCAAGATCATGTTCAATTTGATGTTCGAACGCTATCTAATGAAGATATTAAACAAATTGTTTCTGATTTAGATCAACTCATAAAATAACTTCAATAGGTCGGTTATTTTCATTGGTTTGCAAAAAGATTACATTAGATTAAAAATTAATTGAACAAAAAATAAAAAGAGACTACATGTCTATGGTGTATAGCCGACGACATTTAGTCTTTTTTGTTTTTATTAAATTCCTTCCGTGTTTCAATCTAATCATAATTTATTATATCTCTTATGACCTTTCTATTTAAGAAAGGAGCTTTTTGAGGAATATATACTGCTTATTAATGAGTTGCTGCCATGAATAACTATGAATTTTATCAAAAATACTTGGATCAATTATTTCTCCGTTTAAGACTCTTTCTATTTGAAGACTAATTGCTTGAGTCAGTTGATGAATGAATAAAGGGATATCCTTTTCGTGGGCTTGATCTTGATCGATAATAGTAGGAAGTGGAACGTATTCAATAATTCCTGATTGATTGATTTCAGGCTTAATAAAGTTCTTCAAGGGTTCAAGCTCACTTACAACAAGCCGAAGACCACATGCCATAGCCTCTAAACAAATTGTAGCCAAACCTTCATAATAAGATGGTAAAATAAAAACATCCGAGTTCTTCATCCATTCAGCCAGCTCTAATTGGTTAACTGCTGGAAGAAAATGGATGCCTGCAATATCCTTTTGAGCAACTATGTTCTTAAGTTCATTGATTTCTGTTTGCTCACCGTTACCTATTAGAAATAAGTTAGTTTGAGGAAATTTTTTTCTTACATTTTGAAAAGCTAATACCAATTCAAAAACACCTTTAGATCTGGTAATCTTCCCTGCAAAAAGTAATTCAATCGATTTTTTTTTGCTATTTAAAGATTTTGTCAAATTAAATATTTCAGAATTGAAGCCATTACCGGTTACTTTTATTTTTTCAGGATTAATTGCAAATTCTTTGATTAAATTTTTACGATTTTCTTGTGAAAGAGAAAATATTAATGATAAACGATTCATATCACCTAAATATTTTTGTTTGAGGTGTGGATGCCGTCTGGCCTGACGAATATCCGTTCCATGGCTAATACCTACAACTGGAATGTCAGGATAAAGGTCTAACACTAAAGCAGTTAAATACCAAAGATGGTGGCAAATAACAATATCAGGTTGAAATTCTTCCTTTGCTTGATTTAATCTTTTCGTGAAGGCTCGCTGCCACAGCTTGATTTCATTGTCAGTCAATTGAGAGTATACGGAGCTTGGATAAGGCATAACATCTGACATGCCAACGATAGAAAAGGGGAGTTCTTTTGAATTGAACTGAACAGGATTAGAATATTCGGCTTGCAACTTATATTGAAAAGGAGACTGATTTGCATAAATAACACCATTTAAGACACCTTTCATTCTTAGGCCTTGTATAAGATTTTGAAAATACACACCAGAACCTGTTTGGCCTGGTAGTTGAGCTAGAATATGTAAAATCTTCATATAATTCCTCCTAACTATATGATGATATTATAACGCAAAAGGAATTAAAAAATGTTTCATTATTACACTTATTAGAAATTCAAATAAATGTTTAAGGCTTGATAGTAGAGTGTTCAGACTCAAACAATAAAGCTCAAAATATGAAAGCGCAATCGTTTATAAATAGGTTTGACAAATAGGTAACCTAAGGTTATACTACATTCATAGTAGTGATATATTGTTGTTGCGAACAATTTTATTTCGAAATTTCTTAGGAGGTAACATTATGTCAATGGATAATAAAAAATTATTGATCATTGGAGACCGTGACGGTATTCCAGGACAAGCGATTGAAGCTTGTTTAGAAGGTAAACCAGTTGAGATTCTAATGTCATCAACAGAGTGTTTTGTTTGAACGGCTGCAGGTGCCATGGATTTGGAAAACCAACGTCGTATCAAAGAAGCTGCTGAGAAACACGGTGCAGAGAATCTTGTCGTGATCTTAGGTGGAGCTGAAGCGGAATCTGCTGGTCTAGCAGCCGAAACAGTTACTAACGGAGACCCAACTTATGCAGGTGCATTAACAAATACACCTCTAGGTTTAGCTGTATATCATGCAACAGAGCCTGAGTTCAAAGAATATGCTGATCCAGATGTTTACGATGAGCAAATCGGAATGATGGAAATGGTATTGGATGTTGATTCAATCGCCGAAGAAATGAAATCAATTCGCGATCAATTTTCTAAATATACAGTATAATTAACTTACATTATACATAAAGGAGGGCCAGTATAAGCAGTTTGCTTCTACTGGCTTTTTTTGTCAAAAAAAGTCGCACGACTTGATTTTTTACCTGTTATGTGAAATAATAAACAATATAAACTAACTATAAAAAAGGAGAATGCAAATGACTCTTCCAGTATTGAAAGGTGCAGCTTATACACTTGCACATACACCAAACATGTTAATTCATAATGGTACAACTCAATCGACCGAACGTATTACCACTCCGGATTCTGAATATCTTAAGAATCTAGACAAGCATTTACGTTCATATGAAGAAGTTTTAACCGATCCAAACAACCAAACATATATTAACAATATGCATTATTCTGAATTGAAAAAGATCGAAGAACCTCGTTTCAAAACAAAGGCTGAAGGAAAACGTTATTCAAAACGTGGCGAAATCATGCCTGAGTTAGAATTCTATGGTTTACTTTCTATCGTTGACGTTTTTGATTTAGTTTACCTTGAAGAAGGATTTGCTGCTAAAGTTAAAGAAGTAATGGCTGAAAACGAAATCTTCAAAGAAGATGTAGCAAAAATCAAAAATATCGAATCTGCAGAATGGTTACAAAAGCACATCGACGAATACGCTGCAGAAGGCTTATACTATGAAGGTGAATTGGTTGGGGTTGTATCACGTGCACATGATATTGATCCGAACTTAAATGCCCATGTTATGCTAGAAAATTTAGTTAATAAAGCATCCGGTGTCCTTTCTTTACGTCACTTATTACGTGATACTGAGGACTTAAATGCTGAAGATATCGAGTACGTTATTGAGTGTTCTGAAGAGGCTATTGGCGATATGAACCAACGTGGTGGAGGTAACATGGCTAAAGCGATTGCTGAGCTTTGCGGACTTACAAATGCTTCTGGCTCAGACTTACGTGCTTTCTGTGGTGCACCAACACATGCTTTAATTAACGCAGCTTCGCTTGTAAAGGCAGGTACTTATAAAGCTGTTGCGGTAGTAGCTGGTGGTTCAACTGCTAAATTAGGAATGAATGGTAAGTCTCACTTTGAAAAAGATATGCCATTATTAGAAGATTCAGTAGCAGGTGTAGCTTTCTTAGTGTCTCAAAACGATGGTAAGAGTCCAGTTATCCGTACTGAAGTTGCTGGTCGTCATACAGTTTCATCTGGTTCATCACCTCAAGCTGTAATGACTGCATTAGTTGGCGATCCATTAGACAAGGCCGGTTTAACTATTCCAGATATCGATATCTTCTCAGTTGAAATGCAGAACCCAGACATTACTAAGTCTGCTGGTGCCGGTGATGTACCGACTGCTAACCTAAAAATGATTGGTGCAGTAGGTGTTCTTCGCAAAGAAATTGAACGTGCCGAATTAGGTAATTTCGTAGCAGAAAAAGGTATTCCTGGTTGGGCACCAACTCAAGGTCATATCCCTTCAGGAGCGCCTTATTTAGGATTTGCCTACGATGATATGACAAGTGATTCAGATATTAATCGTGCGATGATTGTTGGTAAAGGTTCATTATTCTTAGGCCGTATGACTAACTTATTTGATGGTGTATCTGTAATTATTGAACGTAACTCAGGAGAAGTTGAAGCAGCGGGTGTAGATGGTGACTTGAAAGAAGTTGTTAAAGCAGAAGTTGCTAAAGCATTACGTCAATTTGCTGAAAACTTTTCATCAGAAGAAGAATAGAGGTGAGCAATACGCATGTCTAACCAAGTGAATCAAGCAATTAAAGATGTTTTAAACGAATTAGCTCATACGTTAGAGAGCGGTCAAGTTGGACCTTCAATTAAAATTGGTCTAACCATCAATGGCTCTGAACTAGGGTTTGATGTTATGCGTGAAGCAGCTGCTCTTGCCAAGTCAGAAGGTATGTTTGAAGTTGTTCTGATTGGTGAAAAATTAGATTGGACCGAAGAATACGAACATTATGAAGCGAATGATGAAACAGCAGTTGAAGAAATGCTGAATAAATTATTAAATGATGGAACTATTCATGGTGCAGTTACACTTCATCATACTTTCCCAATTGGTGTATCTACTGTTGGTCGTGTGATTTCTCCTGCTTTAGGACGTGAAATGTTTATTGCGACTACAACAGGTACGACTGCTACTGTTCGTGCAGAAGCTATGGTTTTAAATACAATTAACGGTATTGCAGTTGCTAAAGCAAAAGGAATCAAGAACCCAACTGTAGGAATTGTTAATGTTGATGGAGCAAATACTGTAGAACGCGCATTGAGACAATTACAAGAAAAGGGCTATGACATTACTTTTGGTGAGTCTGCTCGCTCTGATGGTGGTGTTGTATTACGTGGTAACGACCTATTATTAGGTTCTGCCGATGTTATGGTATGTGACTCATTAACAGGGAATATCTTAATGAAATTATTTGGATCGTATACTTCAGGTGGAACTTATGAAACAACAGGATTCGGATATGGACCTGGTGTAGGTGATGGGTATGACCATATCATTAATATCGTTTCACGTGCATCTGGCGCACCTGTTATTGCTAATGCCTTGAAATACGCTTTCCAAATGGCAAAAGGTAAATTGGTCTCTGTTGCTAAGCAGGAATATGAAGCAGCTAAAAAGGCCGGTTTAGCTTCAGTCCGTGAGGGATTACAACCGAAAGCTGCAGTAGCTGAAGAAGAGATTAAAGCTCCAGCTAAAGAAGTCGTTACTGCACAATTAAATGGAATAGATGTTTTAGACCTTGAAGATGCTGTTAAAGCTTTATGGAAAGAAGGCATTTATGCTGAATCTGGTATGGGATGTTCAGGTCCTATCGTAATGGTTAGCGATGAAAATGCTGAGAAAGCTCATCAAGTTGTTAAAGATGCAGGTTTCATGTAATCAAATAAATTCAGACTAAACAGAGCTCCTCATTCAATGAGGAGCTCTGTTTAAGTATTAAAAAGGAGTGATCAATTTTAATTCATCACTCCTTAATTTTTATAACATTTCACTCAGTTTATTTTGAATATATTCTTTAAGGGGTTGGCCTTCAATAAGAACGGTTTCAAAATCAGAAAAATCCACACCAAGTTTAAAGAAATTAATAGTTAAGGTACTGTTGTCAATTTTATCAACCATATTATATGATGGAACAAAATGAATATTTACTTCTTCATATTTAGTTTCACCAGAGAATGCTTCTTTTAGTGCATCGACATTTAGTGTTTTTACGGTTGGTAAAGTAAGTTCCACATTTCCAGGATCATCAGCAAAGAACTTATTTGATTGATAAAACTCAAGTTCCTTTTCAGTTGCTTCATTAACAGGTTCATAATTAATCACTGCTGATAAAACTTTTCGTACAGAATTTTGGTCAAATCCATCCGTATAAACTGCTTCCATTTCAGGACGGTTAGCAATATCTAAGAGGTATGTATCAGCTAACTTTTCTCTACGTGCTGCAGTTTGCCAGTAAAAATCCATCAATTCAATTGTTTCAAAGTTGATTTTAATCGTCTTTAACATCAGTATTCTCCTTCGTTTATAAATTACACTATCCATTATAACAGATATGATAAACGATTAAATACCTGATCAAACAAAAATAGAAAACAAGTTAATTATTTAACAAAAAGAGGGTAAAAGTTTATAAAATCTCTTGTTCTTTTAATTAACTTATAATATTTCTACTTGATTTAAAGTGATATTGTTTTGTTTAGCAACTTGAATAAGCTCAGTTCTGTATGCAGGGTCAGAACGCCAGGCCATACCACAACCAGCCGATAATTCACGAGGAATAATAACTAAGCGTCCCTTAATATTGCTTTCTTTAAACAAGCTTTCAGCTGCCATAGCATCTGTTGTTGAGTTAAAAGTTAAATATAAATATTCTCTTTTTGCCATAAGGTACCTTCTTTCCCAATTACTTCATATTTTAAATTTGTTGAATTCCTTTCAGACTTGGAATTTTTTTAATAATTGATAAGATTATTATAGCAATCAAAATGATTCAATACTACTTTATCATTTAGGAGATCAAAAGCATAAATATCTAATTTCTCTAATGATATGATCTGAACCTATCAAAATCCAGTAGAATTATTTTTAATTAATATAGAAATACGAAAGGAGATATAATGAAAACATTAATTTTTCTTGGTCATTCTATTCTTTCTTTGTACACAAAGAATACACTTGGAGATTGGCAGATAAGAAATATTTCAAAGCAAGGAATTATCGCTAAGGATGGTTTGAAAATTGCTAAAGATAGAAGTGAAGCGCTAAAAAATAGTGAGGCGGTTCTTATTATGTTTGGTATTAATGAACTTTATTATCAAATGAAACAAGAAGGCGTAATAAAATATCTCAAACTAATAGTACAACTGATTCAACGGATCAACCCAGAAATTGATATCATACTTTCACAAATTATTCAAACTAAGGAAACCGATAGATTAAAGCCAAACAAAATTGACTGGGTTAATCAAGAAATTATAAATATATCAGAAAATTATCACACAAAGATTCTTACATGGGAGCAAATGTATAATCATTCTGGAAATATTGCTAGCGAATTTACTATAGATGGTATTCATCTAACAAAAGCAGGGTATGAAATCTTTGAAAATAGATTGCTAGAACTTCTGAAAAGATAGCTATACTCATAAATTTGGTGAATATGTCTGCTATTGATTAATTAACAAGCAATCGTTTTTACTATCAAACAATCAGACAGTTATTGATAATTAAATTTTTTTTAAAAATATGACCTTACTTTAAAGTCTACTTTATTTGGTATTATTCTTGTAAACTATATAAGTTTTTGTTATAATGTTCACAAGAACTAAGGAGAGTGCGGCCATAATTTGGCTTTGTTCTTAACATTTATAAAAGACTGATGCGAATCATTCTTGAAGAAATGTCAAGCACTGGCGTCTAGAGGTGAAACCATGAAAATCATATCGAATAATCCGAAAGTGAAAGAAACAATCGACCAATGTCCTGTCATTTTTATTGACGGAGACTATGGAGATGTTCTATATGAGACTAAAAAGCTCATAATTAATGAACATTATGTATTGTTGACTCATCCGCTTAGTGGTTCGATCAAGCCTAACGAAACTTTCTACAAATCAATAATTATCACTACTACTAAACAATCACAAATCGATCTTGAAAGTCTCGAAATCATTGAACAAGCCATTACTGTGTATGAAAAATTCATTAAGGACCGTGCAACTCCAAATTGGCTGGATTCAGTCTTGGAGGATTTTGCTACGATCGATTTAGATTTAATGGAGAGTACATTACAGCGTATTCGTTTTTCACCAGAATTACGCTTTAACTAACTCCCAAATTTAGAAAATAACAATAGAGGTGATTGAATGAAACTTGAATTAGGTAAAATTCAAATTAATGATGTAAAACTTGCTGATCAATCCAAAGTTGAAAGCAATGTATTATACATCAACGAAGAAGAAATTAAAAATATCGTTTTAGAAGACGATCATATCGCAAAGGTTTCAATCGAAATAGCAAAACCTGGTGAGTCAGTACGTATCACACCTATCAAAGACGTTATCGAGCCACGTTGTAAAGTTGATTCAAATTCAGAAATCTTCCCAGGTGTTGTCAGTAAAGTAGACCGTGTTGGTGAAGGCCGCACTCACGCTTTAAAAGGTTGTGCAGTAGCTACAGTTGGTAAAATTGTAGGTTTCCAAGAAGGTATTGTTGATATGCAAGGTCCTGGTGCTGAATTAACACCATTTTCTCAATTAATCAACATCTGTTTAGTTGTTGAGCCAGCTGAAAATGTAAAAACTCACTCTTATGAGCAAGCTGTTCGTGAAGCTGGACTAAAAGTTGCTAAACACTTAGGTAAATTATCTGCTTCAATCGAACCAGATGAAGTTGTAACCTATGAAACTAAGCCTTTATTAGAACAAATTGCTGAATATCCAGAACTTCCAAAAGTGGGATATGTATATATGTTACAAACTCAAGGATTATTACATGATACTTATGTATATGGAACTGACGCAAAACATATCGTTCCTTCAATCCTTTATCCAACAGAAGTAATGGACGGAGCAATTATTTCTGGTAACTGTGTATCTGCTTGTGATAAAAACACAACTTACCACCACTTAAATAATCCAATCATCGAAGATTTGTATGAGCGTCATGGTAAAGATATCAACTTCATGGGTGTAATTATCACTAACGAAGCTGTTTACTTAAATGACAAAAAGCGTTCATCAGACTGGACTTCTAAGTTATGTTCATTCTTAGGTTTAGATGGTGTAATTGTATCTCAAGAAGGATTCGGTAACCCAGATACTGACTTAATTATGAATACTAAGAAAATCGAAGCTGAAGGTGTTAAGACAGTTATCGTAACTGACGAGTATGCTGGTCGTGATGGTGCTTCTCAAGGTTTAGCGGATGCTGACAAAGCTGCAGATGCTGTTGTTACTGGTGGAAACGCTAACGAAGTAGTTGTATTACCTCCAATGGACAAAGTAATCGGCTCATTAGATTATGTCGATACAATTGCCGGTGGATTTGACGGAAGCTTACGCGAAAACGGAGAAATTGAAGTTGAAATTCAAGCCATTACTGGAGCTACAAATGAATTAGGCTTCAACAAGCGTACTGCTCGCGGTGTATAATATTTAAATAAGGAGGTAAAACCATGACAAAAAAACGTATAGTTCATTATATTAACCAATTCTACGCAGGTATTGGTGGAGAAGAAAAAGCTGATACAAAACCTTTCAAACAAGAAGGCGTTGTAGGACCTGGTGTTGGAATTAATGGCGCAATTGCTGAAAACGGTGAAATCGTTGGTACAGTAGTTTGTGGAGATTCATACTTCAACGAAAACCCAGAAGCAATTAAAGAAGTTTTGGAAATGATTAAGTCATTTGATCCAGAATTAGTCATCGCCGGTCCAGCATTTAACGCTGGTCGTTACGGTGTTGCTGCAGGTGCTGTTGCAACAGCTGTAATGCAAGAATTGAATATTCCTGCAGTTGCTGGTATGTACGAAGAAAACCCTGGTGTTGACATGTATAAGAAAGTTCCTTACATTGTTAAGACTGGTAATTCTGCTGCTACAATGCGTAAAGCTATTCCAGCTATTGCAAATGTCGTAAACAAGATCTTGACTGAACAAGAACTAGACCCAACTACTGATGAGTACTTCGAACGTCATCGTAAGAACTTTACTACTGAAGAGCGTGGTTCTAAACGTGCAGTTAACATGTTAGTTAAGAAATTAGCTGGTGACGAATTCACTTCAGAATTCCCAATGCCAGACTTTGACAATGTTGAACCTGGTAAAGCAATTAAGGATCTATCAAAAGCTAAAATTGCAATCGTTACTTCAGGTGGTATCGTTCCATTTGGTAACCCAGACCATATTGAATCTTCTTCTGCTTCTAAATATGGACGCTATGACATCACTGGTGTTCAAGACCTAAAAGAAGGCGAATATGAGACAGCTCACGGTGGACATGACCCAGTTTATGCAAACCAAGACGCTGACCGTGTTATTCCTGTTGACGTATTACGTGAAAAAGAGCGTAATGGAGAAATTGGTGAATTACACAACTTCTATTATTCAACAGTAGGTAACGGTACAGCCGTAGCTTCTTCAAAAGCTTATGCTGCTGAAATTGCTAAAGACTTACATGAGCATAATGTAGATGCAGTTATTTTAACCTCTACTTGAGGTACTTGTACTCGTTGCGGAGCAACAATGGTAAAAGAAATCGAAAAAACTGGTCTACCTGTGGTTCATATTTGTACAGTTACACCTATCTCATTAACTGTAGGAGCTAACCGTATTATCCCTGCAATCGCCATTCCTCACCCATTAGGTAATCCTTCATTATCTAAGGAAGAAGAATATAAATTACGTACTCATTTAGTAGATAAGGCTTTAAAAGCTTTAACTACTGAAGTTACAGAACAAACTGTATTTGAAGACTAATCCGTTCTTTAAATAAATAGTTTAACTATCTAGATTATTCTAGATTAGGGTCACTAGTATTCTGCTAGTGGCTCTTTTTTTTAAGCAATATCATCCATGGTTGTTATTTTTTGGAGAAATCTTTATAATGCAATAAATTAGTCTTCTTATGTTTTTAAAAACTTTTCAGTTTGAAAAAGGAGAGATTATGCGAATTTTAATTGATGCGGATGCTTGTCCAGTTAAAGAAGAAACGATTAAGATCGGTGAGTACTATGGAGTTGATGTGATTATGGTTACAACAACCGACCATTATTCTAGTCATATTATTGACTCCAAATACCTTCAGGTGATTTATATCGAACCAGGTATCGAAGCAGTCGATTATTATCTACTTTCAATTGCAAAAAAGGACGATATCGTAGTTACACAAGATTATGGTCTAGCTTCTTTATTGTTTTCAAAATATAAGGTAATTCATCATTCAGGAAAGGTATATGATGAGTTTAATATCGATCAACTCTTGTTTGAAAGACACCTTGGCCAAAAAATGCGTAAGGCCGGAAAGAAAAATAAAGGTACCGGTAAATTTACCAAAGATGACCGTGATCGTTTTGTTGAAAGCCTAAGTAGAATAATTGAGGACAGTGAGCAAGAAAGTCACAAGTAAAGTAGGAGACTGTTATAATAAATAAAAGGAGTTGATTATATGTCAAAAGTTTATAAAGAAGATTTTGCTTATCCTATTGAAGCTAATCGTTACCGTTTGGCTTTTGCCTTCCCATGCCCTTATGCCCAAAGGGCCGAAATTGCCAGACGTCTTTTAGGTTTGGATAAAGTAATTGGCTTAGCTCTTACTAGTTCAATTAAAACAAAGCGCATTTGGGATTTTTCAAATCAAAAAGACGGAAAAGATCCCGTCTTAGGCGTTGAATTTGTTTCTGAACTATATAAAAATACTGATCCAGATTATGAAGGGCCTTTTTCTGTTCCAGCCTTGGTAGATACTACTAATAATCAGGTTGTGAATTCAGAGTCATTAGATATATTACGCGATTTTACCACTCGTTTTAAACCACTTCATGGTGATGGAGCACCTGATTTATATCCGAAAGATATACAAAAAGAAGTGGATGAGTGGATACAATGGGTGATTACGAATGTCTTAGGTCGAGCAAGTGGAGCTGGGTATACGCGTTCACAAGAAGAATTTGACGAGAATGCAAAAGCCTATTTTAAATCGCTGAAAGAACTCGATCAACATTTCTTTGCCAATCAATTTTTATTAGGTGATCGATTAACGGAAGCGGATATAGTTTTATATACACCACTAATTCGCCATGATTTGTTATATTATCCAATTTACGGCCTATTCCAGTATAAGCTGCAAGATTTACCAAATTTATGGCGGTATGTTAAAAATCTATATCAAATTCCAGCTTTTAAAGAAGCGACAAACTTTAAAGAATATCAAATTGGTCAATACTCTGGTAAGACTGGACGCGCCTTCTTCAAAAGAGAAGTCGTTCCTATGCTGCCTGATATGTCTTATTGGGATGAAAAATAATCCCTAAAAGAATTTAAAAACCGAGACATTACACTTGATTTTATTTCGAATTCGAGATAAAATCAAATTGTTCAATAAGTTATGCAGTTGAACAAATACATTTATAAAGGATGATAAAAATGACAAAACTAGGTGTAATTGTAGGATCAACTCGTAAAAATTCTTTTTCAAAACAATGGGCAGACAATATAGTATCTTTATATCCCGAGGAAACAGAAGTTGAATATTTAGACATTGCTAATTTACCGTTATACAATCAAGACTATGATGAAAATTCGCCTCAAGCGTATACCGATTTTCGTGAAGCTGTGAAGCGTCAAGACTTAATCTTGTTTGTTACTCCAGAACATAATCGTACGATGTCAGCTGCATTAAAAAATGCTTTAGATGTTGCTTCTCGTCCTTGGGGTGAATCAGTTTGGGGTGGCAAACCAGCACTGGTAGCGTCTCACTCCATTTCTGTTTTAGGTGGAGCTATGGCTAATAAAGATGTTCATAAATCTCTAGGTTTCTTAAATATGAAGGCAGTTGGACAACCTGAAGTTATTTTATCCAATTCCCCAGATTTATTAAAAGATGGCAAAGCACCTCAAGGTACTTTAGACTTCTTACAGACTGCTGTAAATGCTCATTTAGCATTATTATAATAATTTCTTTAGTTACATTAATTATAGAGATCATTTAAGTTGACTTCCAAATGATTTGGATGTATACTTGTAAAGGTAGAGAGTAATAAAATATTTAAAAGTTTAATTCATTATCATAATTAATCCTTTTCTTTATCTTATGTAACATCTGCAAAAAAATCGCGCTTAGCGCAAGGAGGATTTCATTTATGAATAATGGAACAGTAAAATGGTTTAACTCAGAAAAAGGTTTTGGCTTTATCGAACAAGAAAATGGTGAAGATGTATTCGTACATTTCTCTGCTATTAACAACGAAGGCTTCAAAACTTTAGAAGAAGGCCAAAAAGTTACTTTTGATGTTGAAACTGGTGAACGCGGACTACAAGCTAGTAACGTGTCAGTAGTAGCATAATTTAACTAAATACCTATTCAAACGACAAACTTTATAGTTTGTCGTTTTTTTTATTTTTGAGATTATAAGTAATGTTTGTAAAAATTTTTTAGTCAATATAATTTAAATATTAAGAACAAATTTATGTTTTTCATTGAAAACGCTTCGAAATTAAGGTATATTATAATTGAAAAAAATAAAGGAGATGAGATTATGTATCAATATTTACAAAGGTTGGGACGGTCATTAATGTTACCTGTTGCCGTACTTCCTGTAGCCGGATTACTTTCGGGGATTGGTGTAACGCTAGGACCAGATCGCCTAAATATTAATTCACAGTTAAGTTCCCTGCTAACTACTGGAAGCGATACGATTTTAGGTCATTTGGGTATTCTATTTGCTTTGGGAGTTGCCATAGGTATGTCCAAAGATCGCGATGGGTCAAGTGCTTTATCAGGTTTAGTTGCGTATTTAATGGTTACTAATTTATTGAAGCCAACACATTTAGCTAATATTGTAAACGTTCCAGTTGATGAATTATCTTATGCCTTTGATAATATAGAAAATGTTTTTATTGGAATAATTTCTGGTCTTACTGCTTCAGCACTTTATAACAAGTTTTCAAAGACACGTTTACCTGATGCCTTTGCTTTTTTCTCAGGTCGACGGCTCGTTCCGATTCTTACTTCTTTTGCCATGGTCGTAGTTTCAGCTATTTTATATTTTATTTGGCCACCGGTTTATGAAGGACTAGTATCTTTCGGAACTTGGATTTCGGGTATGGGCTGGTTTGGTGCAGGTTTATATGGTTTCTTTAATCGTCTTTTAATTCCAACTGGGTTACATCATGCATTAAATGCTGTATTTTGGTTTGATTTAATAGGGATTGATGATATTGCTAATTTATGGCAATCGACTGGTGTTAAAGGAATCACGGGAATGTATCAGGCTGGTTTCTTCCCTGTAATGATGTTTGGACTACCGGCAGCTGGTTTTGCGATTTATCGGAAGGCAGATCCTAAGTACCGTAAAGAAGTTGGATCATTATATTTAGCAGGTGCAGTCGCAGCATTTGTAACAGGTGTTACCGAACCTATTGAATTCTCGTTCATGTTTGTAGCTCCTGTTTTGTATTTAGCTCATGCATTTTTAACAATGTTGTCATTAAGTATTGCAGCATTCATGCAGTGGATTGCAGGATTTACATTCTCAGCGGGAGCAATTGATTTTCTATTATCAATGAATTTAAAACTTGCAAATAAACCTTATATGTTGATCATTCAAGGTTTATTATTTGCGGTCTTATATTATCTAGTATTCTCTTTCTTGATAGAAAAGTTAGATTTGGCTTCACCTGGTCGTAAAGGTCCACTTTCATTTGACTCTGATAAAGACGAGGATAGTTTTAAAGAGCATAAACTGGCTAATAAAGCTGAAAATTCTAATAGTTTAAAAACAGAAAAAGAATACCAACAAGCTCGCCGTATTCTTGAAGCATTAGGCGGTAAAGACAACATTGAAAACTTTACCAATTGTGCGACACGTCTTCGCCTGAATGTTAAAGATACATCAGTTATTGACCAAGAAAAAATTAAGTCTTCTGGCGCTGCGGGTGTAAAGATTATGGGA
This sequence comes from Facklamia miroungae, assembly GCF_012396555.1. Lineage (GTDB taxonomy): Bacteria > Bacillota > Bacilli > Lactobacillales > Aerococcaceae > Facklamia > Facklamia miroungae. The sequence continues at coordinate 187,149 of NZ_JAAXPS010000002.1, forward strand.
AAAAATGCAGCCCACGTAATTATTGGAACCAATGTTCAATTTGTTGCAGACGCACTACATGATGTTATAGATGAAGAGAAGTAATATAAACGATTTCAATTAAAAGACTTCGGATTTTCCGAAGTCTTTTTTATTCAGATAAATGTTTATAATAGTAGATAACCAATTGGGTACGATCGCGTAAGTTCAATTTTTCAAGAATAACTGATAAATAATTACGGATAGTTCCTTGCGAAAAGTGCATTTTTTCTGCAATTTCCTTATTACTTAGACCTTGGGCAAGCCAATGTACTAATTGATTTTCGGTATTCGTTAAAGGATCAAGAGTAGAGCGGTGTGGGGATGAATCGATAAATTGAGGTAATTTTGCAATGATTTCATCACCAAAAACTCTATGGCCGTTATTAACTGCTCGAATAGCTGGAATAAGACTTTGATAGTCTGTTTTTAATAGATAACCTTTTGAACCGATGCGTAAGGCTTCAATAATATATTCGTCTTCTTGAAAAGTTGTCAAATAAATTATTTTGACTTGGGGATCAAGTTGTAAAAGTTCTTTACCGGCTTCTAGACCATTCATTACTGGCATTCGAATGTCCATAAGAATGATATCTATTTCGTTATTGTTATACAAGTTAATCGCCTCTTGACCATCATGTCCGACTGCTATGATTTTGATAGGATCATCAAGTTCTTTGCTACCCATTTCGATAATTGTTTTTAACCCAGAAGTTACTAAAGCATCATCATCAACAATCATTAGTTTCATCATTTAGCTCCTTTGGAATTTTAATAAATATACGAAAACCATTATCAGTTATGATATGTAAATTTCCTTTTAAGCGTTGTACACGTTCTTCCATAATCATAAGTCCGATTCCTTTTTGACAAGTCGAAAAATCCTCAATCTGGTTGCCATTATCCACAATTAGTAGTATAACATATTTGTCTGTTTCTTGAACTGAAAGGGTTACATAACTAGCATTGGAATGTTTATTAATATTTGTTAAGGCTTCTTTAATGATATTTACGATGGAATGAATGGCTTGATTGGAAAAATTAGCAGTATTTTTATAGGTAAAGTGTATGTTACATTTAGTGAATTGATCGACTAGAGTTTGAATTTCAAATTTTAAATTAATCGAGTTTGCTTTTTCAACATGAATAACAGAACGAATATTATTCATTGAGCTATTGAGTGTATCTTTAAGATTAAGAAGCGAATTTTTGATATTTTGATCAGTAATCACATATTCTAATGCTGCGATTTGAATAATTGCTGAAGAGAGTTGATGGCCTAGAATGTCATGGATTTCATTTATAATACGGCTTCGCTCTTTCAGAATCGAATTAGCAATGAGATCATCTTGTGCCTTAATTAATGTTTCTTGTTCATGTTTCCTATTTTCATTGATAATTCTTAAGCGGTCTATTTCATGGTAAGATTTATTTTTGAATTGCTTGTTGTTCATAATAACAGTATTTAATAAACTAGTTAGATAAGATTGACCTAGAATAAAGAGAAATTGCTCCAGTGAGGCACCAGCAAGTAAGGCTGCGAAAGGGATTAAGAAGAAATAGAAATAGGAGGCCTTACTACTTAATTCAAGGAGAAAATAAAATGCGGGAAGAAAGACAAATAAATCTTTATCTATGACTATTAAAATACCAATAGTAAATATAAACAGTAATTTTATTATAGAATAATTTTTTTTGAAAGAACCTTTATTTTTTTCTGATTCTTTTAGCGTAATCAGTAAAATTTTTTGAATTGAAATAAGAATCAAGCAAACACAAAACGCGATTATCGGGTAGCTGTTTGTTGAAAGATCAGTATGATAACAATAAAGGGTTAATATTAAAATGAAATGACTAAATTCTTCTTGTTTAGACATGATGATCCCACTCCTTTAAAAATATATTACCATAGAAATGATTAAGAGATGGTGACATTTGTCATTATAAAGGATGACATATTTCGCTTGTAAATTATGGGTCTTTCAATGATAATTAAGTTAAATAAGCTAACAGTAAAGGAGCATTATTATGTTGGTAGAAATTAATCAATTAGTAAAGCGATATAAAGATTTGATAGCAGTCGATCATTTATCATTATCTGTGGCTGAAGGTGAAATATACGGATTACTTGGTCCAAATGGTTCTGGGAAAACAACGGTTATCAATTGTATGTTGAGTTTATTATCCTACGACTCTGGGAGTGTTTATTTATTTGGAAAAGAAATGACACCAACTAACTATGAAATAAAAAAGCGAATTGGATTAGTAATGCAAAACATTGGCGTTTACGATGAATTATCAGTGGAAGAAAATATTGATTATTTTTGTGGATTGTATATTAGAGATAAAAATCTCCGCAGGGAAGCTGTAAATGATGCGATCAAATTCGTAGAGTTGGATGATTTTCGAAAATTCCGTCCTAAAAAGTTATCAGGTGGATTATTAAGACGTTTAAATTTAGCTTGCGGTATTGCTCATCGACCAGACCTGATCATCTTAGATGAGCCTACAGTAGCTGTTGATCCACAATCACGAAGTAGAATATTAGAAGGAATAAAGGATCTAGCCCATCAAGGCAAGACGATTATTTATACCACTCATTATATGGAAGAAGTCGAATATCTTTGTGATCGATTAACCATTATTGATAAGGGAAAGGAAATAATCACAGGAACTTCCGAAGAGATTAAAAATATTTCATCAAAGGGCGAAGTAGTTACTATGGATATTTTTGAGTTGGGTTCAGTAGCCAAGGAACGATTAAGTCAGTTGCCAGGTCTTCTTTCATTTAATTATGAAAATGGTAAAGCAAATTTTGTGTTTTCAAAAGGTCAGAGTCATTTAATTCAATTATTAAGAATCCTAGAAGATTTCCAAGTAGAAGTGCTTAATATATCGGTGAAACGCCCGAGTTTAAATGATGTCTTTCTTGAAGTAACTGGAAAGGAGTTAAGAGATAATGTTTAAGCATATTTTGACCTATACTCCCAAACTATTTTATCGCAGTATGGAGGGAGCATTGTATGGCATTTTATTTCCTATAGCATTTGCCATCGTAATCAATTTGGCTCTTTCAAATATTCTAAATACCGGTTCTAATCTTGATCCCATACGAGTTGCCTTGGTAATTGAAGGAAATCAAATTGAAGAACAATTAGCAAAAGAGACTTTCAGTCATATCGCTAAAGAAGGATTAGATTATGATAAAAAGATTCAGAATGATCAAAATAAAAAGGAAGTAAAATATATAGCTTACCAACAAGTAACCAACTTAGATGAAGGACGAAAACTCTCAGAAAGCGAGCAAATTCTCGCAACCATAAAAATTGATAATCATAATTTCGCTAATAAAATGAGTATTGAGATCAATCCAGCCTTCAAAAATTCTTATCGCTCATCCGTTTTATATACTATATTAGAATCCTATGGATTATTATCTCAAGGGGTTTCAAACCAATTAGTGAATCATCATAATGCGGGTGAATCAAAATCTGATGGGCAGGATAATAATTTCAAATTAGCTGGTTTATCCCCTGGGGAAATGATCAAGGAACGAACAAGAAAAAAGAATACCTCTTCTAATAGTGTTTTTTATTATGCGACATTTGGATATCTATGTATCTTTTTTATGACCATGGGGACATCAATTATTGAAGAAAATGAGGCTTATCACTCAGCCCAAGCTTTAAGGATGACCACGACACCTATTAATAAATTTAAACGTTTTTTAGCAACCTTTATCGGAAGAGGGATTCCGTGTTTGTTAGTAAATTACATCGTTTTATTAATCTTCAAAATCTTTCATGCCCCGATTGGAATTGATTATTTAAGAATATTGATTCTTTCGACATTAGGTGTGATTTTAGGGCTCCTTTTAGGGACTACTAGTGCGGCCATCTTTAAAAGGAATCAAGGGTTGTATAATGTTGTATCTGTTTTATTACCTTTGTTATTCTCTTTCTTGGCAGGGATGATGTCGGATTCAGTAAAGATTCTCGTCAATCAAAAAGCTGCCTGGATAAATAAAATTAATCCTGTGACTCTTATTTCAGATAGTTTATATTATCTAAATAATTATCCGAATTATAATCATTTCAATCAAAACATTTTGATTATTATAGGGATCATTATCATTTGCATGATTGGAACGTATTTGGGATTAAGGAGGACCGATTATGCCAGTCTTTAAATTGTTTTTTAAGATTATTAAAGCAAATTTCTCGCGTTTTCTCGTTTCCTTATTTGTTTTTATTTTATTGGCCACTCTAATATATCAAACAACGAGCGAACAAAACGACAGTCAGTTTCAATTAGCAGATCCTCAAATAACTATTTTTGACAACGACCATTCTTCTAAGGCAAGCCAAACTCTCATTCATTTTCTTAGTCAAAGGGCTGAAATTGTTGAAATTGAAAATACTCCGGAAGCCATATCTGATGCTTTCTTTGATCGTAAAATTAATTATGCTTTAACTATTCCGGAAGGATTTAACGAAAGTCTTTTAGATACAAGTCAGTCAGTAATTCCATTGCAAAAGGAAAGCTATAATTCTCTGATGGATGAAATTCGTATCGATTCCTTGATTGAATCTTTCATGGTGAATGCCATATTGTTGGTTGATAATCTACCACAAGATGTTGACCAAAAGAACTACGATCAAGTATTTAGCCAATTAGAAAGAAATTTGAACTTTGAAATAGAAATCCTACTAGGTTCTCAAACTAAAGAGTCTTCAAAGACAATGTACCTTGGCCTCCTCTTCCTGCCTATGATTTTGTATTTTATCATGATGAACTTTATCAATAATTTTGGGTATGTTGAATTGGCAATGCGTCAGGAAAGTGTTATTAAACGTGAAAGAAATTCTTTGTTAAAAGAATCAAGTCGTTTGACTGAGACGATTCTTGCAACTACCTGTTATACAATCGGTTTTTGGATTGTTTTGATTTTACTAGCTTATCTTTTCTACGGTGGAGAAGTCCTCGCTTCGCAAAGAGCTTTTTATTTCTTACTTTCTAGTTTTATCGCCACATTGGGTATACAAGCTATGGCTTATTTCATTGCAGTAATTGCCCCGAATAGAGGGCTTATCGATTTTTTAGGTAATTTTTTTAGCTTATTAATAGCATTTGGGTCTGGTTTGTTCGTTGATCTAGATTTAATACCTAATGAACTTCAATTTGTTTCTTCGTTTGCGACTCCTATTTGGTCAGTTAAAGCGAATCAAATTATCGCTGAAACAACTAACTTTTCGCAAGGAGCGATGATAGATTACTGGAGGATGATTGGTATAGAGCTATTAATCACACTTGCGTATTGGTCATTAGCTTTGTTGATTAAAAAGAAAGCCCAAGAAACAAATTATATAATTACTACATAAATCATACTTTTATAAAAGCTTTCTTTGACGGATAGAAAAGTCAAAGAAAGCTTTTTCTATGGTGGTAACTTCCTTCAGGGGACAAGTTGAGTTATAATAAGATCTAGTAAAATGTCATGAAAGATTGAGGGAGATATGGATTTAGCACTCATCATTTTTAAGCAATTAATTATACTGATTTCTATAGCGGTGATTGGGTTTAGTTTAGTTAAGAAAGATCTTCTGTCGCAAACCACTATTAGTCAATTAAATACGGTGATTGTTAAATATTTAACTCCCTTGATAATTGTTGAAGCTTTTTTCAAGCCGATCCACCAAGAACTGATTATACAATTTTTTCTAGCAATGATTATTTATGCTTGTTTTGTATTATTGAGAATTTATGTGGGACATTGGTATTTTGGTAAAGATGAGGACGGGGTGTCTAAGTTTGCGACAGTCTTTGGGAATGTTGGATTTATCGGTATTCCTTTGACCTTAGCGGTTTTTGATCCTTCCTTCGTTATGATTACCACAGGACTATTTCTGGTTACGAACTTCTTTTCATGGACGCTTGGTTTAAGAATGATTAGAGTCAAAGATAAAGAACCTAAAGTAAAATTCTCACCACGTCCGATTCTTCTAGCTTTTTTAATTGGTGCAATAATCCAAGTGTTGAATTTGCCTATTCCACCCATCCTATCACAAGGAATTCATCAATTAAATCAAGTTTATTCTCCTCTAGCAATGATAATATTGGGAGCATATTTTGTCGATATTGCCAAAGTTTCAGACTATCTTGATTGGAAATTATGGCAAACAGCTGTTATTAAATTAATTATATGGCCGCTTATTAATTTATTTATGCTGTTGTTAATACCTGGTCTAAGTTTTGAGACTTTCTTTATTTTAACAATGATACTTGCTGGCCCTTCCGCCATGATGGCAGCACTATTGAGCCAATTAGTGGGAGGCGATTATTTGAAAGGGGCTAAAATAGTTTTACTGACAACCGTCGGCTCTTTGATTACAATTCCACTCATTTTAAATTTTGCAACTTGGCTATATGAAAATTATTATGTATTAGGGGGATTTATGAATGGATAAAGAAAGGATAGCTAAGAATTTAGCAAAAGTAAAGAAAGATATAGCGCCTTATCGGGCCAAATTGGTGGCAGTGACAAAGTTTGTTGATGCTAAGACTACCAGAGAACTTTATGATTTAGGGGTTCGTGATATGGGTGAAAATCGCTCGGATAAATTCCTAGCGAAAATAGAAGCTCTAAATGATATTCAATCAGAAATTACTTGGCATTTTATTGGTCATCTCCAATCACGCCAAGTAAAATTAATTATTAATCAGGTTGATTATTTACATTCATTGGATCGTTTATCTTTAGCAAAAGAAATTCAAAAAAGAGCAGACCAGGCAGTTAAATGCTTTCTGCAGGTCAACGTTTCTGGTGAAGAGACAAAGGGAGGATTCGATCCGGATCGCGTGATGGAAGCAGTAGAAGCTATTGAGGTCTATGATAAAGTTCAAATTGTTGGATTAATGACCATGGCTCCAATTGATGCTGGAGAAACGGAACTCCATCACTATTTTGCTGAATTGAAAGAAATACAACAACTAATTGTTAGAAAGAATTATCCTTGGGCTCCCTGTACAGAGCTTAGTATGGGGATGTCACGGGACTATCAAATAGCTCTAGAAGAAGGCGCAACCTTTATTCGGGTAGGTAGTGCTTTATATGATCAAAAATAAAGATTTTTAAAAAGGAGTTTAAACGATTGTTTTAACTCCTTTTTGATATCTCGGTTAGAAAGTAGTTATTTTTTCAAAGGGAAAGAGGATTATTTTAATTTCTGAAAGTAGATTTTCTTCAGGAATTAAACCGATCTTTCTTGAATCTACAGAATTTTTACGATTGTCTCCTAAGCAATATAAGTAACCTTCTGGAATCGAATCCACTTTAAGATCCTGCGTTACTTGGTCTGTTAAATAGGGCTCATCAACTTTTTCTCCATTGACATAAAGTATACTATCAATATATTCGATGGTATCTCCCGGAAGGCCAATAACTCTCTTAATGTAATTTTTCTTTTTTTCCGGGACTTTAAATACCACTATATCGAAACGGTCAACCTTAGTAATTTGACTTCCTATAACAATATCGTTATGTTCAAAGGTATTCATCATAGAAGCTCCTTCAACTTTATAAACACTGAAGATAAAAAGTCTTAGAATTATTAAGACGGTAAAGAGTGAAATAAACCACTTGTTATCTTTTACGAAAGACTGGATAGTATTCATTTCGATTTTCATTATATACCTCCTCATATTCAATAATTTGCGATAGATAATTGAATCATTAAGTAAATAAATCAAAAATTTGAGAAATAATTGATATGTAAACATTATAAAAAGTAAAGTGGAGGTTTGCAATGGGAAAAAGCAGATTTAAATTATAAAATAGCTTTTCTCTCATTATACTTTTGTCATGACTTAAATGGAAATTATTAGCTAATAATAAATAAAAAGAACCCCTCTATCCGAGTCCGGATTTAGGGGTTCAGTACAAAGTGTCCTGTCTTTTTTACTTTTATTCATCACCATAAGAGACCGGTAGATGCCAAATAGTATCATTATAATCGCCGATGGTCCGATCACTTGAGAAGAAGCCAGAATTTGCAATATTAACAACTGATTTTTGATACCAAGTGTCAATATCCTCATAATCGCTCAACATTTGTTCCTTAGTAACAATGTATTCTTCCAAATCAATCAGAGTCATAAAATAATCTTTATGGATCAATTCTTGGTGAAGGCGTGTCAGACGGTCTTCATTTCCAAAATATAACATACCATGCGAAACAATAAAGTCTACTAGAGGTTTGATGGTTTCTTTTTGGTAATATTCGTTTGAAGAATAGCCATTACTTTCATATAGGTGAATAATTTCCTGACTTTCTTTACCAAAGATATAAATATTTTCATCTCCAACTTTTTCAAGGATTTCGACATTTGCTCCATCTAAGGTTCCGATTGTTAAAGCCCCATTAGCCATAAATTTCATATTTCCTGTTCCTGAAGCTTCTTTAGAGGCCAAAGATATTTGTTCAGAAATATCTGCGGCTGGAATAAGGTAAGAGGCATTTGTGACATTATAATTTTCTACCATAACAACTTGTAGGTGAGGGGCAACGTCTTTATCTAAACGGATTAGTTGTGAGAGAGTTAAGATTAAGTGAATAATATCTTGCGCAATGGTATAGGCTGGAGCAGCTTTTCCACCAAAAATAACCGTAATTGGTGTTTCAGGTATATTGCCATCTTTAATCTCCAAGTATTTGTGAATGACCCACAAAGCGTTCATCTGTTGACGTTTATATTCATGGAAGCGTTTAATTTGAATATCAATAATTGAATGTTCATCGATTGTTATTTTCATTCGGTCTTGTAAACGTTTCTTCAAACGTAATTTATTGTTGTGTTTGATGGCTCTCAATTTACTTAAAGTGCGTTCATCTTCCTTAAAATTAATAAATTGCGAAAGATCCGCATTACGATGCCAAAGCGTTCCGATTTTTAAATCTAGGTATTCAGATAGTTCCTTATTGGCATCCATCACCCAGCGACGGAAGGTGATACCGTTGGTCATATTATGAAATTTATCTGGATAAATTTCATAAAAAGGTTTTAAGGCAGATGTTTTAAGAATTTCAGTATGTAATTCCGCAACACCATTAACGGAAAAACCAAAATGAATGGCTAAATGTGCCATGTGTACAAAATTTGAACCGTCAATGATCCATACTTCAGCTTGATTTGGATAGCGATCTTTAACAATTTGATCAAGACGTTGAATAATGTTAGCGATTTCTGGCATGACTAATTGTATATCACTGAAAGGCCAAGTTTCTAACGCTTCTGCAAGGATGGTATGATTGGTGAAGGCTGTGATTTCTGTGACAATTTGATAAGCTTCTTCGAAATCGATACCTTCTTTTATTAGAAGGCGCACTAATTCAGGAATAATAAAACTCGGATGAGTATCGTTGATTTGAATAATAGCATATTCAGCTAAGTCGTGGAGGTTGCTTCCTTTTTCTTTGGCTTCATGAAGTATGAGTTGAGCTCCATTTGAAACCATGAAATACTGTTGGTAAATTCGAAGTAATCTACCTTCATGATCAGAATCATCTGGATACAAGAAGAGAGTTAGGTTTTCTTGAATGTTTGTTTTATCGAATTCAATGGAGTTTTCCGATACGATTGATTCCTTAACTGTATCAAGATCAAAAAGACGCAAACGGTTGCGGTGCGTTTGTTTATAACCTAAAATGTCTAGATCATACAATGTTGATTTTAGTATAAATGAAGCATAAGGCACTTCAAAAGAAAGATGAGACTTTTTAATCCAATCTTTACCAGTTAACCACGCATCGGGGACAGTGTGTTGCTGATTATCGGAAAATTCTTGCTTAAATAGACCAAAGTGATAATTTAAACCAATGCCATCTCCATTAATACCCATTTTAGTGATTGAATCTACAAAGCAGGCGGCCAGTCTTCCTAAGCCACCATTGCCTAAAGACGGTTCTCTTTCAGCATGCTCAATATCCATTAAGCTTTTTCCGTTGGCAATCAGTTCATTATTAACCTGATTATAAATACCGAGATTGATGAGATTGTTACTCAATACTTTCCCGATTAAAAATTCTGCTGAAAAATAATAGAGTTTTCGCTTTTGGTCTTGGTCACGATAAGGAAGTCGACGAGAATGTTCCTTAACAACTTCCATTAAAACGGTGTAGAGTTCTTTATTATCACAATCATATACTTTTTTTTGATAGAGGTCTTGGGTATAACGCTCAAGTAAGGTCATTTGAAACTCCTTTTTGCTGATTTATTGATTAGATTAGTTGTATGACAAATTAATATTTTGTCTCTTTCATTATAAGTGAAAGAATTACAAGCTGCAATTTTATCTCTTAGATGGAAAGAGATGGTAAATTAAAACCCTGTCTCAAAATATGCGGGGTAGAGTTGAAATGGCACACATCATTAAAGTTTAGTTGATCCTTTTATATTTTTCTTCTAGGCGGGACATCCACCAACCTAATGCACTACCTAATAAAAGCATGAGTCCACACATTGCATAACCATTTAAAGTAATCCCACTATAATCAGTGGGAACGATCATAAAGGTGGAGGCTAGAACGACGCCAAAAATAAAGTGGAAGAACTTTGCGTAATAAGCATCAAATATACTTTCAATTAATTTTGAAAGAAGGAGTATAGTCAACAGGCCACCAACACCGATTGGGATAATGACTCCCAAGTCTAAACTCTTAAATCCATCAGACATTAATTTATACATACCCATATAAAGGATAAAGTTGGAAGGGCTCAAGCCTGGAATTAGAACCCCTAGAGCAATTAAAGCTCCTGCTATCATCCAGGTGAAAAAGTTGGCTGAAACTTGTCCTCCAAACAAATCTTGTCCGAAAATGAGGAGCGCTAAAGCCATAATAAAAGAGAAGATCATAATAACGAAATCAGACTGAACGCGCCCTTTATCACCCGCTTCTTTCCACAATGAGGGTAACATTCCGACTATGCAACCAACGAAGAACCACATGACATAGGTCTCATAATTTTCAAGCACATGGCTGACTCCAAATGAGAGGATTACAATTCCAGTCAAGGCACCTAGGCCGACCGGAATAAAGAAGACAACATCTTCAACAAAATTCTTAGTCATATTAGCCAAAAAGCGGATAATTCGTTCGTATAAACCAAAAATTGCTGCTAAAGCACCACCAGACACACCGGGTAGGATAAAACCAGACCCAATAAACATTCCCTTAACAAACCGCCAGAACCAATCAATTGTTTTTTCCATCGTTTGACCTCCAAATTAAAATACCTGTTTAGTTTAGCCCTTATTTTTATAATTTTCAATTAAAGTTAATGTTAGACGAGAGTAGGTCTTTTATAAAATCTATTGTATAATATAACTAATATGATATAGGAGTGATAGAAATGAACAAAGTTTATTTTTCTGACAAATGCCCAAATACGACGGATTTTGTCAATCAATTAGATCAACTGCAAATCAGCTATGAAGCTGTTAACATCACAGATTCTATGAATAATCTGAAAGAATTCTTAAAACTAAGGGATAGTCGCAAGGAATTTGATGTTGCGAAAAAAAATGGTAATGTTGGAATCCCTGTGCTGTATGCTGAAGGACGTTTAATTTATGATTTGGAACAAATTGATGAAAAATAAAATTTTGTTTACAAGAAGAGGGGCAGTAACTATTGTTTTATTAATGGTCAGTGTTCTCTTAGCAGTACCTCGTGTAAAAGCTTTAACGGAGAATGATTATTATGATATGGCTAACCAAATACTTGAAGATTTTTCTACCAGCAATAAAAGTGAAAAAAAAGATAACACGAAATCATTAAAAGACTCTTTAACAGAAGTAGATCTTGAATCAAAGATCGGTCAATTTGTCCAAGAGCACAATATAGAACCTAAAAGAACGAGTGTGGATTTAGAAAATGATTATCGAATGGAATCCCTCCTTCTTAAAGAAAAAGGAGCTGACTATGGGATTGAAATAATATCAATTTATCAAGTTGATCAGCTTATTTATCTTGGTAGTCAATTTTATGGGCCATTGAAGTCAATAAGAGAATCAAACCAACCGTTAGAAATTGCGCGTGGTATTGGAGAGGATTTTCAAATAACGGCCACATTGGATGGCGATATTATAGAAGATAAAGGACTTTTGGTCCAAGTTCATTCAGGTGAAAAAAAAGAAGACTTTCACTTAGCTTATTTTCGAGAACAGGCTGTTTTAGCAGATTACTTGGCAAATGAATTCTTAAAAACGCATCACATTCCATTGGTGAATCCAAATTTAACACTTGAATTGGCTAAAAAACGAAAAGTTCCTAAGCCAAGTGAAGAAAAAATGGATGATTTAAAAGACGACAATCGTTCTTTAAAAGCTCAACTAAAGGGTTTGATCCCTGCATCATTAGCTCTGTCAAAAGTCAAAGATTTAAATAATTATCAAGAAAATATCCAAACACTTGAAGATCAAATAAAACTTTATCAATCCAAAACGCAAACAGAAATTACAGCTAGTAATTTTTCTCGCTCCTCAATTCATGAACAAATAGGAGAAGCAAGTATCAGTAAAGACGAAGACGATCTATTAGTCGAAGAATACTATTTTCTTTCTTCTGACCAGTTAGTCTATCTTAAAATAACCTACACATCAGACCAGTTGTTGCAAGCAAATTTCCATTCTTTTGATGAGGAAGTATTTAAAGCCAATAGGGACTTTCAAACACCTTATAGCAATTATGAGACAAACGGCTATATCACAGTGGAAGAGTTAGAAGATGCCTTAGGAGCGTCAGACAGCTCAGCTTATTATTTAATGACGGGTTTCTCTTATTATGCTTGGGTTAATTATTCCGATCCAATGCGTCAATTAACGGCCAGCTTACAGCAGAATCAAGTGATTCATCTTCAAATAGATGAGTCAAAGGATTAGATAATAGATTAGGAAGAAGGATTAAAGTGGACAAACAAACTATTAATACGTTGATGGAACATGCTCGTGAAGCAGTAAAAAAAGCTTATTGCCCCTACTCGCACTTTCCAGTAGGTGCAGCCCTTTTGACCGAGGATGGAAAAATCTATACAGGAGTCAATGTTGAAAATGTTTCTTTCGGTGCGACAAATTGTGCAGAGCGTTCAGCAATCTATACTGCCGTTTCTGAAGGTTACCGACCTGGTTTTATTAAAGCGATCGCGGTTGCAGGAGAAACGGATGATTTTCTAACCCCCTGTTCGATTTGCCGTCAGGTATTAGTTGAAATGGCTGGACCCGATACTCCTGTGTACCTAACACGTAAGGATCAAGAGATTTATCAAACAAGTGTCAGAGAATTGGTACCAATGGCCTTTCAAAGTTTAAATATGTAGAATAATATTAGAGGAGGAATTAAAATGACACAGAAACTATTGCATACTTGCTATCGTATTAAGGATCGAGAGGCAAGTTTGAAGTTTTATACTGAAACATTTGATTTTAAAGTAATGCGTGATCGTCGTTTTCCTGAACATAATTTTGACCTCATTTACCTACAAGTTCCAGGATCTGACTTCGAATTAGAGTTAACCTACAATTATGATTCAGAGGGTTATACAATTGGCGATGGCTTTTCTCATATGGCAATTGGAGTCGATGATTTGCAGGCCCAGCATGAGAAATGCAAGGCAGCCGGTTATGAAACAACGGAGCTTAAAGGATTACCAGGACAAAAAGCTTCCTATTTCTTCGTGAGTGACCCTGATGGTTTTCGTTTGGAAGTCATGGAAAATAAAAATTTAGCAGTATAAACTTGTAAATGTCTCTAAGCTATGTTACGATACTGCTTGCGATGAGTCGAATACAATCTGGTAGATTGGAAGCAGACTGTCTAGAACTTCGAGTTCAAGCCAGGAAGGTGACAGGGCAAGTTGGAGATGTGAACTCCAACTTGCAATATCTTATGATATTTTGCGATTCGTGAGTATTATAATACTCGCTGGAGCTCTATTAAGAGTTTCGAATAATAAAGCCCCTATAACCACTTGTACTTAGTGTTTATAGGGGCTTTATTTGTTTAATTGATTTATCATTTAAAAATATTGTAATTTTGATTGATATAAACTTAAGATCATTTCTTGATTATTAAAAAATGAGCGTCATTCATTCAAAGAATTAGTCTTTAAATTAAGCTTTGTTATGGGTTTGTTCTTTCAAAATAGCTTATGATCCGTTACAATATTAGTAATTGACAAAGTTACCTAATTCACTTAATAGTCCGTCTCTTACTTATCAAATTATAAGAATGGAAGGTTGCGAATGAAATTTTCCTTGGATCGAAATAGGTTAATTAATGAAATCAAGAAGTTTGCGTTTGAAATCCATGATCAGGCCTATCACTTTCTTGGATCAAAGCGTATAGAATCTCATTCTAATGGCTATCAATTTAGTGTGTGGGCTCCGAAAGCTTGGCAAGTGTATTTATTGGGAGATTTTTCGAATTGGGAAAATCTTCCAATGGAACGAGTAGAGGGAGGAGTTTGGACCTTATTTGTAGAAAAAGCTCAAGCAGGTCAATGCTACAAGTATGGTATAGATCATGGAAATAATCACATTGAATATAAAATAGATCCCTATGCCATCCGGTTTGAGACCCCTCCGCAAGACGCGTCAATTATTGAAGATCTAGATGATTACTACTGGAAGGATCATGATTGGTTACAAAAGCGCAAATTAAAAGACAAATATGCGAGTCCTTTACAAATTTATGAGGTGCATCTAAGTTCTTGGCGCCAACATCCTGATGGTCGCCACTATTCATTTAAAGAATTAGCGCATAGTTTAGTTCCCTATGTTAAGGAGATGGGTTATACTCACATTGAATTTATGCCTTTAACGGCTTTTCCATACCCGCCTTCTTGGGGCTACCAGGTGACAGGGTATTATGCCGTAGCAGGTCAATACGGTCGCAGCAATGATTTCAAATATTTTGTGGATTTCGCTCATCAAGAAGGTATAGGAGTCATTTTAGATTGGGTACCCGGCCATTTTAATCGTAATGCTAACGCCTTAGCTTATTTTGATGGACATGCTTGTTATGAATATCAAGACGCTCAGAAAGCTGAAAACTATAGTTGGGGGAGTTTGAATTTTGATCTAGGAAAATTACAGGTTCAATCCTTTTTAATATCCAATTTAAATTATTGGCTGACCGAATTTCATCTGGATGGTATCCGTGCTGATGCCATTTCTAATATTCTCTACCTTGATTTCGACCAAGGGCCTTGGACACCGAATCAATATGGTAGTAATGAGAACCTAGAAGGTTTTGCTTTTCTTCAAATGATGAACCAATGGGTTCAAGATTACTATCCCGATGTATACATGATCGCAGAAGAAGCAACATCTTCGAGTGGAATAACACTTGAAATTGCTAAAGGGGGCCTTGGTTTTGACTATAAATGGAATATGGGATGGATGAATGATGTTTTACGCTTTTTCCAACTACCCTATGATCAGCGTCCAAACCAGCTTCGCTTAATCACATTTGTCTTTATGTACCAATTTAAAGAAAGATATTTACTGCCTTTCTCTCATGATGAAGTAGTACACGGGAAGAAGTCTCTTTTAGCTAAGATGCCTGGGGATCGTTATGACCAATTTGCTGATTTACGTTTATTACATGCCTATATGTTAGCACAACCTGGAAAGCAATTGCATTTTATGGGGAATGAGTTGGGCCAATTTCTTGAATGGCGCTATTATGAAGAGCTTGATTGGAAAGGCTTAAGTAGAGAGTATAATAGTGAATATCAAACTTTTATTCGGACAATTAACACGATTGGTTTGGAAAGACCAGAGTTTTATCAATTAGATCACAGTCCTAAAGGTATAACTATTCTAGATGCTGACGATTTGACAAGAGGATTGCTGAGCTTGATTCGGTGGTCTAAGGATAAAAAGTCATATTCTATCATTATGATCAATTTTTCAAAAAATCATTATTATGATGTCGAAATAGGTGTACCTGAAAGTGGAGAATACAAAGTTTATCTGAATAGTCAAGCCCAAGAATTTGCTGGTTATCAAACAGATTGGTTAAAAACATATCATTCATTCAATAAAGCTTGTCAGAAACAAGATTATAGTTGTTTGATTGAGGTTCCAGCCTTATCGGTGCAGTTTATTGAACATATTTACTATCAAGATAGAAAGGAGAAGGGTGCTAATCAGCTAGCATCCAAACATTAAAATGAAAGATGAAATGATAGCTATGATTCTAGCCGGTGGTCAAGGAACAAGATTAGGAGTATTGACCAAAAGCATTGCTAAGCCTGCAGTGCCGTTTGGTGGACGCTATCGAATTATAGATTTTACTCTTAGTAACTGCGCAAATTCGAACATTCATAAAGTAGGAATCATAACCCAGTATCAACCTTTAGAATTAAATGGGCACATCGCCAATGGAGAAGCATGGGGCTTCAATGCGAGTGGTGGTGGAACAACCATTTTACAGCCTTATTCATCAACAGATGGAGAAAAATGGTTTAAGGGTACATCTAATGCTATTTACCAAAACATTGCTTACATTGATTCGATCAATCCTGAGTATGTCTTGATTTTGTCTGGGGACCATATTTATAAAATGGATTATGCAAAGATGTTAGACTTTCATAAAGAAAAAGGAGCTTCTTTAACAGTTGCAGTTAAACCAGTGCCGATGGAAGAAGCAAATCGCTTTGGCATTATGAATACTGATCAAAAAGATCGAATTGTTGAGTTTGAAGAAAAACCTGAACAACCCCAATCAAATCTTGCCTCAATGGGAATTTATATTTTCAACTGGCAAACTTTACGCAAGTATTTGATTGAAGATCAAGATAAAGAAAATCAACTAGAAGATTTTGGAAAGCACGTAATTCCGCTTTATTTGGCCAATGGGGAAGCATGCTATGCCTATGCTTTCGATGGATATTGGAAAGACGTAGGAACCATTGCCTCCTTATGGGAAGCGAATATGGAGATTTTGAATCAAGATCATCCTCTTTATCATTCCAATCCCGATTGGCGTGTCTATTCTAATAATCCTGTTTTGCCTCCGCAAGTCGTCACTGATCATGCAGCTATTTACGATTCGTTCGTAACTGATGGGTGTTATGTGTCAGGAGAAATTCACCATTCGATTCTTTCAGAAAATGTAAAAGTAGGGCTAGATTCGCAGATTACTGATTCAGTAATCATGGCTAATGCCAGAATAGGTGCTTCATGTCGGATTGAATATGCGATTATTGGTGAAAATGCGAGAATTGCTGATGGAGCAATGGTCATTGGAACGGAAAGAGATATAGCTGTAGTCGGTTTTGGAGATCAAATAGAAAGGAAGAATTAAATGGTTCAGCGGAAGACCTGTGCAATTTTAAATTTAACGGAAGATAATCAGCCCCTTTACCCCTTGACTTTTAATCGTCCAATTGCAGCCCTGCCTTTTGCCAGTCGTTACCGGATTATTGATTTTATTTTATCCTCACTTTCTTATGCGCAAGTCCAGTCAGTAGCAATGTTTATTGGAGAATCAGGACGTTCGCTATATGATCATATTCGTTCGGGGGGTTCTTGGAATCTTGATTCACGAATTAGAGGCGGTATTTTCACTTTTTCACAACAGAATTGGAAGGCTCGTTATCATCATGAGAATGATCATGAAGGGTACTATTATAACCATCGAATCTTTTTAGAAAGATCGAAAGCAGAGTATGTTTTTGTGTCAGGGTCTAAGATTATTGCAAATCTAAATATAAATGATTTAAGACAATCTCATATCACAAGTGGCAAAGACGTCACTTTAGTTTATAAGAATGTAATCAGTTCAACTATTGGTATGAACCATCCTAATGAACGAATTGTTGCATTTGACGAAGAAAAGAATATCGTTGATTTATTGCCCAATTCTGAAAAACCTGCTGCAGCTTCAGTCAGTTCAAGTTTAGATATGTACTTTCTTTCAGTTGATATTCTCTTAGATTTAATTAATCGCGCAGAAAAAGAAGAACAATATCTAGAAATTGATGATCTTATTCAATTTTATTTGCTGGATTTCAGTATTCACCCCTATGAATATAGAGGATACACAGCAAATATCAATTCAATTGAAGCTTATTATCAAGCGAATATGGATATGCTTAATCACTTATCTTTTGCAGCCCTTTTTCATACAGATCAACCTGTTCGAACCAAGTCTAAAAATGGCATCCCGACCTATTACCATGAACGATCTTATGTCCGGAATGCGATTTTGGCCACAGGAACAACGGTTTATGGTGAAGTCATTGATTCCTTGATTAATCGTAGAGTTCAAATTGGTGAGAATGCAAGTGTCCGAAATTCTATCATTCAACAAGGAGTAGTTATTGGTGAAGGAGCCACGGTTGAATATGCAATTTTAGATAAGAACGTTGTGGTCAAACCAGGCACAGTCATTCGTGGACGCCCAGATCATTTAATTGTCAGAGCTAAAAATGAAGTTGTGGATGCACGTGTAGACTAGGAGGTCGACATGAAAATATTATTTGCCTCAGCAGAAGCGGCTCCTTTTTTTAAGACTGGTGGTCTAGGTGATGTCTCTTATGCTTTACCTAAAGAATTGGCTAAAGATACATCTATTGATATCAGAGTTGTATTACCTTTATACAGTCAAATGTCGCAAGAATATTCTGAACAAGTAGAAGAAATCGCTCATTTTCGCTTCCAATTAGGACAGCGTAATGTTTATTGTGGTATCAAGCAGTTATGCTATCAGGGTGTAATTTATTATTTTATTGATAACTTGGCCTACTTTGATCGAGCAGGATTATATGGTGAATGGGACGACGGAGAACGTTTTGCCTATTTTTCAACAGCTATTATTGAAATGTTGGAAGTGATTGATTGGATTCCTGATATTATTCACTGTAATGATTGGCAGACAGCTATGGTACCCGCTTTGTTAGTTGATCGCTATCATTGGAAACAATCACTTCAACATATTCGTAAAGTACTAACCATTCACAATTTGCGTTTTCAAGGAATTTATGATGCTGCTATGCTCCCTAATGTGTTTGGTACAGGTTATAATGCTTTTACCGAAGATGGACTAAAATTTGGTGACCAGATGAATTTCCTTAAAGGGGGGATAAATTTTGCTGATCGTGTAACAACGGTTAGTCCAACTTATGCAAAAGAAATTTTAACCCCAGAATTTGGTGAGGGATTAGATCCAGTCTTACGAGTCAACGAGTGGAAGCTGCGAGGAATCATCAATGGAATTGATCAAGCATCCAATGACCCTAAAACAGATAAATTTTTATCCCATCATTATGATGCGAAGAATATTTCTAATAAGGTTAAACTTAAAACTAATCTCCAAGCATTTTTATCGCTCGAACAAGATGAAAATGTCCCTTTAATAGGGATTGTCAGTCGTTTAACGGATCAAAAGGGCATGCAACTCGTTGAACAAGTCCTAGATGATTTATTACAGCAAAAAGTTCAAATGGTTATTTTGGGAACGGGTGATCAACGTTTTGAAGATTCGTTTCGCTATTTTGAAAATAAATACCCTAGTCAGTTTAGAGCTTGTATACAATTTGATATTAATTTAGCTCAGCAGATTTATGCAGCTAGCGACTTGTTTTTAATGCCTTCAGCCTTCGAACCCTGTGGTCTTTCGCAAATGATCGCTATGCGTTATGGAACGCTTCCGCTCGTTCATGAAACGGGAGGTCTAAAGGATACGGTTGAAGCCTATAATAAATTCACAGGTCAAGGCACAGGTTTTTCATTTCACGGTTTTAATCGGGACAATTTACTTTTTACGCTTAATATGGCCTTAGATACCTATTTTAACCATAAAGATGCTTGGCAGCATTTAATTGTACAGGCGATGGAAAAGGATTTTTCTTGGTCAGTACCAGCTAAAGCCTATAAAAAGATATATGACGACCTTCTTAAAGAAACTATTATTTTAAATTAAGATAGAACTATTTGAAGCCTTCTACAGTGTTTGAACTGACACTTTTATTAGAAGGCTTTTTGAATGCCTGTTTAAAAATCATATAATCTTTAATAAAATTTCTTAAACTTTTAGTATAATTACAAATAAAATCAGGCTATAGTAGGAAGCCAGTGATTTTGATCCTAACTATGATAGTATTAGAGAAGCAGGTGACTATATGGTAAAAAATAAATTGAAAGTTAAACAATATACAATGATTCAAGGATTAAAAAATCTATGGCGCTATTATCGAGGTTGGAAATGGTTAATTTTTATTACTTTATCACTCTCTTTATTCTTAACTTCCTATTTAGTTTTTATTGCAAAGTCGACGGATGTTAAGCAACTTCACGATTCTTTACAAACAAAAACTGAAATATATGACCAAGATGATCAGTATGCAGGAACGCTTTTATCACAAAAGGGAACCTATGTTTCCTTAGATGAAATCTCTCCAATTATGCAAGAGACGGTAGTAAAAACAGAGGATAAACGTTTTTATGAGCATAATGGTTTTGACACAATAGGAATCGGACGGGCTCTTTTTCGCTTATTAATTAATCGTAATACTTCTGGTGGTGGTGGGTCCACTTTAACGCAACAGTTGGCAAAAAATGCCTTTCTAACCCTGGATCAAACCTTTCAGAGAAAACTAAAAGAATTATTTTTGGCCTTAGAAATTGAAAAAACGTATTCTAAAGACCAAATTTTAGAAATGTATTTAAATAATGCCTATTTTGGTAATGGTGTTTGGGGGATCGAGGATGCTGCTCAAAAATATTTTGGAATTAGTGCTTATCAATTAGATCAAAATCAGTCGATGGTTTTAACAGGCATTTTGAAAGGTCCCTCAATTTATAATCCCATTGACGATTATCAAGCTGCTATCGATCGTCGGAATGTAATTGCTGACTTACTTGCTAAAGAGGGCGTTATTTCATTTGTGAATGCTGAAGAATACAAAACAATGCCCATTCCTTTAATGGATAATTATATTCCGACTAGTTCTGGACATGAGTTTCCCTTTTATTTTGATGCGGTTATTAATGAGGCCATCCGACTGGTGGATATACCTGAGGAAGATTTAATGTCTAAGGGATACCGCATCTATACTAATTTAGATGTAAATGCGCAACAGGGACTCAATAATGCTTATCAGGAAAATGCTTATTTATTTAATGATGGTGTTTATGATGCGCCGATCGTACAAAGTGCTAGTGCGGTGGTAAACACCCATACTGGAGGGATTATGGCTATTTTCGGCGGTAGAGGCGACTATGTCTACCGAGGGTTTAACCGAGCGAGTGACATGTTCCGAGCTCCCGGTTCAACTATCAAACCTCTAGCAGTTTATTTGCCAGCTTTAGAAAGTGGTTATAATATACATTCTATGGTGCCTGATGAAGTTAAAGCGTATGGTAAAGATCATTTTGCACCAGAAAATTTTAACCGCGAGACGGATCCCAGAGGCGAAGTACCCTTATATTATGCTCTAGCACAGAGTAAAAATACTTCAGCCGTTTATCTATTAGACAAGTTAGGTATTCAAACAGCGGTAGATAAACTTCATCAATTTGGCATTGAGGTTCCTAAACAAGACCAGCAACTAACTTTAGCTTTAGGAGCATTTTCTACTGGAGTGAGTCCAGTGCAATTAGCTTCAGCCTATGCAACCTTTGCGAACAAAGGAATTCGCAATGAATCTTATTTTATTAGACGTATTGAAGATATTTCAGGAAAAGTTGTTTATGAAAATGAAAAACCGAGACGGCATCTGATAATGACCAAAACAGTAGCAGCAGATATGACAAGTATGATGCTAGATACATATGGAGGGAATGGTACGGGATATGGTGCTGGACCAAATAGTGGAATAATTGCAGGTAAAACGGGAACAACTGAAGTTTCGGATGGCTCTACAAAGACCAGAGATCACTGGATGGTAGGCTATACACCGGACTTTGCCATTGCAACCTGGATTGGTCTTGATGATGTTGAAAGTGCCGATTTAGATGAAATTATGCCAAATGGTATGGGTAAATTATTTAATAGCCAAACCTCTTATATCATGGCTTACTCGCCACAAACTCCTTTTGAAGTAACTTATGCTTCTCAAATGGAAGACGATACCAATGGAAAATTAGGAGGAGACTGGTTAGAAGGGCTTGACATAGACTTTAATGAAGAACTTTCGACTCTTAAAGAAAATGGTGAGAATCTATGGGAGCAAGTAAAGTCCTTTACAAATGAAAAAACGCAAGAAATGATCAATTGGTTGGATACCTTAGATCTTCCAATTTAAAGTATTAGCTTAATAAAAATTCACGATTTTCGCTCCTGTTTCATTGAAATAAAGCCAATAAATTGATACTATTGAACTATAGAAATGAGGTTATTATGAACATTAATATTTATGATACAGCCAACACTTTAGAACGCGAATTAAGACAGTTGCCCGCTTATTTGAATGTAAAGTCAGCGCTTGAAGAAATTAAACAAAATCCAGAGAGCAATCGATTATTTGAAGAATTTCGTCATGTATCACAATCACTTCAAACAATGACTGAAGAGCCGAGTGAAGAAAAAATTACAGAGGTTCAAAGCTTGTATGCAAAAGTAATGGAAAACCCTTCTATTAAGAAGTTAATGGAGAATGAACAACAACTTGGTCTCCTAATGGAAGAAATTAATCAAATCATTACAAAGCCATTACAAGAATTATATCAAGCGCCAACTGAATAATTAGACTTGGCAACTGAAAGCCATCGAACAAATAAATTTCGAGGTTCTTTCAGTTGTTTTTATCAACCATGAATTTTGGAGAGAGGAGACCGAAATGCGTTTCATGCATTTTGCTGACTTACATTTAGATAGTCCTTTTGCTGGAATGCAAAAGCAGTATCCAAGTTTACAAGAAGTCTTAATCCAAGCACCTTATAAAGCTTTTCATCGAGGCGTTTCTTATGCTATTAAAGAGGGTGTGGATGCTGTTATTATTGCAGGGGATATTTACGACACACAAAAACAAACGATTTATGCCCAACATGCTTTTTTAAAAGAACTAGAGCGATTGGAAAGAGCAGAAATTCCAGTCGTTATTTGTCATGGGAATCATGATTATTTGAACAACCAACGCTTGTTCGTTCAGTATCCGGCAAATGTTTATGTTTTTAGAGAGGAATCGATTGACTATATAGATATTAAAACGGCTGAAGATATTACTTGTCGGTTTTATGGTTTTTCGTATTCTCACCGGTGGATTCATGAATCTAAAGCTAAAGAATTTCCCATTAATCCAAAGGAAACAGATTTTACCGTTGGGGTCTATCATGGAGAGTTGTTAGGCCAAAACCAAATAGGTAATTATGCGCCTTTTACCATAGATGATTTATCTTCGAAAAATTATGATTATTGGGCCTTAGGTCATATTCACCAAGGAATTCGTTTATCTCAGTTCCCTTTAATTCAATATGCAGGTAGTCCGCAAGGTAGAAACCGCTTAGAAACTGGGGAAAAGGGTGCTTACATAGTAACTTTTAATGAAGATCGAAACGTAGACTCTGAATTTATTCATTTAGCTGAAATTGAATGGAAAGACGAGAAAATTGAATGTCAGGAAAATTGGCAAATCAACGAACTTTTATGGGCAATCAATGATTTAGTTGACAATTATAAAGACGAAGTCGATAAGGGATTACCTTCTAAGATCATATCTTTGACCTTAACGAATGCTCAGCGTCTTCCGATTGACTTGCAAGAGCAAATTGAAAAGGGAGAGATTGAAACGATTCTGACA
This sequence comes from Facklamia miroungae, assembly GCF_012396555.1. GTDB lineage: Bacteria > Bacillota > Bacilli > Lactobacillales > Aerococcaceae > Facklamia > Facklamia miroungae. Next base: position 210,972 of record NZ_JAAXPS010000002.1, read on the forward strand.
GAACCTCAATCGACAGAACAGTTTGCCATCATTGTGCGGGTGAAACTTGAACGCCAGATGGTTCTTGATGCCTTTGAGTATGATCAAACATTAAAGGCAAGTTTTAAAGAGGCTTGTCTGGAGATGGCTAAAGGTTCTGCATACAAAGAGAGTTTAGAAGAAATGTTTGATCACCCGGTCATTAAACAAAGAATGCCCGATTTAATCTCTGATGAAGAGTTGAAGAAAGAAACAATTCAATCGGCTAAAGAACTGATGATTCAAGCAATTGGATTTGAATTTAAGGAGGCGGTTGAACTTGAAGATTAGCACTTTAGATATTTACGGGTATGGAAAGTGGGTCAACCAACGCTTTGACTTAGATAATCAATTACAGTTAATCTTTGGCCAGAATGAGGCAGGTAAATCAACGCTTCAGTCTTTCATTCGAAGTATCCTTTTTGGGTTTCCTTCTAAACGTCGTCGCATTAATCAAATTAATCGTTATGAGCCCAAACTTAGTGAAGTTTATGGTGGTAGAATTCTACTTACTGATACGACCTATGGGGATATCTGGGTAGAAAGAACGAATAAGGGACTGACCTTGACTGATACTCACGGTCAAGAGTTAGATCAGCAGGTTTTAGATCAAATCTTGGGCGGTTTGGATGAAAATCTTTTTGATTCTTTTTATGCTTTTTCACTGCAAAATTTGCAAGAATTATCTAACGTTGATGCAGACAAATTAGGCGATTACTTTCTTTCGATTGGAACAGTGGGTTCGGATAAGTTTCTTTCGGTAGCCAAGTATTTTGAAAAAGATCTTGGTCAAATTTATAAATTAAAAGGGAAGAATCCGAAACTAAACCAAGCCCTGTTTGAATATGAGGAATTGGCTCAGTCGATTGAAAAGATGAAGACGAATATGGCTCGGTACGATCAATTGTTTGAGCAACAGCAAGAAGAAATTCAAAAAATTGAAATTCTCAATGAAACGATTCAGCAATTAGAAGAAGAACAACGACAACTTGATCAATTAATGACTCGTTATGATAGTTATCAAAAAGATAAAGCAGCTCAAAGAGAGTTAGAACAACTCGTCTATACCAAAATGGATCCAGAACTTCCAGATAAACTAGAAGAGGCAATTCAGTCTAAAATTGAAAGCCAAAAGACTATTCAACAGATGGAAGAACGGATCCGTAATCTTAATAATGAAATGAGTGCATTAACCCGTTTAATTTGGGGCAAAAATCATGCCGATCAAAGAAGAATATGGTCGAGTGAAACTTCGCATATAAAGGAAGTTGATTTACGCTTAGAACATGTATTAGAGCGAATTCAAGAACAAACTAATACGATGGCAAGACTAGCTAGAGAAGGGCAATTTTATCCAGAAAAAGTAAAAAAGACTTCTGAATTTGATCGTGAAATCGAAGAAGGGTACGAGTTGCAGGCTGCAATTGATGACCTAGAAGGACAGAAAGAATCCTTGCAAGCTCAAAGAAAAGTATTTCTTGACCAGCGGAGAGAGCTACAAACCTACTCAATCACTGTCAGACAACAATATGCTAAGCTAGAAAATATGCGCATGAATGAAAAAGCCCAAATGCAACAGGCTACTAATTTCAGACACTATTTTATTGGGATTTTGGCTATCTTAGTGGGTATAATTATTGGGGTTTATCACACTCTGAAACAAACAGGAATTAATTTCCGCTGGATTGCGTTGATATTAATAGGTATAGGAATTTTATCAACACTTTATGTTTTTTTTGAGCATCAAAAATATAAAAAGAAATATAATTCTTCACCAGCTATTGAAAAAATGGCCGAATTACAAAGCAAAGATCATCAGTATCATGAAAGAAGTCAAGAACTGGGTAAAGATATTAATCAAAGAGAAGCTAATTTGCGAGCGATTGAGAATGAACTCGCTAAAAAGAAACAAGAACAACAACGATGGTTAGTAGCCTTAGGTTTTTATCCGACGGCGGATGCTGAGATTATTCTTAAGTCGAACCCTGTTAAAGAATATTTTCAAGCTGAAACGATTCGACAACAGTATGAAGAAGAACGTAACGATCTAAATGTTGAAGTAGCTAAATGGCGTAAACAGATAACGCCGTTGCTTGAACGTTTTCCATTAGGCGATCAAAGTATAAAAGTCTTGATTCATCATATCGAAGAAACAGAAGTATCGATTGCTCGGCAAGTTGAGCGAGGTAAGGCGATGGAAGAACGTATCAATAATGCTCAAGAAATCATTTCACAAGAGAAAATCAATCTAAATAATCAAATTAGGGTGATTGAAGAAATCTATCAATCAACCAATTCATTTGATGAAATAGACTTTAGACAAAAAGTTCAAACGAATAAACAGATTCAACAGCTAAAAGAAAAGCGTGAATTATATAGTGATCAAATAAAAGGTTTCGAAAATGAAATGGCCGGTATTGATAGTAAACAATCATTAATTAATCAATATAATAAGGTTCAAAACGAATTAACACTTAATAAAAGTCGAATCCAACCCCATCAATATCAACGAGCCAATATAGAAGTAGCTCTTAATCAGTTGGAACAAGATGGTAGTTATCAAGTCTTACAGCAAAAATTGGAAGATAAAAAAGCAGAAGTCTTAAATGGTATTCAAGAGTGGAGTAAGAAGAAAATAGCGGTTGAATTAATTTACCGTACGCTCAGACAAGGCATGGATAATCCAATTCCTGAAATGAACAAAATGGCCAACGAAATCTTTTCTAAATTAACCTATGGACGTTATAATCAGATTAAGTTGAATAAGAATGGGATTAAAGTGAAGCAGTTTTCAGACGTACTTTTTGCCCCCCATGAACTTTCGCAAGGAACACTTGAGCAATTATATGTAGCATTACGTTTAGCGTTTATCGCAAATGCGTCATCAATGGTATCAATGCCTATCTTAATAGATGATGCGTTTGTGAATTTTGATGAGGTACGTAAAGCAAGCATGTATCAAGTACTAGAGACAATCAGTCAGAACCATCAAGTCCTATTCTTTACTTTTGATCAGCAAGCTGCTGATACACTAGCAGTTGATAGCATGATTAATTTAGATGATTTGATCGAAAATATTTCAACTGAGACAGAAAGGGAGAGCTAAATGAGTTTATTATATGAAGTAAAAGAAGGAGACGAATTTGGCATTTACGTCTTAATTAAAGCCGCAGATGTTAGAACCGCGCGTAATGGTAAGCCATTTATTGCTTTTCGTTTCCAAGATCGGTCCGGCTCAATGGACGGTATGTATTGGTCTGCCACTGAAGAAGAAATTAATAAGTTTCAAGTAGGAAGAGTGGTCTTCTTAAGGGGAGATCGCGATAATTATCAAGGCAGCCCTCAAGTAAAAATCAAAGCTCTTCGTTTAGCTGAAGAGGGCGAACCAAACGATCCCACTCTTTACGTTGAAAGAATTGATATGAAAATTGATGAGATCAAGGAACAGATTAATGATGCTTTATTCCAAATACATGAACCGAATATTAATCGGATTGTGCGCAAGATTTTAAGTGAACATGAAGAGGCATTTTATACCTTCCCTGCTGCTAAAAGAAATCATCATGCAATGGCTGGTGGTCTTAGTTTCCATACCGTTTCGATGTTAAAGATAGCGAAAGCCATTTTAGAAATTTACCCTCAATTGAATTCAAGTCTCTTGATTGGAGGACTTATTTTACATGACATAGGCAAAACAATTGAGCTTTCGGGAGCAATTTCAACTGAGTATACTTTTAAAGGAAAAATGCTCGGCCATATTGTTATTATGTCAGAAATGATTGATCAAGTTTGCCAGCAAATTGGTATTGATCCGGATAAAGAGCCCGTGGTATTACTTAAACATGTTGTTTTAGCTCATCATGGGAAGTTAGAATATGGTAGTCCAGTCCAACCACGTTTATTAGAAGCTGAAATTCTCCATCATATAGATAACTTAGATGCAACTGTCAATATGATTACTTCTGTCTTAGATAAAACAGAACCAGGTAAAGAAAGTGCTCAAATTTATCCACTTGAGCGCCGTAGTTTTTATCAACCGAATTTTAGAAAGTAGGAATAAGAATGACCGAAAATAACAATCAAAAGAAATGTAATTGCCAAGACCATGGTCATCACCACCAACCCGGCCATGAATGCCAATGTCAACATAATAAATCTATTTCTGATCATGAATGTGGTTGCCAACACCACTCCAGTCATAATGAACAAAGTGGTTGTGGGTGTCATCATAATCATTCATTTGATCCGCAAGTAGATTTAGGATTTTCATTATTTTTTGAAGGTGAGATTGATGCAAGCCCTGAAGAGGTATGGAAACACCTTACAGATAATGAATTCTTATCTCAATGGAATCCCGATATGGTAATGATCGATTGCACGCCTGGTGGGTCATTTAAAATAATTAGAAATGATGAAGATCATCAGTTGATGTTGACTGATGTCGAAGAAGGTCATTTATTAGCATTTTTATGGGGCAATGATGATATTGTTTTAAATTTAGAAGCAGGCGAGATAAATAATACACTCTTTACGTTTGAGTATTGGTTTGCAGATAAAGAAGGAGCGAATGCAGAGGATGTCGTGCCTTGGTTAGTAAATCTTTATGAACTTGAATACTTTATTAAGAATAATGATCAACTTGATTCTCAAGACCTTACGAGTTCATTATTAAGCGAAATCAGTCTGTTAATTGAAGATCAACAAGCACGACAATTAGATTAAACTTTTAAATTAAAGTAGCTAATATTACTTATAGAATGCAAAAAGGTTGAGGATTTATGTCCTCAACCTTTTATTAAATTTTACTCATTTAGAGTATCTTATTCAGCAGGAGCCTCTTCAGCAGGAGCCTCTTCAGCAGGAGCCTCTTCAGCAGGAGCTTCTTCAGCAGGAGCTTCTTCAGCAGGAGCCTCTCCAGTTGGAGCTTCTTCAGCAGGTTGATCGGCTAAATTAATGAGATCATCTACTGCATTTTTAAGTTCGGGGTCTTCAATCTTCAAATCAGAATTTTTAATGAGTTCCCCTACAATGCCATAGGTGAAGTTTGAATCAGCATACTTACTTTGTTTATAAGCTTCTATAACTTCTTCGCGACTTTCTTCTAAAGGTTTTTTCTCGCCATTATTAATTGTTTTTATTACATGATATCCAAATTCAGACTTAACAGGTTCAGAAGTCATTTCACCATTCGCTAGAGATTTAACCGCTTCTTCGAATTCTGGAACCATTTGTCCGGGAGAAAAAGGTGCTAAAAGTCCACCATTTTGGGCTGAACCATCCTTAGAAACCTCTTGAGCTACGGCATCAAATTCTTCACCATTATTGATACGTTCGATGGCATTCAATGCTTCTTCTTCTGTATCAACCAGAATATGTTGGGCTTCCATCATTGGTTGATAATCATTGTCATAGAAGTTTTGAATCGCTTCATCAGACATATCAATGCGGCCTTCAACAATTTCTTGTAAGAGGTTACGAATATATAATTGGTATTCGTATTGTTCAACACTACCTATTTGTTGATAGGATAAGAATTGTTGGAAAACTTCCTCGCCCCCCAATTCTTTAATTTGAGATTGAACTTCTTCAGCTGCTTTTGTCTTAGCGCCTTCAGCATCTTCAACATTCTCAATGAGTACAGCTTCAATGATTTTAGAACGCAAAGCTGTCGCTCCAAATTGTTCTTTCATGTTCTTATAAAGATCTTCGGCTGTAATCGTTGTATCACCAATTGTGGCGATAACACCTTCTTGAGCTGATACACTCGTTAAGTTAGGCAAAGCTACAATTGCAACACTCGCTGCTGTTAGAATCCATGTACGGATTGATTTTTTCATAATACTTTTCACTCCTGTAGAACTACTGTGATTTGCTAAATAAACTAGCATGACTTTATCTTAACATTTAATCATTAGAAAAGGTAATTAAAGCTTGAAATTCTTAAAAATATCATATTTTTTTAAAAAATTAATACAGAGGAATATTAATTTTTTTTGACTTGCTTTAATTGTGTAACAGTTTCCAAATCTTTATTCAATTGATTTAAATTCCCCTTAATTCTTCTCATTCTTGGCTGTGTCTCATCTTCGAATTTATTTTTAGTTTGTGTGATTAAATGCGAAAGAAATTTTATTGTTTGTTTACTTTCATAATTTAGTGTTTTAATAGAATTATTAAATCGTTCATAATCTTGGTCCATCTGGTCAAGGTCGACTTGCAAGTCATTATATGCTTGTTTTAGTTGATACCGAGTTTTTTCACCGGATTGTCTAGCGTTCATAAGACCAGCGAGAACACCAAGTGCCAATCCAGTAATGAAACCTTGTGGAAAATTTTTCATTTAACTCACACTTTCTATCGTTTTTTTAATCGATGCAGCTAATTGCTGAAATTCATCATTCGTATAGGATTTAGAATTATCTGTGAAACTCAGTTTAAAACCTTCTTCTGTTTGGTATCGGGGAATGAGATGAATATGTGAATGGAAAACTGACTGATAGGCTATTTCTCCATTATTATTAAGAATATTCATTCCTTTAACTCCTGGCAGACTATCTTGAATGGCATTGGCAATCTTTGGAATTCGACTAAAAATGCTACAAGCCAAATCACTGTCATATTCAAAGATATTTTTAACGTGTTTTTTTGGAATAACAAGCGTATGCCCTTTTGTAACTTGAGTGATATCTAGAAAGGCATATACTTCATCATCTTCATAGACTTTAGCGCTAGGAATTTCACCGTTAATAATTTTACAAAAAATACAATCTGTCATTTTGCACTCTCCTTTTAACTGTCTAACTTTTCTTCTATAGCATATCATAATTTAAAAAGAAAGGTTATTAATTCCCGTTAAGAGGATTACATTCATAAAAAATTCATATCCAATAAGGGAGAAGAAGTTAAATTCATTAAATATTCTATTTTAACTCAAGTCTCCTTAATAATAGGTGTGGTATAATAGTTCCGTTGAAGAAGGTATTCTATTATATAATATAACTAGTATAGGAGGTAGGATAAATTTGAAAAAAAATAAATTTCAAAATAAATGGATGCTCCTAAACATTTTAGGCCTATTTTTCATCTTATTATTAAATCCAAGTGCAGAAATATATGGGCAAGAGGAAACATCACAAGATCAAGTGGTAATTGACCAAAGTGAAGAAACTACGAATGAAGAGGTCTTTGAGACTACAGAAGAATCAGTAATGGAAGAGGTTATCGATGCTAGTTTATTTAAGGAAGTCATTCCATATGCGCGGTATTTAAATTATCAATATGTAGGTGATGGGAGCAAATTTACCTCTAAAGATATTATTATGGAATTTATGCCTGATGCTAATGGCATTTTCCAAGTGGCAGAATTCACTGATACTGAAGCTGTTGCATACGTTTATCAGATTCGCCCGGAAGGTCTTTATGAGCTTGCATATTTTGAGAATTACACAGTTGTTGAAGACCTACGCTATTCTCCCGATGCACAAGATGAGACAGTGTCACTGGTTTTACCAGTTGATTTAAGCGAAGGAAATATCTTTAAATCAGGTTACCAAGAAGAAATAAAGAAAAAAGTAATTGGAACGGTTGATACTGTAACAATTGGGCAAGATATCTATAATCAAGTGTTGATTATTGAAGAAATGGAAAAGAATGATGGCGATACAATTCGTTCGTATTATGCAAATGAAGCAGGTCTAGTTCTCATTGAACGTATACATCCTGATGGGTCAACTTCTCCCATTATTTATTTGAATTCTAAACAAGGATCAATTATGGATCAATAACCGATGAACTATGCTGAGTTTAACTTATTAACAAAGCACCCTATTTACTTTTGAACTCAAAAGTAATAGGGTGTTTTGTTTTTTGTGTTTAATTAAATATAATTTAGCCATATGATCGTTTTGATTTGGCTTATCGTTTTATACGATAGAACGAACGTGGCTCATTAAAAATAGTATTCTTTTTTGAAGAAATACCGCCGTTGAAAGACGTGGAACATTATAATAATAGTATTTCTAATGGATCAGATAGAATAATGAAAATAGCAGAGCAACAAAGTTTGGATAATCAAGTCATAAAAATATGTTGTTGTCAGTAGCAATTCCGTTATTAATAAAAACTTAATATTTGCTGGAATTACAAAGATTATAGGAATAGTTGAATCCGTACGGATAGTTTTATGCGGTTACAACACTGTATCATTTATTATTGGAGTTAGAACGTTACCATCTTTAGTTTCCGCTTTATTAAAAGGAACAAGTTTCGAAAAAAAGGATGTTAAAGAAAAAATGAAAATGATTAGACACTTATTCTAATATTTTAGTTGGTTTAAATTATTCACAACTTTTTCAATTGAGAGTGGAGTTATTTCTAAGTATCTATATAATTGGTAAAGATAGTGAAACTTCACTAATACGACTCACGTTCGTGTAATTTAACTCAAAGGAGTCATTATATGAGTGTGGATCCTTCTTGTTTAAAATTTTAAGCAGCAAGAGAGTATCAAAACCCCAAGATTTCAAAGTGAATGGTCTTCTTCCTATCAAAATATATAGCAAGTCATAATAAGAATTATTATACAAAATAATAAATATATAAAAGATAAAATATTTTATAATGAAACAAGTTGATATATTAGAAGAAGAAAGATACGAGAAAGCAATAGAAGATAAAACTATTTAAATAGCATGGAATATAAAATACTAAAAAAAATAGAAGAAGCAAAGAAAAATCAACACGATTAAAATTGCGTGAAAGGGTTTTAAAAGTAGTTTAAAATAAGGGTTAAATGAGGTGTAAAGTGAATGAATGAAAAATTAAAAATGTCCTTTGTTGGAGCAGCAGCAAAATTCAACTATGATTTAAATAGTTTGGAAGAATTAACAAATCCAAAAAGGGTAGATCAATATATTTTATCTGAATTAAATGAATTACTCGAATTAAATAATAAAAGTGTGATGCAAGCTAGGGCTGAATATTTTAAAATACCTGGAACTGTTCCATCTGATTATGAACAAAAATTAATTCGGATCGAAGATTCTGATCAGTATGTATTGGCCGGAATTCGACATTTTGGTCAAAACCCAAAAAAACCTTTTATTTATATATGGGCGAACTTTAAAATAGAAGAAAATAAGATGGAAAGTATAACTAAAAACATCCTTCCGTATTTTGAAATTTTTAATCCTTTACATATTAGTTATATGTGTAGCCCTAAATTATTGTCAAAACATGAGAATAGTAATAATTTTAGTGTTTCACAAAAATTTTATATTGCTAATTTAAAGAGAATACACGCACACACATTTCCTAATAAAAATAAAGAATTAACTCTAGAAAAGATTGAAAATCAGGATTATTACAGTTGGTACGAAAAGGAATATAGTCTGTTTCATCAGATGGCCCCAGAAATGAGGGATATAGTACCTGTAAATAATTTTGAGTTAATGGAAAAATGTCGAGAAGAAAATTTACTGTACTATGGAACCGTAAATAATGAAAAAGTGGGTTTAATTGCAGCGGAAAAAAACGATATTTTTGGTATAAAAGGTATCTATATCAATGAAATTATGATTGCGAAAGACTATCGTGGAAATAAATATTCAGAGAGTTTGCTGGCCAATTTTGCGGCCAGTTTACCAAAATCAGTCAAGGTATTGTGGAGTCACATCGATTCTAGAAATATTCCATCTACTAAATCAGCCTTAAATTTAGGTCAAAAAGTATTTAGTATTGAATGTTTTTATAAGTTATAAAACCTATAAACCTTCAGATAAAATATAAGTTTGTCTTACTCTCAATTAAGTAAAACTAATAAAAAAGGCTGAATAAAGTAATAGATATAAAATAGGGTTAGTTTTTAAGCTCTTTCTTTTTTTATTTTGTTTTGTAGTTTGTTATAGAGTGAGTTTGTATAGTTAGATAAATCTAGTGTGAATCAGCTAAATTTTTAATTTAATTACTTTATATAATTAGATAAAATGATTAGATTATATGATTGAATAAGATTTTTAATCAAACGCGGTGCAAAATAAGTGCAAAATCTTTTTATATTCTTTTATTTTTATCAAAATAAAAAAATGCCCTTAAAGGCTATTGTATAACCATTTGAAGACATTATTTTATATTCTTTTATATTCAAGATATAGATAATTAATACCGCCGGAGGGAATCGAACCCCCATCGAAAGAACCGGAATCTCCCGTGATATCCATTACACTACGGCGGCCTAACAGTAATTGATTATACCAAAATCTTATTTATAAAAGCAAGCCAATTTTTATTCTTTTGCATAATATCAGTAATTGAGTATGTATTACTAGACATTCAAGAATAGTTTGATTAAAATTTAGGTAGTTTAATGACTATGAATAAGGAAGGAAGATTGTAATGAATTTGAAAAGCTCATTTTTAAAAGGATCTTTATTATTAGGTTCAATGATTCTATTAGCTGCTTGTGGCAATACAAATGATGACAAAGAAACCGCTTCAACCGATGTTACTACTAGTCAAAAAACCACTGAGGAAATAACCACTAAAGAAGAAACCACTAAAGAAGAAACCACTAAAGAAGAAACAACCAAGGAAGAAACAACCAAGGAAGAAACAACCAAAGAAGAAACAACCAAAGAAGAAACAACCAAGAAAGAAACAACCAAGGAAGAAACCACTAAAGAAAAAACCACAAAAGAAGACCAAGAAACAACCGAGGAAGAGAAGAAGACTACTAAGGAAGAAACCACTAAAGAAGAAAAGCAGACTACCGAGGAAGAAACAACTGAAGAGGACAAGGAAACAACAAAAGAAAAAACAACCAAGGAAGATGACGAGACAACTAAAGAAAAAACCACAAAAGAAGTTGAAGAAACAACTAAAGATGAAGAAACAACTAAAGATGAAGAAACAACTAAAGATGAAGAAACAACTAAAGATGAAGAAACAACTAAAGAAGAAGAAGCGACTGATGAAGACGGCGAAACAACTATGGAAGACCAAGAAAAAGATGAGTCAGACATTTTAGCCGGACTACCTGCATTGGACGATTCAATTGATCTTAAAGATGGAGAATATGTGGCTGTCTCTAAAGAAAATGAACAAGGATGGGCTTTGGAGCATAAGATTACTGTTGAAGAGGGCAAAATTACTAAATCCGATTTTAATTATGTCAATGATAAAGGTGAAAAATTAACGAAAAAAGACGAATATAATCTTCAAATGGAAGAAGCAACTGGAATGACCGTTATTGAAGCGATTGAAGAGATGAACGAAGCCTTCTTAGAAGATCCTTTTGCAGATATTGATGTTGTAACTGGCGCAACACAGACCAGTGATGCTTTTAGGCTTTCTGCTTACACACTGGTAAAAGCTGCTCAAGAAGGGGATGAAGAAGAACAAGAAATCGACTTAGAAAAGCATTCAACGAAAGATGATGAAGAGAAGTCTTCTTCAGATGAAAAAGAGGAAGAAAAACTTGAAATAACTACAACCACTAAGAAATCTAAGAATTAGATACTGGATGAATTATTAGATAGTATAAAAAGTGAGCCGATCCAATTTTTCTGCTCACTTTTTATTTTTTTCTTCAGCTATTAAGAAAATACTGGTATTGTTGGATTTTTTTTGATATGATAATTTATGTGTAAAAATTACAGCAAATACGCATCTTGTATGCAATAAGTAATAAAGGAGCTTTAATATATGGCAATTAGTGCAGAATTAAGAACAAAAACAGGTACAGGTGCTTCCAAACAAGCACGTCGCGAAGGCAAAATTCCAGTTATATTATATGGTCATGAGTTAGAAGCAACTGCTTTGTTAGTGGACCGTCGTGAATTTGAAACCATTCTAAAAAAAGAAGGTTCTAACGCGGTTTTTGATTTGAATTATGATGGAAAAACACAAAAAGTAATTCTTAAAGACTTTTCAAAAGCAGCATTAAAAGATACATTCTACTCAATTGACTTAGAAGCTGTTTCAGCTGACCAAACAATCACTGTTGAAGTACCATTGAATATTATCAATGAAGAAACAGTTAAATTAGGTATTGTTGAATTAACCTTAAATACAGTTCAAGTTGAAACAAAACCTGATATTATTCCGAACTCATTTGAAATTGATGTTACTGGTATGGAAATCGGCGATACTAAAACAATTTCTGACTTAGAAGTTCCTGAAGGAGTTAAGATCTTAGATGAATTGGAAGAAACAATTGTAACTGTTTCTGCTCCATCTGAAGAACCAGAAGAAAATGAAGACGCAGAAGAAGTAGAACCTGAAGTCATCGGTGCTAAAGAAGAAGAAGCTGAGTAAAAATAAGATCAGTAAGCACAGTAAACGCTTAGCGTTTATTGTGCTTTTTTAGATAGGAGGTGGCCAATCTGATCACTAAAGAAACGGCGAATCGAATAAAACAGGTTTTAAAAAATTCAATGGAAGAATTTGCGATTGATAAGATTGGCTTTGCCTCAGCGGAGCCCTTTGTTCACTTTGAAGACAGTTTAAGGGAACAAAAGGCCAAAGGATTTACCACTGGGTTCGAGCATCCTATCATAGAAGAGCGTATTTATCCTGAAAAGATTTTTGAGGGTGCACAATCGATTATTTCGATAGCCCTAGCTTACCCTAGCAGAATGGATAATAATCTACCTTATAACAAAGAAGAGCGGCGGGGAAGTTTTGCGCGAGCATCATGGGGCGAAGATTATCATCATATTTTATCTGATCGAATGCAAAGAATTATTAACTTTATAAAAAATGAAATTCCTGATGCGCGTTTTAAACCGATGGTTGATACAGGAGAATTAATGGATGTAGTAGTGGCTGAACGAGCTGGATTAGGCTTTATAGGGAGAAACGGCTTATTAGTCACAAAAGAATTTGGTAGTTATGTCTATCTTGGTGAAATTATTACTAATATTCCTTTTGCACCAGACTCAAAAGTTGATTATGGCTGTGGTGATTGTAATCGATGTATCACTGCTTGCCCCACTCAAGCATTATTAGGGGATGGTCGTATGAATGCTCAACGTTGTTTATCTTATCAAACCCAAACTAAGGGGCATCTGGCAGAAGAATTTCGGCGGAAAATCACTCATGTCATTTATGGATGTGATATTTGTCAAATGACTTGTCCATATAATAAGGGCATCGACTTTCATAATCATCTTGAGATGGAGCCGAATCCAGAACATGTGACTCCTGTTTTAAAAGATATGCTCAATCTATCTAACAAAGAATTTAAAAAACAGTTTGGTCATCTAGCGGGCTCTTGGCGCGGAAAGAAACCGTTGCAAAGGAATGCGATTATAGCATTAGCCAATTACCGCGATCAGACAGCTTTAACTTATTTATTAGATCTGATTGAAAATGATCCTCGACCAGTTATTCGAGCAAGCGCCGCTTATGCTGTTAGCGTTATACAAAGAGAAAAAAACCCCTCAATGGTCGATTTAATTCAGCAACAACTCCAAAGAGAAAGTGATCCAGAAACAATTGAAGAGATGCAAGATGCGATCGACCGGTTACAAAGCAAAAAAAATCGAAAAAGTAAAAGGAGCTAGACGTTTGAAAAATCATATTGTACTTTATGAGCCACTGATGCCCGCCAATACTGGTAATATATCAAGAACTTGTGCGGGAACCAACACTTGTCTTCATTTGATAGAACCACTCGGTTTTTCAACGGATGATAAAATGTTAAAGCGAGCAGGTTTAGATTATTGGAAACATGTTGATATTACTTATCATAAAAGTTTACCAGCTTTCATGGACTTTCTGGGGAATCGTCGTTTATTTCTTATTAGTAAGTTTGCTCCTAGAGTATATAGTGAAGCTGATTTGGCAGATCCGATGATCGATGAACAATTTTTTATCTTCGGAAAAGAAACCACTGGGCTACCAGAAGAATTTATGGAAAAATATAAAGATCAGTGTTTAAGAATACCTATGAATGACCAACACATACGCTCTTTAAATCTGTCAAATACTGCTAACATTATTATTTATGAGGCTCTCAGACAGCAGAATTTCACTGGTCTAGAAGCTGTACATCATTACCGAGATACTGAAAAAGCGCAGAGACTTAAATGGTAATTACTTGACAAATAGAGGCGGTTTAATATAATTAATTTAATAGTTAGTACGAATAGTAGCTGAAGTAAGGGTCAAGAAGAAAGTTGGCGGTTGATGCAAGCTAACCACTTGATTCAGTGAATCCACGTATCCAATCTGCTTTATGAAAGCTTAGCATAAGTAAAGCCGGTCATCACCGTTATGATGTGAGTGTAAGAATCACAACTAACGATTCTTAAAAACGGGTGGTACCGCGGAATTAAGACCTTTTCGTCCCAAATATGACGAAGGTCTTTTTATTATATAAAGGAGGAATCTTTATGTTAGACAGACGGTATTTAAGAGATCATATCGATGAAGTGGCTGAAAAATTGAGCCATCGCGGTGTAAAGGCTGAACTTTTAAAAGAATTTCAAGAGTTAGACCAAAAGAGGCGATTAGTACTTGGGCAAGTAGAAGAGAAAAAAGGCATACGTAATAAGGTTTCGCAAGAAATTGCTACCATTAAACGTAACCAAGGAAATGTTGATGAGCAAATTCAGTCTATGCAGGGTATAGGTCAAGAAATCGCACAATTAGATGAAGAACTTAATCAAATTGATCATTTGCTTGCTCAAATTGAACATGGGTTACCTAATATTGCCCATGAATCTGTTCCAATCGGTGAAGATGAAGAAGACAACCTTGAAAATCGGCGTTGGGGCCAGGCTACAAAGTTTGACTTTGAGCCCTTAAATCATTGGGATATCGCAGAAAACTTAGGAATCCTTGATTTTGATCGAGCAGGAAAAGTCACTGGCTCTCGGTTTGTCTTCTATAAAGGATTAGGCGCACGATTGGAACGAGCTATTTACAACTTTATGCTTGATACTCATACAGGTAAAAATGGTTATACAGAGGTTATTCCACCGTATATTGTCAATGAAAAGTCAATGTTTGGGACTGGCCAATACCCTAAATTCAAAGAAGATACGTTTGAATTGAATGATGATCGTAACTTTATCTTAATTCCAACTGCAGAAGTTCCTTTAACGAACTACTACCGTGATGAAGTAATTGCAATGGAAGATTTGCCCGTTAAGTTTACAGCTATGTCTCCTTCTTTCAGGTCTGAAGCAGGTTCAGCAGGACGAGATACCAGAGGACTCATCCGGATGCACCAATTCCATAAAGTGGAAATGGTCAAATTTGCTCATCCAGATACTTCTTATGAAGAATTAGAAGCCATGGTTGAAAATGCAGAAGGTATCTTACAAGCCTTAAAATTACCCTATCGTGTCATTACTCTATGTACAGGAGACATGGGCTTTTCAGCGGCTAAAACTTACGATATTGAGGTGTGGGTTCCTGCTCAAGATACTTATCGCGAAATTTCTTCTTGTTCAAATACTGAAGCTTTCCAAGCACGACGTGCTATGATCCGCTATCGAAATGCTGAAGGCAAATTAGATTATGTTCATACTTTAAATGGGTCAGGCTTAGCTGTTGGTCGAACAGTAGTTGCTATTTTAGAAAATTATCAACAAGTTGACGGAAGTGTCAAGATTCCTGAGGTGCTAGTACCTTATATGGGTGGAATTACTGAAATCACTAAAGAAAATGCAATGGGCTAAAATAAAAACCTTTTCTTGAGTTTTTACTTAAGGGAAGGTTTTTTGTATAAGATTTTATGAGAAAAAAATTGAATTGAGTGAAAAGATATGTTTTAATTAAAGTAACTTAATAAGAGGGGTGTTACATTTGAATAATTTCTAAGAAAGCAGCATGAATAGAAGTGACTTCTATTTATTGTGGCCTTTTTTAGAAAGTATCAAATGTTATATAGGAGATACTTCTATTCTATTCCAAGCTGCTAAACATAATTGATATTTGGCACAGGAGTAGAAGGGAGTTTTTTTATGTTACAAGTAAATAATCTGCATGTATACCATAGTATGGACTTCGTTAAAATTATTGATAATCTGTCTTTTATTATTCATCCGGGGGAAAAAGTAGCAATTATTGGCGAAGAAGGTAATGGCAAATCTACACTATTAAAGTGGTTAGTGGATGACGAATCGCTTAGTAACTATTTAATTATTGAAGGAGAGAAAATAAATCATTTTAGTCAGATTGGTTATCTTCCTCAACAAATGAAAGAAGAAGATCTCAACTTAAGTATTAATAAGTTCTTTTTCTCAAATGTGGATCCATTTTTGATGGATTATAATAAAATGATAGAATTCGGTAAAAGAATGGGTTTTGATTTGGATCGGGTATATTCTGATCAAATAGTGAGATCATTGTCAGGTGGTGAAAAAATAAAATTATCGCTTTTACGATTAATAGCTCAAGAACCTGATTTAATACTACTAGATGAACCATCGAATGATTTAGATATTGATTCGATAATGGGTTTAGAGAAGTTTATTAGAGAATGTAAGCAAGCAATATTGTTTGTTTCACATGATGAATCTCTACTTGAATCAACAGCGACTTCTATTATTCATTTAGAGCGACTGTTGCATCGGAAGGATCCCCATCATACAGTCTCTAAATTTTCCTACAAGGACTATCTTTTTCATCGTGAGCAAAGCCTAAGCAGCCAGCAAAAAGACTATGAGCAAAATGAAAGAATGTATGCTCAAAAATTTGCTCGTCAACAAAAGCTTGAATCAGCTTTGCATTATCGTTTAAATCATACTAAGGATTCAACAAGTGGTAGACTGTTGGCGAAGAAAATGAAGACCGTCAAGTCAATGGCCAAGAGATTTGAAAGAGAGTATCAACAGGGAAGTCAAAAAGTGTTTAGTGAAGACCCCATTGAAATTTATTTTAAAAATTCCATTCCAATCGCTAAATCGCGAATAATCATGGAAATAAGAAATCTTAATTTAAAGATTGAAGACCGATTACTTGTATCAAACATTAATTTATCGGTTCAAGGACAAGATAAAATAGGAATTATTGGAGCTAATGGGGTTGGTAAATCAACGCTTTTAAAATATATGTGGTTTTTATTCAATCAAGAAACTGATAGAGAAGGAATTATTTCTGCTTATATGCCTCAAAACTATAATGAATTCATCGATACTAACTTGACACCGATTCAATTTCTTACTAAGGAAAAAACGAGCGAAGAATTAACACAAATAATGACTTTTTTGGCCAGTATGAATTTCATGCCTGAGGAAATGACACACTCTATCAATGAGTTATCAGGAGGACAACGAGCAAAATTATTCCTATTAAAAATGGACTTTATGGGAGCAAATCTCCTTTTTTTAGACGAACCAACTCGCAATTTTTCACCGAATTCGCAACCAGAAATACGGAAAGTATTAAGAGAATTTCCAGGAGCTATTATTAGTGTTTCACATGATCGTTTATATTTAAATGAAGTATGTGATCAGATGTATCTACTTCAACCCGATGGGCTTAAAGTCTTTAATTCAATTGGATGACTTATGTATAAAATTTAGCGAATAGTTAATCCAATCGTGTAACGCCTCCAAAAATTAGACCTAAAATTTTACCCTTTTGAGAGTCACATCACTATTGACGCATGACCGTCGAATTTAAAACTTGGTATGTATGTAAATAAGAAGAAAGGTCGAAAATCATTTAAAGCTTAAATTATAAGTACCTTCTTATATTTATAAAAGACCTTAGTATCAATCTTATAAAAGAAAACGAGGGGGGGATGAGTCTGCTAGTGTATCGATAAGCAAAGTATTAGTGACTGTTTAATTCGCTTACAGCCTTTCAGTAACATCCAAGGAGAATTCTTTTTTCCTTGACCTCTCAGAATGACTAATGGGCAAATATTTAAATCATAGTACTAACATTATGCAAACAAAAGAGAGAGTTAATCAAATGGTTAACTCTCTCTTAGATCTAAATTTGGGTGTTACTTCATTGAGTAAGTTAAGGTCTCCTTTATAATTACTTAAATAAATAATATAGGATAACAATAGCACCCAAAATAATGCGGTAGTAGCCGAATGGTTTAAAGTCATTCGTTTTAATGAATTTTAAAAGTGATCGAATAACAACTAAAGAAACAATAAAGGCAACAAACATTCCCACTAAAAGGTAGACGAGTTCAGCGGTTGTAAATATGAAACCAAAGTCTTTTAACTTAACTAATGAAGCGCCTAACATCACAGGCATGGACATGAAAAAGGAAAACTCTGTTGCAACTGTTCGCTCCATGCCTAGCATGAGTCCCCCTAGAATGGTTGAGCCAGAACGTGAAGTGCCTGGTATAAGAGATAAAGCTTGAAAGAGTCCTGTTTTGAATGCAGTTGGGAAAGAAATTTTCTTAAGGGTATTGACTTGTTTAGCATGTCGGGCAGGTGTTCTGTTTTCGATCCATAAGAAAGCAAATCCATAGATAATTAAAGCAGCAGCAACTACATAGGGGGTATTAAAGTACTCTTCCATATAATCATTAATTATTAAACCTAAAATTCCTGCTGGTAAGGTAGCAAAAACAACTTTAAACCAGAGGAACCAAATATCTTTTTGTTCTTGTTTAGATTTATTAAAGTCCAAAGGATTTAGTTTATTAAAGTAAAGAACTACAACGGCTATGATCGAACCAAATTGGACAACTGTTCGAAACATTTCGATAAAATTTGGATCTAAGTTTAAATGAATAAATTCTTCCACTAATATTAGGTGTCCTGTTGAAGAAATGGGTAACCATTCTGTAATTCCTTGAACTATACTCAGAAAAATAATTTTTAATAACTCAATTAATTCTAATTCTTGCAATTTTTTCACCTCATGATCGTTTTCTTGCTTATTATAACTAAGAAATGAATGATTGTCACTAAGGGCATAGCTGTATCAATAGGAGTATGTTCTTAAATATGGTAAAATAAATAAAAAGAGGAGGGATATCATGTTTGGCTTATTTAAGAAAAAACCAAAGAAAATTAGCTTGCACGCGGTCTGTGATGGCGATTTAATTCCTTTGGAACAAGTCAATGATCAAGTTTTTTCTAAGAAAATGATGGGGGATGGTTTCGCCATTAAACCTCATCAATCGACAATTTATTCGCCTGTTGAAGGAAAAGTTATGAATATTTTTCCAACTCAGCATGCAATTGGCATTCAAGCAAAGGACTTAGAAATACTATTACATATGGGGTTAGATACGGTTGAATTAGAAGGGCGACCTTTTAATACTCTAGTTACCGAAGGAGAAAGTCTATCACCGTCCACTGCTTTATCAGAAGTTGATTATAAAATCCTAGAAGAGGCGGATAAAGATAATGTCATGTTAGTTATTTTTGTGAATGGTTCAGAAGTGATTGAAGATTTTAACTTAACTGCTTCCGGTTCAGTAACAAAAGGACAAGAAATAGGATCTATCACTTTGAGGTAATTATACTTAATGAAAAAATGATTAGCCGCTTTAAATGGCTAATCATTTTCACTTTTTTAAAATGAGACATTTAATTTAAAATTAAAGAAGAAAGTCAAAGAATAAGATCAAAAATCTATTAACTAGGGTCATTGATAATGCAAACACATTCAGGAGCATAAGTCTCCTTGCTAATCAGTGTTAATTTTCCCGTCTCGAGATTTCTTCTAAATAAAGCAAGATTATCAGAATCTTGGTGGGCAACCATAAGATAGTTTTCATTTTGGGAAAAACAGAAATCGCGGGGAACCTTTCCGGCGGAAGAAACACTTTCTATGAGGGAAAGTTGTCCAGTTTTCTTATTCACAGCAAAAAGACTGATTTGATCTTGATAGCGAGTAGATACGTAGATAAAGCGGCCATCTTTTGAGCATTTAATTGCAGCCCCCGTTGCATCCTTGTTAGAATCGCCTTCAATGTTTGGATAGTTTTCAATTATTCTCAAGTGTCCCTCTTGATTGAGTTTACATAAAGTCGTAGTATTATTCAACTCGCCAATAATATAAACATATGGCAAATCGGGATGGATAGCGAGGTGTCTTGGACCAGTTCCACGAGGAAGGCTAAGAGTCTGTTGAAGGTGATGAATGGTCCCACTTTCAGTTAATGCATAGATGAGGACATTATCACTACCTAAATCGCAAACATAAAGATGTTTATCCTGTCCCAATGTTGATGAAAAATGAATGCGCGATTGAGTTTGGTTGGGATGAATCGAAGATCCTTCGTGTGCAATCGTTTCGATATGCTCTAATTGATCTTTTGTATTGAGATGGTAGATTTCTAAGGTGCCTTCATGATAATTTGAAAGATAGAGCGTTCTTGTTTGATCTAAATAAAAAAGATGGCAACCAGCAGTTTTTGTATGTAGAAATTGATCCTTTTTTTCCCATTGTCCAAAAGTATCTTTTTTGAATACTGAAACTCCTGAAAGGGGACTTTCTTTCTCGATTGAAAATAAATAACGATGATCGACTGAAAGTGCAAGATAAGTAGGGTTTTGAAGCGAACTGAAAACTTGTCTTTCAAGAAATTTCTCTTGCTGAGGATTATATTCAATCAGTGCAAGACCTTGGTTCTTTCGACGGGTATAACCACCTAAAAGGTATTTTTCTTTCATGAAATCGGCTCCTTTCCTATTCTAATATATTATAACATAGGTTAAAAAATTATTATTTGAAAGGATCTTTTTAGTTTAAAATATGATAAGATAGAGACGTTATTTTAGGAATAGGAGGGTAATCATGCGTAAATTAGATCAATTCATATTTAAGTCTGAATTTTTAAATGATCGTAATGTTATCCGGTTATTAAAATTTATTTTAATTGTTTTAGCAATTTTTGCCTTTACTCAAATTGCTTATTTGTTTCAACCTATTATTGATTTTATGAATTTTTTCGCTTTTCCTTTTATTGGAACTGGCATAATGTATTATTTATTTTCGCCTTTAGTCGTTAAACTTTCTAGACGTGGTGTAAATCGACATTTATCAATCTGGCTAATTTTTATTGGTCTTTCACTTTTAATTACATGGGGAATCGCAACCCTTGTTCCAATTGTTCAAAGTCAGACCCGATCCTTTATTAATGATTTGCCAAAATATGTCGCGGGAATAGAAGACATTTTTAATAAATTGCCTTTACTACCTGATTTTAATGAAGTTTTCCCTAACTTAGCTAACCAAGAAGGTAGCATTGATCTCAATGGTTTAATCCAACAAATTCAACCTCTTGTTACTTCAACCTTTGGAGGATTAGGAAGTGTCATCGGAACGGTATCAACTGTTGTGACAGGCTTAGTTACAATCCCAGTTCTTTTATATTATTTACTCTTAGAGGGTTACAAACTATTTCCTAAGTTACTCTATTATATCCCGACCCGTTACCGTGAAACGACTAAAACAATGATCTACCAATCACATTATCAAATTGGTCAATATATTCGTGGACAAATCATTGTAGCAATTATAGTTGGTATGATTTTTGCCGCTGGATTTTCAATTATTGGTTTAGATTACGCGATTACTTTAGGTGTCTTGGCAACATTTTTAAACGTAATACCATATATAGGATCAGTGATTGCAGCGATTCCCGCCTTAATTATCGGACTTATCGCTTCACCTTTTATGTTTATTAAAGTTCTTATAGTCTTAGGGATTGAAGCTTTGGTAGAAGGGCGATTAATTCAACCTCAAATTCTCAGTTCAAATTTAAAAATCCATCCTATTACCATCTTAATTGTTTTATTAGGAGCAGGTCGGTTGTTTGGAGTCACTGGAGTTATATTGGGTGTTCCGGCTTTTGCTGTCATCAAAGTGATTGTGACGGAGCTTTATCGCATTTATCGCAAACATTCTGATTTATATGCAGATGATACTAATCAAAGTGACCACTACTTTTCAAAAGAACAATTAATCGATATGAGTCTTATTGATGATGGGCAAGATGGTTTAGCTGCTGAAGATCAAGTGGATAAATTACTTAACTCCAACCAATTATTAAAATAGCATGAGATCTTAATTTTCTATGGAAAATGTGACTATTTATCCCTATAATAATTATGGAAAGAATGTCAATTTATGCTAAATATACAAGAGTATCCACTGGATGCTCTTAATTTTTATGTGAAGGATTTGTTAAAATGGGAGTAATTATTAATGGTATTGTAATTGTTATTTGTAGCCTTATAGGAATGGGACTTAAAGCAGGAATTCCTGTGAAGATCCATGAACGTTTAATGCATGGTATTGCTTTATGTGTTCTTGCCATTGGAATTGACGGAACGCTCGCAGGCGACAATACAATCGTTATGATTCTATCAGTTGTTGTGGGTGCAATTATCGGAGAATCGATTGATATTGACCATAAAGTAACGAATGGGATTTCTTGGATAGAGAAAAAGGTATCAAAGCCCGGCTCTGATAGCCAATTAGGTCAAGGCTTTATTTCAGCGGCAATGATCTTTTGTATTGGTTCAATGTCAATTCTTGGTTCGTTAGAAAGTGGATTAACAGGTAATAATACGACACTTTACACGAAGTCAATTCTCGATGGCATTACGGCTATCCTTCTAAGTTCTTCTTTGGGAGCTGGAGTGTTACTTTCAGCTGTACCTGTGGTAATCATTCAAGGGATACTCGTTATTCTGGCAGGTTTTTTAGCTCCAATTCTGTCAGTGGCCGTGGTTAATGAAATTATTGCAGTGGGTTCATTATTGCTAATTGGGCTAGCGTTAAACATTTTAAATATCACTGAGTTAAAAATTATGAACTATACACCTGCTATCTTTTTACCACCTATCTTTTTAAGCATGATGTCTCTTTTCTAATAAAATCAATCTGCCTAAGGAGGGTTCACTATCAAAAAAATTATTGGAATAGTGGGAAACAATTCGAAAAATTCAACTAACCGGAAACTATTACAATTTATCCAAAAACATTTTCAAACAAAGGCAGATATTGAATTGTTAGAGGTGCGTGATTTTCCTCTTTTTAATAAGTCAACTGAATGTAAGTTGCCTCCAAAAATAGTCGAAATGGCTGCAAAAATTGATGCAGCAGATGGAGTGATAATTGCTACTGCCGAATATGACCATTCAGTCCCTGCTGCTTTAACCAATGCTTTATCGTGGCTTTCATTCAATACCTTTCCTTTGGTAGATAAGCCAGTAATGATTGTAGGAGCATCTTACGGTGTTCTGGGAACTTCTAGAGCTCAACAACATTTACGCACGATTTTAAATGCACCAGTTATTCGAGCGATGGTAATGCCGGGTAGTGAGTTTCTAATGGGAAACTCTTTAAAAGCTTTTGATCAGGAAGGAAATTTGATTTTCACGGATAAAGTTCATCAATTAGAGGGCTATTTTGATGATTTTCTGAGGTTTATTGAAATTTCCGAGCTTCTTAAAGAACGGCATCAAGACAATGTAAAAGAAGCTCAAAAATTCTATCACCAACAGTTTGATTCTTAGGATAGGAGGATGCTTGTGAAATTAGTAGGAATCGTAGGATCCAATGCAGCTTTTTCATATAATCGTTTATTATTGCAATTTATTAAGCGTCATTTTGCTAAAAATTTTCATTTAGAAATATTAGAGATAGACCAAGTACCCATGTTTGATGCTAGTTTTGATCAAACAGATCATCCAGCTATTCAATTATTAAATAAAGAAATCCTAGAAGCAGATGGTGTGATCATTGCAACCCCTGAGCATATCCATACGATCCCTCCAGCTTTAAAAGCTACAGTTGAATGGTTATCTTTTAAAATTACACCTTTCATTCACAAACCTGTCTATGCTATTGGCGCTTCACACCTAGAACAAGGGACCTCACGGGCTCAAATTCATATGGATCAGATTTTAGAGTCCCCTCGGGTTGATGCCTATGTTTTCCCAGGTAATGAATTTTTATTAGGAAGAGCTAAAGAAAAATTTGATTCAGAGGGAAATATTACTGATCCTAAAACGATTGCACATCTCGAAAAATGCATGGCTAAATTTATACGTTACGTCAATTTGATCAATCATCTTGAAAATATCCCAGAGACGACTATTGAATAGTTAAGATAAAATCTTACCAAAATAAAAAGTGCCGGTAATTATGATATGACTTCCATAAATTAGAGTTATAAAACTCACTTTTGGAAGTCGCATCATCAACCTGGCACTTTTTATTTTGAGTGTTTATTTAGTTTTTAAATTGTTTACTTAGCTTCTGAGCTTTTTGAGTATTAGCAAAATGGAGTTTAGCCGTTTTATAAAGACTGTCCATTCCATAGCGGTCAATTAATTTGGCAGCATATACATCGACATTTTTTCCAGCTCCTGAAGGCAAGGGACCCCCATAGGGTTTTCCTAAGGAATATAGGCTTTTAACGAAAGCGTTTCTAGCAATGATTGATGCGCAGGCTACTGAAAGATGAATTGATTCTGCTTTTTTTGCAAAATAGACATTTTCTTTATAGACTTCTTTTTCATTGGTTAAATGCTGATAATAATTTTTTTCGGGTGTAAATTGATCGATTAAGATACCATCAAGCTGTTTTAGTTGGTCGGAAGATAGCTTATCGTGTAATTTTTGAATAGTGAAGTTATGGAGTCTGGCTTTCAGTCCATTGGCATTATATTTCTGAATGAGTTGATTATATTTTGTTGGGTTAACTATGGTTAAATGGTAGGTAACAGTATGCATGAGATCTTCTGCAATTTGCTGAATTTGCTGAGCGGATAAACTTTTAGAATCTTTTGCGCCTAACTCTTTTACTAAGGCTGCTTGTTCAAAAGGAATATAAACTGCGCATACGGTGAGAGGTCCAAAATATGAACCATTACCCACTTCGTCTGAACCGATTAGGTTTTTGGTGTGAATATTTTTGGGCAGACTACTTAATTCGAATGAAGAAGAGGAATGTTCTTGTCCAGATAGGGGCTTTTGCCAAAAGAGAGCTTCTTCTTCTGCTGCCTTGCCTTGGAAAAGAACCTTTCCGGACTGATAGGCAGTGACTGTTACGTAAGGTAATTTCGCCCTAAATAAACTATAGGGTACGGGATCAATCAATACATTCTGGTATTTTTCCTTCATCTTGTTGAGATCTATTGGATTTAATTTAAGTGTTACACTATTCATCAATTGTTCCCTCACTTTAATTCTTTAAGTCTATCATTTACAGTTTACCATGTTCGCTATTATTCGTATAGGAAAGGTGCATGATAGGGGGACTTCTGGTAAAATAGTGAGAGAATCAAGCTTAAAGAGGAGAAAATATGGAAAATAGACATCGTTATAAGGCAATTATTGAGGGAAGAGTATATACCATTGTGGGGCATCGGTCCAGAGAACATATGGATGTAGTAGTGCAACTTTTAACCCAGCAATTGGAACAACTTAAAGAACTTGATCCTGATTTAACAAAAGAGGATCGAGCTATTTTAATGGCAATTAATGCTATTTCAGATCAAATTACTAAAGAACAACGGATAGTAGCTTTAGAAAAACAAATGGGTTAAGTGATCCATTAAGCTTTAAGATAACTATATCCAAAAATATATTTATTATAAACTAATGATTATCATTAGAGGGGGTAACACATGTTAAGTATAATTGTGATTCTAATTTTAGCCTTTGCCTTTTATTCAGGTTATCGCTCCGGAATGATTATGCAGATTGTAAGATTGCTGGGCTATATTATTACATACGTTATTGCGACGCAGTATTTTGATGCCTTAAGTAAGTGGGTGGAGATGATCATTCCTTTCCCAGCTGTTCAACCGGATAGCCAATTGGCTATGTATACTGAAGCTCAATCTTTCTTATTGGATCAGACCTTTTATAAACTCATCACTTTTTTGATTATTTGGTTAATCGGATGGGTACTGACAAATGTTTTGTCAGTATTATTTACTCGCGTTTCTTACTATACAGTTTTAAATATTGGTAATCGAATCATTGGTGGAATTTTGAACTTTTGCGTGGTATATTTTATCCTATTCATGATTTTATACTTACTTTCTTTAATACCTTTGGAGTTTATTCAGCAACAATTTGTCAATAACCCCTTAATCTTTCGGATGGTTGATTCAACACCCATTTTAACTGATTTTGTAGGGAAGTTTGGGTTAGGCTCATAAAAAATTTTAATAAATAGAGGGAGGAATCTTGGATGACTAATACGAAAACTTTAGAAAAATTAGAATATTTTAAAATTATTCAACAAGTCTCCCACTTTGCAAATACAGAAATGGCTAAAGCCATGATTCTCAAAATGAAACCATCTTTTGACTTAGACACCATTCAAAAATGGCAAGATGAAGTCGAAGAAAGTTTAGCCATTCTTGAGCAAGGTAAGACGATACCTATTCCGCGCTTAGCTGAACTGAGTATGGCTTTTAGGCGCTTAGAAATCTCAGCAGCTTTAAATGCTAAAGAATTGGGTCAAATTGGTCGTTTATTAACGACTACTAAGCAAGTCACACAATTTTTCGAAGACTTAAAAGCTGAGGAGAAAGACTATCCTGCACTAAATTATTGGGTAGACCAGTGTGTAAGTCTTCCTCAAATTGTTAAGGAAATTCAACTGACGGTCAGTGATGAAGGATCCATTTTAAATTCGGCGTCTAGTCATTTAGCAGCCATTAGAAAAAATCAAAGTCAAACAGAAAGTCAAATCCGTAATCAGCTTAATCAACTGCTTAAAACCAAAGGGAATCAATTAAGTGACCGCTTAATAACAATTCGTAATGATCGTTATGTCTTACCTGTTAAGGCAGAGTATAAAGGACAATTTGGTGGTACCATTCATGACCAATCGGCAACGGGTCAAACGGTCTTTATTGAACCAAAGGCAGTTGTAGATTTAAACAATCGATTGGCTCAACTGGCACTTGATGAACGAGCTGAAATTGAGAGAATTCTTTTAGAAATTTCTCTCATGATAGCTCCTTATGTAGAAGAGATTAAACACAATCAGTCGATGATTGCGCAGTTAGACTCAATTCAGTCCAAAGCGGAATATGCGAAATCAATCAATGCGACTAAGCCAGCTTTTTCCCTCGAAAATCAAGTGGCCTTGTGGCAAGCTAGACATCCTTTAATTGATCCTGAAATAATTGTGGCAAATGATATTTTAATAGGAGAACATTATCATGTTCTATTGATTACAGGTCCTAATACTGGTGGAAAGACAATTATTTTAAAAACAATTGGTTTAATTCAATTAATGGGGCAATCAGGTTTACATGTGCCATGTGATCCAGGCTCTCAATTGGGAGTCTTTCAATCAATTTATGCTGATATAGGTGATGAACAATCGATTGAACAATCTTTATCCACTTTTTCGAGTCATATGACCAATATAGTCAATATTATTGAAGAAGCAGATTATCAATCACTCGTTTTATTCGATGAACTCGGCTCGGGAACGGATCCTCAAGAAGGAGCGGCTTTGGCTATTTCGATTTTGGATTACTTACGAAAAGTGGGGGCAACCGTATTAGCTACGACACATTATCCAGAGCTGAAAGTTTATGCTCACGAGAGTGCCAAAACAATTAATGCTTCCATGGAATTTGATGTCCAAACCCTATCACCAACTTATCGCTTGATGATTGGCGTGCCTGGTCGATCGAATGCATTAGAAATATCCAAAAGATTAGGACTTAGACAAGATATTATCGAAGGCGCTCAAAAGGGGATCTCACAAGATAGTCAATCACTGAATGAAATGGTTGCAAAACTAGAGCGTGAAAGAAGAGAAAGCGAGCTTAGGAATAATGAAGCGCAGATCTTTTTAGAAAAAGCAGAATTATTATGGCAAGATTTAAGAACAGAATATGATCGCTATTTAGAACAAAAACAAGCTTTAATGGAAAAAGCAAAGCGTCAAGCCAATGACAAAGTCGAGCAAGCTCAAAAACAAGCAGAAGGTTTGCTGCAAGAAATTCGTGACTTACAATTAGTACAAGGACAAAACAAAACGATTAAAGAACATGTCTTAATCGATAAGAAAAAGGCTTTCGACCAATTAAAGCAACCAGAGAACTTACGTAAGAACAAAGTCTTAAAACGAGTAAAAAAAGCAAAAGATTTGCAAGCGGGTGATGATGTTGAAGTTCTTTCTTATGGACAAAGAGGAACTATCCTTGAACAAGTAGCTAAAAATGAATACATAGTTCAAATGGGAATTATTAAAATGAAAATTCCGCTTGAAGAATTAAGACCACTTGGTAAAGTAGAGCCCAAGCAAAAGGTTAATATTCAAAGAAAAGCAGGCTCTAAAGTGAAGACCAGTTTAGATATCCGAGGGTTGAGGTATGAAGAAGCAATGGGTAAACTAAAACAGTACTTAGACCAAGCTCTTTTGTCTAATCATTCTTTGGTAACGATCATTCACGGTAAGGGAACAGGTGCTTTACGGCAAGGTGTGAAAGATCAGTTAAGTGGCCATCCTCATGTGGATCATTTTGAATATTCGCCTCCAAATGCGGGTGGAGATGGGTCAACACGCGTATATTTTGATTAATTTATTAGCAAGACGATAAGCATATTATTAGTAAGAGATATTTTTTATGTGCTAAGATAACGATACAAAAGTGATTAGTGAAAGGAGCTTTAAGATGGTTAAGGCAATTACAGATACAGAATTTAAAACAGAAACAGCACAAGGCGTAAGTATTATTGATTTTTGGGCACCATGGTGTGGACCTTGTCGCATGCAATCACCAATTATTGATGAATTATCTCAAGAAATGGAAGGTCAAATTGACTTTTTCAAGATGAATGTTGATGAAGAGACTAAGATAGCAGGAGAATTTGGCATTATGTCAATCCCTACTATGATCATTAAAAAAGATGGACAAGTAGTTGAGAAATTAGTTGGCTTTCATGATAAAGAACGTTTAAGTGAAATATTAAAAAAATATATTTAAGCAGAATCATTTTATACGCCCGCCTATCCTTAAGGATAAGCGGGCATTTAATTTTTAAGATATGTCATTATAATTTTCTTGTGATAAAAATCGCATGTGGTATAATTAAAAAAACCAAAGGAGGGATTTGTAAATGATTATTGGAATACCCAAAGAGCTGAAGGCTAATGAAGATCGTGTGGGTCTCACACCGAATAATGTTAAAGAACTGATTACGGCCGGTCATGAAGTAATGGTTGAGGAAAAGGCTGGTCTTGGATCTGGTTTTACGGATCAAGAATATGTTGAAGCAGGTGCGAGGATTGTAACCTCTGCAAAAGAGACTTGGGAAGCCGAAATGGTTATAAAAGTTAAGGAGCCCGTAAAGGAAGAATATCAATACTTTTACGAGGGACTGATCTTGTTTACTTATTTACATTTAGCTCCAGAATTAGAATTGACTCAGGCCTTATTAGATAAGGGTGTAATAGGTGTGGCTTATGAAACGGTTGCAGATAAGGGAACACTTCCTTTATTAACACCAATGTCTGAAGTAGCAGGTCGTATGGCCGTCCAAATTGGTGCACGTTTATTAGAAAAAAATCAGGGAGGCCCAGGCATTTTATTTGGAGGGGTTCCAGGCGTTCGTCGAGCAAACGTTACTGTCATTGGTGGAGGAGTTGTAGGTTTTAATACTGCGAAGTTGGCTTATGGCCTAGGTGCCAACGTGACGATCCTAGATATTAATCCACAACGTTTAGCAGAGATTGAAAATATTCTAGGGAATGGTGTTCAAACACTAATGTCCAATGAAGCGAATATCCATAAAGCAGTTGTTGATTCGGATGTAGTAGTAGGTTCAGTCTTGTTGGCAGGACGTCGTGCACCAGTCCTAGTTAAAGAAGAAACCATTCAGCAAATGCGTTCTGGATCCGTTTTGATAGATATTGCGGTGGATCAAGGTGGGAATTTTGAAACAACCCGACCAACTACACATAAAGATCCTATTTTTCTTAAACACGATGTTATTCACTATGCCGTTGCAAATATTCCAGGTGCTGTTCCAAGAACTTCAACCATTGCGTTAACCAATGCGACTTTGCAATATGCTAAAGAAATTGCCAACGCAGGTATCGAAGGTGCTGCTAAGCAAAACGACGCCATTTTGTCTGGTATTAATACTTATTTCGGAAATCTTACTTCGATTGCGGTTGCAGAATCTCAAGATCGAGCATTTGTTGATATTCAAACCGTATTTTAAATCTAAATTCAAAGCAATGGAATCTCTGCTTTTTGAGTGAAAAAAAATAGTATTTATCTTTATTTATTTAATTAAAAGAGGTACTATGAAGTTATAATTGTAGGGGGTTTTTATGTTTTCACTCAATAGCAAAAATTATTTAAATACAATCTTAGTTGTTAATGATATTCCTGGAGCAGGTAGGGTAGCAGGCGCAATCAATTTGCCGGTTCTCGCCGCTGCACAATTAGAAGCAGCCATTTTACCGACCCTAATTCTTTCGTCACATGCCGGAGAGGCAGGTGCTCTTGTGCGATTCCCAATGGGATCAGCTTTTCAAGAGATGTTGAATCATTGGCAAGAAGTTGGTTATCATTTTGATGCGGTTTTAACAGGCTATTTTGCTGATACGAAGCAAATTGATGATTTAAAAACTTATTATTTAAAAGAAAAAGCAATTAATCCCAATATTTCTTTGTTTATGGATCCGATTATGGGTGACCATGGTCAATTCTATGCTGGCTTTGATCAAGAAGTGGCTCATCATTTACGAGAATTGATTCCACACGCTGAATTAGTTATGCCTAATCTAACTGAAGCTTGTTTGATTTTAGGTCGTGATTATAAAGAAGATTTTAAATACGAAGAAATTGCTGAAATTGCAGATGATCTCCTGGCATTAGGTTGTAAAAACATCATTATAACCGGAGCCAAAGAGGGTCAAAACGATAATGAGCGTTTGGGCTTTTATTATGCTAGTCACACTGGAGAAAAAGGACTTGTCTTACATGATTATTTTGATGGTTATGTATTTGGGACAGGAGATACAGTCGCTTCAATCATTACAGCTAGTAGACTAGCGGGTGACAGCCTCAAAGAGTCAGTGCAATTCACGGCCGAAATAGTTGAAAAAATGATTCCATTTTCCATCAGCCAAAACGAGAGTAAAGTCGGTCCTATCCATTTTGAACCCTTTTTAAAAGATATTTCCAACTATTTTAGTCAGAAAAAAGAAAGTAGGAATTAAATGATAATTAAAGATGTTACACCTAATGATACAATAAATAAAAAAAGAACAAAGCGTTCTTTTAACCCAAATTATTTATATTTCTTATTAGCAATTGGTATTTTTATTTATTATTATCTCACACTTCCACCTCTTCACTACGCATCTTATCAGACATGGTTCTTTCTGCTTTTAATATATGCAGGTATCTTTGCGATTGAACTTATCAAAGATTCTAACCAATGGCTTAAAAAAATTAAAAATAATTCAAATCAAGCAACAGAGATAAAATTTGGTAAATTACCAAAAAAATATCGGTATTTTTATTGGCCGGTAATTGCTATCCTATTGATTGGATTAGTAGGTAAATTTATCTTCTCGCCTTTTTTTATGGCTAAAGATTATGGACAAATGATCAATCCAGTTAGTAAAGACTTTAAAACAACTTTCCCAGAAGTTAACATTGATAATGTACCATTAGTAGATCGAGATACCGCTGTGCGACTTGGGAACCGTCATTTAGGAGCCTTGACTGAGCTTGTTTCTCAATTTGAAGTTTCCGATGAATACACTCAAATCAATATTAAAGCAGAACCTTATCGAGTAACTCCTTTGAAATATGCAGGTCTGTTCAAATGGCTAAATAATTTTTCTCAAGGGATCCCACATTATTTACAGGTAGATAATGTTACAGGAAAAGTCGAAGTAAAAACACCTGAGAAGCCGATTAGATATTCTTACTCAGATCACTTTGGACGGAATATATCGAGACATCTAAGATTTAATTACCCATTTAGTATTTTTGAAAGTCCTGATTTTGAAGTGGATGATGAAGGTAATCCATATTATATTGCTACAAGTTATGGGCGTAATTTCTTTTTAAATGAACCCGAACCAAACGGTTTAATAGTAGTAAATGCGATGACTGGTGAGCATCAAAAATATGCGATGGACGAAATCCCTTCGTGGGTAGACAGAGTGTATTCAGCTGATTTAATAATGCACCAGTTAGATCAAAATGGTAAATTTAAAAATGGCTTCTGGAACTCAGTCTTTGCTAAAGAAGGTGTTACTGAAACATCAGATGGTTATAATTATTTACCAATGAATGATGATATCTACCTTTATACAGGTATTACTTCTGTCGTATCTGATGAGTCAAATATCGGCTTCGTTTTAGTAAACTTACGTACAAAAGAAACCACAATGTATACCTTGTCGGCTGCAGAAGAATTTTCTGCTATGGCTTCAGCAGAGGGTTCAGTTCAAGAAAAAGGCTATAAGGCTACATTCCCACTTTTAATTAATCTACAAGGGAACCCTATGTATATTCTTACTTTAAAAGATTCATCGGGTCTGATTAAAAATTATAGTTTGGTGGATGTTCAAGATTATCAGAAAGTCTATATTGCAAGTAATATGAAGCAATTGATCCAAAAATACGGAGAAGATAATCCTGTTGTTCTGGAAGCAATCAATGAAGAAACGCTCGAAAAAGTTTCAGGTCAAGTTGAAAAAATTCAAGCAGTAATTAAAGAAGGAGAAACATACTACTATTTCATGTTAGATGGAAAAGTTTACCAAGTTCCTGCTAGACTGAATGAATACTTGCCATTTGTTGAAGAAGGACAGACCATTTCGTTAAAAATTGACGAATTATCTAATATCCATTCTGTTGATTTGACTGAAATATTTGGCGATAAAGCAAATCAAGAAACAGTCATTGAATCGAGTGAGGAAGCAGATCCATTATTAGATAACATTGAATAAAATTTTAAGATTTAGAGGAGGATATAATGTTAGAAGTTCAAAATTTATCAAAGAAATTTGGTAATTTCCAAGCTGTTAAGAATGTTTCTTTTGATATAGAACCCGGAATGATCATGGGTTTTATTGGTCCAAATGGCTCTGGGAAAACAACTGTTTTTAGAATGATTTTAGATTTTCTTAATCCAGAACCTGGTGGGAAAATCACATGGAATCAACAACCTGTTAATAAGCAACTATATAATATAGTAGGGTACCTCCCCGAAGAACGAGGCCTTTATGAAAAGATGACGATCGAAGATCAGATTATTTATTTTGCTAGTTTAAGAGGTATGAAGCATCAAGATATTATTACGCAAATTGACGAGTGGATGGAAAAATTTGCTGTTAAAGGAAAAAGAAAAGATAAGATTAATACTTTATCAAAAGGGAATCAGCAAAAAATCCAACTCATCGCAACTTTAATTCATCGGCCGAAGTTGGTTATTTTAGATGAACCATTTTCAGGCTTAGACCCAGTCAATGCAGATCTATTAAAGCAAGGTATTTTGGAATTAAAAGCAGGTGGATCCAGTATTATTTTCTCAAGTCATAATATGGAGAATGTTTCACAAATCTGTGATAAATTAGCAATGATCCTCAATGGAGAACAAGTTCTTTATGGAACGATTAATGAAGTGAGAGAGCAATTTGGCCGCGTTCGTATTTATATTGAGAGTAATAAGTGGAATCAAGAATCCTTATCAGAAATAGAAGGGGTCGAGTCTGTTATCCGTACTAGCCCTGATCATTACACCTTGAATCTTTCAGATGAATCCTATGGGCCAAGTATTTTCCAAAAAATTACTCAAGGTCAGTATATTTCAATGTTTTCGCAACAACCACCAACTCTGGAAGAAATTTTTAAATTGAAAGTAGGTGACCGAATTCATGAATAAAATGTGGCTAGTAGCAAAAGAAGTTTATCGCAAAAATGTAAAATCTTGGGCCTTTTTTTGGATGATAGCCGGTCCTATCCTAATGGGATTGGTAATATTAGCGATTGGTTATTTCATTTACTTAGACCAGTCCAGTTCTTCAGTCGGGAATGTTGGTATTGTTTCTAATAATAGCGAAATAAACCAATTGATAGAAGGTATTGAAGATGAAAACGAATATAAATTCGATTTTGATGAAAAGAGCGCTGAAGAAGCTTTATTCGCTGATGAAATTGATGGTTATTTAGTCCTAGATGGACAAGGAACGGACATCGATGCTAAGTTTTACCGTCATAATTCTGGTAAAAATATAGCAACTTATTCTTTACAGGAAGTATTATCAGATTATCGTATTCAAAAACAAGCAGAAGCTTTTAACTTAAAACCCGAAGAGGTTAATCAGTTAAAAGAAAGCTCGGTAGATATTGAAACGATCCGTATACAGTCTGGTGAAGATGGGGATGTGACCGAAGTTTCTGAAGATGATCCAGTTACAGCAGCAAAAATTGCTATTGCTTATATTGTATGTTTTGTAGTCTTTATGTTTATCATGAACTATGTTTCAATTGTTTCACAAGAGATCGCTGCTGAAAAGGGGTCTAAAATAATGGAAATTATTTTATCCAGTATCTCAGCTACGCAACATTTTATGGGGAAATTGATTGGGGTAGGTTTAGTGATTCTTACTCAGCTAGGAATCTATGCCAT
Source organism: Facklamia miroungae (assembly GCF_012396555.1). Classification (GTDB taxonomy): domain Bacteria; phylum Bacillota; class Bacilli; order Lactobacillales; family Aerococcaceae; genus Facklamia; species Facklamia miroungae. The sequence goes on from NZ_JAAXPS010000002.1 coordinate 245,580, forward strand.
ACTCGGAGTGATTTTCTCTTATATTTTCAGTTTAGTAATGGCTCAATATGTGATGAATTCACCTGAAAGTATGGATTCCATTCAGGCAGGTTCAGAAGCTATGTCTAGCGGATTTGACCCAAGTTTGATCAGTGGTTATATTGCTGAAGCTAGGCCGGTGATTTTGTATGGAATCTTATTTGCGGTAATTGGTATTTTTATTTATTCAATCATTGCTGCTTTCTTGGGTTCACTGGTTTCTAAGACAGAGGATGTAAATAAGATGATTGCTCCTATCACATTATTGGCGGTGGCCGGATTTTACATATCTATTTATGCCATGCAGTCACCTAACTCGTCCATTGTTCGCTTTGGATCATATTTCCCATTATTCACACCATTTGTTATGCCATTTCGTTTGGCTAATGATACCGTTGCTATAAGTGAAATTTGGCTATCTGTTGGAATTGCCATTCTTTTCTTAGCCCTATGTATCTGGCTTTCAATTACTTTCTATAAGTCGAATGTATTAGTCTATAGTGAAAAAGGCTTGATAGGTACCTTTAAGCAATCATTGGCTATTTGGAAAAACGAAAAAGAATAATCTAATTCAATGAAAAACTAAAAAACAAGGTTTTTTCTAAAGCTATTTTATGAAAGTAGCTTTCGGAGAGCCTTGTTTTTTGCTTAAATAACAAGTTGAGATTCATTCTTTTTTCATGCGGATATGTTAGAATAATAGTTGTGAAGTGAGGGAAAATTTATGAAAGAATTACCAATTGGTTTTATTGATTCAGGATTTGGAGGATTAACCGTTGTTAAGCAGAGTTTAAAACAACTACCTAACGAATCTATTCTTTTTATTGGTGATAATGCACGTTGTCCTTATGGTCCTCGCCCCTTAGAAGAGGTCAAAAAGTATATCTGGCAATTAAGCAACTTTTTACGAGAAAAAGGGATCAAAATGCTCGTAATAGCATGTAATACTGGGACTGCCGCAGCTTTAGAGGAGCTTAAGAAAACTTTACCAATTCCAGTGGTTGGTGTCATTGCTCCTGGAAGTCGAGCCGCCATTATTCAAACCAATAATAAAAAAATAGGAGTAATCGGAACATTAGGAACGATTAAAAGTCAGATTTATGAAAATACAATCACCAATAAAACAAATGATGTGACCGTTAAGGGTATAGCCTGTCCTTCTTTTGTCGATATGGTCGAAACAGGTCAACTATATAGTGGCCGAGCTAAAGATAAGGTCACACAAGAACTTTCTCCCATTTTAGATGAAGAGATAGATACATTGGTACTCGGTTGTACACATTATCCCCTTATGCGCGATTTAATCCAAGAAGTAGTCGGACCTAAGGTTCATTTGATTGATTCAGGTGTAGAAACAATTAATGATGTGAGCATGCTGTTAGATTATTTTAATTTGAGTCGTACAGCAAGTGATGCAGCTATGCAATCTCCCAAACATATCTTTTATACGACTGGTGATGCGGATCGTTTTCATCGAATGGCAAGCGACTGGTTGAATCAAGACGATCTCGATATTAGAAAATGTGAAATAAAAGGAGAAGTTATTTATGAAACTTATTATAGCGAGTCATAATCCAGGAAAAATTGCAGAATTCAAAGCACTATTTGAAAATATTGACTTGCAAGTGCAATCACTCTTGGATTATCCTGAAGTAGAAGAAGTTGAAGAAACAGGAAAGACTTTTGAAGAAAATGCACGACTAAAAGCAGAAACAATTGCTAATCAAATGAACTGTTTGGCCCTATCTGATGATTCGGGCTTATGTGTGCCAAAATTAAATAATGAACCAGGCGTTTTCTCAGCTCGATATGCTGGAGAAGAAAAAGATGATGAAAAGAACCGTCTTAAGTTGCTGGATAATTTAAAGGGCTTTGAAGGAGCAGATCGAAAGGCCTATTTTATAACTTCGATTGTTTTAGCGGATCCACAAAAAGACTCTTTAATAGTTGAAGGAATGGTTGAAGGAATGATTACTAAAGAACCAGTTGGACAGGGAGGATTTGGTTATGACTCGCTCTTTTACTATCCAGAAGATCAAAAAACTTTTGCACAAATGTCAGCTGAACGCAAAAACGAAATCTCACATCGCGGGCGAGCCGTTAAAAATTTACAAGAAAAATTAAATGATTGGTTGGAGGGCTAATGATGAAACTTTTAGTTCTAAGTGATAATCATGGAAATTATTCAACCGTCAATCAAATATTTACTGAGTATAGAGATAAAGTAGATTACATAATTCATTGTGGTGATTCGGAATTTTCCTTTGAAGATCCAATATGGCAACTCGTTGATGTTAAAGTGGCAGGAAATATGGACTTTTCGCCAGGCTATCCGACTATCGAAACGCTACAAACACCTCTTGGCAAATTGTTAATCACTCATGGCCACTTGTTTCAAGTCAATCAAGGCAATCAAATGCTATTCGATTTGGCACTTGAAAAAGATGCACAATTTGTTTTTCATGGTCACACTCATCGTTTGTATGCTGAGCTGAAAGATGGGATTTTGCTAATGAATCCAGGATCGATCGCTCAACCAAGAGGTGAAATTCAAGCAAAAACCTATGCAGTCGTTGAAATTTCAAAAGATTTTATAGAAGTAGATTATTATAATCACCAATCTGTTCTTTTGGAAGACTTAACTCATTATTTTAAACTAGATGGAGCTGATTGATCTTGATAGATCCTAAGTTATCAAAAAAAATAGTTGAGAGTCTGGATGAAGTTTTAATTTCAGCTGATGATGTAGCGTATCTTTATGACTTTAATTCACTTATTCACGGCTTACTAGTCCTAAATCAAGTGGACTATTCAATGATTCCAGTTGTCAATCAACATGATCAGATAGTAGGACTTGTCAGTATTAATATGATCGTTAAAGAAGCAATATCTTTAGAAGATATAGACTTTGACAACTTGAATCATAAATTAATCAAACATTTAGACTTAAGAAAACCAGAATTCATTACCATGAGTGAGGATTTAGAATCAATTTTACATAAATTAGTCGACAATAACTTCTTATGTGTAGTTGAGAACCATCATGATAAAAAATTTCTTGGCATTATCACACGGAATATGATTTTGAAGCGAATCAATGCTTTTTTACATAGAACCTGTTTGAACGACTTAATTATTACTGATTTCGCCCCAGCCCATAGAAAGAAAGTATACAATAAATAAACTCATTTTAAGGGCTTTTCTTTGAGTTAAATACGCTTTCATGCTATATTTAAATCAATAACATAGCAAAGGAGGATTAGATATGACACTTGGTCAAATTGCAGCTTTGATTGCAGCTTTAGCCTTTGCAATTCTTGTTGTATTCTTATCAATGACCCTAGTAAAAATTAGCGCCATTTTAACCGATTTAAAGGAAACGGTGAGTAAATTAAATAATACGATTGATGTAGTGACTAAAGACGTCGATCATTTATCAATTGAAGTTGAGGGGTTACTTAATAAAGCGAATACGCTTGTTGACGACCTTAACGGAAAATTGGGTAAAACGGATCCATTATTTACTGCGATTGGTGATGTGGGAACATCAGTATCTGAGTTGAATGATTCCACTAAAGAAATGACAACTAATTTCGTTTCGAATTTTTCGAAAAAAAATAAGAAAAAATCACCGATCAATTCGCTTCAAAAAGCGTCAAAAATGGTCAACCGTTTCAAAGTAAAACCCCAGGCAAGAAAGTCAGATCAAATGGATAAAGTTCCAGTAAAACAGGAACAAAGAACTTTGGATTCTTTTATTCAAGGCCAACCGTCTAAAACAGCGGGTGAAATTTCAATTAATTTAAAGGAGGCAAAATAATATGAAAAATAATGATGGATTTTTAGCAGGCGCACTCTTAGGTGCTGCGATTGGAGGAGCTGCCGCTTTACTCTTTGCTCCTAAGTCTGGAAGAGAATTACGAGAAGACTTAAATGAAGAGTTGGACTATTGGATTGATCGTGTAAATGATTATACTGATTATGCTGTTGAAAGAGGCGTTGAAATGTACGATGCCGCTTCTGAAGCAGGAGAAGATATTCGTGTAAACCTTAAATCTTCGGCTGATCAAATTAAACGTTCCGCTGAAGAATTAAAGAAAGAAGCGAGTAAAGAATGGGATCATGTAAAAGAAGATTTAAATCAATCAAAAGATATCTTAACAGCTGAAATTGAAGATATTGAAGTTGAAGCTAAAGATGAGTTTAAGGATGTAAAAGAAGAAGTTGAAAAGAAGACTGACGAACTTTTAAACTAAACTTTTAAAAACTCCCTCATACTGAGGGAGTTTTATTATTATGAAAAAACTGTGAAAACTTGACGATATTTATAGAAAACGCTTGCACTATTAACCTTCTTATGTTAAATTCAAAGAGTAAATTAAATTTTGAAAGAAGGGTAGGCATGGAAAAACAAACAATTACAATATATGATGTAGCTCGTGAAGCCGGCGTGTCTATGGCCACCGTCTCACGTGTTGTGAATGGTAATCCTAATGTAAAACCAAGTACAAGAAAAAAAGTGTCTGAAGTTATAGAACGGTTAGACTATCGGCCAAATGCGGTAGCCAGAGGATTGGCTAGTAAGAAAACTACCACTGTGGGGGTCATTATTCCAAATATAACTAATATCTTCTTTTCTGCATTAGCACGTGGAATTGATGATATTGCTGCTATGTATAAATATGATATTATTTTAGCAAATGCTGACGAGAGTGTCGATAAAGAAATTAATGTTTTCAATAATCTCTTAGCTAAACAAGTTGATGGTATTATTTATATGGGCTATAACGTGGGGGAAGAACTTACCTCGCTTATCAAGTCCTCAAGAACACCGGTTGTTATTGCAGGAATGGTCAGTGAAGATCCTGACTTATATACAGTTTCAATTGATATTCGTCAAGCCATTGAAGAAATGACTGACTTCTTACTTCAATCAGGAAATAGACCGGCAATTATCACTGATTCAGAAAAGTATTATGCAAATCGGGTTCATCGAATTCCGGGATATAAATCCGCTTTGGCTAAGCATAATATACCGGTTGATGATGATCTAATTATCCAAAGTGATTTCACCGATGATGAGGGTGATATTATTGTGGACCAGCTGTTAGCTGCCAAAGCGACTGGAGTTATTGCAACAAAAGACTTTTTAGCTGTTGCAGTTCTTAATGTGCTTACAGATAGAAAAATTAAAGTGCCCGAGGAATTCCAAGTTATTACTAGTAAAAATTCAGTTTTAACCAAATACGCACGTCCTCAATTATCTTCTTTACAATATCCTCTGTACGATGTTGGTGCAGTAGCAATGCGTCTTTTGACCAAGATTATGAATGATGAAGAGATAGATCAACGTCAAATTGTTTTGCCACATAAACTTGTTCATCGCGATTCGACGATCAGTAATTAAACCAATTAAATGTTTAAAAGAGCTATGAGTTATCAAATTAACTCATAGCTCTTTTTGATCGCTATATCCAACCAATTAATAGGACGAAATTTCTTCATAATAAGTTTCTTCTGTAACTGTATCAGGAATAGGGTCCGTGGTAGAAATGCTTCCATCTTCATTTGTGTTTTCTGAACTAGTTGAATTAGGATCTTCGCTTGTTTCTTCGCTAGTTGAGGTCGATTCTGTCGTTTCTTCTAATGAGCGCATATATGCTGCCCAGAAACGACCTATTTCTTCATCATTAGCATTGAACATAAAATTATAGCTGAGGGCAGCAGCGGGCTTCGATTGCTTAAAGAGGTCTTGTTTAAGAGGACCTGAAAGGTTAGCAATTCGATTATTATAGGTAATGCTGCCTGGTAAAGTTCCAGTAAGGGCAACTATGTTTTGACTAATTACTGAAGTAGGTTGAGCAAAAATTTCATTGGAACCAAAAATTTCAGGTCGAATGGCATATAGTGCATTAGCTATATTGGCCCAGAAAACTTGCGAACGCACTGATTCGTTTCCAAGTCCATCGTCTGGATTGACAAAATATTCATAGTATTGAGAGTCATAGCCTGCCCAGGATCCTATTGTAATCGCAGGTGTAGAAGCTATGAACCAGAGGTCTTTAGCATTCTCACTTGTTCCAGATTTAGCAATCCAATCACCAGGCACTTTTAAATTTGCCTTAGCGTATTGACCTGAACCAAACTCGGTAGTATCTCGTAAAATATCTACCATCAAATAATTCGTGTCTTCACTAAATACCTTTTGTGGTTGAACCTCTTGTTCAAAGACAATATTACCAAAAGAATCAACAATTTTACTGATGATATGGCCTTGAACATAGTAACCGTCGTTAGCAAAAGTTGAAAAGGCAGAAGTTTGTTCAAATACAGTAGGACCTGTACTAACACCTCCAATTGAAAAGGCAAGGTTGTTCGTTTCATCCTTATCATAGGCAAAACCTTCTTTAAAGCCCATCAGTTTTAGGTAATCATAAACAGGTACATTCTGCTGTAATAAGCCTTGATAAATTCGTATAGTTGGTAAATTAAGTGATTTAGCGAGCGATTCACGAGCAGAAATAAATTGATTTGAAATCGATTCGCCATAGTTAGTCGGTTTCCACTGCGTACCATCCGCGTATGTTTCGACAAATGGTGTATCAGGAACAATGGTAGCAGGGGCAATAAGGTCATTTTCGATGGCTGGAGCGTAGACTGCCAGTGGTTTGATTGTTGAACCAGGGGAGCGACGAGTTGCGAAAGCATGGTCAATTTGGTTGTTATCGTAATCAGTTCCGGCAACGAAGCCCAAAACTTTACCACTCGTATTTTCAATCACTACAATTCCAGTTTGTATATTTTCAACATAATATATTTCTTCACCGGTACTAGGGTCAGTATAAACTCCATCATAACTTACACCTAAAGTTTCTACATATTCTTTGGCTGTTTCTTGTAATTGATCATAAATTTCTTTATCGATGGTAGAATAAACTTGATAGCCACCAGTACGTAATTGGTTTTCTGCTTCAGAGTAGTATTGGTTATACATATCTGTATCCTGTAAAACATCACTGACTTGAAGACCATCATCATTAATATTAATCTCCATTAATTTATTGATTGCTTCATTCATTATTGTTTGATATAAGTAGGATTGACGTTCAACGGGTCGGTCTTTTGGTTTAAGAAAATCTTTACTGATATCATACTGAATCGCTGCATTATACTCTTCTTTAGTGATAACTTTATTGCGATACATACTGAAAAGCACAGCTTTCATTCGATTAATGCCGGCTTCAAAATCATCTCTGAGTGAACTGTTATAATTATAAGGTGTATAAGTATAAGGATCTTGGGGTAGCCCAACTAAAAAAGCTGCTTGAGCCAAATTAACGTCTGATGGTTCTATACCGAATATCCCTTCCGAAGCTTCTCGGATACCAGCAATATTATCCCCCATATTATTACGACCAAAAGGTGAAACATTAAGATAAGCGTTCAATATTTCATCTTTGGTAAAGTATTTTTCGAGTCTTAAAGCTAGTAAGATTTCATTAGCCTTTCTAAAAAAAGTGACATCATTAGTCAATAACTGTTGTTTAACCAGTTGCTGTGTTAAAGTTGATCCGCCTGTCCCTGAACCTGATATTAGTGTTTGAAGAATAGCTCTTAGCGTTGACTTAGGATTTACACCTAGGTGATCATAGAAGGCTTGGTCTTCAATAGAAATTAATCCTTGTTTTATATAAGGTGAGATATCTTCCAACTTTGTCACTGATCTTACAACATCTGACCGGATGTCGGCAATAAGGTCGCCCGAATTATAATAAAGACTTGATTGTTGTTCAACTTGATTAATGGCTTCAGCCATTTCTTGTTTAGTTGGTGGAGTCGTATCAGAAACAAGAGAAGTAAAATAACCTATTCCAATTCCGGATAAGAGAAAGCCAAGCAAAAGCCCAATAAAAACAATATAAATAAATATGCGCTTAAGCACGTTAAAAATAACAGAGACAACTATAGACATTTTTGATGTTCGATTGAGACCTTTTAAAGACAGTTGATTACGTGCAGCTTTTTTTCGCATCTTCCTTGTGTGGATATAGCGTTGAAAAAAGTTTTTTTGCGAAACATCATCAAAACTTTCATCTCTTGAGATCGTTTCATCGTTTTGATTAAATGAATCGGTTTTTGAATCATCTTTATCTAATTCAGCTTCTTCATTAGAAAATCGGGTCTCTTTAATTTCTCCGATTGGTGATTCAAGGGTTTGATCGCTGAGGAGTCCTGATCCACTGTTTTCCGGAATGGATCGCTTCGATTGAATCGAGTGTTGTCTATTACTTTTTATTTGCTTTTTTTCATTTGAATCAGAATGGAGCGTCGGCATCTGTACATCTTTAAAGCTCTCATTTTCAAGTTCATCAATTCGTTTTAGGCGTCTTGAACGAGCCTCTTTACTGTTAACAAAGCGTGAAGACTTCAAATTTGTTAACCTTCGACGTCTTTCTTGAATTGAATCTTTTGATACATGACCATCCAAAGGTGGCAGATGCTTCTTGCTTTCTTCATTAGTCATTTCACTATCCCCTTTACAGGCTTAAATTAAGCAGAATGTGATTTATTTAAGCTTTCTCCAATTGCATTTAATTTTTCTTCCCATTCGTCAGTTGAAAGATTATGCTCAGCTACATAACGATTACGTGGATGACAGCGACAAGCTTGACTGCATCCGCGTAGGAATTTAGCTTCGTTTTCTTCTGATGCTAAAATTTGCTCATTGCACTCTGGATTTGCACAATTTACATATCTTTCACAAGGAGTTCCATCAAAATAGTCTTTTCCAACGATTGTTGGATTTACTTGGTTAACAGGAACAGCTATTCTTTCATCGAATACATACATTTTTCCATCCCAGAGTTCACCTTTTGTTTCGGGATCTTTCCCATAAGTATCAATCCCGCCATGTAACTGCCCAACATCTTTGAAACCTTCTTTTAAAAGCCAACCAGAGAATTTTTCACAGCGGATACCTCCGGTGCAATAAACAACAACTCTTTTATCCATAAATTGCTCTTTATTTTCTTTGACCCAATCAGGTAGCTCTCTGAAGTTACGTATTTCAGGTCGGACTGCTCCTTTAAAATGCCCCAAATCATACTCGTAGTCATTGCGCGTATCTAAAACGACAGTATCTTCATCAAGAAGGGCTTGTTTAAATTCCTTTGGCGATAAATATTGACCCGTGAGTTGATGAGGATCGATGTCTTCTTCTAAATTTAAAGCAACAATTTCCTCACGAGTTCGTACATACATCTTTTTATGAGCGTAATCATCCGCTGGATCCTGCTTAAACCATAAGTCTTCAAAACCTGGTAGAGAATGCACATAATCCATATATTTTTGCGTTTGCTCTATTGTACCAGAAACCGTTCCATTGATACCTTCTTGCCCTACCAAAACGCGTCCTTTAAGACCAATGCTATGGCAGAAAGCTAAGTGATCTTTAGCAAACAATTCAGGGTCGTCAATTTTTTGATACTTATAATAGAGTAATACACGATAGTTTTTTTCCATAATTTACCTCCTGTAGTTGCAAGCTACATTTATTTTCATATCTTCATATTATACGTAAAATCAATAAAAGTCACAAGTTTTTACCGTTTTTAATCAGATTGTTAAACAACTTTATTAAACAGACTATAAAATGATTGTTTAAAAAACAATTCTTATTGTAATTTGTAATAGTTTTAAAAAAAGAGAGAGCAAGATTTAGCATAATCCTGCTCTCTACTTAGTATTTCACTATCATGTCATTGGGCTATTCAATAGTGCTTTATCGACTAGTGAATTAATAAAATTCTATTAAAATTGGAATTTTCGAATGAGACGCTTAATAACAGGTAATTGTAGTATGATCACTAAGATGATTGTATTTAGAGGGAAGGAAACAGCATTTTTAGCAATGCGAATGGGCATAAAGGCTGCCCATGCTTTACCTTGCATCATACGAATCCATAAAGAACCAAGACCTAGGTTAACAATTAAAGTGACTAATAAGACACTTATTAAGATATTTTTCCAATTAAGTTCTTTACGCCATAAAAACCAACCATAAATGAAACCTGCTAGACCTGCACTCAAAGTATAACCAAAAAAGAAACTATAACCATTTAAAAGGGCAGTGATGATATCATTTGCCATTGAAAGAACGATAGCCCACCATGGACCGATAATAGCACTCGAGATTGCTGTACCAATGAAGCCAACTCCTATTTGGGCAATTTCACCAATTCTAAAAGCTGGAATATAGGCTAACATAATACGAAAAGCCAAAAGTAAAGCCATAGTGGTTAATTGAAGAGTCGTTAATCTCCCTTTTTGACCATAAGAACTTACACGACGAGAATCTGTTTTTTCCATAAAAAATACGCTCCTTTAATTTGACAAGAGAGCGCTACAAATAATATTTATGCAGCGAATGCAAAGATAGTATCGCAAGAATAATTCTTTTCGTTTGCTGGCCACATCCCATCCAACAACACTTAACGTTCTATCTTTTACTCTGTCTTATGATATGCATCATTGTAACGTATATTACCAAAAAATGAAAGAGGGTAAATCTATTATTTTCATTCTTGTGCTATAATATATCAAAGGAGGATGAGCAATGAAGAAAATTTTAATTATCGCGAATCCAGGCTCCGGTAAGGGAAAAGCTGTTAGCTATGCAGAACAATTAGCAGAAGTCTTAATTGAAAGTTACAATGTTGAGATAGAGCAACGTGTTACTGAAAAGCCGCAAGATGCATACGAATGGGCTAAAACCACTTCATCAAAGGATAGGGATACAATTATTTGTCTTGGAGGCGATGGAACAGTCAATGAGGTCATTTCAGGTTTGATGCAGAATCAACACCCACCTCATTTTGCCTTTTTACCTTTAGGAACCGTTAACGATTTGGCAAGATCTTTAGGAATTTCACTCAATCCAGAAAAAGCAATTCAACAATTCCGTTTTTTAGAACAGAAAAAACTCGATGTTGGACAAGTAAATGATCAGTACTTTGTCAATGTTCTTGCACTCGGGGCGATACCTTCTGCCGTATTAGAGACCGAGTCAAAAATTAAAAACAAAATTGGTTCTTTGGCTTATTTTTTTGACGGCGTTAAAGCGATGTTTGAAGAAGAAAATTTTGATTTATCAATAACGGTCGATGATGAAGAAAGTTATCAAATCCAGACTAATCTCTTATTATTGACATTAACTAGTAGTGTTGGAGGGATGGAAAATATACTTTCCAAAGATCATCTATTTGATGGCTATGGTCATCTTTATGCATTTAAGGGCTCTTTAGCTGTATCAAGTTTAATGACATTTATAGAAGAGAAAGGTCTACCAAGTCATGAAGTAGATAACGACTCCTTGCTATCCTTAGTGGGTAAATCTTTTAAGTTAAAAGCTAACGATTCCAATAAAGCTAAAGCGATCAAGGCAAATATAGATGGTGATGAAGGCCCTATCTTGCCATTAACAATTGCCATTCATGCTCACGCACTTTCTATTTGGGTGCCGAAAAGAATAAAGACGAAGGCTTAGGGAAAACATTAAATATATGGTATACTATTATTTGAATTAGTTGGGTATGAATAAGGAAAGAGGGATATCGTGTCGAAAAAACTTTCAGAAGAGCAACGAAGTCTTATTGAAAAAGAGTTAAGACGTGGAACTAGCAAGTCACGTATCGCTTCGTTGTTAGATGTAGACTATGATACGGGACTTGAGATGATTGAAGCAGTAAAATTAGCAATACGTCCAGCGATTGGCGATAAGATTACTTTCAAGTTTAGAGAAAGTAGTATGACAGGAATAATTACTAAGTTGCTTTCCAATAGCGCAGTTGTTGAAATCTATTGGCAAGAATCTGATTTAATGATGCAAGATATTATTGAAGATAAGACAATTGTTAACTTTAAAGACATTATTGATTTTATTTCTCTACCACCTCAAGAAGAGGATAAACATGTCATTCTTGATCCTCAACCTACCGTACATCTTAAAGGAACCAAAGAATACGATGAGTACACAGAAGAAGATTAAATGAAAGAAGCAGGTCAATGCCTTGACCTGCTTCTTTTAAACTTAAATTATCTTTAGGTCTTATAAAAGCTAAACACCTAATTGTTTAATTTCTTTTATCGCTTGTTGTAAGATATCTAATGTATTTGTATCTTGATCTGGAGTTGCTCCTTCTTCAATATTATAATAAGCTAGAAAAGTATTGAACCATTGTACTGGTTCTGTTATTTTTTGGTCTATGAAGGGATAATAGACCATCATTAAAAGATTGATTTCCGTTAAAAGTCCTTCGAAGATATGTGGATTGTTGTCGTTCGTGTAATTTTCTAGCAAAGATTTTATGGTCAGATAGGTTGGATCTTCTTTATAAGGATACAATTCCTGTATATTAATCGTTTCGATTGTGCCAAACCATGCTATTTTTAGTTTTATTCGATAATCTTGGTATAGATAGTGATGTAGGATATCACTCTTAACAAACTGGCTGATCTCCTTTTGAAGTAATAATTTAGATAAAATAGAATGTTTGATTGAGAAATCCAAAGAATAAATAATTTTGATTGTTTTTAAAAGCTCAAAAATCGTTTGTTTGCGTAGTTTATCAATTAATTGATCTATTTGATTCTTTTCAAAATAGAATTGAATTTCATTCAAAATTTGGTCTTGCTGTTTAATCTGTTGGATTTGGTCGATAATGAATGTAGTGTTCCATTCTTTTTGATCAAAAAGATCTTTCAGTTCATAAAGTTTTATTAGTTGTTCATGCTGAGCAAAAAGACGAGGTAAAGAATGAACATAAAGTGAAGCTAATTCAAAATCAAAATGTTCGAGTGCATTAATACTTAGAAAATCTTTCCAAAGCTTTTTTATAGGGTCAGGTTTATTTCTAATAAGATTAAGATGAATTAATTCTTTAAAGACTTTTATAGAAGGTTCAATTCGATAACTTTCTTCTAATAATGTATTTGCTTGGTCAAGATCGTTATTTTCCAAAGCATTGATAGCTTTACGGTAGAAGTTTTCGTCATTGTTTGGTAAATGAATGAGATCGGTCACAAGAGACTCCTTTCAAAGATAGACAAGGTGGTAAGCAAATGTGGATACAAATTGATGCGGCTTTTGATCCTAAAACTAAAGAAGCGGGGTTAGCTTTTTTAGTTTTTGACAAGGGAAATGTGGACACGCATAAATTCTTTTTAGCCAAAATTACTGATAATCACCTGGCAGAATTTATTTCGTTATTATTAGCTATGCAATGGTTAAAGCAACAAAATTTAAAAGCAAACCAGTTGATTCAAATTAAGACGGATTCAAAAATAGTCTTTCAATCAATTAATAAACAATATGCCAAAAAAGAACATTTTAAAGTATTGCTCACCACTATTTTAAATGAAATGAACAAATACCCCTTACTCTTTTTAAAATGGATCCCCGAAAAAGAAAATCGAGCAGCGGATCAAGCTGCCAAACAAGCCTTACATAAGCAAGGGCAGGTAAGTATCTTAGACTCTTATTTATTTTTTGACCAGTATTGATAATAATTAACCTTTAAGGCACCATTATACAATTTACGTTTTTTACTTGCTTTTTCGCCATAATATTTTTCAAATGAGTCATCGCTAGAAAGAAAATATTTTGACCAAGTGGTCATTGGCCGATAAACATCTCCCATATCTTGATAGAGTTGTCGTACTTTTTCTTCGTCTAGCAAGCGATCCCCGTAAGGAGGATTGGAAATTAAAATACCATATTCTTGATCGGGACGGTAGTCTTTAAGTTGCATTTGTTTAAAAGTAATATCTGGTCCAACACCGGCATTTTCAGCATTTTGCCTAGCAATTTCAATCATTTTACCGTCAATATCGCTACCAAAAATATTAAGTTCAATTTCATGATTGATTTGTCTTCTGGCGTCAGCTTTTTCTTGAGGCCATACTTCGGGATTAAAAAACTCCCACTTTTCAGCTGCGAAAGATCGGTTTAAGCCAGGAGCTATATTACGTCCCATTAAGGCTGCTTCAATTAAGATGGTACCTGAACCACATGTAGGATCATAGAGCGGTCGGTCCGGAAACCAAGTCGTTAATTTGACTAAAGCAGCTGCCATATTTTCTTTAAGGGGAGCGCCACCTTTTTCTGTTCGGTAACCGCGTTTGAAAAGACTAGTTCCGCTTGTGTCAAGCGTAATCATCGCCATATCTTTGAGAAGCGAAATTTCAATTGGATAATAATTTCCTGTTTCACTGAGGGGCATTTTACGTGCATAATAATCCATTAAACGTTTAGCAATGGCTTTTTTGACAATTCGTTGACAGTTTGGAACCGAATAGAGTTGAGACTTAACAGATTTGCCTGAAACGGGAAACTCTGCGTCCATAGGAAGAATATCTTCCCAAGCGATTGCATATGTTTGATCAAATAATTCTTCAAAAGAACTGGCCTTAAATTCTGCGATATTAATTTTGATACGATCAGCAGTTCTAAGCCATAAATTTGTTTTAGCAATATCTTGAGCAGTTCCACTGAAGCGGACTCGTCCATTTTCAGTTTGAGTTTCATAGCCAAGTTTTTTGAGCTCCTGATTGACGATGCCCTCGATACCTGCTGCTGCTGTAGCAATTAAATTGTAATTTTTCATTTTTTATCCTTTCTTAAAAAATAACACGATTCAGTAAGCTTGGAGGCTCAGAATCGTGTTATTGATTGTCTGCATCTATTAATACCTATTTTAGTAAATTTCGATAAGCCATGTTCTGTCAATATTTATTCCATAGGCAAGAATAAATAAAGGGTAATCATCTATCTACAAGATAACTTGTCTCTCCTATGGTTGACCAATGCTTGAGCATTTTTCCATTTAGAGAGTGCCCCTACCAAATTTGGGTTGCTCGCTCGAGGGGTTTACCGCGTTTCAGCTTTTTGTTTCCAAAAAGGATCGTCACTGTGGCACTTTATAAGTTACTGATTCTTAGCTAAGCCTTAGAATTTTCACTCGCCGTTCACCTTAAGGCTACCTTAGCTTATTGTTTCGCTAAGCACGAACACTACAAGCATTTCAGCTTGTGCGAGCATGGACTTTCCTCAGCCAAATTAATTGACCGCGATTACCTGAAATTTACTATGTTTTTAGTTTTGAGTAGAGTCAGAGTTTGAAATTTTTGCGCCAAAAACATGTTTTTCTAAATTGGATAATCGTTTTAGGATATCAAAATTTGTAACACCAGAGCCTGGAGTAGTCGCAACATTTTTCTTTGCGAGAGATAATTGCTTGGTTAGCTCATCAATTTTAGCAATGAGTCGTTCATTTTCATTTTTTAGAAAGACAACGTCTTTTTGATAAGAATCATAATCACGTATGATACTATCGAGATACTCATCGACTTCAGCAGCGTTATAGCCACGCATGGTACGAGAAAATTCTTTCTGTAAGATGTCTTTTGCTGTTAAGTTTTTTTCTGCCATGAAGTTCACCTCGTTTATCAGCTTTTATAAAAAAACAGGATACTAATTTCTATTTTATCCTTTTCAGTTGGAGATTTCAAAAAATATTTTAAAAATAACCAAAAGTCTATCCACTATTATGACATGCCCTTGTAAAAATAGCTAGACTTAATCATGAAAAATTAGCTTCTTTTGATTGAAAAATATTCGATAGTCCTCCATAATGTGGTTAAGAACACTTGTATAATAGTGTTAGTGTATTAAAAAGGAGGGAGTAAAATGACCAATTGGACTCAAGTAACGATTTATCTTCAAACAAAAAAACCAGATCAAATAGACTATGCTTCTCATTTGTTATTTGAGTGGGGAGCTAAAGGGGTTCAGGTCATTAATGTTGAAGGCTATTTAGAAAATAAAGAGAACCTCTTCGGAGAAATCCCTTTAGAGCCATCCGCCAGTGACCAAAGAAAAAAGAGTCGACTTGTTGGGTTTTTTGATCAGGCAATTGACAAGCATTTATTTAATAATTTTTTAATCGACAACTTATATTTTGACTTTAGCTGGGAACAAGCGCCAATTGTCATTGAAAACTGGCAAAAAAATTGGATGAAAAATTATCATGTTCAAGAAATTTCCCGCTTTATAAAAGTAGTTCCCGTGTGGGAAAACTATTTGCCACAATTTGTGGATGAGAAGATCATTTACTTGGATCCCGGGGTAGCATTTGGAACGGGCGACCACCCAACGACACAATTAGGTGCTCAAGCATTAGAAATGGTCATGCGAGGCGGAGAGAAAGTTTATGATGTTGGAACAGGATCGGGTGTCCTCGCTTTAATTGCTGCTGCTCTTGGTGCTCATAAAGTTGAAGGTTATGACTTGGATCCGCAAGCAATAGCGGCAGCTGAAAAAAACTTGACTTACCAAAAATGGGAGAAGGCAGGTTATTCACAGGATGAACATCCTGCCATTTGTTTTCAAGTGAATGACCTTTTAAAAGGTGTTCAGGATCAAGCGAACATTATTGTGGCTAATATTTTACCCCATATTTTAACCGATCTTTACCACGATGCTTATCGACTACTCGAAAAAGATGGTTACCTCATTTTAGGAGGCATTTTAGCTGAAAAGGCTCAACAAGTAGTAGCGTCTTTACCAAAAGCACAGTGGGATATTATTCAAATTAATTATTTCAAGGATTGGGCTGGAATGATAGCTCAAAAGAAAGAGTAGATTATGCATCAGTATTTTATTAAGGATCAAAATCAAATTTTAGAACCTGGTCATAGAGTATATTTGAATCAAGCCGACAGTCATCATTTGATTAATGTTTTGAGAGCTAGGCATAATAAGCAATTACTGGTCGTTCATAATCATAAAAAATACCTCGCGAAATATATTGAAAAACAAAATGATCTTGCATTACTAGAAGTATCTTATGAGGTGAGCGATAAACAAAGTCAAACCGAACTACCAGTTGAGGTAGTTGTTGCCTGTGGCTTATCAAAAAATGACAAGATAGATACAATCGTTCAAAAAGGTACAGAATGTGGCATGAGTTTTTTTCAACCTTTAGCTTTACAACGAGATGTAGTAAAATGGGATCACAGTAAGGCAGGTAAGAAAATCGTAAGATTGCAAAAAATTGCTGATAGTGCAGCTGAGCAGTCGAAGCGTTTGAAACAAGTTAAAATTAAAGATCTGATGAATTTAAAAGAATTTGTTGCTCAATACCAAGATTTTGATTTTAAATTAGTAGCATTTGAAGAGAAAGCTAAAGACGGAGAACACCATTTATTAGCTAAAATAATGCAAAAGCTTATTAAGAATCAAAAAGTTGTTATGTTATTTGGTTCTGAAGGTGGTTTGGATCAAGAAGAAGTAGATTTTTTAATAGAACATGGTTTCCAAGCTTGTAGTTTAGGACCCAGAATCTTACGTGCTGAAACAGCACCTATTTATTTGTTGAGTGTTATTTCCTATGTCACTGAAATTGAAAAGGAGTTTGAAAATGAAGTTAAATAAATACATTGATCATACAATACTAAATGCAAATGCAACATCAGACCAGATAAGACAAATTTGTCAAGAGGCACTGCAATATGAGTTTATGTCGGTTTGTATTAATCCAGTATGGGTGACTTATGCTAAAGAACTTTTAAAAGATTCAGAAGTTAAAGTTTGCACTGTTATCGGATTTCCTTTAGGAGCAACCACTACTGCTACCAAGGTATTTGAAGCCAAAGAGGCAGTAGGAAGCGGAGCGGACGAAATTGACATGGTTATTAATATCGGAGCAGCGAAAGCTGGAGATTGGGAAAAAGTAGAAGAAGATATCCGTCAAGTTGTTCAAGCTGTACCTGAAAATATTATAGTAAAGGTCATCATTGAAACAAGTTTGTTGGATAATGATGAGAAAGTTAAAGCCTGTCAAGCAGCTAAAACGGCAAAAGCTGATTTCGTTAAAACATCGACTGGTTTTTCTACCGGAGGTGCTACTAAAGAAGATGTTGCATTGATGCGATCTACTGTAGGTGAAGAAATGGGCGTAAAAGCTTCAGGCGGGGTTGGCGATAAAAAATCTGCACTGATGATGATAGAAGCAGGAGCCAGTCGCATCGGAGCTTCTAAAGGAATTAAAATTGTATCTGAATAAATTTTGAAAACAACTGCGTCTATTGACCAGTTGTTTTTTAGCATCATCTCTATATAAAAGCAAAAGTGATTGATTTATTTCCCTGAAAAGACAAGTATTGTTTTATTGTAAGTGTTTAAGTTATAATAGTAGAAAAATTATAGAGAAGGCGTGGTGATAATATGGGCAGAAATGATATATATACTGGAGAAGAAGTTATCGCGATATGTCGATCTTACATGAATGATACTAAAGTTGCTTTTGTTGAAAAAGCTCTAGCAGTAGCTACAAAGGCACATGAAGGACAAGAAAGACTCTCTGGCGAACCCTATATTAATCATCCCATTCAAGTAGCAGGTATTCTAGCTAACATCAAATTAGATCCTGATACAGTAGCTACTGGTTTTTTACATGATGTTGTTGAAGATACAGATTATACTTTAGAAAAAATTCGAGAAGAATTTTCAGAATCAGTTGCTTTTTTAGTGGATGGTGTGACCAAACTCGGAAAAATTAAATTTCAAAGTAAAGAAGAACAATTAGCTGAAAATCATCGTAAAATGTTGATAGCAATGGCTAAGGATATCCGAGTAGTGATGGTAAAGTTGGCAGACCGTTTACATAATATGCGAACGTTAAAGTTCCAAAAACCGCAAAAACAGATTGAAAAGTCTCAAGAAGCATTAGATATCTATGCACCTCTAGCAGAACGCATTGGTATGAGTGTTATTAAATGGGAATTGGAAGATATTTCTTTACGCTATATAAACCCACAAGCTTATTATGATATTGTTCACCAAATGGACCAAAAACGTGATGAACGTGAAGCCTATATCCAAGTAGTGATTGATCAAATTAAGGATGCCATCGAAGAACTATCAATGGAATCAACCGTATATGGGAGACCCAAGCATATTTACTCGATTTATCGTAAGATGGTTGATCAAAACAAAGATTTTGATGATATTTATGATTTGTTAGCTGTACGTGTATTAGTGGATTCCATAAAAGATTGTTATGGTGTGTTAGGGATAATTCATACTAAATGGAAGCCGATGCCCGGTCGTTTTAAAGATTATATTGCCATGCCTAAGGCGAATATGTATCAATCGATTCATACGACTGTTATTGGACCACAAGGCAAACCAGTTGAAGTTCAAATCAGAACTCATCTCATGCACGAAGTGGCTGAATATGGTTTGGCAGCTCACTGGGCATATAAAGAAGGAAAAACAGTGGATGAGCAGCCACGCGATAATATCCAACAACAATTGAAATGGTTCCACGACATCGTTGAGTATGAAGATGACGCTGGAAATGCGAGTGAATTTATGGAGTTTATTAAGGAAGATGTCTTTAAGGATCAAGTCTATATCTTCACACCTAAAGGGGACGTCTTTGAATTGCCACTTGGTTCTGGACCTGTTGATTTTGCTTTTCATATCCATACAGAAATTGGAAATAAAACGGTCGGTGCTAAAGTTAATGGGAATATAGTTCCTTTAAATTATCGTTTGAAAAACGGTGATATTGTTGAAATATTAACAAATCCTAGTTCAGTCGGTCCCAGTCGCGATTGGTTAAAATTTGTTAAGACTTCTAAAGCGCGCAATCGAATCAAACGCTACTTTAAGATGCAAGAACGTGAGAAAAATAGTGAAATTGGACAAGAACTTTTAGAAAAAGCTCTTAAAGAAAATGACACTTCCTTAAAAGCAGAGTTGAAAAAGAACAAAGAAAAAGATTTGCTTGAAAGATTCAATTTTAATAATATTGAAGATCTTTATGCTTCAGTAGGCCTAGGTGAAATCTCACCAACCTCGATCTTACATTTTTGGAATATTAAGAAAATTGATAAAGTTGAAAAGTTAACGAATATAATTTCTAAAGATAGAGAGAATGAAGCTCATAAAAACAAATCAGGCAATGAAAATGGTGTCGTGGTAGATGGTGTTGATAATTTGATGATACGACTCAGTAGATGTTGCAATCCGGTGCCAGGGGACGAGATTGTAGGTTATATTACCAGAGGACGGGGTATTTCTGTGCATCGGAAAGATTGCACCAATTTATTAAGTGAAATAGAAATAGCTGATCGTACAATTGCGGTTCATTGGGCTGAAAACGATCAAGATCAACATGAGTATGAAACAGAAATTCAAATAATCGGATTTGATCGTTCAGGTATGATTAATGATGTTTTACACGTTGTAAACCATACAGTAAAAAATTTAAAAGGTGTCAATGGCCGTATTGATGATCAAAGTCAAGCAATTATTAATTTAAAAGTATTAGTTGCTAATACTCAGCAATTACAAGACTTAATTGTAAAATTAAAAAACATTCCGGATGTCTATGAAGTAGAGCGACAAGTCAATTAGGAGGCAGTATGAAGGTAGTAATACAAAGAGTAAGCCAAGCTAAGGTTAAAATTGATGGCAAGAATGTTGGAGCCATTCAAGAAGGCTTGTTATTATTGGTTGGTTTTGGACCTGAAGACACCTTTGAAGATTGTGAATATTGTGTGAGGAAAATAATCAATATGCGTATCTTTGAAGATGATGCTGGTAAAATGAATTTATCATTAAGAGACATTGAGGGAAGTATTCTTTCAATCAGCCAGTTCACTCTTTTTGCTTCTTGTAAAAAAGGTAATCGGCCTAGCTTTACAAATGCTGCAAAACCAAACCAAGCTGAAGAATTATACAATTATTTTAATCATTTATTAGTAATGCAAGATATTCCATTACAAACTGGTGTTTTTGGAGCGGATATGCAAGTTGAATTAATCAATCAAGGACCAGTGACGATTATTTTGGATTCAAAAGAGTAATATCAAATAACCCTAATCGATAAGCTTTTTGTTTATCGATTAGGGTTATTTATTGTGTGTTGATTTTCAATTTGATTAAAATATTTAACGAGACCGTCTGTAATTGAATCTGCTAAAACTTGATAGTATTCGTCTGTTAACATCAATTCTAAATCTTCGGCATTCGTTATATAACCTAGCTCTAATAGTACAGCAGGCACAGTGTTTTCTCGTAAAACTTGAAAATTCCCATACTCTACACCTAAATCAGGTCGATTGGCAGTATTAAAACCATTATGGAGTGTTTTAGCGAACTCTTCGTCTTCCAGATGATAAAAGTAAGTGCGGATGCCCTTAAGATCGGTATCATAGGAGGCGTCGAAATGTAAGGAGAGAAACAAATCGGGTTGTTTATGATTACTTATTTGCGCTCTTTCTGAAAGATCTAGAAATTGATCCTGTTCATTCGTCATAATGACTGTAGCACCGAAAGCTTCGAGGGTATTTTTTAGAACATGTGCGATCTTATAGGTGAAAGATTTTTCAAAGTGTTGTTGATCCGTACTGATCGTGCCAGGATCTTCTCCGCCATGCCCAGGATCTAACATAATGGTGGCTTGTGCTAATTTATGATTAATTGGTAAGTAGCGGTGGTCAAGTGAATAGATGGGTTCAGAAAGAGAAAAAGAATTAATGTAACCTTTGATCCCTTGAGAATCTTCGACTAAATAATAGGATTCTTGTGGACTATACTCAATGTAATCAAGCTTGGTAAATTCTTGTAAAAAGTCTGTTTGATAAATAATATTG
The DNA here is from genome assembly GCF_012396555.1 of Facklamia miroungae. GTDB lineage: Bacteria > Bacillota > Bacilli > Lactobacillales > Aerococcaceae > Facklamia > Facklamia miroungae. The sequence continues at coordinate 267,321 of NZ_JAAXPS010000002.1, forward strand.
GATAAGTTGTCAGCTTCTTCAAGTAAGTAACCTTCTTTATCACGCATAACCACAATGTTTTTTAAACGTTCTTTTGCTTTTTGTTTCTCATTTAAAGCACTTTTATTGGCTTCTTTTTCTGCCATTATCACTTCTGCTTCTTGGCGATCAATTAATTCAAGCTTATTTAATTCAACAAAGGCAGGTCTGCCTTGATAATTCACTAGGGCCCAATCTTTTTCAACATAACTAATTGGTATTAAACTATCTTGGGCAATCTGCGAGACAACGGGCGTTTTTGAATCAGGTTCTTGAAAGATAGCGGTAGATTGTTTAAATACTCCGGCTAAATTTTGATCGGACTTTAAATGCTTATTATTCAATAACCAAGTTGGCAACCAACCTTCAAACTTGCCTTGATAACGGCCTTTAATCCAACCCCCTTCTTCTTGAATCACTTCGAATGATGAATGAGGCTTAAGTTCAGTTAAGATGTCAGAATTAGTAGTAGGAAAGGGATGAAGAGATACACCTTGGCGCTCAATTTGAAGAACCTGCAAATTGCTGAGACTGTAAATACACCAGAAAGAGACCATACAGATAGTAAAGGTGAAAAAGAAAGCAACGATTTGTTTGTGTTGTAGAATTTTTTTAATTGTAGGCTCTCTTAATAACATTTTTACCCTCCCTATCCATTTGCTGAGCTTATTATAATTGATTGTATCCAGCAAAAGTCAAATTTTAAAACGACTGTCACACAATAGTAATCAGATTGTTAATTGGATGGTATATTTTGTTAATAAGAGTATTTATAAGCTTGACAAATGCTTCACCATTGAGTAATCTGAACATAACTAATTATTTAATTCGCTGAAATAGACAAGTAACTCTTAACAAACAGTGAGCAACACAAGGTGAAAAGTTGCATTCAAGAGTGAAGACACTATGGAGAAGAATAATGAAAAGTTATTCCGTTAATCACGTTACAATTAAGAGGTAGTGTATATGCACTGCGAAAATAGGTGGTACCACGTTATTGCGTCCTAAGTGAGAACTTAGGACGCTTTTATATTAGGAGGAGTAAAATGATTCAAAAAATGAAGGGCACTGTGGATATTTTGCCACAAGAAATTCATCGTTGGCAGTATGTAGAAGATGTAGCACGCGATTTATTTGATCAATATCTATATCGTGAAATTCGAACACCGATCTTTGAAGCTTATGATTTATTTTCGAGGTCTGTCGGGAACAGTTCGGATATTGTTTCTAAGGAAATGTACGATTTTTTTGATAAAGGTGAAAGACACATTAGTCTTAGACCAGAAGGAACCGCTGGTGTAGTAAGGGCTTATATTGAAAATAAATTATTTGGTCCAGAACATGCCCAGCCATTTAAGGTCTATTATATGGGACCCTATTTCCGATATGAAAGACCTCAAGCTGGTCGTCAACGCCAATTTAATCAGTTAGGAGTAGAAGTTTTTGGCTCAGAAAATCCAGCGACGGATGTGGAAGTTATCAGTCTGGCTTGGCAATTGTTCCAAGAATTAGGTTTAAAAGAGATATCATTACAAATCAATTCTTTAGGAAAACCAGCTGATCGCCAAGTCTATCGTCAAGCTTTAATTGCGTATTTAGAACCGCATTTTAATGAATTAAGTGAAGATTCTCAAAAGAGATTACATGATAATCCTCTACGTGTTTTAGATTCAAAAGATCCTAAAGATAAACGTTTTGTAAAAGAAGCACCTAGTATTTTGGATTATTTGTCAGATGAAAGTAAGGAACATTTTGATCAGGTCCAGTTAATGCTAAAACGACTAAACATACCTTTTGAAGTTAATGATAAAGTTGTTAGAGGCTTAGACTATTATCAAGATACCATTTTTGAGTTTGTAGTCGATGACAATCAAATTGGAGCTCAATCAACCGTCTGTGGTGGAGGACGATATGATGGCTTGGTCCAGCAGATAGGGGGACCCGAAAAACCAGGCTTTGGTTTTGGATTAGGTATCGAACGTCTGTTATTGTTAATGGATCAACAAGCTGTTTCGATCCCGGACTATGAGCCAGTCGATCTTTACATATTATGTCGCGATGCATCCGTAAATCAATTAGCAATGGAATTAGTACAAAATGCCCGACAAGCAGGTTTGATCGCTGAAAGAGATTACTTATTTAGAAGTATTAAATCTCAATTTAAAACAGCGGGCAAGTTAAAGGCTAAGTTAACTATTATGTTAGGTGATCAAGAAGTAAATTCAGAACAAGTAATTATAAAAAATCAAGAAACAGGAATTGAAACAGAGATCTCAAAAGAAGACCTATACGATGATTTTTATGGTGTATACCGTCGCCTAACAACAGATACTAGTGTAATCGATAAATATTTTAGAGGTGAATAAAATGACAGAAAGAACAGTTTATTGCGGGTTAGTGAATGATCAATATCTTGGTAAAGAAATCACATTGAAAGGATGGGTACAAAAAAGAAGAGATTTGGGTAGTCTGATCTTTGTTGATTTACGGGATCGTGAAGGTTTTTGTCAAGTCGTTTTTAATACGGAACGACTTTCAAAAGAAGATTTTGAATTAGCCAATCTAATTCGTTCAGAATATATTATTGAAGTTACAGGAGAGTTAGCCAAACGCGCAGATGATCAAATTAATCCACAAATTAAAACGGGTCGTTATGAGTTATACGCAAATTCTTTAACTATCTACTCAAGAGCTAAAACACCAGCAATTTATATTGAAAATGATCTTGATGTGGATGAAGAAGTTCGTCTAAGGAATCGTATGTTAGACTTGCGCCGACCAAAGATGCAAGCCAATATCCGTTTACGTCACAAAGTGACACGAACCATACGTAATTATTTAGATGAAAGAGGCTTTATTGATGTTGAAACCCCTATGTTGACCAAATCAACACCAGAAGGAGCTAGAGATTATTTAGTACCAACGCGTCGGGAAGGTGGAGCCTTTTTTGCACTGCCTCAATCGCCACAACTGTTCAAACAATTATTAATGGGTGCAGGAATAGACCGTTATTACCAAATCGTTAAATGTTTCCGTGATGAAGATTTACGTGGAGACCGACAACCAGAATTTACACAAGTCGATATTGAAACGAGCTTTCTAAGTCAGAGGGAAATTCAAGGTTATATCGAAGAAATGCTAAAAGAAGTTGTGAAAGAAACACGAGGAATATCAATTCAAGAAGCGTTTCCAACAATGACTTATGCTCAAGCAATGGAAGAATATGGTACAGATAAACCAGATATTCGCTTTGATATGAAATTGAAAGACCTATCGCAATGGGCTAAAACGAGCGAATTTGGGGTCTTTAAGAATACCGTTTCTAACGGCGGGCAAGTTAAAGCAATAAACTTAAAAGGATTAGCTGATGAGTATACACGTAAAACAGCTGATGCATTGGTAGACATCGTGAAGCCATATAAAGCCAAAGGATTAGCATGGGTCAAGGTTTTAGAAGATGGTTTTAATGGGCCAATTGCTAAGTTTTTTAATGGTGAAGATCAAGTTTTAATTAAAAAAAGACTAGAAGCTGAAAAAGGAGATATTCTGTTTTTTGTAGCCGATCAAAAAGATGTCGTAGCTAGTTCCTTAGGAGCCTTACGCAATCACTTGGCCAAGAAACACGCTTTATATGATACGGCTGAATTAGCTTTCTTATGGGTGACTGATTGGCCACTATTCGAATATGATGATGAAACACAAAGATATGTGGCTATGCACCATCCTTTTACAGCACCACAAAATGATGATGTTGAAGCTTTAAAAGAAAACCCTGCAGATGCTAAAGCGAAAGCTTATGATATTGTTTTAAATGGTTATGAAGTGGGAGGAGGATCTTTAAGAATATATCAGCGGGAAATGCAAGATCAGATGTTTGAATTGTTAGGGTTCACTGATGAGGAAGCAAGGAAACAATTTGGTTTCCTATTAGAAGGAATGGACTATGGTTTCCCTCCTCATGGCGGAATTGCATTAGGATTAGACCGTTTAGTAATGATTCTCGCACAAGAACCTAATATCCGTGAAGTCATTGCCTTTCCAAAAAATGGACGGGGGCATGATCTCTTAACTGATGCCCCAAGTATTGTATCTATGGATCAATTGGCGGAATTGCATCTAAAATTAAAAGGTTCTGACTAGATTAAATGCAAAATATGTAATATGTGACGAATCTCTCATTTATAATGTGAATAATATAAGTCGTGAAAGTGATTAATTTAACGTAAACGTTTTCTTGTTTATGTTACAATAGAGTTAACAAATAATTAAGGAGGAAATTAAATGTCTCACAGTATTAATGTTAATTCTGAAATTGGTCGCTTGAAAAAAGTAATGCTTCACCGCCCAGGCAAAGAATTAGAAAATTTGATGCCAGACTATCTAGAACGCTTATTGTTTGATGATATTCCTTATCTTGAAGCTGCGCAAAAGGAACATGATGACTTTGCTAAACTATTAGAAAGCCTAGGTGTAGAAGTTCTTTATCTTGAAAAACTTGTAGCCGAGGCCATTGACGCTGAAGGTTTGAAGGAGCAGTTCATTGATGAATGGATGGCTGAAACCGGATTAGAACCTGGTCAAAATTATGACGATGTTAAAAAATATTTGATGGACATGGAAGATACCTATGAAATGGTATTAAAAACAATGGAAGGATTCAAAAAGAGTGAGATTAAGCATGAATCAAATGGTTTTGATGAATTGCTTTCAAACTATCCTTTCTTAGTTGATCCAATGCCAAACTTATATTTCACACGTGATCCATTTGCAACAATGGGCAATGGTGTTTCCTTAAATCATATGTATTCAGATACACGTAATCGTGAAACTTTATATGGAAAATACATTTTCAAACATCACCCAGAATATAAGGGAACAGCATTATATTATGAACGTGATGAAGACACTCGTATTGAGGGTGGAGATGAACTAGTCTTATCTAAGAATACTTTAGCTGTAGGTATTTCTCAACGTACCGATAAATATTCGATTGAAAAATTAGCTCGTAATTTGTTCAAAGAAACTGAATTTAAAGAAGTATTAGCTTTCTTAATCGATAACAATCGTAAGTTCATGCATCTAGATACTGTATTTACCATGATTGACCACGACAAATTTACAATTCACCCTGAAATTGAAGGAGAATTACAAGTCTTCTCAGTGACACCAGGTGAAAATGGTGAAATTAAAGTAGCTAAAAAAGAAGGACTTTTAGAAGATATTTTAGCCGAAGCTTTAGGTTTAGATAAAGTCACTTTAATTCGTTGTGGTGGCGATGATATTGTTGCAGGTGCTCGTGAGCAATGGAATGATGGGGCAAATACTTTAACTGTTGCTCCTGGTGAAGTAATTGTTTATAACCGAAACACCGTTACGAACAAATTATTGATTGAAAACGGCATCAAGATTCACCAAATTGAAGGTAGTGAATTAGTACGTGGTCGTGGTGGTCCTCGTTGTATGTCAATGCCTTTCGTTCGTGAAGACATTTAAACTTAATCATTAATATATTTAAATTATAGGAGGGAATTTATGTTCCAAGGAAGAAACTTTTTAAAAGAGATCGATTTTACTGCTGATGAATTAAACTATTTAATTGATTTTTCAATCCATTTAAAAGATTTGAAAAAACGTGGTATTCCACATGAGTATCTAAAAGGGCAAAATATTTGTCTTCTATTCGAAAAAACATCTACTCGTACGCGTTCAGCTTTTACTGTTGCTGCAAACGATTTAGGTGCAGCTCCAGAATTCTTAGGAGCTAATGATATTCAATTAGGTAAAAAAGAATCAGTTGAAGATACTGCTCGTGTTTTAGGCAGTATGTTCGATGGAATTGAATTCCGTGGTTTCAGTCAAGAGATGGTTGAAGATCTAGGAAAATATGCCGGCGTTCCTGTTTGGAATGGTTTAACTGACGAATGGCATCCAACACAAATGATTGCTGACTATATGACCTTAAAAGAAAACTTTGGTGAACTAAAAGGTAAAAAATTAGTCTATTGTGGAGACGGACGTAATAACGTTGCTAACTCACTATTCATCACAGGAGCAATTATCGGTGTTAACGTAACAATCGCTTCTCCAGAGGAATTATTCCCAGATGAAGAATTAGTAGCTAAAGCACAAGAATATGCGAAAGAATCTGGTGCTAAAATTGAGATCACTTCAGACATTAAGAGTGCTGTTAAAGATGCAGACGCTTTATATACTGATGTATGGGTATCAATGGGTGAAGAAGATAAATTCGAAGAGCGTATTAACTTATTGAAACCTTATCAAATTAATAAAGAATTAACCGATTTAATTGAAGGTGATTACATCATTCTTCACTGTTTACCAGCTTTCCACGATACAGAAACTGTATATGGTAAAGATGTTCTAGACAAATTTGGTATTAGTGAAATGGAAATTACGGACGAAGTATTCCGTAGCGAGCAAGCACGTCAATTTGATCAAGCTGAAAACCGTATGCACTCCATTAAAGCGATTATGGCAGTTACAAATGGTAACTTGTTTATCCCTAAAGCTTAATAATAATACCCTTTTATAATGTGAAACGGGGCATGAAATCCGATTGTGGCCATGAACCGCAATCGGATTTTGTTTTAAAAAAGAAGGAGGAAGAAAAATGGAAAAATCGAAGAAAAGAAAGATGCTGAATGCATTTACGATTCTGTTTATTATTACCGCAGTGATTGCTGTTTTAACTTGGATTATTCCATCTGGAGCCTATGATGTGGATCCTGATGGTAAATTTATTGCTGGAACTTATCACACAGTAGAGCGTACACGTCAGGGGTTGTGGGATTTATTTGCTGCACCTATTCGTGGTTTTTTAGGTACTGAAACAACACCAGGAGCTGTTGAGGTATCTTTATTCATAATGATTGTTGGTGGATTCCTAGGTGTTGTGACCGAAACCGGTGCGATTGATGCAGGAATTGCTTCTACCATTAAAAACAATAAAAATAATGTTTCTGGTTTAATCTGGATTTTAATGGCGATCTTCGCCATTGGTGGATCAACTTACGGAATGGCTGAAGAGACAATTGCTTTCTATCCTCTTTTAATTCCATTAATGATTGGTATTGGAATGGATGCTTTGGTAGCTGTAGCGGTAGTTTTAATAGGAGCAGGTCTAGGGGTTTTATCTTCAACCGTTAACCCCTTTGCTACCACTATTGCTTCGGACATGGCAGGGATTTCTATGGCCGATGGTATGTTGCTTCGTTTTATTTTCTTAATTGTAACTTATGTAATTGGTGCAATGTATGTTTCGAATTATGCTAAGAAAGTATTAGCAGATAAGAATAATTCTCTAATTGTTGATCAAATGGAAGAAGATAAAGAAAAGTGGAAAGTCCCAGAAGATATGCCGAAAGTAACTGGTAAGCAAAAGGGTGTCCTATGGCTATTTGCTCTTACTTTTGTCATTATGATTCTAGCTTTAATTCCTTGGGCAGATTTAAATGAGAATTTCACATTCTTCAGTACCTTCCACGAAAGGTTATTGGGTATACCGTTCTTAGGTGATTTGATTGGTCAGTCACTCGAAGAACTCCCATTCGGAATGTGGTATTTAGTCGAAATCTCTGTACTATTTTTCTTAATGTCTATTGTGATTGCTGCATACTACGGTATTAAAGAAGATCGTTTCGTAGAAGTGTTCATTGCCGGAGTTAAAGATTTAATGTCAGTCGCTTTAATTGCAGCAGTTGCCCGTGGAATCCAAGTGGTTATGAATGATGGACAAATTACCGCCACTGTCTTACATTGGGGAGAACAAGGATTAGCGAATTTACCAAAAGGTGTCTTCACCGTCCTAACTTATATCTTCTATATCCCTATGTCCTTCTTAATTCCATCGACATCCGGTTTAGCAGCGGCTACGATGGGTATTATGGCACCATTAGCACAGTTTGCCGGTGTACTAGAAAGTATTGTCGTAACTGCTTTCCAATCCGCTAGTGGTATTGTTAACTTAATTACACCAACCTCAGGTGTGGTAATGGGAGCTTTAGCAATTGCGAATATTGATCTATCAACTTGGTGGAAATTTATGCGTAATTTGATTATCATTATTTTTGTAGTAACCATCGTTTTACTACTGATTGGAGCTTACTTAGGAATTTAAAGGAGTGTTAGAATGGATTACCAATTAACTAAAGATCATCAAAAACCAGCAATTGAAACCTTAAAACAGTGGATCTCAATTCCATCTGTCTTGGATGAGAATGACTCCAAAACGCCATTTGGGCAACCTATTCAAGAGATGTTAGAGTTAGCTTTAGCAACATGTCGAGATATGGGCATGGAAACTTATATTGATCCAGAGGGCTATTATGGCTACGCTGAAATGGGACAGGGTGAAGAGTTGTTTGGTGTTCTATGTCACTTAGATGTCGTTCCCGCACTAAACCCTACCGAGTGGACAACCCCTCCATTTGAGATGGATATTCGTGATGGAGCCTTATTCGGACGTGGTACTCAGGATGATAAAGGACCTTCTATTGCTGCCTTGTATGCATTAAAAGCTCTATTGGATCAAGGACATCAGCTAAATAAACGGGTGCGTTTTATCTTTGGAACTGATGAAGAAAACTTATGGCGTGGTTTAAACCGCTATAACGAAAAGGAAGAACAAGTTTCTATGGGAATTGTACCCGATTCTGCTTTTCCTTTGACATATGCTGAAAAAGGGCTTTTGCAGTTGCATATTACGGGACCAGGTTCAGATGCTTTTGAAATGAATAATAAAGGGGCCTTAAATGTGGTTCCTGATAAAGCTGTTTACAAGGGCGATAAAACAGAAGAATTGAGCAATATTCTAAATGAATTAGCTTATAAATATGAGGTGAATGAAGAAACCTTGACAGTTCTTGGTAAGTCCGTTCACTCAAAAGATTCTTTAAAAGGTGATAATGCTTTAGCGCATTTACTTGAAGCCATGTCTGAATTATATGATCATCCTATTTTAAACTTTGTTAAAGATAACTTTGCCAAAGATGTAAACGGTCAAAGTATTTTTGGTCAAGTGGAAGATGAAGCTTCAGGCAGCTTAACTTGTAATATCGCCAATCTTGAAGTGGATGCTAACCATTCAAAATTAGGAATTGATATGCGCATTCCTGTTACTGCAGACAAGGATCAATTGGTGGAAACTTTGACTAAAGCAGCTAAAGAATATCAACTTGAATACGAAGAGTTTGATTATCTAGCTTCTTTATATGTACCTGTTGATTCCGAATTAGTCACAACTTTACTAAAAGTTTATCGTGATTTAACAGGTGATATGACAGAACCGATCTCTTCTGGTGGAGCTACCTTTGCCAGAACTATGAAAAATTGCGTAGCATTTGGTGCCCTTCAAGAAGGAGTAGCTGACACCATGCATCAAGTAGATGAAAGAATGCCACTTGATAATTTCTATCAAACAATGGAAATTTATGCACATGCATTGAAGGCTTTAGTTATTAAGGCCTAATGAAAGGATTGAATATATGGAAAAACGTAAAATAGTTGTTGCACTAGGTGGGAATGCCATTTTATCTTCTGACCCAAGTGCACAAGCGCAAAAGGATGCTTTGAAAGAAACAGCTAAGCATTTAGTTAAATTAATTCAAAATGGTGATGAAGTGATCATTACACATGGTAATGGCCCACAAGTAGGTAATTTATTGTTGCAGAATATCGCCGCGGATTCAGAAAAAAACCCTGCTTTCCCGTTAGATTCTCTAGTTGCGATGACTGAAGGGTCAATTGGCTATTGGTTACAAAACGCTATGCAAAATGAATTAAATAAACTCGGTATTGAAAAACCAGTAGTTAGTCTAGTAACTCAAGTGATAGTGGACAAAAATGATCCAGCTTTTGAAAACTTGTCTAAGCCAATCGGACCATTCTACAGTGAAGAAGAAGCCAAACAACAAATGGCTGAAACGAACGCTAGCTTTAAAGAAGATGCAGGACGAGGATGGCGTAAAGTTGTTGCATCACCGAAACCGGTAGCGATTAAAGAAATCGACTCAATCGCAACTTTAGTAAATGCAGGAAACGTCGTGGTGGCTACAGGTGGCGGCGGAATCCCAGTTCTTGAAGATAATGGTCAGTTAGTAGGCGTAGAAGCCGTAATTGATAAAGATTTTGCTTCGCAAAAATTAGCCAATGACCTTGGTGCAGACTTGTTTATCGTATTAACGGGTGTGGACTATGTCTATGTTAATTACAATAAACCAAATCAAGAAAAACTAGAAAAAGTTTCAATTGAAAGTTTGAAAGAATATATTAAAGAAGATCAATTTGCCCCAGGTTCAATGTTACCGAAAGTAGAAGCAGCTATTGCCTTTGTTGAAAATACTGATCATGGTAAAGCGGTTATTACTTCGTTAGAAAATCTTCAAGCGCTAATCGAAAGTGACTCAGGAACAATTATTCAAAAATAAGGTGTTGCCATTTTCTCGAATCTAATATACAATGAGACAAAATTAATAATTAAATCTTAAAGAGAGTAAATTATGCGAAACTCACTAGCAAGTCGGGATGATGGGAGCCGATGAGTTTCAATTAATTGAACCGCACTTTAGTATGTTGGGTGAATGAAATGAGTAGTTCATCACGTAGGCAACTGCGTTATCAATTTGAGACCTTAATAAAACTTGTTAAGGTGAATTAGAGTGGTACCGCGTATAACCATATGCCTCTAGAAGAAATTCTAGAGGCTTTTTTGTATAGAAAGGAAGATTTTATGTTAGTAAAAAAACAAATTGTCGAAACTCTGCTGCCAGTATTGTCCGAACATTTAACGCAAGAACAAATTGAAAATTTAATTGAACAACCCAATAATAATGAGCATGGCGATTATGCTTTCCCGGTATTTTCTCTAGCAAAAATTTTCCGTAAAGCACCTAATCAAATAGCTCAAGATGTAGCTGATCAAATCGATGCATCCGCTTTTGAGAAAGTTCAAGTTGTAGGAGCCTATATTAACTTTTATATTAAACGCGATGACCTAGCGAGCACGGTTATTAAAGAAGTGCTTGAACAAGGAGAAGATTATGGGCAAACTGATATTGGTAAAGGTGGAAATGTTCCGATCGATATGTCCTCACCAAATATCGCTAAGCCAATGTCAATGGGTCATTTACGCTCAACTGTTCTAGGCAATTCTATTGCTTTAATTTTGAAAAAATTGAATTACAATCCAATTCGCATTAACCACTTAGGAGATTGGGGAACACAATTCGGTAAATTAATTGTTGCTTACCAAGGTTGGGGTGATGAAGAAACTGTTAAAAAGGATCCTGTCAATGAGTTAGTTAAACTGTACGTCGATTTTCATGAAAAGGCCGAAGAAAATCCTGAATTAGATGATCAAGCGAGACAAGTTTTCAAAGAATTAGAACAAGGAAATGAAGAATATCATCAATTATGGACATGGTTTAAAGAAGAGTCAATTAATGAATTCAAGCGTGTCTACAATCTGTTAGACATTGAATTTGATCATTATACTGGAGAGTCTTTCTATAACGATAAGATGGATGAAGTTTTAGATTATTTAGCGGATCATAATATTTCAAAAATTGAGCGCGGCGCTACTATTGTTGATTTAGAAAAATATAATTTGCCCGTTGCATTAATTAAAAAATCAGATGGAGCCACACTTTATCTAACAAGAGACTTAGCAACAGCTTATTACCGGAAACGGACTTTTGATTTTGTCATGAGCTTATACGTGGTTGGTAATGAGCAAAGCGATCACTTCAGACAATTAAAGGCAGTTTTAAAAGAAATGGGTAATGATTGGGCTGAGGATATGCATCATATTCCTTTTGGCTTAATCACGTTAAATGGTAAGAAATTATCCACACGTAAAGGAAAGATTGTCTTACTTGAAAAAGTATTAAATGAAGCGATTGAGATTGCGGACCAACAAATTACAGCTAAAAATCCTGATCTCGAAAATAAAGCCGAAATCGCCAAACAAGTTGGGGTTGGAGCAGTTGTTTTCCATGACTTAAAAGCCGATCGTCTCAATTCCTTTGACTTTAACTTAGATGATATTGTTCAATTTGAAGGTGAAACAGGACCTTATGTTCAGTATACATATGCACGGTTGAATACAGTCCTTAATAAATACGGGAAAGAAATTAAACCGAGTGAAGAGTTGAATTTAGATCATGAACATTCCTGGGAAATTATTAAGTTAATTAAACAATATCCAGAAGTTATTATCAAAGCAGCTGAAAATTTCGAACCATCAGTAATCGCTAAATATGTTATACAATTAGCTCAACTATCAAATAAATATTACGCTAAAGTTCGTATTTTAGAAGAGAATGACCAATTAGAATCTAGAATTCAATTGGTTAAAGCCATTACAATTGTATTAAAGGATGCTTTATCATTATTAGGTATTGGTGCACCAGAAAAAATGTAGGACTACTGATTGAATTTAATGCAAACCCAAATTGCACTATCAGTCTGATTTATCTAACCTTTAAGAATTGTTAAAGTCCAAATCACCTTTTTCACAAATTCATTCTAAAACAAAAATGAAGATTTGATTTATACAAATAGTCATGCGATAATAAAAATGAATTTTTCATGACATAAAAGGTGGTTATAAGATAGACATCTTTTGATTTGAATACGTTTAAATCGAATATTTTTAGCTTTCAAAGGCCCCCTTTTATTGTCAGACAACGCCATGTTATTTTGACAAGGAAAGGGGTTTTTATGGTTAATCGGGCAATAGAAACATATATAAACGATATCTACAACTATGATTTTTTTAATCGACTTTCAATTGATGAAGTAAATGAAATTACATCGAATTCAATCTTTCATCATGTTCCAAAAGGTCAATTGATTTTCTTTCAAGACGATCCTAGCATTTACTGCTATTTTGTCTTTAAAGGGCTCGTCCGTTTAGAAAGAGAAAACGCTTCAGGTGAATTTTTTTATTTAGATTATGTTGCTGAAGAAAGTTTTTTTCCTTATGCGGAATTCTTTTTTAAAGATCATCATCTTTATGACGCATACGCCGCCACCGATGTTGATCTGGCATATATTCCAAAAAAATTAATGGAAAATATTGTTTTTAAAAACGCTGAACAATTTCGTTTTATCTATGAAAATCTAGCAAGTGTTCAATATTATTTGGAAAAAAGAGTCCAAATGACAGCTATTCCTAGTGCGAGTTCGCGCGTCGTTCAAACCTTAGCACTATGGATGTATGATATGGGTCGTTTTTCCGGCGATCATGTTGTCATTCCACATCCCTTAACGATTAATGAAGCGGCAATGGTAGCTGGAACGACTAGAGAAACAGCTGGGAGAGTAATTAAAGATTTGACAAAAGATCATAAAATAACCTTTAGCCGCAAAAAGATTATTTATCATGATTGGAAATATTTCAATGACCTAATTCTTTAGTTATTTACGTGAGGTGAATTTTTATGAAAGTATATACTCGAACTGGAGACAAAGGGGATACGCGATTAATTGGTAATCGAGTGGTTGCTAAAAATGATCCACTTGTTGAAGCTTATGGAAGTATTGATGAACTAAACTCTTTTATCGGGATGATTATTGCCAGTCCAAATCTAACTGAAGAAATTAGAAGCGATTTATTTGAAATACAACAATTACTCTTTGATTGTGGGACTGATGTTGCTAATGCAGATGGTAAGATTCCCTACCGTACACAAGAGAAGGCAATTACTTGGCTTGAAGAGCGAATTGATAATTATGATAAGCGCCTTAAACCTATCGAATCTTTTATTTTACCAGGTGGAACGCTTGAGGCGAGTCAAATTCAATTTGCTAGGAGCATTGCTCGGAGAGTCGAAAGAAGACTAGTTGGGTTACCAACTGCAGAAAAAGGCAATCCAAATGTTCTAAAATATTTGAATCGCTTATCGGATTATTTATTTGTTTGTGGCCGCTTGATAAATCATGATCATAATCAGGAAGAACCACAATATTTACGTTCAGGGAAAGTTTTTAGATAGAGCTAATACCTGATTTGAAGGGGGCAAATAGTGAGGCTCGGTGTTATTTCTGATCTCCATGTCGATTTACAAGAAGATTCCTATCAGCAATCATTAATTAAATTACTTGCTAAAGAATGTCGTAAACAAGGGTTAACTATCTTAATAATTGCCGGTGATGTTGCTAATCACTATTCTTTAGTTTACGCATTTATTGAGCAGCTTCAAAAAGCCATTAAAATCCCTCTCTATTTTATTCCAGGCAATCACGATTATTGGTCGGACAAAGAGAATACTTGGACGATTTATGACAACTACTGTAAACATCCAAAGTGTTTAATGACTAAACCGCTTTCTTTAACTAAAAACTGGGGTTTAGTTGGACATTCTGCTTGGTATAATCATGCGGGCAATTTCGGACGACATAGCGAAATTTTTCTTGAAAAAGGAATTTATCAAGGTTATAAATGGTCTGATAAAGAAAAAATTAATTGGCAAATATCAGATCGGCAAGTCTCAAAAAGATTCGTGAAAACAATTGAAAAAGATTTAATCAATTTGAGGAAAGAAAATTATATCCTTATTACTCATTTTGTAACGGATTTTCAACTGCAAATTTTACCTGATCCAAATTATCAAGTTGATATTGATTATTTTAATGCTTTTATTTCTACCGATGACCTTGCATACCTATATCGGAAGTACCCAATTCGTTATAGTTTTATGGGGCATGTTCATCGAAGACAAACTATTAACATTTCAGGAAGAAAATATTTTCAAACCAGCTTAGGAACTCCACAAGAGTGGGAGAAGGATTCGGTTCTATCTGAAAATATTTATCAAGCCCTTAAAGTAATTGAGATAAAGGAGTAAAAATGGAAAAGTACCGTGATTTACATTTGATGCCAGTGAATTTTGAAGAATCGCTAATCATAGCTTGTGATTCTTCAGCATCTATTGGAGAAAAAGAGGCAGATGCTTTGAAAGTTTCACCCGAGATTGTTGCGAGCCTTGCGGTACGAGTCGTTCTAATGGAAGTTCTTTCACTTAATGCACAACCTCAATTATTAATAAATCTGTTTGGAAATGAGATGGAACCGACAGGTAGTTTAATGCTCAAAGGGATTAAAAAGGAATTGGCTCTTGCTGGTTTTCCTAAACTTTCGCTCAATGGATCAACTGAAGAAAATATGCCCACTAAAATGACGTCATTTGGATTAACGCTTATCGCTAAAGCTAAACAATCGGAGCTGAAAATAAAACAAGCTAGAGCTGGTGATCAAATTTATCAGGTAGGCAAACCTTTAATGGGTCAGGAACTACTTAATCATTTTGATCAAATCATCACCTATCAAGACTTGTACTATTTGTTGAGTTTAGGTGATGTAATTAGTGAAATCGTACCAATAGGTTCAAAAGGGGCATTAAATGAAGCCCTACAAATTGCGTCATTTAATCAATTGAAATTGAGAGCCGATCAAGACCAAGATCAATTTTATCAATCTGCAGGGCCCGCAACCTCTCTTTTAATTTCCGTCAAACCGGGTCTTAAAAACCAACTATTGTCTTCTTTTACAAACATTCAATGGGTGGGTGAACTTTATTGATACACACTATCTTATTATATTTTCAGTTTTTTACTGCGATTCCAATCAATTATTCAATTAGTCAAGCAGAGGTTAAGCTTAAAAAAGGGGTTATATATTTGCCTCTTTTTGCCTTTATTTATGGGGGGATTTTAGCTTTTATTTTTGTCTTAAGTCGTTTTCTTTTTTCACCATCAATTGCATGGATTCTATTAATTTTAATGGATGTTCTTTTGACAAGAGGTTTTCACTATGATGCTTTGGCTGATACCGCTGATGGCTTATTGTCTTCCAAAAAAGCTGATGAGATGGTCCGTATTATGAAAGATCCAGCGATTGGAGCCAATGGGGCATTAATTTTGATTCTGATTTCTCTATTAACTTATGTGGTAGGAAAAGAAATTTTAGAAACGAGCAATCTTAATGAAATGTTGGTTGTTCTTGCGTGGGCAGCTAGTGGGCGCTGTATTTTACCCTTACTATTTTTTCACTTAGTCTATGTTGGTGATAATCCTAGGGGTTTGGGTAGTAGCTTTCTAGGTGTTGCTAACTGGAGAGTTTGGGCAAGCCAGTGCTTAAGCATGGCACTCTATGCATTTTTAGGTAGGCAATATTTACTTGCCTACCTTATCATACTTCCCATTGTTCTTATCTACCGTCACTTTGTTAACCAACAAATTGGTGGTATGACAGGTGATACAATGGGGGCAGCTGTTATGATCGGTCAAGTTATTTATTTACTGATTTTAGTTATACAATTGTAAGAAAGACATGTTTACTTTTCTAGAAAAGAGTGTGCTATAATTATTTCAAGATCATTGAAAATTAAGATAGAATAGGGGAAGCATGTGAGAGTCATGCGCAGCCCCTTGCTACTGTATGGAAAAATTTCTAAGCCAGATTACCTATTTTATCAAGAATGATTGTTATTTCTCAGGGTCTAGTAACAGGGTTCGTTAACAAATTTGTTTAATAACCAGACAAGTGACCTTGTCTGGTTTTTTTAGGAGGTAAAATGAAGACAAAAGACTTGGTAACAGTAGCTCTTATGATTTCCTTATCGGTCATTCTGGCCCAATTTAAAATTTTTTCGACAGTCGCTTTTGATTCAAGTCCAGCTTTTCTTCTATCCTTGATTATGGGTGCTAATGTAGGGGCTATAGTGGGTGTGGTGGGGCATTTAGCCACTGCTATGAGTTCAGGTTTTCCTCTCACCTTGCCTATTCATCTTATATTGATGTTCTTTATGGGAATGACACAAATAGCTTTTGCAAAAACGTTTCGACAATTTAAGCATAAAGGTCATCTTTCTTATATTTACCCAACTATCATGGCTTGGTTATTCAATGTTCTATTTCCACTGCTTTGTCTTTTACCCTTTTTAGGAAGTGGGTTGGTAGTCAGTTTCTTCTGGCCTTTGACTTTTGCAACGGTTGCCAATATTGCTTTGGCCTACTTCTTATTTAAGTGGTTGAAAAAACTTAACCTAATAATTTTCAAGGAGTGAGTAAATGGGTGAAATAATTTACTATACCGGTGGTGCCAAATCAGGAAAATCAAGACTGGCTCAAGAAGAAATATATATAAGAAAGCATCAACAGGTTGCGTATATTGCGACTCAAGCAAATGAGTTCTTAGATCCTGAGATAGAAAGGAGTATTGAAAAACATCGTTTATCTCGACCTAGTCATTGGCATACTTATGAACAAGCCCAAAAACTAGACCAACTAATTAAAAAAATTTCAGAAGACTACCAATGTGTTTTGGTGGATTGTATGACGGTTTGGTTAACGAACCTTCTTTTTGATTCTTGGCAGAATTTAGCAGATCATCAAGAAGTTTCCTTTGATCAGTGTGTAAACAATTTGACGGGTGTAGAAATTCAAAAAGCAGAAGAATATGTGATGCAGGAGCTTCGTTTATTTTTAAAGGAAGCAAAAGAAGCTAAGACGGATTTTATTATAGTTTCAAATGAGCTGGGGTTGGGATTAGTCCCTGAATATAAATTTAGCCGAATTTTTAGAAATATACATGGGCTAATGAATCAAGAACTTGCCAAACAAGCGAATCAAGTATATTGGGTGGTTTCAGGAATTGCAGTTAAAATTAAATAAATATTAAAGGAGCGATTTGAATGAAAAAAAATATCACACTTGTCATGATGGTTGTATTAACTCTCTTTACAGGTCATGTTGCATCAGCGGAAGAAATGACTGGTTTAAAATTAACCGATATGGTGGGACGAGAAGTTGTGCTAGAAGATGGGCCAGCTGAAGAAATTGTCACGCTTATGCCTGCGGATGCAGAAATTCTTTTTAAACTAGGAGCTGGCGATACAATTGTGGGTCGTGGGACCTATGTTGATTATCCAGCGGATGATGTGGAAGACATACCGGCAATTGCGACAGGTGAGACACTTAATATTGAAGAAATTATTGCCCTTGATCCCCAAGTGGTAGTGATGTCGACCATGTCTTTAACAGAAGATCAAATAGCAGGAATTGAAGAAGCGGGGATTCCTGTGCTTGTTACCGATGCTAAGACCATTGAAGGTGTTTATGATGCGATTGACTTATTAGGGCAAGTCGTTGGAAAAGAAAAAGAAGCAAAGCAATTAATTGAAGAAATGGAAGCTGTTTTTAAAGAATATGAAGAAAAAGCAGCCGATCACGATGATTCGTCAAGTGTCTATTATGAGGTATCACCACTTGAATTTGGTTTATGGACAGCAGGATCCGAAACTTTCATGGATGAAATAGGTCACATGCTCAACTTGGAAAATATTTTTGCAGACCAACAATCATTTGTTGAAGTTTCAGAAGAACAAGTTTTGCTAGCGGATCCGCAAGTTATCATCACTACTTCGATGCCAATAGATGAAAAAGCACCTTCACCAGAGGAAGAAATTATGCAACGTGCAGAATGGAAGGGTCTTTCAGCTGTTAAGGAAGAAAAGGTTTTTGCAGTAGATAATTCAGCTTTCACAAGACCTGGACCGCGCTTAATGGATGCTGTAAGAGAATTATATGAACTAGTATATGGTCAAGAGTAAACTAAAACGCCTCCCACATGTTCAAAAAGGTGAGATTTTAAAGATAGTTGCCATGCTAGGGATTACGCTTTTATGTTTAATCCTATCTTTAATGATTGGAAGTGTTAAGATTTCCTTTGACGATCTTCTTCATGTCTTACAAAATCAATTTATAGAACCTTCTCCAATTTTACCAGATCAAAAAGCAACAATTTTATTAGCAGTTCGACTTCCTAGATTAATATGTGCCTTTTTAATAGGGATTGCTTTGTCAATAAGCGGAATGACTATGCAGAGTTTGCTGATGAATCCTTTGGCTGATGGTTCGACTCTAGGAGTATCTGCTGGAGCAAGTTTGGGAGCCGGTATTGCAATTGTTATTGGGATTCCTTCCTTTTTTCAAAGGCAAGGAGTCTTTTTCATGGCCGTTATTTTTGCTTTTGGGTCGTTAGTTTTAATTTTATCTTTTTCTTATTATTTAGATCGTCAATTAAAGAATATAACTGTGATCTTAACGGGGATTGTCTTTACAATGTTAGTTTCATCATTAATGAATATTTTGATTATAGTGAGTAGGGAAAAATTACCTTCTTTAGTTTTCTGGACCATGGGTTCATTAGCTGGGACAAGATATTCCGACGTATGGATACTACTTGGAACAGTAGTTTTGGTTGGTGGATATATTGTGACTAAGTGGCAAGAGTTGAATGCTTTTTCGATGGGTGATAATATCGCTCGAAACATAGGCATTAATACAGTCTCGCTTCGGTTAAAATTATTTATTGCAACTTCTATTTTAATTGGGATAGCTGTTTCAATTGGAGGAGCAATACCTTTTGTTGGCTTAATTACTCCCCATATTAGTCGATTAATCGTAGGTTCTAATCACCGAAGACTACTGCCTTGGACGATATTCATTGGTGGCAACTTCTTATTATTGACCGATCTTTTAGCACGTACAATTGCTTCACCACTAGAAATTCCTATCGGAGCCATCACTTCATTGTTAGGTAGTTGTATATTTATTTTGATTTTTGCGAGGGGGAAAGGCCGTGCTAGAAGTTAATCACTTAAAGGTTGAACTTGATCATCATGTAATCCTTCAAAATATCAATTTTTCCGTCGCAGCAGGAGAATGGTTAATGATTTGCGGACCAAACGGATCGGGGAAAACTTCCTTAATTAAAGCCTTATCTGGCCAAAATTCATACACAGGTAACATCTTCATAGATGGCAAAAATCATCGGTTTCTGAAACCTGACCAAAGGGCTACTATTTTTGGTGTTCTTGAACAACATCCTGGTTCCAATTTTGATTTTACTGTTCAAGAACTCGTTCGGATGGGTAGATATCCTCATCTTAAGGGATGGCTAAAAAAGTGGACGGCAGCAGATCAAACTTCGCTCGAACAAGTATTATATGAAACCTATTTATGGGACAAACGTGATCAATCGATCCAAAACTTATCAGGCGGAGAACGCCAACGTGTCTATTTAGCTCAACTTTTTTTACAAGATCCTAAGATTTTAATACTTGATGAACCAAGTAATCATTTAGATCTTAATTATGAACAGGATTTATTTCAAAGATTGAGGGAATGGTTAAAAGAATCAGACCGCTCAATCATAACTGTTATGCATGATTTAAGTCTTGCTAAACAGTATGGCAATCAAGCTTTGCTCCTAAAAGAGGGTCAACAAATAGCATTTGGGGAAGTTACTTCCTGTTTATCAGCCGAAAATTTATATGCAAGTTACCAAATGGATGTTTCTAGATATTTAAGAGATAAATACCAACAATGGTAATTAAGAAGACACCCTCAAACCTTTAACACATTATGGCGTTTGAGAGAGTCTTATTGTTATTTGAGAGAGTCTTATTGTTATTTGAGAGAGTCTTATTGTTATTTGAGAGAGTCTTAATGTTATAAGTTATCATCAATATTCGAAAAGTTAAGTAGTTCGATGATAATATGAGCGGTTTCCTCTATGGATCGGTCAGCTACATTAATGACCGGACAATTTAATTTGCGATAGACCTGGTCTGCATAATTCAACTCTTCAACAATTCGATCTTCTGAAGCATAGGTTGCATTTTTTGATAGGCCAAATTCTAACATTCTACTTTGGCGAAACTTTTGAATAACATTCAAGTCATTGGTTAATCCAATGATTTTATTGGGATCGATTTCAAAAATAATTTCTGGCAATTCGTTTTCGGGTATAAGAGGAAGATTTGCTACCCGATACCCCATTGTAGCTAGGTACATTGAAAGGGGTGTTTTTGAGGTGCGTGAAACGCCTAAGAGGATGATATCTGCTTCCATAAATTTTTTTGGATCTTTCCCATCATCGTATTTCATCGCAAATTCCATAGCATTAATACGTTCAAAGTACTCATCATTTAATTCGTGTTGGGCACCAACTGTCTGACTTGGCTTTTTTCCTGTAAGTTGTGAAATAACTTGAGTGAAGGGTTGTGAAAGGTTAAAAAAATGGAGCTCATTCTTAGTGCAAAATTTTTCTACCAGATTCACTTGATCATTTTTAGTTAGGGTCAAAAAGACCAATGCTTGATAATTTTTAGCTTCTTCTAAAACTTCTTGAAGACGCGACTCGGTTGAAACAAAGGCATATTTGTGTAATAATATATGAACATCTGGGAACTGATAGGCAACTGCTTTGGCAACTTTTAAAGCCGTTTCACCAATCGAATCAGATATTATAAAGAAGTGAAGTTTTGACTGATTATTTTGATCCATAAGTGCCCTCCAATCGTTGAATTACATTAAGTTTACCATATCTTAAGGAAGAGGTGACAGTTTTGAAGGAAGTTATATTAAATGATGGTCAATTATCCCCTGAAGCTGAAGAATTAGTTAATGAAGGTTTAAAAGTTCTAAAAAATACAGGATTTAAAATTACCAAGAAAAGACGCGAAATTCTCTCGCTTTTTGCTGAAAATCAACAATACTTATCGGCTTTAGCAATTCATAAGGCTCTAGAAGCTAAATACCCAACCATGTCCTATAATACCACTTATCGTAATCTTTATGACTTTGTAGAAGTGGGAATCCTTGAGACAACTGAATACCAACAAGAACAATTATTTAGATACAATTGTCATTTATCCCACGATTCAAGTCATCACCATCATCATCATTTCATTTGTACTAATTGTGGCAAAACAATTTTGCTAGATGCCTGTCCCATGCAACAAGTTACGACTGATCTTTCAGGAGTAGAAATTCAGAGTCACCGCTTCGAAGTGTTTGGATTATGTGCCGAATGCAAAAACGAAATTGAAACTTAGAATGCTTAATGAATTAAAAAATTCTTTCTTCTTGAAAAGCTTAAGATTCATGCTATAATATAGGGAGGACTTTGTTTAGATTATTAATTCTAAGGAAAGGTTACTATAAGCTCGGGGGGAGGGGAACCATATGTCAAAAACAGTAGTTCGTGATAACGAATCATTGGATGACGCTCTTCGTCGCTTTAAGCGTAACGTTTCTAAAACCGGTACTTTGAGAGAGGCTCGTAAGCGTGAATTTTACGAAAAGCCAAGTGTTCGACGTAAAAAGAAATCAGAAGCAGCTCGTAAACGCAAGTTTTAAGCGTGTCGCCTAAGCAACAGTATAGAATAAAATATTCTGTTTTAAAAAAGAATCAGATTTTCTGATTCTTTTTTATTTTTGTGAGAAAGAAATACGAATAAGAATGAATATATCAGTCTTTTATTCCATTTTTTAGTGATTTTATGGTAATCTTAACTTAGTTTAATAATAAAGGAGACGACTATTTGAATAAAATTAAAAAATGCTCAAAACAGGTCACCGTCACAAACACTGACTGGTTAATCTCATTGTTAGGTAACCATGATAAATACATTCGAATGATTGAGGACAGCTTTGCTGTTGAAATAACTAACCGTGGTGAATTGATCACGATTAATGGCGAGAGTGAGGAAACTGTCGAATCCGTTCGTCAAATACTTTTAAATCTAATTCAGCTATTAGAAAGACGGATAACTCCTCGGTCAATGGATGTTATGACTGCAATTAAAATGGCTAAAAGTGATAGATTAGACTATTTTATTAATCTTTATGAAGAAATAGTTGGTCGATCAGCCGATGGAACCGCTATACGTGCTAAAAATTTTGGACAGTTACAATACGTTCGAGCCGTTAATCGTCAAGATGTTGTATTTGGCATGGGACCAGCAGGGACTGGTAAGACTTATCTAGCAGTTTTGATGGCTGTTCAGGCGATGCGTGAAGGAAAAGTTAAAAAAATTATTTTAACTCGTCCAGCAGTTGAGGCAGGCGAAAATCTGGGTTTCTTACCAGGTGATTTGAAAGAAAAGGTAGATCCTTACCTACGACCTATCTATGATGCCTTATATAATATCTATGGCACAGAGCAAACAAATCGTTTAATGGAAAGGGGTATCATTGAAATTGCCCCGTTGGCATATATGAGAGGTCGGACTTTAGATGACGCTTTCGTCATTTTAGACGAAGCACAAAATACAACGATCGCTCAAATGAAAATGTTTCTAACACGTTTAGGCTTCGGCTCAAAAATGATTATTAATGGAGATCAATCACAGATTGATTTACCTAAGGGTGTCAAGTCGGGCTTAATAGATGCATACAATAAATTAAGACACGTCAAACGAATTGAATTTGTATCTTTTGACGAATTTGATGTGGTTCGACATCCGGTAGTTGCGGATATTATAAGAGCATATAGCAAAGATCCAATGATTGAAAACCCTCCAAGGAGAGAAGAAAATGAATCGTCGACTACAGTTAATTCATGAGCGTTTAGGCAAGCTGTATATACCGCTGGTGGCCTTAATCACATCAGTTTGTATCTTTTTAATTGGTTATCAACACGTAAAACCAGAAGTTTATCATTTTAAATTGAATCAAGTAGCAGAGGAAACGATCTTGGCTCCTGTAACAATGGAGGATGTTGAACAAACTAAGATCAATCAACAAAGAGCTAAGGACGCCATTAATGATATTTATTTATACCAAGAAGACATTCGAACACAAGAAATGACACGTATTGAACAATTTTTTGGTTTTGTACGTGAAGTCCGTAATGGGCAATTTTCACTTGAGTCTGTAAATGAAGCAATCGCTTCAATTACACAGCAAAAAAAATTGGATGAGGGTCTAATTAAAAAAATTAATGAACTTCCCAAAAAGAAAACGGATTTTGAACAATTAACAGAAGACCAACAAAAAACAGTTATTCAAACGCTACTTTTATTAGCAGATGAGAATGTTGTCAAACTTTTTGAGCAATTATCCAACCTTTCAATTGACCAAGTCTTTAACATTAGTCCGGTAGAATTATCAGAGTTGCAGTCTAACTTAACCGACTTTGTATCTAAAAGTTTGGCACAAGAGTTAGGTCCAGACCAAATTGATAAGGAACTTGACAAATATCGCTTGCAAATTTCTTCATCTGAAATGTCTGACGTTGCTCAACAAACAACTTTAAATTTCTTGAATTCTTTGATCAAGCCGACCATGATTTATTCCGAATCGGAAACGAACCGCTTAAAAGAAGAAGCAGCCTCAAAGGTTCAAACTTCCTACATCCTCCAAGGACAAGTGATTGTTCAAGAAGGACATATTATTAACCAGAATAATATGCGGCAACTAGAGTTGTTCGGATATTTAGATGCTTCAACAAAGCAGTATTTGAAGCCAATCTTTATTTTATTGATCTTCGTTCATGCTTTTCTTTTTATCTATCTTTTTTCAAATGGCCTTACTTGGAAAGAATTAAGTCGATTGAATATGGAAGCTACAGCCTATGTGCTTGTTGTTTTGGGAACACTTATTATGGCAAAATTAGGTCATTTTATCCAACGCGCTGGTCTAGAATACGCCATGTTACTCGTTCCCTTAATGATTTCACCAGGTTATTTAAAAGAGAAATCGTCATATAAAATTACTTTGCTGGCCAGCTTATTCATTAATATTTTTGCTATCTTTTTAGTGAGCGACCAGGATAATCAAACAGTCGTTACATTCATTTGCTTGTTTTATCTGTTCTCAACTATTATTTCGGTTTTATTGACCACTTTTACAAGGCTTCAAGTGATGAAAGTCGAGAAAAGAGTGGCTTTAAATAGTCTGTGGCAATTTATGATAGCCTTGCCCTTAATGGCTGTATTAAATATTCCTATTTTTTCTAGGCAAGGATTTGTCATTTTAATGATGACGATTGCTGCTAATTTACTAGGTCTTCTCTTAATTGCGGTCTTCGAACCTTATTGGGAACAATTATTATCAAGTCGTTCCGCTATGACCATGAATCAATTAGCCAATCTCAATCATCCCTTATTGAAACTTTTGATCGAAAAAGCACCTGGTACTTATCATCATTCTATTATGGTGGCCAACTTAGCTGCTAATGCTGTTGAAGCTATTGGAGGGGACTCATTAACAACCAGAGTAGCATCTTACTATCATGACGTAGGTAAGACAGTCCATCCTTTGTTCTTTGTAGAAAACTTATCAGGTGGAATAGAATCTCCCCATCAAATGGTTGGTCCTGATGAATCTGCAAAAATTATTATTGATCATGTTGCGCAAGGAGTAAAATTGTTAGAAGAGTATCGAATGCCTCAATCAGTGATTGATCTTTGTCGCGAACATCACGGGACCACAATGACAAGTTACTTTTACCATCAGGCAAAAGAGCAAAAATTGAATATAAGTCAAGAGGCTTTTCGTTATCCTGGTCCTATTCCACAATCCAAAGAATCAGCGATTGTTATGATTGCAGACTCGCTGGAAGCAGCATCTCGCGCGATGAAAGAACACACTCAAAAGGGAATAGAAGAGCTGTTAGATTCTATTATTGCTGGTAAAATAAATGATGGACAGTTTGCGGATTGTGGTCTAACCGTTGATGAATTAAAAACAGTAAGAAAATCACTAATTTTAGGGATTGCTAGTATGTATCATACACGGGTTGAATATCCTAAATAAGGAGCGAAAAATGGAGATTGAATTAATTGATGAAGGTCAGGTATTAACTGACAAACAAAAAACAATTATGACAGAACTTATTAAAAAAGCAGGAGCGAAAATAGGCGCCCCTGTTCACGCTGAGTTAGATGTAACGATTGTAGATAACCAAACAATTAGAGAATTGAATCGTGAATATCGCCATATGGATCGAGCAACGGATGTCTTATCCTTTGCTTTATTAGAAGGCGAAGAACCCATTGACTGGACGAGTATTGTGTCTGAAGAAGACCAGGAGCTGATAAATCTTCACTTAGGTGATATCATCATCTCAATTGAACGAGCGCTTGAACAAGCAAAAGAATATAATCATTCCTTAGAACGAGAATTAGGTTTTTTGGTAGTTCATGGCTTTTTACATTTAAATGGTTATGACCATCAAACAAGCGAAAGTGAACGTGAGATGTTTGCTATTCAAGAAGAGGTGCTGAGTGAATATGGACTCACAAGATAATCCATTTAAAAATTCAAATTTTGGTCAATCGTTGAGATGTGCCAGTCAAGGACTTTTTCAAGCAATAAAGAGTGAAAGAAATTTGAAGATTCACCTACTATTAGCTGTGATTGCGAGTGGTTTAGCCTTACAATTCGGTTTTAAAACAATAGAATGGGCGATTTTAATAGTAACTATTGGGATTGTTATTTTTTCAGAGTTGATTAATACATCAATAGAGGCTGTGATCGATTTGATTGTGAAAGACCAATGGCATCCATTGGCTAAGAAGGCAAAAGACATTGCTGCAGCTGCGGTTTTAGTAACTGCTATTGTTTCAATGCTGATAGGAGCTTTACTCTTTCTACCCTATCTATTTTAAAGTGATAATCAACATAGAACACTAAAGGAGTATCAATGAAAAAGAATTTTAAATCAGGATTTGTTGCCATTCTTGGTCGCCCCAATGTGGGGAAATCGACCTTACTCAATCAAATTATTGGCCAGAAAATAGCTATTATGTCCGATAAAGCTCAAACGACACGGAATAAAATTCAAGGGGTATATACACGCGATAATGCACAAATTATCTTTATTGATACCCCAGGCATTCATAAGCCCAAACATGCCTTGGGCGACTTTATGATGAAAACCGCTTATTCTTCGTTGAGTGGTGTAGATGCGGTGATCATGGTGGTAAATGCTACTGAAAAGTTAGGTCCCGGTGATTTATTCATCATCGAAAGATTAAAGGAAATTCAACAACCAGTATATCTCGTGATTAACAAAGTAGATTTAATTGAAAAGAATCAATTATTTGAAATCATTACTAAGTATCAAGAAGCCTTTGATTTTGATCAAATTATCCCATTATCTGCATTAACAGGGGATAACGTTGACGCCTTATTAGAACAACTGATCCAGATGATGCCAGAAGGACCTCAATATTACCCGGCAGACCAAGTGATGGATCACCCAGAGTATTTCTTGGTAGCGGAATTAATTCGCGAGAAGATACTAATGTTGACTCGAGAAGAAATTCCCCATTCCGTAGCCGTGCAAGTACAGTCAATGCAAAAAAACGAAAATGATAAAGTTGAAGTATTAGCCACAATCATTGTAGAGCGTAAAAGCCAAAAAGGTATTATAATAGGAGCTCAAGGATCAATGATCAAAAAAATCGGTCACTTGGCGCGTCGTGATATAGAAAAACTCTTAGCCACTAAGGTCTATTTAGATTTATGGGTAAAAGTTCAAAAAGATTGGCGCGATCGACCCTCAAATTTAAATGACTTGGGCTATCAAAGTGATAATTATTAATAAGGAGTGGAAGAATGAACGAAAAATTTACAGGAATTGTTTTGTTTATTCGACCGCACCGCGAAAAAGATAGTTTAGTCAAAATTTTTACCCATGAATATGGTACAAAAATGTTTTTCGTTAGAGGTTTACAATCACTCAATCATCCTTTAAAGAAACATCTAATTCCATTAACTGAGCATGAATATTTAGGCACCATTCATCAACAAGGACTGTCATTTTTGAAGGAAGGGCACACTTTGAACGTATTCAAGTCGATTCAATCAGATCCCTTTAAGCAGGCTCATGCAGCTTATCTTAGCCAACTGATTGATGCCAGTATTGAAGACAATTGTGCCGATCAAGAACTTTTTCAAATATTTAAACAAAGTTTAGCGATAGTCGATCAGCGTGAAGATGCTCGGCCTATTCAATTACTTCTTCAATTGAAATTGTTACAACGGTTTGGAGTCCAATTAAATTGGGAAAATTGCCTTGTTTGTGGGTCGAGTGAAGGGATTATGGACTTTTCAATGGCTCACCAAGGCGTTCTCTGTCAAAAACACTTAGAAGTTGATCCTAATCGAATGCATCTGAGCCAAAAACAAATTAAAATACTCCAATTATTTAGTCACCTAAATTTGAGTCAACTTGGCCATGTTGATATATCAGATAATACTTATCGAAGGATCAATGAAGTCATTTTTGAAATTTACCATGAATTAGTCGGTATTAAATTAAAAGGAGAATCTTATTTAAATCAGTTATATAAAGTGGCAGATCAATTAATGCCTTCAAAAGTTAAAGGATCCTAATTGACAAAGGCGGGGATAATTAGTAGAATTTGTACAAGCCAAAGCAATAGTAAATAAGATAGTAAAGCGACTCTAGGAAGGTGTGAGCTAGGGCAAATCGAATGGTACTTTGGATTTACAAATGAATCTTAAGAGTGCTAGTTTATCTAGAATTAGGGTGGAACCGCGAAATTACTTCGTCCCTATGACCTCGGATGGGGTCATAGGGGTTTTTATTTTAAGAAAGAGGTGTCGAAATGGCAGTTGAATCCTTACAGGATATGATTTTAACTTTACAAAATTTTTGGTCGAAAAAAGGGTGTCTCATCCTTCAATCGTATGATACTGAAAAAGGAGCAGGAACCATGAGCCCTTATACTTTTTTAAGAGCTAATGGACCAGAACCTTGGAATGCAGCTTATGTCGAACCATCAAGAAGACCAGCTGATGGACGTTATGGAGAAAACCCTAACCGTTTATACCAACATCATCAATTCCAAGTGGTTATGAAACCATCACCTTTAGCCATTCAAGAATATTACTTAGATTCTTTGATTGAATTAGGAATTGACCCCTTAGAACATGATATTCGTTTTGTTGAAGACAATTGGGAAAACCCTTCCCTAGGTTGTGCGGGATTAGGTTGGGAAGTTTGGATTGATGGAATGGAAGTAACCCAATTTACTTATTTTCAACAAGTAGGAGGACTTAAATGCGATCCCGTCATGTCGGAAATTACTTATGGTTTGGAACGTTTGGCTATGTATATTTTTGATGTCGAAAATGTTTATGATCTGGAATGGACGAAAGGCGTTAAATATGGTGAAATATTTTATCAGCAAGAATATGAACAGTCTAAATATTCATTTGAATTAGCGGATCCTGATTTACTAATGAGTCAGTACGAGGCGTTCGAGAAGGAAGCTCAGCGCTTATTAGGGGAGCACTTAGTTCATCCCGCTTATGATTATATCTTAAAAACCAGTCATACCTTTAACCTAATGGATGCTAGAGGGATGATTTCTGCATCCGACCGACCTGCTTATTTAGGCCGCATTCGTAAATTAGCAAGGGGAGTAGCAAAATCGTTTGTTGAAGAGCGTGAAAAGCTTGGATTTCCTTTGTTAAAGCATGATAAAGACTAGGAGGATGGCTATGAAAGATTATTTATTAGAAATAGGAATGGAAGAAATTCCCGCAAGATTTTTATTGAAATTGCGCGACCAACTCGCTCAAAAAACGGCAGCATTTCTTGAAGAAGAGAGAATTACTTTTAATTCAATCGAAACATTTGCAACACCTAGAAGACTTGCCTTGAGAGTCGAGGGATTGGCTGATCAGCAGACCGCTTTAGAAGAAGAAGTCAGAGGACCTTCTGTAAAAGTAGGACGGGATGCAGAGGGCAATTTAACTAAAGCGGCACTCGGCTTTTTGAAGGGGCAAACTGGTGTAGAATCAGATTTATTTGTTAAAAATGTTAAAGGAACAGATTATTTCTTTATAAACAAGGTAGCTGAGCAAAAGACACTTGAAGAAGTTTTGAGAGGAGTTCCTTCTGTTTTAGCTAATATGCACTTTCCTGTTACTATGCGTTGGTCAGACCTTAATTTGGAATATATTCGTCCGATTCATTGGATCCTTTCTCTTTTAGAAGATCGAGTCATAGAATTTGAATTTGCTGGAATTGAAGCCAATAATTATTCAAAAGGACATCGCTTCTTATCTAATAATGCTAAAATTGTGCTTAATCACTGTCAGGACTATGAAAAAGAGCTTGAAAAAAGATATGTGATACCAAATTTTGAGAAGCGACAAGCTCTTATTTATCAACAAATTCAAAGCATTGAACAAGAAAAAGGGTGGCTCATACCTGAAAATGATGAATTACTTGAGGAAGTTACAGCCATTGTTGAATGGCCAACTGCTTTTCATGGAAGTTTTGAAGAAAAGTACTTAGAAATTCCGCAAGAAATGGTTATCACCGCTATGCGTGATCATCAGCGGTATTTTTACGCCCTTGATCCATCTACTAAGCGATTATTACCTTATTTTATTTCTGTCCGCAATGGTAATAATAGCCATCTTGATCAAGTAATTAAGGGAAATCAAAAAGTACTGAGAGCTAGATTAGCAGATGGGTTGTTTTTCTATGAAGAAGATTTGAAGTCAACTTTAGAAGAAAACTTAAGTAAATTGGCTAATTTGAAAGAACATTTTAAATTAGGAACTTATAGTGAAAAACAAGAGCGGGTTAAACAGATACTTGAACAACTGATGAACCGTATAAATTTATCGAACGAAGACCAAAGAACGAGCATACGTGCCAGTGAGATCTATAAATTTGATTTAGTCACTCAGGCTGTTAATGAATTTGCTGAACTGCAAGGTATAATTGGTGGGATTTATGCGAAACATTATGGTGAAGACACTAGTGTAGCAAATGCTATTTCTCAACAATATCTACCTACTTCAGCGGGAGGAGACTTGCCTAGTGAACCAGCTGCGGCGGCTCTATCCCTTGCAGATAAATTAGACACACTCATTGCTTATTTTAAAGCGGGTATCATTCCTACAGGTTCAAATGATCCGTACGCTCTCCGAAGACAGGCAATGGGATTAATTGATATTCTTTTGGATCAATCTTGGAGTTTGGATTTACAATCTTTACTTGAAGAATTAACGAGTGATCAAAGGGATCATTCAAACGATTATTTAAATGATCTTATTCAGTTTATACAAGCACGAATTCAAGTGAGATTGGATAATGAAGCGATTGATTATGATATTATCCAAGCAGCCCTCGCTCAAAAAGGTCTCAATCCTGTAAAAATCAAAGAATCAGCTAAACACATGCAGACTTTGAAAAACAATAAAGCGGAAGATTTTTCTAAATTAATTGAAAACTTATCACGTGTTGTTAATTTAGGTGAAAAAGTAAGTGAACAAGTGATTATTTCAGAAGAGTTAGCAGAAAGTGAATTAGAAAAAGACTTAATCAAACGTATCCAAACTATGGAAACAAGACATGAAACTTCAGATCAAATGGAAAGTCTTGAGGCTATTAGTCCAATAATTGCTTCCTATTTAGAATCACATATGGTGAATTCTGATCAAGAGGCGTTGCGTTATAATCGCTATCAGATGATGTATCAATTAACAGAAATAATTCTCAGTCTCATGGATCCAAGAAAAGTGGTCCATAAATAAGAGCAAAGGAGCGAGTGTAATGTCTACCTTTTTAGATCGTGCAAAAGTTAAAGTTATTGCTGGTAAAGGTGGCGACGGAATGGTCGCTTTCCTGAGAGAAAAATACCGTCCAGATGGAGGACCAGCTGGCGGGGATGGAGGTCGAGGAGGAGATGTTATTTTCCGTGTTGATGAAGGCCTTCGCACCTTAATGGATTTTCGTTATAATCGACAATTTAAAGCCAAAAATGGTGAAAATGGTATGAGCAAGAGTAAATATGGAGCAAGTGCGGAAGACTTGTATGTTAAAGTGCCTCCAGGAACCTCTGTTTTTGAGGAATCGACGGGAAGATTAATTGCTGATTTAGTAGATCATGGTCAAGAAGTAATTGTGGCAAAAGGAGGCCGTGGCGGACGGGGTAATATTCGTTTTGCTACCCACAAAAACCCTGCACCTTCCATTGCTGAAAATGGTGAACCAGGTGAAGCGTTAGAACTACAGTTAGAACTTAAGGTTCTAGCGGATGTCGGTTTAATTGGTTACCCGAGTGTGGGTAAGTCAACTTTACTTTCGATCATTTCCAATGCCAAACCCAAGGTAGCTGACTATCAATTTACAACTTTAGTTCCCAATCTGGGGGTAGTGAAAATAGATGATGGTCAAGAATTTGTAGTAGCCGATATGCCTGGCTTAATTGAAGGAGCATCGGAAGGTGTAGGTTTAGGTATCGATTTCTTGCGTCATATTGAAAGAACTAAAATTTTAATCCATATGGTTGATATGGCTGCTGTTCATGAAAGAGATCCGTTTGAGGATTTTCTTTCAATTATGCAAGAATTAGCCAACTATCATCCGCGTTTATTAGAAAGACCTATGTTAATAGTGGCCAA
This sequence comes from Facklamia miroungae, assembly GCF_012396555.1. Classification (GTDB taxonomy): domain Bacteria; phylum Bacillota; class Bacilli; order Lactobacillales; family Aerococcaceae; genus Facklamia; species Facklamia miroungae. The sequence continues at coordinate 299,610 of NZ_JAAXPS010000002.1, forward strand.
TAAAATGGACTTAGATGAAGCTAAAGAAAATTTGCCAGCATTTAGTCAAAAAATAACCGACTATTACAAAGAATTGGGATTGTCTGTACCCGTTATTCATCAAATTTCTGCTTGGCAAGCAAAGGGTATCGATGCATTGATGAAAGCGACAGCTGAATTAGTTGCGACCAGTGTATTTATTCCTATAGAAGAAAAAGAAAGTGAACATAAAAATTATACGATGGAAGAGACACCTGCTTTTACAGTACGTAAAATTGAAGAAGGGTATTGGGAACTAGAAGGTGAGAAGATTGTTAAGCTTTATAAAATGACTAATACGGCTCATGATGAAAGTTTACAACGTTTCGCCCGCCAATTGCGTTCAATGGGTGTAGATCAAGCCCTTAGAGAAGCTGGAGCTAAAGACGGTGATACAGTCTACTTAGATAATTATCAGTTTGAGTTTGTTGATTAGGTGGTGAGCATATGCAAAGTAAAGTTAAACAAGGTCGAATTCCAATTTTTGATGGCCTAAAAGGGATAGCAATTCTTACCATTATTGCTTATTATTTCTTTGAACATATTGTCCCTGGTGGCTTTCTTGCAGTAAATTTATTTCTATTTATAGCTGGCTTCTTTAACTTTAGACATTTTTACATAAGGGATTTACAAGGAAGGAAAGAAAGCTTTTGGCAATTTTTTAAAATTCGTTTTGAAAGACTTTTTTTCCCGACACTTTCAGTGGTCTTAACGACTTCTACTTATATTTTGTTGTTTAATCGAGAGATGTTATCTAACATTCGTTGGATGGGGCTAAGTTCTTTAGCTTTCCTTAATAATTATTATCAAATCTTTAATCAACAATCTTATTTTGTTCAAGCGGCTAACCCTAGTCCTTTTACACATTTATGGTATGTTTCTTTATATGGTCAATTAGTAATTTTGACACCAATTTTAATATTTTTGCTTTATAGTTGGCACAAGAAACCGCAAGTGACAATTAGAATGTTACTGATCATTTCTGCCTTATCTGCGTTTTTAATGGGTTATCTTTATAAAGACAATCAAGATCCTACAAGGATTTATTATGATCTTTTAACGCGTTTATCTGCTTTCACGTTGGGTGGTTCATTAGGGATGGCCATGCCAGTCAATTTATCTCCTAAAAAGATTACACAGAAAAAGACTATGACGATGAACCTCATTGGCTTAATAGCTGTCATAATCGCTTTCTTTATGATTAAATATATGTTTGGAACAAAGCCCTTTGCTTATCGCTTTGGGTTAACATTGTTTTCTATAATTTCTGGATTGATTGTTGTTTCAAGTATGCATCCTTCAACGATTTGGAACAAGCTCTTTCGTTTTAAACCCTTTACGTGGCTAGGCCAGCGTTCATTTTCATATTACCTTTGGTATTATCCTGTTTATCTCTTGATGCCAGAAAATATTAGCTACTTAAACCGATCTCCTTGGTTAAATTACTGCTTTCAATTTCTGTTAATCATGATATTAGCAGAAATTACATATCAATTATTTGAGAAAAGGAAAATTAGTCTACCAATAGGACAGGATTTTAATTGGCGTAAAATGAAGCACCAATTTGATTATTTACGATCTCATCCTCATTCTTTAAAAGGGGTTAAATTCATTACTGGATGGTATATATTCAACGTAATAATGGGAGGAATTGCCTTGGCAATATCATCACCAGCTAAAGGAGTAGAATCAAGTAAAGAGATTCAAACAATAATTGAGAATAATCTAGAAATTGCTGATAAATCAAAGGAAAGTGAAGAAAAACAGGTTATTGTGAATAATATAGAAGGATTGGATCAAGGCGTTTTGCTATTTGCCAACGGATTAGATATCACCTTTATTGGTGACTCCACTTTAGCAGCAGCTACAGAACGTTTAAGAGAAGTTTTCCCTAAAGCGATTTTTGATCCCAAAGTTGGTCGACAACTCTATGAATCATACGATACAGTCTATGCTTTGAACCAATCGGGCAGCTTAAAACCTACTGTTGTTACTATGTTGGGATCAAATGGTACTTTTACAACAGGACAGATTAATGACTATATTAATGCAGTTGGTTTAGACCGCGATCAATATTATGTGAATGTTATAGTTGATCGAATTTGGACCGATGATGCTAACCGTCAATTGGTTAAGGCTGCTCAAAATTTTGGGAATGTTAGAATTATTGACTGGGCAAGTTATGCTCGCGGACATACGGAATGGTTTGCAGAAGATGGGGTTCACTTAAATGACCAAGGGTCATTAGAACTAGCCAAATTTATTGCAAAGGAGATATACCGTCAGCGATAGTCATAGAAAAGAGGTTGATGGCAAAATGAAATTACACTTTTTAGGTACAGGAGCTGGTATTCCATCCAGACAAAGAAACGTTTCTTCGCTTGCCTTAAAACTACTCGATGAATTGAATGAAGTCTGGCTTTTTGACTGTGGCGAAGCCACTCAGCATCAAATCCTAGAAACAACCATTCGCCCTCGGAAAATCAATAAAATTTTTATAACACATTTGCACGGAGATCATATTTTTGGTTTGCCAGGTCTGCTAAGTTCAAGGTCTTTTCAAGGTGGCGTCGATTGTCTAGAAATTTATGGTCCCCAAGGGATCAGAGATTATATTCAAGGGGCTCTTAAACATTCAAAATCAAAACTATCCTACCCTTTAAAAATTAACGAATTAGCTGATCAAGGCGGTGAGTTAACATTTGACAACGGGTGGCAAGTTAAGTATCTTCCCTTAGATCATGGGATTCTCTCATTTGGATTTCGAATCGAAGAGCCGGATTTACCTGGTCAACTTTTAGTTGAAGACTTAGCTAAATTCAACATACCGAGTGGCCCTATATTTGGTCAATTAAAGCGGGGAGAGCGGGTTCAATTAGAAGATGGTACTTGGTTGGATGGACAAGATTTTCTTGCTCCTGATCGACCGGGAAGAGTGGTAACGATTTTAGGAGATACTCGTTTTTGTCAAAATAGTAAACGCTTGGCAAAGCATGCTAATGCCTTGGTGCATGAAGCAACGCATGAAGCTTCAGAAGGTAAAATGGCACGTGCCTATTTCCACTCGACCACTCATCAAGCTGCACAAGTAGCCAAAGATAGTCAAGCTAAGGTGCTCTATCTCAACCATATTTCAGCTCGATACCTTGGTAAAGCTCTTTACCAATTAGAAAAAGAAGCTGCTTCTATTTTTGAAAAGAGTCATCTTGTGAATGATTTTGATGAATTTGAAATTCCGCTTAATTAAAAGGATGTATAAGAGTTAGGAGAATCAAAATGTTATCTAAATACCACTGGCATTTTTCAAAAAAAATAAGTGAAAGCCAAGCGTATGAAACCTTAAAAGAAGCGGGAGAAGATTATTCCCCCGCTTTTTTATCGATATGTTTTAATCGTGGTCTTCACAGTATCGAAGCAATTAAAAAAGCGACAGATCAAGAGCCCACACTGTATCACGATCCTTTTAAGCTCTACCAGATGGATAAAGCAGTTGAACGGATACATAGAGCGATTGAAAAAGAAGAAAAAATTCTTATTTATGGGGATTATGATGCAGATGGAATAACGTCTACCTTGATCCTTAAAGAAGCATTGGATACGTTAGGAGCAGATAGTCAAGTTTATTTACCTAATCGTTTTACTGACGGGTATGGGCCAAATGTTGATCGTTACCAAACCTTTATCGATCAAGGGATTCAATTGATTGTAACCGTTGATAATGGGGTAGCTGGTCATGAAGCTATTCAGGTAGCTCAAGATAAGGGAGTGGATGTAATTGTCACAGACCACCATGAGTTACAGGCAACCTTACCTGTAGCTTATGCTATAATTCATCCACGTCATCCGAAGGGTGATTATCCATTTGGTGATTTGTCCGGGGCTGGTGTCGCTTTTAAAGTAGCGACAGCCATCCTTGATGAAATACCCGTAGAAATGTTAGATTTAGTAGCTATAGGCACAGTTGCGGATATGGTGTCCCTCTTAGATGAAAATCGAACCCTCGTTATAGGAGGGATAAAGCAGTTAAAAGTTACTGATCGTCCAGGGTTACAACTTTTATTTAAAGAAAATTTGCAATCGATAGATGACCTGTCTGCTGAAACGATTGGATTTCTGATAGGACCTCGACTCAATGCCGTTGGTCGATTAGGAGACCCACGCCCTGGATTTGATTGGTTAGCAGCTTTAACGAAAGAAGAAGCATCTAATTTATTAGACTTTATTGAAAGTGAAAATAGGCAAAGACAAGAACTGGTTAGTCAAATTTTTGAAGAGGTGAGCGATCGAATAAATAGCTCGCAAGATATACCTTCAATTATTTGTCAAGCTTCCACGACTTGGCATCCGGGTGTTTTAGGAATTGTAGCGAGTCGGATATGTGACTTGTACCAACGTCCTTGTTTACTTTTCTTTTATGATGAAGAAAAACATCAATATCGCGGATCTGCTAGGTCAAAAGAAACTTTTAATTTATTTGAGAACCTTAGTCAGATAAAACAATACCTACTGCATTTTGGTGGACATAGTCAAGCAGCTGGCATGACGATCGAAGAAGATAGTTGGGAAGATTTCCAAAAACAATTACAGCTTTTAGCGGAAAAAGAACAAGATTCAATTAAAACTAAGCCAAGTCTTAATATAGATGCCAGTCTAGCAGTATCTGACATTAGTCTTCAGCTGATTGAAGAAATTCAAAGTTTAGGACCCTTTGGTATGCATAATCCCAAACCTGTTATCTTATTTGAAGACTTAACAATGACAGATAAGCGACTAATTGGTACCAATAAGCAACATGTAAAATTACAGTTTGAAGCGAATGCGTCAAAAGACTCCCTAGCAGCCATCGCTTTTAGCATGGCGGATAATTTGCAAGATTGTCAAGTGGGTAATCGCTTAAATGTAGTCGGAGAGCTTTCGATTAATGAATGGAAGAAACAAAAAGAGTGTCAATTAATCGTTAAAGATATTGCCGTAGACGGTGTGTGGTGGATTGATTATCGCGGGAAATCACAACTTGAAAAACTACAAAAGCTTTCGCAAGTCGTTTATTGCTTTCAAGATGAGAAGCATGCCAAATCTTTCTCAAATGGTTTAGATAGTAATCATCAAATAATGTTGTATGAAGAAATTGACCAGAAACTTGAGTATGAAGATTTAGTACTGATGGAACCACCTAAAAATCTTGACCAATTAAGAACCCTCTTAAAAGTCCAGACTTGGCAAAAAATTTATTTGGTCAGCATCGTTGTAGAATCTCGTTACTTGGCTGGACTCCCTCAACGAGAAGAGTTTGCAAAATTATATCGTTTTCTTCTTGAAAAAAAACAGATTCAGTTAAAAGATTTTCAAGACATTTCTAACTATTTAGTAATTCCATTAATAAAAATAAAAACAATGATTGTGGTGTTTTTTGAAGCAGGTTTTGTTACAATAAAAGATGGACTTGTGATAATGAACATGATTGAACAAGCCAATAAACATGACTTAATGCAATTACCTGCTATGCAAAAGTATCAGCAGGCAATGGAAGCAGAAAGAGTCTTGAACTTTCAAACGATCGATCAAGTAAAATCGTGGATAAATGAGGAGATTTAAAATGGATTATACTAACTATATAGCACGTGTTGATAATTACCCGGAACCAGGCATTATTTTCCGAGATATTACTCCCTTGATGGGAAATGGACCTGCCTTTGAAGCAGCAACTCAAGAAATCGTAGATTATGCTAAAGAATTACAAGTAGATATGGTTGTGGGGCCTGAAGCACGCGGTTTTATCATTGGATGCCCCGTCGCTTATGCTTTGGGAGTAGGATTTGCACCCGTTCGTAAAAAAGGCAAACTCCCTCGTGAAACCATTGAGGTTGATTATAGTTTAGAATATGGATCAAATATACTACAAATTCATAAAGATGCTATTCAGCCCGGTCAGAGAGTTTTAATAACTGACGACTTACTAGCAACAGGTGGAACAATTCAAGCTACGATCCAACTGGTTGAAAATCTAGGTGGAATTGTTGCAGGATGTGCTTTTCTAATTGAATTAGATGATCTAAAAGGTAGAGAAAAATTAGCAGGTCATGATTATTTTACACTCATGCATTATTAAAAAAACGCCTAGCCAATTAGAACTCAATTGGTTAGGCTAATCTTTGATAAAAAAGTTAATAATAACGATTAAGACTTACTACTTTGCCTAAAATGGAAACATTCGGCAAAATAATATCTTCCATTTGGTCATTTTCGGGTCTCAAAATAATGTGGTCTTTTTTCTTATAAAAAGTCTTACAAGTAGCTTCATTATCTTCGGTCATTGCAACGACAACTTCACCATTATTGGCTGTAGCTTGCTTGCGGACTGTAATAATATCGCCATCAAGAATACCAATATTAACCATTGAATCTCCTTTAATGATCAGCATAAATAATTCGCTAGAATCATATTGAAGATCTTTAGGCTTGGGATAGTATTCCATGGCTTCTTCCTCAGCAAGAATAGGAGCACCGGCTGCTACATAACCAAGTAAGGGGATCTTATCTGTCTTAATTCCAAGTTTTTGAATTCCTAAAGATGTAATCTCGATCGTGCGTGTTTTGCTAGCAGATCTTTCAATGAGTCCACTTTCTTCTAAACGGTCTAGATGGCCATGAACAGTTGAAGGAGAGGATAGTCCGACTCTTGTGCCTATTTCTCGAACAGTGGGTGGATAGCCATTTTCATTGAGCAACTCATGAATCGACTTTAAAACATTTAATTGTTTTGTAGTTATCTTGATCATTTCACTCACTCTTTCTTTATGATAGATTAATTTTAGCAGAAGTTCCGATCGAAATCAAACAAATGTTCGTAAAAAAGGAGGGATTGCTATGCTTTCTTCTTCAAAAATAGCTAGGATTAATGAATTAGCTAAATTACAAAAAGCAAAAGGCTTAACTGAAGCAGAAAAAGAAGAACAAAAGCAGCTGAGACAAGAATATTTAAAAGCATTTAGACAACATATGGCTAAGCAGGTAGAAGGTGTAAAAATTGTTGATCAAGATGGCAATGATTTAACACCTGAAAAAGTGAAACAAATTCAAAAAGCCAAGGGACTTCATAATCGTATATAATACAAGTCTTGGTTGATAATTAGAAAATAAATTTAAGGAGCGATTGTATGTCAACATTTTCATGGGTATTAATTGTTATTTTAGCATTGCTTTTAGGAGCACTTTTAGGATTCTTTATTTCACGAAAATATATGATGAACTACTTTAAGGAGAATCCACCGATCGATGAACGCATGATCACAGCGATGATGGCTCAAATGGGTCAAAAGCCTTCAAAGAAAAAAGTTCAACAAATCATGCAGTCAATGAAGATGCAATCTAAATAGAAAATGATAAAAACCTCCTTCCAAGATCAGTCTTAAATAACTGATTGACGGGAGGAGGTTTTTTATTTAGCTAGTAAATTTTTAATTTTTCTTTTTTGCTGGAACATAGCTATAATTTTGATCTAATTGTTGGTCTAAAGCGTCAAAAGCATTAGCGATTTTTTGGTCAATCTTGCCTAATTGTTCTTTGTTATAATCTAAATTTGAGTCATACTTAATCGCAGGACCAAAAGCTATTTTAGCTTTTTGACGTTTAAAAAAAGACTTAAGATCAAGAGGAGGTTGAATCGCTATTGGAATAATATCTTTTTTCGAAAGACGTTGAATAAAAGCGGTGCCCCCCTTAATTTCTGTTGAATAACGACTACCTGAAGGGAAAATACCCAAATTTAAATTTTCTTGCGTTAATTGTTTAACAGCAAATTTTATGGCTTTAGGACTTGGTTTTTCTCGATTAACCGGAAAAACGTATACCTTTCTTAAAATCTTAGCAAATAAAGAATTGCGGAACAGGGATTCCTTTGACATAAATGAGATTGGGACGGGGTAAAGTTCAATGGCTAGATATAAAGGATCCCAAAATGATCGGTGTGTGGCCGCTAAAATAAAGGTTGACTGATCTGGATTGGGAATATTTTCTTTACCGATTACATGGGGTTTCCCATTAAAAATGCGGAAGAGGAAGCGAAGAATTCCGAAAACAAATTGATAAAATGTCATTTTAAATTTCCTTTCACAAACAATGTTTGTTATCATTTTACCAAGATTCTTTTAAGTTGCAAGCCAGCATATATAGCTGTAAATTTCAAGTATTATAAGGGAGGAATGAAAATGTATAAGCTCTTATCGATCTCTTTATTAATCATAGCTAGTCTTATATATACACACCCAGTTTTATCAACTACTCAATCAGGAGAGGTAGAATTAATCGAATCCTATCCTGTCAATGAACAACTTTTTATTCAAGGATTTGAACTAGATGATGATAAGAGATTATTAGTAGGGACAGGACTATATGGAGAATCGGCTTGGGGTTATTTTGATTGGGAGCTAGGCCTTTTAGACCGGTCCATTGAATTAGATAAAATGTACTTTGGCGAAGGCATTTCGAAAAGAAACAATGACTTATGGCAACTCACATGGAAAGAAGGCAAAGTCTTTCAGTGGGACTTAGCCAATGCACAGCTCTTAAAAACGTATGAACTAGACCGCGAAGGCTGGGGACTAGCATATAATGATAAGAAAGATCAATTCTTTTTATCGGACGGTTCGTCTACTATTTTTATATATAAGCCGAATGGTTTTGAGTTGGTTGATCAACTAAAAGTAACGTTAGATGGCGAACCAGTAGATCAATTAAATGAGCTGGAATATGCTAATGGTGCAATTTATGCTAATATCTGGTATGATAATCGCATTGTGAAAATTGATCCTGATACAGGTGAAATTAAAAAGGTATATGATTTAACGACTTTGTTAGATCAGTTAGATCTAACTGATGTTCAAAAAGATAAGATGGATGTCTTAAACGGCATCGCTCAAATTGAAGGCGATCAGTTTTATATCACGGGTAAAAATTATCCACTTATCTTTAAAGTTAATTTGAAATAACAGGAAGGAAGGCTTATATTGGCTGCAGTATCATATGAATTAATCAAAGAAGAAAAACACACAGGGGCGAGGTTAGGGATTCTTCATACGCCACATGGTTCTTTCGAAACCCCCATGTATATGCCGGTTGGGACATTAGCGACGGTCAAATCCTTATCCCCAGAAGAATTAAAGGCCATGGGAGCAGGAGTTATCCTAAGTAATACCTATCATTTATGGTTACGACCAGGTGAGGACATTGTTGAAGAAGCAGGCGGACTGCATCAGTTTATGAATTGGGACCAGGGAATTTTAACCGATTCTGGTGGTTTTCAAGTTTTTTCTCTGAGTGAAATTCGTGATATTGAAGAAGAAGGGGTTCATTTTCGTAATCATATTTCAGGGGAAAAATTATTTTTATCACCTGAAAAGGCCATTCAAATTCAAAATGCTTTAGGTTCTGATATTATGATGTCATTTGATGAGTGTCCGGACTATCATCAACCTTATGATTACGTCAAAAAATCAATTGCAAGAACAACACGGTGGGCTGAAAGAGGACTTAAAGCCCATCAGAATCCTGATAAACAAGCCCTCTTCGGCATCTGTCAGGGGGCTGGCTATAAGGATTTACGTTTGGAACATGCTAAGGATATGATCGCTTTAGATTTTCCGGGTTATTCGATCGGTGGTCTTTCAGTCGGAGAGACGAAAGAGGAAATGAACGAAGTGCTCGATTATTTAATGCCTGTTTTTCCGAAAAATAAACCACGTTATTTGATGGGCGTAGGCTCACCAGATGCCCTAATTGATGGGGCTATTCGTGGTGTAGATATGTTTGATTGTGTCTTAGCGACGCGGATTGCTCGTAATGGGACTTGTATGACTTCCCAAGGCAGACTGGTTGTAAAAAATGCAAAATATGCCCGAGATTACAGCCCAATAGATCTCAAGTGTGATTGTTATACCTGTCGTAATTATAGTCGAGCTTATGTAAGACATTTGATGAAGAGTCAAGAGACTTTTGGCTTAAGATTAACTTCGATTCATAATACGCACTTTCTATTACAATTAATGCGTGATGTCCGTCAGGCGATTCGAGAAGACAATCTATTAGATTTCCGTCAAGCCTTTCGTGAAGAGTATGGCTATAATAAACCGAATGCACCTGAATTTTGATGGAGAAAATTCAAATAAACTGTTATAATGTAGAAGATATTAAGAGGAGGAATTTTAATGAATAATTCTTATTTTACTTTTTTACCAATGATTATCATGTTCGCTCTATTTTACTTTATGCTGATCCGTCCACAGCGAAAGGCCGCTGAAGCAAAACGCAAAATGATCGAATCGATGCAAGCAGGCGACGGAGTGGTTACGATTGGTGGATTACATGGAATCATTGATGAAGTGAACCAACAAGATGGATTAGTTGTAATTGATTGCGAAGGCGTGTATCTAACTTTCGAACTTAGTGCAATCGCTAATGTTTTAAAAAGTGCCGGACATAATGAAGAATTAGAAGAAGCCTATGACCATTCACAAGACTCAGAATTTTCTTCAGAAGAAGAAAATTCAGTAGACGGTGAATTAGAAACGGATACTAATTTATAAAAGTTGGTATTCAAAATGAATAGTTGAGAACATTTATTAGTAGGTAGTATTTACTTATTAATAAATGTTTTTTCGCTTATTTATTATCACTAAGACGACATTTAATAGAGGTATGAATGTTAAGTCTTTAGGGGGCTAATTATGAAGTATGGCTTACTAACATTTGATGATCCAAAACCAGATACCTCACGGAAAATATTACATGTCGATATGGACGCTTTCTACGCTTCGATTGAAATTCGTGATAATCCAAGTTTAAAAAATCAACCCGTAGTCATAGCTAAACATCCTAAATTAACCAATGGACGCGGTATCGTAACTACTTGTAACTATATTGCTCGTCAATATGGTATTCATTCAGCGATGTCCTCATTGGAGGCTTATAAGAGATGTCCGCAAGCAATTTTTATAAAGGGGAATATGGCTCATTATCGATCGATTTCGCAAGAAATTCGTCAGATTTTTTATCAATATACTGATCGAGTAGAGCCCTTATCATTAGATGAAGCCTATCTAGATGTGACTCAAAACCATTATCATGAAAATTCTGCCTTAAAAATGGCCCAGTTGATTCAAAAACAGATTTTGGAAGAAACAGGTTTAACTTGTTCGGTGGGAGTTTCTTATAATAAATTCATTGCAAAGCTAGCCTCTGATTTTCATAAACCAAGCGGTATTACCTTAGTGACTCCTGAAGAGGCTATTCCTTTTCTTCATGCGCTTCCTATTAAAGATTTTTATGGCGTTGGACAGAAATCATTGACCTATTTTGAAAGCCAAGGTATTAAGACAGGAAGTGATCTTGCAAAATTTTCTTTAGAAGAATTAATTGCAAGATTTGGCAAGATGGGACATTCTCTATACTTTAAAGTGCGAGGGATTCATAATGCGCCCGTCAGCCGTGATCGCGAGCGAAAATCTTTAGGAACTGAACAAACCTTCCAGAATTTTCTTGCAGATGAGGATGTTATTAAGGAGAAGATTCGTCAACTTGTGCTAAAAATTAATCATGAACTTGATACGAAGCACCTATATTGTCAGACACTTACTTTAAAAATTCGCTATGCTGATTTTGAAACAATGACTCGACAGGATAGCTTTGCTTATCCGACCAAAGATCGGTATCAGTTAATTAATATGGCTTTAGAATTGTGGGATGAACATGGAAAATTAGAAAAGGATATTCGCTTATTAGGTATTTCCGTTTCAAAATTATTAGATCCCCAAAGTCAGCCATTTCCGATACAATTAGAGCTATAATGGAGGTATTGAAATGGGATGGTTTATCCAATTGAATCCTGTTTATCAAGCGGGGATTGCGGGTATAGGAACCTGGTTATGCACAGTACTAGGAGCATCCTTTGTCTTTTTAGTTAGAAAAATAGACAGTAAATTATTAGCAATGATGCAAGGTTTAGCTGGTGGAATTATGGTGGCTGCTTCTTTCTGGTCACTTCTAGCTCCCGCTCTTGAACAACAAGCTAGTGTGGAGTCAAACATACCCGAATGGTTTCCGGCGGCGGTTGGATTCTTAGCAGGAGGAATCTTCTTACGATTAATCGATAAATTTGTGCCACATTTGCATTATGCTGGGGACCATGGGGACACGAATCTCAGTGAAACAAGTCTATCAAAAACGTGGATGCTTTTTTTAGCAGTGACCATTCATAATATTCCTGAAGGTATGGCTATTGGTGTAGCCTTTGCTGCTGCTACGATCGGAATCGAGGGAGCAACTTTAGCTTCGGCGATAAGTTTGGCAATTGGTATCGGTATTCAAAATATCCCTGAAGGGTCAGCCCTTTCACTGCCATTAATGGGAGAAGGTAAGGGCAAAGGCTATGCCTTTAACATGGGTCAAATGTCTGCTCTAGTAGAACCATTTGGCGCTATGATAGGGGCAGCCACTGTCTTAGCAATGCAGACCATCTTGCCTTATGCTCTTTCTTTTGCTGCTGGTGCTATGATTTTCGTGGTGGTTGAAGAATTAATTCCTGAATCGCAAACTGAAGGTAACACGGATATAGCTACGATGAGTTTTATGGCAGGATTTGTGATTATGATGATTTTAGACGTAGCTTTGGGTTAGATAATGAAGCAAGGTATGATTATTTTAAGGAAAATGAGGTGAGTCCATGGGAACAAAGCATGACCGCATTATTCAATACATTCAATCCTTACCTATCGGGAATAAGATTTCCGTTAGAGGAATAGCTAAGCAATTACAAGTGAGCGAAGGAACAGCTTATCGAGCCATTAAGGATGCTGAGGAAAAAGGTTTAGTTTCGACCATTGAACGGGTGGGAACGATTCGTATTGAACAAAAAAACCATCTATCAGCGGGTCATTTAACTTTTAGAGACATTATACCGCTTATCGATGGAGAAGTCTTAGGCGGGCAAAATGGTCTCGATAAACCCCTCACCAAATTTATCATTGGTGCAATGACCTTACATGCAATGGAACGTTACTTTGAAAGTCAGACCTTAATTATTGTTGGAAATCGCTCAGAAGTACATCGTCATTCCTTAAAACATGGAATTGCTGTATTAATTACTGGTGGCTTTGAAACAGATTTAGATGTTATTCGTTTGGCAAATCAGCAAGAACTCCCAATTATATCGACCAGTTATGATACTTTTACCGTTGCCTCTTTAATTAATCAATCAATTAATGAACAAATGATAAAGCAAGAAATTGTCACGGTTGAACAAGTCTATACACCGATTGAAAGTACTGTTTCACTCGAGCCATCAGATACGATTGAAAATTTCAAGAAAAAATCCAATGAAACAGGCCTTTCAAGATTTCCTGTGGTTACAAACAATCGATTGGTTGGAGTTGTTACAGCCAATGATTTAATGGGGCGTGGGAATAATGTTTCAATTGAAAGGGCCATGAGCAAAAATGTAATTACAGTTAAACCACATATGAGTTTAGCATCGGTTTCTTATAAGATGATCTGGGAAGACATTGAAATGATCCCAGTTGTTGCAGATAATTTACAACTTTTGGGTGTAGTTTCACGCCAAGACGTCATGAAGGCTTTACAAAATGTCCAACAACAGCCCCAGACGGCCAATACTTTTGAACACGAACTTTTAAAACACCTAGTGGAAGTTAATCGCAATGACTTTAAAAATCGCTATGATTATCAATTTAAGGTTCAACCTCAAATGGTAAACCATTTAGGAACTCTCTCTTATGGCGGGTTGTGTGAATTAATTGCCCAAGTTGCAATTATTAAAGTTAAGGAATTGACTGGCCATAATAATATCCTCGAATCTTTAAATCTTAATTATTTTACTTTTATACAGTTAGGCAATCTCATAGATTTTCAAGTAGAAATATCAAACTATAATCGACGCTCAGCGATTTCTCAAGTAAGAGTATATGTTGAGAATATTCTTGTTGCCCAAGCTACAGTAGGCACGCAAATGGTAAATAAAAGACAGAAGGAGTTCAACTAATGATACTTAAGCAAAGCTTAATTGATAAATTAATTAGTTTGGTTGACCAATATGACCGTATAATCTTGCATCGCCATATTAATCCAGATCCTGATGCTATTGGATCTCAGTTAGGTTTAAAGGCGATTATCCAAACTAAATTCCCAGATAAGACCGTCCTAGCTGCTGGGAAAATAGGTAAAGGATTAGAGTGGTTAGGACAAATGGATACCGTGGAAAAACAAGACTATGAAGATGCTTTAGTGATTGTTCTTGATACCCCTATCTTCGAACGAATCGATGGTAATGATAAAATCTTAAATAATCCTCTAATCAAAATCGATCATCATCTTATTGTCGAACATTTTGCAGATTTAGAAATTGTAGAAATAGCAAGTTCCTCAACAGCTGAATTAATCACCAAGATCCTCATGCAAGCAGGTAGTAAATTGCCTCTTTCGCCGGAAGCTGCCACTTATTTGTATGCGGGTGTTGCCGGCGATACTGGACGTTTTCTTCACTCGAACACGACCCAAGCAACTTTTGAAGCTGTGGCCTATCTCATGCAGCATCAAGCTGACAATACGTGGATAAACCGAAAGATGAATGAGTTTTCTCTTAATGAATTAAACTTTCAATCCTTTGCTATTGCTCAAATTGAATTATTCGAAGCAGGAGTAGCTGCGATGACCCTTAAGCAGGCTGATTTGATTCAGAGAAAGATATCTGTTGAAGATACGAATGCTGTGACCAATATACCAGGCCGTTTAAAGGAAGTCCTAACATGGGTTATTTTTATTGAGAAAGAAGATTCCTATGGGGAATACCGCGCTCGCATTCGTTCAAAGGGACCAAACATTCACCAAGTAGCGATTCAATTTAAGGGCGGTGGACATGAAATGGCTTCTGGAGCAAATGTCTATGACGAAGAAGAGAAAAATGACTTAATTGACCAAATGATTCAAGTTAATAAGGAATATTTAAAGAATCAAGTTAATCCTTAAAGACAAAATCCCTCGCTTTCAACTTTTTGAATGAAAGTGGGGGATTTTAAAATGAAATAACTTATTCATTAAACCAAAAGCGATGGTCTTTTTCAATTAACCAGTCACCTGCCTCCGGGCCGTTGGATTGAGCGGGATAAAAAGCCAAGTCTGGGATATCTTCTTCTTGCCATAGTGAATGAATGGAATCAATAAATTGCCAGGCATATTTAACTTCAAGAAAATGAGCAAAGTTACTAAGATCTCCGTTCATACAGTCAAAAAGTAACTTTTCATAATCTCCAGGAATTATTTTTGCTAATTCATGGGGAAGTTGGTAGGAAAGATGAAGCTCTTTTATTTCTTTGCAGTGGGTCGAATCAGATTGTGATAAAGCCAAACGTATACCTGGTTTAGGAGCTAATTCAATTTGTAAATAATTAGCTGGAATATTTTCGGCTTCCTTTTTATAAATAATTTTAATGTCGGTTTGTTTATTGTTAAGTTGTTTACCAGAGCGAAGATAAATAGGTGTATGAAGCCAATTTTCTTGATCAATACCTATTTTTAAGGCCATATAGGTCTCTGTTTTTGAGTCAGGAGCTACATTTTTTTCCTGTCGATAGGCTATTTCTTTTTGATCCTTACTCATTATATATTGCCCACGAACAACATGCTCTTTTAAATCTTTCAAGTTTGCGTAATGTTTTAGTTGTTTGAGTCTAGCAATTTTTTTCTGACGTAAAGATTCGTTACTGGTATTTTCAGGAAGATCCATCGTAACCAACGTTAAAAGCTGTAAGGCATGGTTTTGAATCATATCACGACTGACACCGCTTGTTTCATAATAAGTTCCACGTTCGCCAACACCCAACTCTTCATCTAAAGTGATTTGGATATGGTCGATATGGGTTGGATCCCATAAGAAACGACTGAGAAAATTGTTCATACGGATGGGTAGTATTTGATTAACAATACTTTTACCTAAGTAGTGGTCAATACGATAGATTTGTTCTTCACTAAAAGATTGAGTGAGTTGAGCTTGTAATTCTTCAGCGCTATTTTCATTGTATCCGAAAGGTTTTTCAATAATTAAACGATTATAACCTTTTTTAGTGAGTAAGCCTTGTTCTTTTAATTGACTGGTAATAATCGGAAATAAATTTGGGGATAAAGATATATAAAAAATTTGATTGCCATTTGTTTGATATTTTTTTGCAAGTAAGTGGGATAATTTTTTTAAGTCAAAATATTGTTCGACCTGCTTAACATCATTGGATTGATAATAGAAGTGCGATAGAAAAGCTTCAATATTATCATTTACCTGGATACCTTCATTAAGACTTTCTCTAATAATTTGGCGGAAAAAGTCATGATCCCATTCACGTCGAGCGGTTCCGATAATTGCAAAATGTTCAGCTAAGAAACCTTTATTATATAACTGATAAAGAGCAGGATATAATTTACGGCGGGCCAAATCACCACTAGCCCCAAAAATAGTCATGATTAAGCGATAATCTTTCATCTTTAAGCCTCCAATTTCATATAGTTTTCATTATATCAAAATAGCCTTTGGATTCAACCTACAGAATCGGTCATATTTAATTAAAGAGCATTGTGGTATACTATTTGGCAAAAGATAGTCAATATCAAGTAACAAATAAAGGAGAGTATAATGAATTTTAATGAATTAAATATAAAACCTTTTATTAAAGATACCCTAAATAGTATTTCTTTTAAAAAAATGACGTCAGTCCAAGAAGAGGTGATTCCTCTTGCACTGAAGGGTGAAAGTTTGATCGTACAGTCGCAAACGGGGTCTGGTAAAACACATGCTTTTTTGATTCCGATATTGAATCAAATTGTCCCAGATGATCAAAAGGTTCAAGCGGTTATCACTGCACCAAGCCGTGAATTAGCTAATCAGATTTATGAATTTGCAATGGAACTAGTAGGAGATCAGAGCGAAGAAATTCGTGTATCTCGTTTTGTTGGGGGTACTGATAAGGAAAGACAGATTGAAAAACTAGGAAATCAGCAACCTCATTTAGTGATTGGAACGCCTGGTAGGATTTTTGATTTAATGCAAGAAAATGCCTTATGGGTTCAAAGTGCAAAAACACTCGTTGTCGATGAAGCCGATATGACATTTGACTTAGGTTTTTTAGCAATTGTTGATGAAATTGCTTCTCGAATGGCAGAAAGGCTTCAAATGATGGTTTTTTCAGCTACCATTCCTCAACAGGTTTCTGTTTTCTTAAATAAATATATGACAGGTCCCAAAGAAATCACTATCGAACCCAAACAAGTTTTAACTGATCAAGTAGAAAATTATTTAATTGATACCAAAGGAGTTAAACGTGAAGAATTAGTTTATAATTTACTGACCATAGGGCAACCTTATTTGGCGATTATCTTTTGTAATACGCGTAGTTATGCTGATGAGATAAGTGGATTTCTTAAAGGGAAAGGGTTAAAAGTCGCCACCATTCATGGTGGAATACCTCCCAGAGAAAGAAACAGGATCATGAAACAAATTCGAAATTTAGAGTTTCAGTATGTGGTTGCTTCCGATCTAGCTGCTAGAGGTATTGATATTCCAGGTATTTCTCATGTGATCAATACGGAGCTGCCTAAAGATTTAGAATTTTTTATCCATCGAGTAGGTCGTACGGCTCGAAATGAATTGACTGGAACCGCGTATACTTTCATGGGGCCAAATGATGAAGCTGCAATTGCTAGTCTGGAAGCTAAGGGAATTGAATTTACTGAGGTCAAGTATAGTCATGGTGAATTGAAAGAAGTGGATCATCGAATCCGACGAACAGCCCGAAAGAATACCCAAGATCAGACTCCGGATCCTAAAGTGAAACAGCTTCTCAATCGAGCTAAAAAGGCTAAAGTAAAGCCCGGTTACAAGCATAAGTTAAAACAAGAAATAAAAGAGCATAAGCGTTCAACCAATCGCCGCCAAAGTAAATTGAAGGCTAGACAAGAACGTAAGAAGTAAAAAAAGGACTCCTAATTATGTACTGAACCCCTAAATCCGGACTCGGATAGAGGGGTTCTTTTTATGTCTAAATATTCAAAAGGATTTAAAATCAAATTAGTGAATGAATATCTTGATGGAACGACCGGTGGTCGTGATTTAATAG